>NZ_JAVFWZ010000038.1:0-735 GCF_040981245.1 Kocuria cellulosilytica | reverse complement strand
ACAAAACAGGCTATAGCAGTTGCGAGATTAAGAAACTGCTAGATGCAACTTATGAGAGTTTTCTCAACCCTAGCCAACTATGGGTATATAAAAATGTGAAGTACATATCAGATAGAATCTTAGAGAAAAAGACTTTGGAATACTCAGGTGTGGTCAAGGGCGTTCATGGTTCGGGGAAAAAGTATGCAATGAAAATGTTGCTGTCCATTCTGAGGGAGAAATGGAAAAATGAATATGGGGAGTACAAAGAAAGAATGAGGAAATTTCTATCAAAAGAAAGCATACGAATGGAAGAGCATGATCTTTGGAACGCAATTGTACACTTTAATTCAAGACCAAAGACGGAATCTGTCAAGATTTTCATGCAACAAAAAAACATGTATGATTTGAAATACTTTGTCTCCACATTTCAAGGGATATTGAGTGGAGAGAACAAAATGGGACTATACAAATGGATAAATATGGCCATTGGATGTGGGGTGGATGGAATAGAAAAGTTTGCCATGGGTTTGCTTGACGACTACCAGGCCATCAAGAATTCCATTACCAGCAAATGGAACAATGGAATTCTTGAAGGAACGGTATGCAAGATAAAAACAGTAAAACGAATTATGGCAGGACGAGCCTCCATCACCTTGTTGGAGAAAAAGGTTGCGCTTAAGCTTTAGCACTATGTGCACCAAAATTTGCGGAGAGACTAAATATTTTTCTACCAAGAATTGCCATATTGCCATA
>NZ_JAVFWZ010000037.1:0-736 GCF_040981245.1 Kocuria cellulosilytica | reverse complement strand
GTGGGCGCCGAGCTCGGCCGCGGTGAGGGACGCCAGCCGGCCCAGGATCTTGCCCTGGGGCGTGCGGGCGCCGGACAGGATGACGACGTCGGTCGGGGTGTTCATCGGTTCTCCTCGGCAGCAGCTGGTGCGGTGGGATCCGTCCCGGTGGGGACGGTGTCGGGGGTGACGTCCTGGAGGTCGGTGCGGAAGGACGCCTCGGTCTTCTCGCGGACCTCGTCCTCCGTGACCCCCGGGGCGAGGCTGCGCAGCACGAGTCCGCCGTCCTCGACGTCGAACACGCACAGGTCCGTGACGATGCGGTCCACCACGCGCACCCCGGTGAGCGGGAGGTCGCACTCGGTCTTGATCTTGGCGGAGCCGTCCTTGGTGACGTGCTCGGTCAGCACGACGACGCGCGGGGTGCCGGCCACCAGGTCCATGGCCCCGCCCATCCCCTTGACCATCTTGCCGGGGATCATCCAGTTGGCGAGGTCGCCGGCGCCGGAGACCTGCATGGCGCCGAGGATCGCGATCTTGACGTGCCCGCCGCGGATCATCCCGAAGGACGTGGCGGAGTCGAAGACCGAGGCCCCCGGCCGCAGGGTGATGGTCTGCTTGCCGGCGTTGATGAGATCCGGGTCCTCGTCGCCCTCGTAGGGGAACGGGCCCATGCCGAGCACGCAGTTCTCGGACTGCAGCACCACGTCGACACCCTCGGGCAGGGTGTTGGCCACGAGGGTGGGGATGCCGATGC
>NZ_JAVFWZ010000036.1:0-744 GCF_040981245.1 Kocuria cellulosilytica | reverse complement strand
ACCAATCTCGGCCGCGCCCCGCTCTCCGCGGCCGCCCTGGACGCGCTGGTGGCAGCCGGCGGGTACGTCGACGTGGAGCTCGACCTGGGCACCGGCACCCGCTCCCGCCGCGGCGCCGCGACCCGGGCGGCCCTGCTCGCCGCCTGCCCTCCCGCCCAGGACGCCCTGGTCGTCAACAACGGCGCGGCCGCCCTGGTGCTGGCCACCACGGCCCTGGCCGCCGGCCGCGAGGTGGTGATCAGCCGCGGCGAGCTCGTCGAGATCGGGGCCGGCTTCCGGCTGCCGGAGCTGATCGAGTCGACCGGCGCCCGGCTGCGCGAGGTGGGCACGACCAACCGGACCCACCTGCGCGACTACGCCGAGGCGATCGGCCCGGAGACCGGGTGCCTCCTCAAGGTGCACCCGAGCAACTTCCGGCTGGAGGGGTTCACCTCGGGCGTCGAGGTCGGCGAGCTGCGCCCGCTGGCCCAGGCCCACGGCGTGCCCCTGGTGGCCGACCTCGGCAGCGGGCTGCTGACCCCAGACCCGCACCTGCCGTCCGAGCCCGACGCCGCCACCGCCCTCGCGGGCGGCGCCGACATCGTCATCGCCAGCGGCGACAAGCTGCTCGGCGGCCCGCAGGCCGGACTGGTGCTCGGCAGCTCGGACGTCGTCGCCCGGATGGCCGCCCACCCCCTCGCCCGGGCGGTCCGCGCCGACAAGCTCGCGCTCGCCGCGCTGGAGGCCACGCTCGTCGGCGGGCCG
>NZ_JAVFWZ010000035.1:0-748 GCF_040981245.1 Kocuria cellulosilytica | reverse complement strand
GGCCGCCTTCTCCGGCAGCTGCAGCCCGGACTTGCGCGCGAAGCCCGGTTCGGCCGCGGAGGAGTCCGAGGGCAGCGTGGCCCCGCCGTGCACCTTCTGCAGCTCACCGTCGCGGGCCAGCCGCTCCAGGTCGCGGCGAACCGTCATGTCGGAGACCTCGAGCTCCTTGGCGAGCTCCGCCACCCGCACGGCGCCGGCGGCCCGGACCCGGGCGAGGATCTCCCGGCGACGGCGGTCGGGCAGCAGCTCGGGCATCGGTTCTCCCAGGTCGACGGACGGAGCGGTGCGGCAGCACGGGTCGTGCGCACCGGTCGCACCACGTGGCGTGTTCATTTCAACACGTTGAATGTCGGATCGTGTTGTACTACGCCGGATGTCGGCGGTGTCGCGGGAACGGGCCGGTCCAGCAGACTGGTCGGGTACCGAGACCGGTGGCGCCGGAGCAGCGACACCGCCGCCCAGGGGCGCCGCCCTCTTCCGCCGGCCGGTCGTTCCCGGCGCGATCCAGGAGGCGTCAGATGAGCACGAGCCCCCAGCAGCACGACATCACCACCGAGCGCTCCGGCACGGGCAGCGGCACCGGGGACGCCCCGGCGTGGTGGGCCGACGCCGTGGTCTACCAGATCTATCCCCGCTCCTTCGCCGACTCCGACGGTGACGGGATCGGGGACCTCGGCGGCGTCCTCGCCCACCTGGACCACCTCCAGGAACTGGGGGTGGACGTGATCTGGCTGTCGCCGGTCTACTC
>NZ_JAVFWZ010000003.1:0-523513 GCF_040981245.1 Kocuria cellulosilytica | reverse complement strand
ATGTCGACCAGCTCGAAGAAGAGGATGTTTGCTCTGCCGGCCGCGGCCGCCTTCGCCTCGGCCCTGATGGTGGGCTGTGCTGAGGAGACCCCGGTCCAGGAGGCGCAGGAGGGGGACGCCTCGGCGACGGCGGCGATCCTCAACGAGACGGTCACGATGCAGAACGAGGTCACCGAGATCGTGGGCCCGAACCTGTTCACCGTCGGTGAGGACGACACCCCGGTGGTGGGGGTGGACGCGTCCGCCCAGGACATCCAGGACGGGGACATGGTCCAGGTCACCGGCACCGTCCGCCAGATCGTGGAGACCGACATCGAGAGCGGCTGGGGAGTCGACTTCGACGACGACGAGACGTCCTACCTCATCGAGCGCGAGCTCGACCTCGGCGTGGTCGCCGACGACGCCCAGGTCATCGAGCAGGACTAGACGTCACCCGAACGACCGGGGAGCCCCTCTCACCGCTGAGGCGGTGAGAGGGGCTCCCTTCGCTCATGTTCCCGTCGCCCTCCAGCCGCAGGGCAACTGGAGGGCGACGGCCCAGAGACCGGGGTGCCTATTCGACGACGGTGACGGTGGCCTCGGTGAGGTAGAGCTCGGACTCCCGATTGACCAGGTAGTTGGCGTTTCCCTCATCGGTGAGCTGGTACAGCCGCTCCCGGTCCCCGGGATCGCTGAACAGATCACCGGCGGCCACGGTGCCGGTGGCCTCGACCTCGTCACCGGGGCGCAGATCGGCCGGCATGTCCGTCACGAAGACGACGGTCTGTTCATCTCCCATGGTCAGGAACTCGTCCCCGTAGATGCCCTCCACGTCATTGCTGAGGATGATCTCTTCCCCGACGATTTCCTCGTTGGAGACCCCGGACTGGTCCAGCTGGGTCAGCCTCGTCTCGTCCTGGCACCCGGTCAGCAACAGCGCCCCGGTCAGGCCGGCCGCGGCCAGGATCGGTGCGCGGTGGGTCAAGGTGCGGTGGGTCATCAGCGTGCTCCTCGGTGCTCCGGTGACGGGGTGTGCAAGGGTGGCCTGTCGTCGACCTGTGTCGTCCTACCCTAGTCATCAGAGCTGCTCAGCGGGTGGGAGCGATGGGGTGCCCAGCGACGCAGCGAAGACCGCTTGGGTGCGCGTCGCACCACCATTGAGGCCTGCCCTGATCCGGGGGTTGGAGCCCGTCACAGGATCCGGACCGGGGTCGCTAGGGTGGAGGGCCGGTGCACCGGGCCCGCAGGCGCCACCGGGGGAACCCGTACCGGGATACCGCACCCGCCCACGAGAGGACTGGAATGAACTCTTCAGCTGCCCGGCACGACGGTTCCGAGCCGGGGCGCCGAGCTCGCCGGCGTGGTCGTGTCCGGTCCTGGCTCACGGGCGTCGTGGCGGGGTTGGTCGCCCTGGGCCTGCTCGTGACCGGCTACGGAGTGGCGATCGAACCGCGGCTGATCCTGAACGAGGAACGCATCCAGGCCCGCATCCCCGGACTGGGCCCGGACTGGGAGGGGGCCCAGGTGCTGGTGTTCTCCGATCTGCAGGTGGGGATGTGGTGGGACAACACCTCGATGATCGAGCGCGTGGTGGAGCAGGCCGTGGCCGCCGATCCGGCGGCCGTGCTGCTGCCCGGGGACTTCCTCTACCAGAGCGAGACCAGCATCCAGGAACGAATCCAGCACGTGACCGAGTTGCTGGAACCCCTGACCGCAGCCGAGATCCCGGTGTACGCGGTGATGGGCAACCACGACTACGCCGTCGGAGCCGTCGAGGAGCTCACCACCGCCTTCGAGGAGCGCGGGATCGAGGTCCTGGCCGACGAGGCCGTCCTGGTGCCCGCCCCCGGCGGCGGCCCCGGACCGGGACTGTTCCTGGTCGGGGTGGGGCCCTCCTCGGTCGGGGCAGCTGACCCTCAGGAAGCCCTTGAGGACCTACCGGAGGCCGCACCCCGGCTGGTGATGATGCACAACCCGACCACGTTCCCGGAGCTGCCCGCCGGCACCGCCCCGATGGCGGTGGCCGGGCACACCCACTGCGGCCAGATCGCCCTGCCCCTGCTGTCCCGGTGGTCCTACCTGGGACTGACCGAGGAGGAGGAGCTCGTGGCCGACGGCTTCGCCCCGGACGGCTACGGGGCCGAGGGCAACGAGATGTTCGTGACCTGCGGGATCGGGTTCAGTCTGCTGCCGGTGCGGATCAACGCCCCGCCCCAGCTGCTGAGCATCGAGCTGCACCGGGGCTGAGGCGGCCCGGTCACCGCCCGTACCGGACTACTCGGTGCCGAGGCCGGCCTGGTCCAGGTAGGGGTGGCCGATGTGGCGGTCGTAGAAGCCGGCGTCGTTGTCCACGTCGTCCTGGTCGACCCGGGCCTGGAAGTTCGTCTGGAGGGTGCCGGTGACGTCCACGATCGCGCCCTCCTCGGCGTCGGGGAAGGCGTACTGGGCGCTGACCAGCAGCGGATCCAGGTCCGGGTTCTCGGGGTCGGTGAGGACCATCGCGGAGCGGGAGGGGACCAGGTCGGCCACCTCGCCGGTGAGGGTCACCTGCTGACCGGCGTAGGAGGACACGTCCGCACGGAACTCCTCGTCGTAGGGCCCGCTGTAGGCGACGGTGGTCTGCTCGCCAGGGGTCTGCTCGGGCTGGGCCGGGGTGGTCTCGGTCTCCGGGGCGGGTTCTGGGGTGCTGCTGGTGCCGCAGCCGGTGCTCACCGCGGCGGTGGTGGCCAGGACCAGGGCGCCGGCCAGCTTCCGCACGCGATGACGGTGGTGGGTGGTGTTCATGGTGGTCCTTTTCGTTGTCGAAGCGGTGCACTGGGTGCTGGCCGAGGGGCTGCCCTTTCCGGGTGGTCTGCTGCTGGGCCGGCGGGTGCGGACCGAACCATGGGCCGGTTCCCCCGGGGCAGTGGTAGTTGGGCCTCTGGTCAGCCCAGCGCGGTGATCAGGTCCATGCAGGCGACCTCGCACCGGCGGCAGGCCTCGGCGCAGATGCGGCAGTGGTCGTGCCGGTCCGCGTGGGCTTCGCACTCCTCGGCGCAGGCCTTGGCCACCATCCAGCAGGCCCGCAGCGCGGCCAGGTTGATGTTGACGTCGTAGCCGGTGTGCCGGGAGAGCACGTTGCCGGTGGCCGCGCACAGATCCGCACAGTCCAGGTTGGTGCGCACGCACTGGGTCAGCTCCCCGACCGTGTCCTCGGACAGGCACGCGTCGGCACACGCTGTGCAGGTCTGGGCACACTCGAAGCAGGCGGCGATGCAGGCGGCCAGCTTCACCTCGTCCACCGTCCCGAGGTCCTTCGGGTAGGACTTGAGCATCGATGGCACGTGCATCATGGTCTCGCTCCTTCGTCCGGACACAGTGGGTGTGGGTGCAATACCCGGGTCTGAGCCGGTGAACCCGGTGCCCCTCAAGGATTCGACCGTAGCCGGTTGCGCCAGGGTGGGGGAACCGCTGTGGATCGGATTCCGGAGACTGACAGGCACTGCCCAGCAGCCTGGCGTATGGGAGGCCGAGGTTGCGGGCGACCGCGCCGCACGATGCAGGACGATGTCTTGAAATGCCCGCTGACATGGGCAAGCATGGGAAAGATGAAGCTTACTGATTATCGACGTCCCGTCCTGACCGTCCTGGCCGTGTCTGCTCTGGCCCTGACCGGATGCGGCGAAGAGGACACCACGGCCGAGGTCGTGGGCCCTGTCGCCACCGCCACCGGAACCAGTACGCCCGAGGGGGGCATGTCCCCCACTTCGACGGCGACCCCCACGGCCACCGATGCCGCTACGGCCACCGGTTCCGCGTCAGCCGACGCTGATCCGGTGGCTGGTGCTGCCGGTGCGGCCACCGCCATCGCCACCGCCGAAGGCGCGGTGGAGAACGGTAGGGCCGTGCAGCTGGACCGCGAGGCCGAGGGCGAGAGCTGGATCGTGGGCGTGGCCTCCGGGCAGACCCGCCACGAGGTCACCGTCTCGGCCGACGGCGAGGAAGTCCTCGAGCAGGGCGAGGAGGTCGCCCTGACCGACGACAAGATCGCCGAACTGGACCGGGCCACCGTCACCCTCACCGAAGCCGTGGAGACCGCCTTCGGCGAGGTCGATGGAACCCTGGCCCGCGCCGGGGACCTCGGAGAGATCAACGGCCTGCTGACCTGGGTGGTGCAGATCAACGAGACCGGCACCGGCGAGGTCCTCGACGTCGGGATCAACGCTGAGGACGGATCGGTCACCGGCGTCGGCAGCTGAGCCAGGCAGGCCAACTGGCCCCCGGTCACGACGCTGACTGGGCCCCGGTAACCGTCCGGGGGTGTGCGGACACGAGAACCGCGACGACGTCGCGGAGCCAGGCAACGAATTGATCGAAGGAGCACATGATGCGGACCCGAGGACAGAAACTGGCAACGTGGCCGGCGGCCGCCGCCGTCGCCTCCGTGCTGATGATGGGATGCGCCGAAGAGACTCCGGTGCAGGAAGCCCAGGACGAAGGCACCGAGACCGCCGCGGCCATGCTCAACGAAACGGTGACCTTCGAGAACGAGGTCACCGAGGTCCACGGCCCCAACCTCTTCACCGTCGGGGATGAGGACACCCCCGTGGTGGGCTTCGACGCCGCCGCCGCCGGCCTCGAGGACGGGGACCGGGTGGAGGTCACCGGCACCGTGCGCCAGATCCTGCTCACCGACGTGGAGGCCTGGGGCGGGTTCGACTTCGACCAGGACGAGAACAACTACCTCGTCGAACGCGAGCTCGACCTCGGTGTGGTCGCCGACGACGTCCAAGCTGTACCCGAGGAATGACCCGCCCGAGACCTGCCCCGAAAGCGGCCCGGGATCAACGAGAACCTGTTCCGCACCGATCACGCGGTCGAGCCCCACTCCGATAGGACTCGACGCGTCGGCTGGGGCGGCCGCGTCGTCGGGCTGCGCCCCCCCAGGACGCCCATCCCGCCAGCCTGGACCCACCGTGCCTACTTCGAGGCCGTGCACCCGCAGGTGTACCAGCGAACGTGGCAGATCATGGGCACGGTCACCGGCACGGACCTGGAGCGGACGAGTGCGCGGTTCGTGCGCCACACCCGCGGGCCGGGACGCGGACCGAGGTGCGTGGGCTCCTTCGGTCACGACGATCTCGGCTGCTGTGCGGCCGCCGGTGACATCGTCGTCTTCACCGGTCGAAGTGACCCGGGAGAACTGCTTAAGTGCGATCAGATTCAGGCCAGAACAGTGGCTTTCACGGGCTCAACTGCCCCTGATAAGGCATAACGATTTCCTCACGGTGCGGTCGGAAGACGCGGGGAAGGGTGGGGTGTTCCTTGCATCGGGATGGACAGCTTGCTCAGGGTCGATGGGCATCAGGCCGGGGCGCTGATCGACCAGCCCCTCGGCGAGAACGATCGCAACTCAGGAGGCACATCATGAGGACACGAGATCGACGCAGCACACGGGCGATGGCCGCCGGCATCGTCGCTGTGGCCGGCCTCGGACTGGCCGGGTGCAACACCGAGGGCCCCGAGGAGGGCACGGACGTCGAGGACATCTCCGAGGGCGAGGTCCTGGAATCGTCCCCGGCGCCGCAGGACGGTGAAACCGGAGCGGGCGCGGGCTACGTCGGCCCTTACGACCAGGCCTTCTACGACGAGAGCGAAACCTACGCCGGCCAGGAGGTCACCGTCTCCGCGGAGGTGACCGAGACGCTGTCGACCGACACGTTCGTGATCGCCGGTGCCGCCGGGACCGCGGTGGATCCGCTGCTGATCGTCGAGGAGCAGGAGATCCCTCCGCTCGACGACGGGCAGGTGGTGGAGGTGACCGGCACGGTCGCCCAGGACTTCGACATCGCCGCCACCGAGGAGGAGCTCGGCATCGACCTGGAGGACGAGCTCTACGCCGACTACGTGGGCGAGCCGTACATCATGGCCACCACCGGGGAGATCCTCGAGGAGGAGTGAGTTCCGGCATGCCCGGAGGGTGTCACGGCGGGGGCGACCTTGTGCCGGATGCACGTCCGGTGGAGGGTCACCCCCGACATTCTCCCGTCCTGGAAGATGAGCACCCCTCGGCGTGCTGACCGGTGATCGTGGGAGGATCCCACCATGGCCTCGACAGCCCACGGCGTACCGCGCCTCACCGATCCGGGACCCGATCGTGAGCCGGCCTCGGCCCACGGCAGTGCCGCGGCAGGGGTGCCTGTGGCGGTGCGGGTGGCTGCGGCCTGGTCCTGGCGGCTGCTGGTCGTGGCCTCGGCCGTGGGGGTGCTGGGCTACCTGCTCTCCACGGTCACGGTGGTGGTCGTCCCGGTGCTGCTGGCGGGCCTGCTGGCCGGTCTGCTCTTTCCCCTGACGAAGTGGGCGCGCAGCCACCGGGTGCCGGCCGGGGCGGCCGCCGGGGCCACCGTGCTGGGGCTGGTCGGCGTCGTCGTGGGGCTGCTCGTGCTGGCCGGGCAGCAGATCGTGGTCGGCTTCGCCGAGCTCTCCGGCAGCGTGGTGGTCGGTGCCGGGGAACTGCTGGACCGGCTGCAGGACACGCCGTTGAACTTCGGCACCGCGGACCTGGAGGACTGGGTCACCGACTTCGGGGCCACCGTCCAGGACAACAGCCAGGCCCTGCTCGACGGGGCGCTGTCCTTCGGGGCCACGGCCGGGCACCTGCTCACCGGCATCCTCATCCTGCTCTTCACCCTGCTGTTCTTCCTGGCCGACGGGGAGAGGATCTGGCTCTTCGTCGTCGGGCTCTTCCCGGTGGAGGCCCGCCGGGCGGTCAACGGCGCGGGCCGGCACGGCTGGGAGGCCCTGGTCCAGTACGCCCGCGCCCAGGGGCTGGTGGCCGCCATCGACGCGGTGGGCATCGGCACCGGGGCTGCCCTGCTCGGGGTGCCGCTGGCCCTGCCGATCGGCATCCTCGTGTTCCTGGGCTCCTTCATCCCCATCGTGGGGGCGGTGGCCACCGGGGCGGTCGCGGTGCTGGTCGCGCTGGTGGCCAACGGCACGACGAACGCGCTGCTGATGCTGGGCGTGGTGATCCTCGTCCAGCAGCTGGAGGGCAACGTGCTGCAGCCGCTGATCCTGGGCAAGGCCGTGTCCCTGCACCCGCTGGCCGTGTTCCTGGCCGTGGCCACCGGGTCGATCCTCTACGGCATCGCCGGGGCGCTGTTCGCGGTGCCGGTCATGGCGTTCGCCAACACGGTGGTGCGCTACCTCATCGACGGCACCTGGCGCACCGACGAGCAGATCGCCTCCCAGCCCTACTACTACCCCTGGGAAATCCGCCGCCACGCCCGGAGCGGGGCTACCCGGGATCAGGTCCTGGCACAGCTGGAGCGCTTCCACCGGGGCCGGACACTGGACCGTCGACGCACCCGCGCTCACAGTGAGGGCCGGAACGCCGAGCGATAGCGCATGGGCATGGTGCAGGAGGCTCGCCGGGCGCCCGAGCCACGACCGGCCACCCCGGGTCCGTCGGACCAACGGTGTGTGAGACACGGCAGTGCACGGTCCCGTCGCAGCCGGCGTCAGTCTTTGAGACGTCCACGGATGTTCTCGCGCCGCAGGGGCACAAGGGCCGGCCGGGACACCGGAGCAGCCCGATGAGCAGTCATGGCTGGGCTGACCTGATCCTGTTGTCAGCCCTGGGGGAGGGTGTCTGTGCTTCAGTCGTCGCCGCGTGTGCCGGTGCGAGTCCTAGGCCGGAGGATGCGTCACCTGGTGCGGTGGCCGTGGGGGCGGCAGCTCGCGCGCGGGTGGGTGCAGGCGGCCGTGGCCGGCCCCGGCGCGCTCTTCTGTGCCTGCCGCAATCGCTTCGCCACCGGCCCGGTGACCGACGACGCCCCGGTGGTCGTGAGCCTGACCTCCTACGGGGACCGGATCCGCACCGTGCACTGGGTCGTGGAGGCCATCGGGCGGGGGTCCGTGCGCCCGCAACGGCTGATCCTGTGACTGGACAGACGCCCAGACCGTCGCCGACCCACCCGAACCACTGGCGGCACTGGTGGACCGGGGCCTGGAGATCCGGCTCACCCGGGACCGGGGCCCGCACCAGAAGTACTACCCCTACGTCTGCTCGGTCGAGCACCACCGGGTGCCGCTGGTGATCGCCGCCGACGACGTGCTCTACGGCAAGACCTGGCTCGCCGACCTGCTCGGGGTCCACCGGTCCCACCCGGAGGAAGCGGGGACCGGCTTCACGGGGTGCGCCCCGACGGCCGATGGTGTGTGGCTGCACGCGCTCACCGTGCACGATGGGGTGGGCATCCGCCGGTCTCCGGCGGGCGGACCACCTACCGGCCCGTGCCCGGGGCGCGGCTGCGGGGCCTGAAATTCCGCAATGTCCTGGGCGGGGGGCAACGGTGTGCAGATCGCAGAGACCTACACCGCAGAGGACATTGCTCGCATCAGACAGGGCCTGCCTGGACCATGACAGGCCAGGCGCACCCCGATTGTCGGTTCACTGTGTGCGGGAACGTGGATCTTCGCTGAATCTTCATAGCTTCCAGCCCAGCAGGAGTGATTAGCAGTCTACTGTCGGTTGTAATTCATGGTCGGCAGCCACCCGTTGTTGCGCCCGGCCGAGCATCAACAGAACGGAGGGGACCCGTGCCCAGCACCAGCAACGACCAGAACCACGAGCACCAGAAGGATCAGAACCAGCACGGTGGCGATCAGCAGGGCGAGCACCAGTCCCACGGGGGCCTGAAGATGTACTGGCGCTTCGCGGCGATGATCCTCACGGCCATGGTGGTGATGTACGCCGCCATGTTCATCGGCTCCTGGGAGTGGAGCCACGTGCGCTGGAGCGAGAACCGGCTGTTCATGACCCTGACCATGGGCGGGACCATGGGCCTGGTCATGCTCGCCTGGATGCTGAACATGTACAAGAACACCAAGGCCAACGTGGCCGTGGTCGCGGTCAGCCTCCTGCTGCTGGGCGGCGGGGCGTTCCTGGACCGCAGCCAGACCACGGTGCAGGACACCGCGTACATGAGCTCGATGATCCCGCACCACTCGTTGGCCATCACCCGGTCCGAACGCGCGGAACTAGCGGATGTGCGGGTGTGCGAACTGGCGGTGGAGATCAGCGAGGCCCAGCGGCGGGAGATCGATGAGATGGACTGGCTGATCGAGGACATCGAGCGCAACGGCGTGGCCGCCACCGCACAGGAGGCCCAGGACCGGCCGGTTCCCGACTACCAGGTCTCCGCTCGACGCCAGTGCCCAGGAGAATGATCGGGGTCAGCGTTCCCGCAGTGCGTCTGTCCTCCGAGCCCAGGCCGTGCTCACAGCGCCCAGGACTTTGACGTCTACACGTGTTCGTCGGTGAAGGGGGACGTCTCCACAGGGTGGAGGCGTCCCCCTACTGGGACCGTGCTCCCGGGTCACGGTCCCTGTGGTGCCGTAGCAGTCCATGTCATGGGAATCAGAACATCGACCGGGGCCGGCACCGGCCCGGATCTCAATCCAGGCCACGTTGAGAAGAGCGCCCAGTTCCCGTGGCATTGCCCGTCCCACTGAACCTCGCTCCAGCGGATCACCACCTGGAGTGGGCCCTGCCCCCAGCGGCTTCACCGGTTCGGTGGCCGGGGTGCGATCGGCATTCTTGTCAGGTCGTCCGAGGTGCCCTGGTCATGCCGCTGGCCGGTGGTGGCTGCCTCGTCGCGGATCGTGCGGTGCGGGGCCCGGTTCGGTGGGATCCATGGCCCCGCAGCGGGCCATGCCGAGGATGCCGTGGCAACGGCTCTTACGGTCGATGATCAGTTGCCGGCCACCCGTAGGATCACGCCATTGCACCCCGCCCTGCCTATGGTGGGGCTCCCGGCCCGACTCGAGAATCGGCGGTGCAGCAGGAGGTGCCCTCCGCCTCGGTGACCACCCTGACGCCGTCGGGGCGTAGCATCTGCCGGTGTCAGAGACCCGACAGGAGAAGTGTGGAGGTGGGCCGCCGTTGGACGTGCTCATGGCGGCCCTGCCCATTGTGCTGACCTTGGTGCTGCTGCTCGTGCCGGCGCCTTCGTGGGTGGCTCCCGGGGCCGGACTGGCCTCAGCCGTGCTGATCGGCTTGGCCTGGTTCGACACCCCTGTGTCCGGGGTGGCCTCGGCCTTCGGCGAGAGCTTCTGGACCCTGGTCGAGGTGCTGGCGATCATTGCCGGCGGGATCCTGCTCGCACGGGTCATGGACCGGACCGGTGCTCAGGAGAGCCTGGCCCGGTGGCTCTCGTCCGGGGGCGGCCCCACGGTGGTCTCGGCGCTGCTCATGGTGCACGGGGTGGTGCCGTTCCTGGAGACCGTCACCGGGTTCGGCGTCTCCGTGATCATCGGGTTGCCGCTGCTGCTGTCCCTGGGGTTCACGCCGCTGCGGGCGGCCTCCCTCTCGCTGGTCGGGCTCATGGTGGGCCCGTGGGGTTCCATGGGCCCCGGTACTCTGCTGGGCTCCCAGATCGCCGGCGTCACCCTGCACGACCTCGGGGTGGCTTCCGGGGTCCTGAACGTCATCGCCTTCTGGGGCTCCGGTGCCGTGGCCGCGGTCATCGCCGGCCGGGGGCTGCCCGCGTCCGACGGCCGGCCCCGGCCTGCTGACTACGGGGCCTGGATCGGCACGGGGCTGGCGTCGGGAGCGGTGCTGTCCGTTCTGGTCCTTGCCGCGAATCTGGTGTTCGGCACGGCCGTGGCCGGTGCGGTGGCGACCCTCCTGATGTCCGCGGGCTGGGCCGGGGTGATCAGTCGGGGACGTCTGGGGCCCGTCCCGGGCCGCGCTCTGGTGCCGTACCTGGTGCTGCTGGGCGGCACCATCGTCGGGCAGCTTCTCGAAGACCGGCTGCCGCCCGGTGGGTTCGGCGCGGTGCTGGGCTCGCCGGCCCTGTGGTCCAGCACCGGTGCCCTGGTCGGGATCGTCGTGCTCTCCATGGCCAGGGGCCACCGCCGACGGCTTCCCCGGGAGAGCGCCCGGATGTGGCTCCAGGTGGCGGTGCCGACCGGCCTGTACCTGGTGCTGGGCACCGCGATCTCCGGGGGCGGGCTGGCCGAGGCCCTGGCCACGGCGCTGACCGGGCTGGGGCAGGGCTACCTGTTCCTGGTCCCGCTGCTCGGTGGCCTGGGCGGTTACATCACGGCCTCGGGCACGGGCGCCAATGCCATGTTCGGGGGCACCCAGGACGCGGCCGCGCACGCCCTGGGCATGGACCCCCTGTGGATGATGGCCTCACAGAACGTGGCGGCCGGGCTGGCCTGCCTGGCCAGCCCGGCGCGCATCGAGCTCGCCTACCGGATCGCCGGTCCGCTGCACCGGAAGGACACCCCGGGGCCCGCCTTCACCCGCGGAGCCCTGGCCGCCAGGACCCTGCCGTTCGTGCTGGTCTGCTTGGTGCTGTGGGGCGTGGGGAACATGCTCTGGATGCCGACAGCAGGCTAGACCCTGGGCCCTGCCTTTCCTCCGGCGCCGAACGGGCCTCGAGGACGGGATCGGACCAGCGGCTCGGACAGGATCTCAGGAGTGATGGTTCTCGCCGCTCAGGGCCATGGACGGGGTGAAGCCGTGGTCAGCGCTGAGCTGGATGCGCCCGGCGGCCGAGGTAGAACGTGTCTGTCGGAAATCTCCGGCCCTCGAAACCTCCCGTTCCACCGACACCGTGGTTCCACTCTCGAGGCTGTCGTGAGCCCCCAGGTCCCCTGATGCAGATGCCGGCCCACACCAGCCGGGGACGCACTGCCCCCGACCGCCGACCAGTCCCATGCCCGACCCGTGGTGACTTCATATATGGCCGGCTACCGGACGACGACGGCCGCTTTGTAGCTGAGGTTCCGTCTGAGTCGGCGTTTGTCCTGTAGGGCAGGTCCTAGAGGATCTGGGCCGCGGGGGTGTCGCGGGTTTCTGCGGCGGGGTCGCTGTTCTGCCACTGGTCGAGCCGATCGGCGTCGCACTCGTCGCGGGAGGCGCTGGTCTCGTCGAGACGCTGAATGGTCAGGCATCCCTCGTCCTCGCCGTGGGGGCCGAGGAGGTGCCAGATGCGGGCTTCGCCGTCGACGACGATGGCAGCCTTGATGGCGGTGTGGTCCGGGAAGAAGCTGTTGGCGGTCCTGTTGGTGTAGTCACCGGCCAGGATGAGGGTCCGGTCGTCGCAGCTCAGCTTCAAGTTGTCGGGTGCTGTGGTGAGATCCTCGGTCTGTCCTGGGTCCTTGCCGGCTTCTGAGATGGTGCACCCGGGATCCGGGGTGATCGCGGTGGGCGTGACCTGGGAGGGGGTGGTCGGTCTGTCCTGGAGCAGCAGGTTGTCC
The DNA here is from genome assembly GCF_040981245.1 of Kocuria cellulosilytica. NCBI lineage: Bacteria > Bacillati > Actinomycetota > Actinomycetes > Micrococcales > Micrococcaceae > Kocuria > Kocuria cellulosilytica. Next base: position 511,282 of record NZ_JAVFWZ010000003.1, on the reverse strand, counting down.
TCGCACCCGGTGAGGCCCAGCGATGTGAGAGCGGCAGCGGCGACGCTGAGGACACGGACTGATTGCTGCACAGCGGGGCTCCTTGGCGCATCGCGGATGGTTTCCCAGCGCCCGGCCGGGGCGGTGCCGGGGATGGTCTATGGCCGCAAGCTGCCGGCACGGTCGCCGTGCTGGTGCACGTAGTCCCTGATGCCGGCGGTGACGCCCTTGCGCACCACCCAATAGAGCAGCCACAAGGTGATGGCGACCATGAGCAACCAGATGAACAGTCCGAGAAACGCTCCGACGCCGGCGACGTCCATCATGAGAGACCTCCTGGAGTAGATCGTTCCACGCTACAGAGGAATGGATCCGTCCTCGGCACCTCGCCCGGACCGTGCGTGTCGGAATGCCGGCGCTCGGCCGTGCGTGCGGACTGCGGTCGTCGTGGTGGCGTCGGCCTGCGGTGGAGGGGCAGGAAGGCGGGCTCGAGGGGTGTTCGTGCTTCTCACGGTGTCAACGACGGCCGTGATGAGTGCTCCCGCAGGTACGGTGCCCGGACAGGGCGGATCAGCCGGAGAAATCGTCGGTGATGCGGATGAGGTTCCTGCTTCCACCAGGAATCCGCACGCTGAGGCGGACGGCGCAGAGCTGCCGCGGAGGCGGATGCTAGTCTTCACGAACGCAACGGAAGTGATGTCATGCACACCAAGGTTCGAGTCGCAGCGATCGTCGTTCTCCTCCTCGCACTGGGCCTGTTCGCCGTGACTGAGTGGATGCCCGCCTTGCTGTTCCTGCCTGCGGCAGGAGGTGCGCTACTGGTGAATGAGCTCGGAATGCTCACGCCCGGACGGTCCGGCAGCGACAGGAACCGTCCACGCGGCTGACGGCGCGTTCGGCGTTCCACATCCGGGTGGTCGTGCAGTTGTCAGCCCCGGTGGTCTTCATTGCTTCGAGGATGGTGTGGGTGCGCCGGTCCAGGACTCGGCGCACGAGGGTCAGGGCGGGCGGTCGAGTCCAACGGGTCCTTCGCTGACGTGTGCTCAGACCGTGATGACCACCTTGCCCCGCACCTCACCCGAGTCGAGTCGGGTGATCGCCTCGGCGGCGCGCTCGCGTGGGAACACCTCGTCGACGACGGGCACGACCTCGCCCGCATCGATGCGCCGCGTCAGCTCGGCGAGGTCGCCGCCGTTCCTCCTGGCGGCCGGCGGACGCAGCCGCTGCGGCACGAACAACGACATGGTCGATGCACGGACGATGCGACCGACCGGGCCGAGCACCTTCCCTCCCTTTCCCGCGGCGACCAGGAGCGTTCCATGCCGCGTGAGCGAGCGACGCACGCGTCCGAGGGGGTGGTCGGCGACGAGGTCGAAGAGCACGTCGTAGCGACCTCCGCCGACGCCGCCGGAGGCGCCGTTCACGAGCACGTTCTGCCCGGGCGCGACGCCTGCCAGCCGGAGTCCTTGGAGCGCGGTGGTCCCCGAGACCGGCACGGACGAGGCATGAACGGCGTCCACGGTCGTCGGCCGCAGCGCGACGAACCGTTCCTGCACCTCGTCGTCGCCGGTCACCGGCGTCTCGACCTCGGCGAGCGAGAGCACCTCGGTCCCGCCGTATCCCAGTTGGGTGATGGCCCTCATCGTTCCGCGCGGATGCTGAGGGCGTGAGTCCATGGTGTTCTCCTGTCTCAGTCGGTTCATGGGCATCGCCGGAGGGTTCGAGGGTGCAGTCCCAGTGATGAGCGAGCCGTGACCGGCTCCCTCTGCCACCGCACCGGGTGCACGATGACGAGCGCGAGCAGCACGACCAGGACGATCTCCTTGGCGCGAAGGCCGGGGATCCGGGCCGGGACTGCCGCGAACGTGGAGCGGATCATGCCGGTGGCGTATTCGCCGGTGATGAGCAGGGCACCCAGGACGGCGATGGTCGGCATCCCGAAGTGGAAGCCGCTGAAGATGACTTCGGCGCCGTGCATCTGCTCGATGCCCGGGGCCAGCGCGAGATCGTCGACCCTCATGACCGGGACCTTCCGGGATGATGGTGGGACCGGCGGATCCGGTACTGGGGCTCGGCGTGCCCGTCGTGGCGGGTCGGTGCGGCGGACGACGACGTTGCCGTTCTTGGGGTCGGTGTCGAGGATGCGGTGGATCTGTGTGCGCATCCGATGACCTGGCCTGCCGGTGGGGGGCCTTGGAAGGCCCCCCACGCGGTGTCTCAGTGGTAGTTGATGTCCCACCGCCAGGAGGCCCGCACCGCGGCACCGAGGCAGATGGCTCCGAACAGGACGGGGACTGCTCTCGGGTTCACGCTTGCAGCTGGGCGCGAACGGCTTCACGGTCCGGGCCGGTCGCCATGGTCACCGGCGGTGAGGTGCGGGGCCAGGTCCAGGCGGAGCGCAGGATGAAGGCCAGGAGCAGCACCTCGATGGTGATGTGGAAGCCGTAGTAGAAGGCCCAGTCCCATGACGTCCCGACCGCGTTGAACACCGTGACAGGGAGGTAGAGCGATGCCACGACGAGGTTCGTGGCGCGGTTCACACGGGCGGGCAGCGTCATGGAGAGCATCACCATCAGGGCCGGGAACCCGATGACCACGACGAAGATGGTCATCAACGTAGGGGTGATGTCGAACTCGAATATGCCGCCACCCCGGATCTGGTCGATGGCGCCGGGCTGGTAGAGGTGGAAGTAGTCGATGTAGATGTAGAAGAACATCAAGCTGGTCCAGGTTGCCGCGAGCTTGGCCGGCACCGGGATCCGCAGGTTCTCCAGCGTGGTGGTGCGTTGACGTGCTCTCATCGTGGGCTCCGTTGTGGTGGTGAGGATCGCTAGGTCCTCGGGTTTCGTCGAACGTTCGACTTACGGCTGTAAGGGGTGATCACCAACGTAGACTTACGGGTGTAAGTGCGCAAGGATGAGAAAATGACGCGACGCACACCACTGAGCAGGGAGAGGATCATCGACGCCGCCGCCGCAGTCGCCGACCGCGCGGGCGTCGCCGCCGTGAGCATGCGCAGCGTCGCGAAGGCGCTCGGCGTCGAGGCGATGTCGCTCTACCATCACGTCCCCAGCAAGGAGGCGCTGCTCGACGACCTCGCCGACTGGGTGTTCCAGAGAATCGAACTGCCCCAGGTCGGCGCTACCTGGCGGGAGGCGCTGACCGGCCGGGCGCGATCGGCACGGTCGGTGCTCACCGCTCATCCGTGGGCGCTCGGGATGATGGAATCGCGTCCCAACCCCGGCCCAGCGCTGCTGCAGCACCACGACCGTCTCCTCGGCGTGCTGATGTCCGAGGGCTTCAGCGCCGCGCTGGCGACACACGCGTTCTCCGCGATCGACGCCTACGTGTACGGGTTCGCGCTGACCTGGACGAGCCTGCCGTTCGAACCGGGGGACGGCGCCGAGGAAGCGTTCGCCAACAAGGTCGCGGCGTCGGCGGAGCTGTATCCGCACATTGCGCGCTCGCGCGCCGAGCTGCTGGGCAACGGCGTCTACGCGTTCGCGGACGAGTTCGACTACGGGCTGGAGCTGCTGCTGGAGGGCCTGGAGCGTCGGGTCGCCGACGAGAGCTCCGCGCGGAAGGGCGCGCGAGTACGCTGTCCGCCAGCAGGTGGGCGGACGTCTTCACCGAACGGCGCGTGATGGTGCGCCCCGGCGGGCGCGACTGGTGTCGGCTCCGCCGACCGCGGATTGATGGTGCCGAGGAGGTATCGTGCTCGCGCGCTTCGTGCATTGGATGAACGTCTCGGTCGACCTCAAGATCGAACTTGTGCCCTGGGAACAGGGCGGTGGCAGCTGCATGCGCATCGCCGAGTCGCTGCACCGCGAGCTCGACGCGCGAGCGCGCGCCATGTCGCTCATGGTCGAGGGGCCCACGATCTACGAGACGATGGTCGTGCGGGCATGAGAGCGGTCGTCTCTGACCGCTACGGGTCGCCCGATGTGCTGCGGCTCGACGACATCGCGACGCCGACACCGGGAAGAGGTCAGGTGCTCGTGCGGGTGATCGCGACCTCGGTCAATCTGAGCGATTGGGAGGGGCTGCACGGGTCGCCCGCCTATGCCCGATTCGGCGGCCTGTTCAGACCCGCCCGCCGCACGCTCGGTTCGGACATCGCGGGAGTGGTCGAGGCAGTGGGCGCCGGGGTCACGCTGTTCCGGCCCGGTGACGATGTCTACGGCGACAATCTCACTCTGAAAGGCGGTTTCGCGGAGTACGCCGTGGCGCCCGCGCACGCTCTCGCGCTCAAGCCGGCCGTACTGTCGTTCGCCCAGGCGTCGACACTGCCGCAGTCGGGGGCGATCGCGGTGCAAGCAGTTGCGCGCGCGAAGCCCCGTGAGCGGATGCTGATCAACGGCGCCGGCGGAGGAACTGGGGCGTTCGCGCTCCAGCTCGCCGCTGCTTCCGGCATCCGTGTCACCGGCGTGGACAACGCCGGCAAGCTCGACTTCATGCGATCCCTGGGGGCCGCCGAGGTCATCGACTATCGCGCCCACGACTTCACCTGCACCGGTCCGTACGACCTCATCATCGACCTCGCCGCCCGGCGGTCGGTGTTCGCGTATCGCCGTGCGCTCGCCCCCGGTGGCACCTACCTGATCGTCGGCGGGACGACGCGCGCCCTGCTGCGAGTGGTGACGGTAGGCGCACTGATCGGCACGATGACGGGTCGGCGCTTGGGGGTTCTCGCCGTCAAGCCGGGTCCGGCGCACTTCACGCCTCTGGCCGACCGATGCATCGCAGGAGATGTCCGTATTCACATCGACCGTGTGTTCCCCCTCGAACAGGTGCCCGAAGCGCTCGCCTACGTCGGCGACGGCCACGCGCTCGGCAAAGTGGTGGTCGAGGCGCGGGCAGGTGCCGACTGAAGACCGCGCGAACCTACGAGAGGGTCGGTCTCGACGTCTCGAGGAGCAGGGCATTCACGACCGTCGCGGCCACACAGAGACACAGATTTTGGACATGGAGTCGCGCCCCACCGCAGGCTGCCCCCTGGGTCAAGTCAGTCCAGTCCGGCCACATCCGGGGTGTCACCAGCTCGACACGTGGCCAGCACCTTTCACCGGACCGGCAGCTCTCGGTAGGGCCCTGGCGTTCTGACGCTGGTAGAACGCACTTTGACGCTGGTAGAACGGAGCATGGCCATCGACGCCTTCGAGCCCCACCCGATCGTCCGCCTGCTCGGCAAGCCCTCGGCCGACTTCACCGGCGGCGACCTCGTGCGCGCGATCGAACAGCTGGGGCTGCACCAGGTGAACCTGCGCTACGTCGGCGGCGACGGGCGTCTGAAAACCGTGGCCTTCCCGATCAATTCGCGCGACCACCTCATCGAGGTGCTGACGCGGGGCGAGCGTGTGGACGGATCGAGTGTCTTCGCTGGCACCGATACCGACAACAGCGACGTCTACATCGTTCCGCGTCACCGCACGGCCTTCCTCAACACCTTCGGCCAGCGGTGCTCGCTCGACGTGCTGTGCTCCTTCTACGACGAGCTCGGCAAGCCGCTGTCCTACGCGCGCGAGCAGGTGGTGCGCCGCGCGGCCGAGGTGCTGACGCAGGAGACCGGCATGACGCTGGAAGCCTTCGGCGAGCTGGAGTACTACCTCGTCGGCGAGCCCGAGCAGATCTATCCCGTCGAGGAGGAGCGCGGCTATCAGGAGTCGAGGCCCTTCTCGAAGGGCCAGCAGGTTCGGGAACAGGTGCTGGGTCACCTCTGCGCCATGGGGGTCCCGTTGAAGTACGCCCACGGCGAGGTCGGCAACATCGTCGAGGACGGCCGGCAGCTGGTGCAGGACGAGATCGAGCTCCAACCCGTGCCCTTGGAGCAGGCGGCCGACAACCTCGTTCTGGCGAAGTGGGTGGTGCGCGAGGTCGCCCACGCCCATGGTGTCGAGGTGACCTTCGCTCCCTCGGTGAGCGACCAGGGCGCAGGAAACGGCCTGCACATCCACAGCCGGCTGGTGCGCAACGGCGTCAGCACCATCGTCGGCAAGAAGGGGATCAACGACACCGGGCGTCGGCTGATCGCCGGCTACCTCTCGGCGGCCAGGGCGCTGACCGCGTTCGGCAACACGGTCCCCACGTCCTACCTGCGATTCACCGACGGTGAGGAGTCGCCCGAGAGCATCTGCTGGGGTCAGAAGAACCGCAGCGGTCTCGTCCGGGTGCCACTGGCGTGGGGCGGGGACGTGCTGGCCGGCATGGTCGCCCACGCCAATCCTGACAGCGCCGAGCCCGTCCCCGAACCCGCCACGCACCCGCAGACCGTCGAGCTCCGGCTCGCCGACGGCTCGGCCGACGTGCACCTGCTCCTGGCCGGCATGGCCGTCGCGGCGAAGCGCGGGCTGAGTGATCCCGCGAGCTTGGAGCTGGCGGAGCAGCTCAGCACCGCCGACCACGACGACGTCGAGCGCTTGCCCCGCTCGTGCGCGGAGTCGGCCGACATGCTCGAGGCCGAGCGCGAGATCTTCGAGGCCGACGGCGTCTTCCCCGGTGTGCTCATCGACGCCTTGCTCGTGGGCTTGCGCGACGCCGACGACGCCACGCCGGTCGGGAAGCTCGCAGAAGACGAGGCCGCTCGGAAGGAGCTCATTCGCCGTCACTGGCACGTCGGCTGAACTCGGCCGGCCTTCGGGCGAAGGCGGCTCGACCCCGCCGGGGTATCTCAGCAGCAGCTGGGCTGCTTGGTGGTCTGCTCGCCGGCGTCGGCCGGGGCGGACCGGTCGTCGGTGGTGCAGCAGGTGCCGTCGCCGGCCACGTCGGACTGCTCGGGATCGGTCTTGCCTTCCAGATCGGGGCGGGCGTCGGCTTTGACGGTGTAGACCTCCCAGGGTTCCTGACCGGGGCCGGTGACCCAGACCTTGTCCTGGACGGCGTAGCAGCAGGTGGTCTCCTCCTCGGGGCGGGTGGTCAGCCCCGCGTCGGCCAGACGGTCTGCGGCGGCGTTGACGAGCTCGGTGGACTCGACCTCCACCCCGAGGTGGTCCATCCGGGTGTCCTCCCCGGGTTCGCCCTCGAGCAGGACGAGCTTGAGGGCGGGCTCGCGGATGGCGAAGTTGGCGTAGCCGGGCCGGCGCTTGGCCGGGGTGGTGTTGAACAGTGTCGAGTAGAACGCGATGGAGGCCTCGAGGTCGGCAACACGCAGGGCGAGCTGGACTCTGGACATGGCTGATTCCTTTCCTGAGATGACGACTCACCATTGGATATAGATCGCCGTCAATATCCTGATGTTGCCACTGGCATCGAGGAAGGTCAATATAGATATATGTCTATTTCTGGTGACGATTCCGTCGCTGTCTCCACTGCTTTGGTCTGTTGCGCTCCGCTGGCGCGGGAACCGCTGGGGCGGGAGCGGGCGGAGGAGATCGCTGCGCTGTTGAAAGCCTTGGCGGATCCGGTGCGGTTGCAGCTGCTGTCGATGGTGCTGGCCCACCCCGGTGGGGAGGCGTGTGTGTGCGACCTGCTGCCGGCGTTCGAGTTGTCCCAGCCCACGATCAGCCACCACCTGAAGGTCCTGCGCGAGGCTGGGCTGCTGGAGCGGGACAAGCGTGGAGTGTGGGTGTACTACAGGGCTCAAGCGGCGGCGCTGGAGGCGCTGGGGACGTTGTTCGCCCCCGCGGCGGCCACCGCATGACCAGCACACCCCCACCCGCGGACCGTGCGGTGCGTCCGGCGGGTCGGCACCTGAACCCGCCCTTGTCGCTCGACGGGCATGCCGGGGTCAGCGGGTCGGAAGAATGGGCGTCGGGGTGGCCAGCTGGCGTTGGAGGGCTGCGGCGGTGGCCTTGGCGGTGGGGCCGACCCCGATGAGGGTGGCCGAGCCGGGCCCGGTCCAGTCCCCGTAGCCCACCAGGTACAGCCCCGGAACCTGTACCGAGGCGGTCCCGTCGGTGCGGATCGTCCCATCGGCCTCGCGCACGTGCAGGGGCCGCAGATGGCGCAGGGCGGGGCGGAAACCGGTGCACCAGATCACCGCGTCCACCTGCTGTTCCCGTCCGTCGGCCCAGGCGATCCCGGTGGAGGTGAAGCGATCGAACATCGGTTCCGGGTGCAGCAGTCCGGCGTCCCGGGCGTGCTTGACCGGGGGCAGCACGACGATGTTGCCCAGCGCCCCGACCCCGCCGGGGTCCGGGAGCCCGGCGGCCAGGGCCCGGGATCGTTCGGTGGCCACGCGGAAGAGCTCCCGGCCGTCGACTTCGTCAGGCAACCAGTGCGGCTCGCCCTTGAGGCACCAGGTCAGGTCCGCGACCTCGGCGATCTCGGCGGCGATCTGGGCCCCGGAGTTCGCCCCGCCCACCACGACCACCCGCTTTCCCGCATAGGAGGCGGGGCCACCGTAGTGGGCGCTGTGCACCTGGGTCCCGGTGAACGCTCGTCGGCCGGGGACGGTGGGCCAGAAGGGCTGGGACCAGGTGCCGGTCGCACTGACCACCGACCGGGCGAACCAGGCGTCTCCGGTGGTGGTCTGCACGCGGAACCCCTCGTCGTCACGGTGCACGGCGCTCACGTGCACCGGCCGGCGGACCGGCAGGTCGTAGCGGGTCTCGTAGTCGGTGAGGTAGTCGATGACATGGGCCGCATCCGGGTTGTCCGCCCCGGTGGGAGGCATGAGCCTCCCGGGCAGGGAGGAATACGAGGAGGGGGAGAACAGCCGCAGTGAGTCCCAGGTGTGCCGCCAGGCCCCGCCGGCGGTCTCCTGGTCGTCGAGGATCACGAAGGACAGGTCCGTGCGGCGGCGCAGATACCACCCCACGGCCAGCCCGGCCTGACCGCCGCCGATGATCACCACGTCCACCTGGTGTCCCATGATGTTCAGCCTCCCATGCCTCGGCCCACCCACGGGTTCGGCCCCGCCCCGACGGGCCGGGGCGGGGCCGAACCCGTGGGTGGTGTGATCAGTTGCGGATCTGGTCCCACAGGGCCTGGACCCGGGTGTCGATGGCCTCGACGATCTCCCGCACGCCCTCCAAGGTCTCCTGGGAGGGGTCGGCGATGCCCCAGTCCAGGTAGCGCTTGCCCGGGTACACCGGGCAGGCGTCCCCGCAGCCCATCGTGATCACGTAGTCCGCCGCCCGCACCACGTCGTCGGTCAACGGCTTCGGGTAGGCCCCCGTCAGGTCGATCCCGCGCTCCTTGAGGGCCTCGACCACCAGCGGGTGCACCTCGGCCCCGGGCAGGGACCCGGCGGAGCGGACCTCCACCCCGTTCCCGGCGTGGTGGGCCAGCAGGGTCGCGGCGATCTGGGAGCGGCCGATGTTGTGCACGCACACGAACAGCACCTGGGCCACCGGCTTGTCGATCTTGCCCTGGGACTGGGCCAGCGCCCGCAGCCGGTCATCAGCGAAGTGCCCCGCGGTGGCCGCCAGGTACGTGCGGACGCGCGCGGTGCGCGAGAGCGTCGCGTAGGACTCGAAGACGTAGCGCTCAACCGTTTCCGGGGAGAAGATCCCCGCGTAGCGCTCGGCCAGGTGGGCGGCGGTGCGGGACAGGACGTGGGTGTCCAGCTGGGAGGTGGAGGTGGATTCGGTCATGGCGACTCCTGGTTCCGTGCGGTAGGTGGATCAGCAGCCAGACGAGCGGACAGAGACCGGCGTGGCCCCGATGGTGACCAGCTGGGGCCCGGGGCAGCAGGCATCGGCCGGCACCTCCGCCACGGCCGGGGCGCAGCAGCCCTGATCCTCGGTGCTGTTGTCAGCAGACCTCGGGGCGGGCAGGTCGCAGGAGCCGCCCAGGTCGGTGGAGCACACCCCGGTCTCCGGCAGCACGAGCTGCACGTCGTCGGCCGCGGCCCGGTCCCCGGCCAGGGCGGCAGCGATGGAGCGGACCTGCTCGTAGCCGGTGGCCATCAGGAAGGTCGGGGCGCGCCCGTAGGACTTCATGCCCACGATGTAGAACCCGGTCTCGGGGTGGGCCAGCATCTTCTCCCCGTGCGGGGTGACGGAGCCGCAGGAGTGGAACTCCGGGTCGATCAGCGGCCCCAGCCGGCGCGGGGCGTCGACGGCCGGGTCCAGGTCCAGGCGCAGCTCCGCCAGCATTCCCAGGTCGGGGCGGAACCCGGTGGCCGGCACCAGCAGATCCACGCTGAGTTCTTCGTCCCCGGAGGGGGTGGTGGCCCGCACGGCCAGCCGGTCGGCGGTCGTGCTGAAGCCGGTGATGGTGAAGGAGGTGTGCACGTCGATCACCCCGGATTCCACGAGCCGGCGCAGCCGGGTGCCCAGTGCGCCCCGGGCGGCCAGTTCGTCGCGGTCCTCCCCGCCGTAGACCCGGCTGACACCAGCGGAGCGCACGGCCCAGGAGATCCGGGTGCCCGGCTCCTGCTCGGCCAGGGCGCCGAGCTCGAGCAGGGTGTTGGCCGCGGAGTGCCCGGCCCCGACCACGAGCACGTGGCGGCCGGCGAAGCGCCCCCGGTCACGGCCGGTGACATCGGGCAGCGGCGCGGTGACGCGCCCGGCGGCAATGGCCTCGGCCTCCCCAGGGGCCGGCAGCCCCGCCCGGCCCAGCGGGTTCGGCGTCGACCAGGTCCCGGAGGCGTCGATCACCGCCGATGCCTCGAGGTCCTCCAAGGCACCGTCGGTGTGCTGGATGCGCACCAGGAACGCGGTGGTCTCCCGGTTGCCGGTGCGGGTCTTGTCCATGCCGGCCCGGGAGACGGCCACCACACGGGTGCCGGTGCGAATCCGCCCGGCCAGGAGAGCGGCGAGGGGTTGCAGGTAGCGCTCCACCAGCTCAGCCCCGGTGGGCAGGTCCTCGGGGTCGGGTGCGGTCCAGCCGTGGGTCTCCAGCAGGCGGGCGGCGGCGTCGTCGACGTCGTAGCGCCACGGGGAGAACAGGCGGGTGTGGCCCCACTGTCGGATGGCCGCGCCGATCGTCTCGCCGGCCTCCAGAGCCAAGGGGGTCAATCCACGCTCGAGCAGGTGCGCGGCGGCGGCCAGGCCCACGGGCCCGGCCCCGATCACGACGACCGGCAGAACAGCAGTATCGGTGGTGGTGGCGTCAGGCATGGGTGGCCTCCTCCACGAGAGCGGTGGCGGGTGTGGTCATGACGGCTCCTGCCCTTGCTTGGTGGTCTCGGCCGGCAACAGCTCGGAGAGCAGAGCCTGGATCCGGGCCTTGATCTCATCGCGGATCGGGCGCACGGCCTCCACGCCCTGGCCGGCCGGGTCCTCCAGCTTCCAGTCCTCGTAGCGCTTGCCGGGGTAGAACGGGCAGGCGTCCCCGCAGCCCATGGTGATCACCACGTCGGAGTCCTGCACCGCCTCGTCGGTGAGGATCTTCGGGGTCTGCGCGCTCATGTCGATGCCCTCCTCGGCCATGGCCTGCACGGCGGCCGGGTTCACCGCGTCGGCCGGGGCGGAGCCGGCCGAGCGCACCTCGATGCGCCCGCCGGAGAGGTGGGTGAGGTAGGCGGCGGCCATCTGGGAGCGGCCCGCGTTGTGCACGCACACGAACAGGACGGAGGGCTTGTCCGTGGTCTCGGCCGGGGTCATCGAGGTGGTCTCGGGGGTGGTCTCAGCAGTCATCCGGATCATCCGTTCTGTCGCAACGAAAAAAGGGGAGGGAAGGGGAAGGGGCGGCGCTCAGGAGGGGCTGCCGTCGGTGAGCTCGGTGAGCAGCTGCTGCACCCGGGTGTCGATGTCGTCGCGGACCAGGCGCATCCGCTCCGCGCCCTCGATGCCGCGTTCCGAGGGCTCGTCGGTGTGCCAGGTCTCGATGGTCCCGGCCATGCCTTCGACGGGCTCGACCTTCGCCTCGTCACCCAGGACCACGACCCGGTCGACCCGGCGCAGCAGCTCGGTGTCGATGGGCTTGGGGAAGCCGGTCGACATGTCGGCTCCGACCTCGGCGATCACCTCGGCGGAGAGCGCATTGATCTTGGTGCCCGGTGCGGTGCCGGCGGAGTGGACCTCCACGGCACCTGCGGCGCGCTTGTCCATGAGGGCGGCGGCCATCTGGGACTTGCCGCCGTTCTTGGCGCAGACGAACAGGACGGAGGGTCGGGTGTCGCTCAACGGATACTCCTGGAGATTCGCGGGGTCAGAGGTTTCGCGGGACGTGGCGGGGTCAGCGGGTGGGGACGGTGGCATCCCCGGGGAAGAGCTTCCGGCCCGCCCACAGGGACACATAGACCAGAGCCACCAGCACAGGGACCTCGATGAGGGGGCCGACCACGCCGGCCAGGGCCTGGCCGGAGGTGACCCCGAAGGTGCCGATGGCCACGGCGATGGCCAGCTCGAAGTTGTTGCCGGCGGCCGTGAAGGCCACCGTCGTGGACTTCGCGTAGTCCAGGCCCAGGGCGCGGGAGGCGAGCAGGCCGATGCCGAACATGAGGAAGAAGTAGACCAGCAGCGGCCAGGCGATGCGCACCACGTCCCAGGGGTTCGAGGTGATCGCGTCCCCCTGCAGGGCGAAGAGCAGCACGATGGTGAACAACAACCCGTACAGAGCCCAGGGGCCGAGCTTGGGCAGGAACGTGCCCTCGTACCAGTCGCGGCCCTTGGCCTTCTCGCCGAGGGTGCGGGTGAGGAACCCGGCCACCAGCGGGATCCCGAGGAACACGAGCACGGAGACGACGATGGACCACACGGAGAACTCCGCCGACGTCGTGGGCAGGCCCAGCCAGGACGGAAGGACCTGGAGGTAGAACCAGCCCAGGGCGCCGAAGGCGATGACCTGGAACACCGAGTTGATCGCCACCAGCACGGCCGCCGCCTCGCGGTCCCCGCAGGCCAGGTCGTTCCAGATCAGGACCATGGCGATGCAGCGGGCGAGGCCCACGATGATCAGCCCGGTTCGGTACTCGGGCAGGTCGGGGAGGAAGATCCAGGCCAGGGCGAACATCAGGGCCGGGCCCACGATCCAGTTCAGCACCAGGGACGCGCCCATCAACCGCCGGTCGCCGGCCACGCGGTGGGTCTCGTCGTAGCGGACCTTGGCCAGCACCGGGTACATCATCACCAGCAGCCCGATCGCGATCGGAAGGGACACTTCCCCGATCCGCACGGCATCCAGGGCGGTGTCCAGCCCCGGGACGAAGCGGCCGAGCAGCAGACCGGCGAGCATCGCGGCGATGATCCAGGCGGGCAGCCAGCGGTCGAGGAAGGACAGGTCCTTCATCACCCCCTGCGAGGTGGCGGGGGCGGTGGTGGTGGTGCTCATGATCAGGGGCAGCCCTTCGTATCGACGACGATCTATCGGAAACACTAGGGGTCACATCGACATTGGTCAATGTAGGATGGGGTGATGACTCTCGCACCGGACCTCCAGGCCGCCGCCGATCAGTGCGCCCCCAGCACCACGGACACGGAGTGCTGCTCGCTGTCGAGCGGGCCCATGACCGCCGATGACGCCCAGCGGATCGCCGGCCGGCTCAAGGCCCTGTCCGACCCCACTCGTCTGCGGCTGCTCTCGCACGTGGCCGCCCAAGGCTGCGGCGCGGTCTGCGTGTGCGACCTGACCGCGGTGGTGGACATCAGCCAGCCCACCGTGAGCCACCACATGAAGAAGCTCGTCGACGCCGGGCTGCTCACCCGGGAGCAGCGGGGCAAGTGGGCCCACTACTCCGTGGTGCCCGAAGCCTTCGCCGAGCTCCGCTCCTTCCTCGACCTGCGTTGACGCGCCGTCGCCGGACTCGTCGAGCCCGGGCCCGGTCTCAACCAGCACACCGCACGAGGGGATGACCACGATGAGCAGCGATACCTCGTCCACCCGCCAGGGGATCCACGACGAGCTCGAACGGGTTCGGGCGGACTTCCACGCCCTCGTAGCCGCGGCGACGCCGGCGGAGCTGCGCCGGCCGTCGTCGGGCACTCGTCCCTTCCACCTCATCGACTACCAGAGCGACCGTGGGGCCGCGCGGATGGTCCACGGTCCGCGGCTGCTCCGGTGGTTGGACCGCACCCTCGACGTCCTGCAGGCCCAGCTCGAGGCCGAGCCCGCGGCCGCACTGGCCCGCGGAATGCCCATGCCGGTCTCCTGGGACCCGTACTTCCGCGACTGGATGAGCCTGGCCGAGATCTACCACTACGGCACCCGGCACTACGACCACCACCGACAGCAGCTGACCCTCGGCCGGCCATCGTGAAGAGGTCCCCTCACGAGCTCGGCACTGCGGTGGAGGTGGCCTCGTCGGCGTCCTGGGTTCTAGGCGGGATCGCCGGTTCAGGATCGACCCCGCTGAAGTCGATGGGGCCATGGGCGAGGGGTGAACGAGAAATCCATCCCCTCCGCTCTGCATGCGGCCGGCCACCGGTCGCGTCCTGTGAGGGCGACGGTTCAGCAGAGCATTCCTGCCCGGAACAAATCAGCGTGGTGAGGCGGGACGCTGGGGCGCAGAGAGTTCCGAGCGCCTGCCACGCCGGGCGTACGCTGGCGGTGTGGGCAATCCTGAGCTCGTTGCTCTGCCGGTGGGATTCGAACGTTTTCACCGACGGGACTTCATCAACTATCAACTGAACCGGGCCCATGCACTGGGCTTCGCCGACCGCCGGGAGCTGTTCGACGCCGCGGCGCACCTGGGGTCGATGGACGACTGCGCTCCCGTGTTCGCGACCTTGTCGAGCCAGGCTGCCGCTGAGGGCCGGTACCGGCATGCGACAGGTTATGCGCGGATCGCGGAGTTCTTCACGCCGCCGCGGACGGCGCAGAAGGCGGATCGCTACCGCCGGTATCTCGAGCTCTTCGACACCGCGTTCGCTGATGCCCACATCGCCCGCCACGAGGTGCCCTATGCCGGAGCGGCGCTGCCGGTCTGTGCGCTTCCGGCGGGCGGATCGGCGACGGGCGGCACCGTGCTGCTGCACGGTGGATTCGACTCCTTGATCGAGGAGTTCTTTCCCGTCTGCCAGCGGGTCGCTGCCGCCGGCTTCGACGTGATCGCCTTCGAGGGACCTGGACAAGGTGGCGCGCGGACGGTGCACGGGCTCACCTTCGACCACGACTGGGAGAAACCGGTCGCGGCGGTGCTGGACCACTTCCGGCTCGACCGGGCCGCTCTGGTCGGCATCTCGATGGGCGGGTACTGGGCGCTGCGTGCGGCAGGGCGCGAGTCCCGCATCCACGGAGTCGTGGCCTGGCCGCCGGTCTACGACTGGTTGCACAGGCTTCCACCGGTGCTGCGGACCCCGGTCCGCACGATGGTGCGGTACCGGCGCTTCATGCGCTGGAGCGTGCGCACCCGTTCCCGGTTGTCGCCGACCCTGCGTGCCGTGGTCGACCAGGTGCTCTACATGCTCGACAGCGACGACCCGGCCGATGTCGCCGAGTGGTTCCTGGCCATGAACGCCGGACACCTGGACAGCGGGCGGGTGCGCCAGGACGTCCTGCTGATGTGCGGGGAGCACGACGCCTTCCAGCCGCCGGCACTGGCACGCGCCCAGGCTCAGGCGCTCACGGGCGCTCGCAGCGTCACGACGCGCATGTTCACCCGAGCGGAGCACGCCGATCAGCACTGCCAGATGGGCAACCTCGAGCTCGCCTGCCAGGTGCTCACCACCTGGTTGCGCAACGCCGAGGCGAACGCCAACGTGTCCGAGCCGCGATTCGATCCGGCTGCATAGCGCATCGACACCACATCGAGGACACAGCCCCGACCAGGGGTGCCCGTGGCCTGGGATGGGTGACCGCGCTGGCCGGCTGCCGGTCTCGTCCAGCGCGGTGGCCGCCACGACGGCCTGTGGAACACCGCGCGCAGCGCTGCCGACCCGGAGCGGGCCGGGCGGGACGACGCCGCCGCGGTGGGCTCGACGTGAGCGGGAGGGACAGATGCAGTCAGCTGATGAGGATCTGGGTGGAGTTGACCTTGAGCATGGCGTTGGCCCAGCGGACCTGGCGCAGGGTGTCGGGGTGGCAGCGCTGGGTGACGTCGAGCAGGTCGTGGTGCTTGATGCCCTGGGCGGCCTGCGCGAGCATCTCCCAGTCGGCCGAGACCCCGGAGGCCATGGTGTAGACCTCCCGCAGGTCGACCAGCATCAGCAGCGCGGCGTGACTGCGCCGGCCGATGAGCTCGCTGCCCTTCTCCCGCAGCTTCTCCGTGAGGCGGTGCTCGCCTTCGGGTTCCGGGTCGAGGTCCTGGTCGTAGTGCCGGCCGATCTCGGCGATCTCCCGGACGTGGTGCTGGGACCAGCGGGCGAGGTCGCGGGCCAGGTGGTAGATCTCGTGGTCGACCTTGTGGCGTTCGGAGACGTGCAGCAGCTTCTGGGCCAGGTCGTTCTCGGAGCGGTGGAGTTCGTGCAGGACCAGGCCGATCTTCATCGCAGTGCCTCCGCGGTGGTGTCGTGGACATTCTCATCGGCTGCTGCCGACGGGCTACCGGTGGTGCGGTGACCGACGTCGGCCACCGGGGCCGAGGCCGTGGTGGTCGGGGCCCGGGAGGGGCCCTTGGCCGCGGCGATCTTGGTGATCCTGGCGGCGGCGGTCTTGAAGATCGGCTGCTTGGAGGCCGCGTCCCAATCGGTGATCGTCAGCTCGTTGGCCGCCCGCCCGGCCTTGCCGGGCTCGTGTCCTTTCTTGGTGTCCCAGTACCCGTAGTGGAAGGGCAGGAACAGCACCCCGGTGCGGATCTCGGTGATCCGCGCCTTGGCCTGCACCGATCCCCGCGGGGTGCTGATCCGGGTCAGGTCGCCCTCGCTGATCCCGGTGGCGGCGGCGTCACCGGCGGAGAGCTCCACCCACACTTCCGGGGCGGCGTCCTGCAGCTGCGGAGCGCGGGCGGTCTTGGTGCGGGTGTGGAAGTGGTAGAGGGTGCGCCCGGTGATCAGCTGCAACGGGAACTCCTCACTGGGCATCTCGTGGGGCGGCAGGTACTGGGCGGCCTTGAGGATCGCCTTGCCCGACGGGTTCAGCGCTTTGTACTCGGCCGGCTCCAGCGGCGCGCCGGTCACCAGGTCACGGCCGTAGCTCTCGCAGTACTCCGGGTCGGACCAGAACGCCCCGTCGACGTAGATGTGTTCAGAACCATCGGGGTGCTCGTCGTTGCAGGGCCACTGGATGCCGGAGCCACCGCGCAGCTTGTCGTAGCTGAGACCGGTGTAGTCGCAGGGCCGGCCACGGGTGCACTCCTTCCAGGCCTCGAAGGCCGATTCGGGGTCGTGCCACTTGATCAGCGGGTCCCCGTCCTTGTCCTTCAGGCCGAGGCGGTGGGCGTAGTCGAGGAAGATGTCGAGGTCCGGTTTCGCCTCCCCGGGCGGGTCCACGGCTTTCTCCGACAGGTGCACGGTGCGGTCCACGTTGGTGAAGGTCCCGGTCTTCTCACCCCAGGTGGCTGCCGGCAGCACCACGTCGGCCAGCCGAGCGGTCTCGGACAGGAAGATGTCCTGGACCACCAGGAACAGCCGCTTCTGCTGCAGGATCGAACGGATCCGGGCCAGCTCCGGCAAGGACACGGCAGGGTTGGTGCCGCTGACCCAGAGCATGCGGATGGAGCCGTCCTCGACGTAGCGCATCATCTGCATCACGTGGGTGGGCGGGGAGTAGTGCGGGATCTGGAACGGTTCGACGTTCCACACCTTGGCGAGATCGGCGACGTGGGCGTCGTTGGACCAGTTGCGGAATGCGGGGAGGTCGCCGTCGCCGCCGCATTCGCGGGTGTTCTGGGCGGTGGGTTGGCCGTTCATCTGCAGGATCCCGCAACCGGGTCTGCCGAGCATGCCGCGGATGATGTTGATGTTGTTGACCTGCACCGCTGCGGCGGTGGCCTGGTGGGACTGGTAGAAGCCCTGCAGCACGGTGGACAGCAACCGCTGGGCACCGCCGATGATGCGGGCGGCTTCCCGGATCTGCTCGGCGGGCACGTCACAGATCGTGGCCACGGCCTCCGGGGTGTACTCCTGCACCCTCTTCTCGAGCTCGGGGTAGCCCACGGCGTGGGCGTCGATGTAGTCGTGGTCGACCCGGTCGTGGGTGATGATCTCGTGCAGCAGCCCGTTCATCAGGGCGACGTTGGTGCCCGGGCGCGGAGCCAGGTGCACGGTGGCGTGCCGGGCGACCGGGGTGGGCCGGGGATCCACGCAGATGACCTGCGGTGGATTGGTCCCGGCCAGGCGGTCCAGCACGCGCATCCACAGCACGGACTGGGTCTCGGCCATGTTGTGCCCGTACAGGGCGATGACGTCGGCGTGATCGATGTCGGTGTAGGAGCCGGGCTGGCCGTCGGAGGCGAAGGACTCCTTCAACGCGGCGGCGGCGGTGGCAGTGCACAGCCGGGTGTTGCCGTCCACGTGGTTGGTGCCCAGTCCGCCGTGGGCGAGGACGCCCAAGGTGTAGTATTCCTCGGCGAAGAGCTGGCCGGTGGTGTAGAAGCCGATCGCGCTGGCACCCTGTTCCTCCAGCAGGTCCTGGGTGCGTCCCACGATCCGATCCATGGCGGTGTCCCAGTCGGTCTCCACGAGCTTGCCGCCCCGTCGGATCAACGGCCTGGTCAACCGGTCGGGGGAGGCGTTGGCCCGCCAGCCGTAGAGATCCTTCACTCCCAGGCGCCCGTGGTTGACCCGGTCCACGGCCCGGCCCCGGACCCCGGCGATCTTTCCGTCCTTGACTCCGATGTCGAGAGCATCACCGTTGGAGTGCAGGATCGAGGCGGTCTGCACCCATCGGTCCATGTCCTCGGGACCGAGCCCCTCGGCCAGGTGCGTGTCGACCCGCACCGGCCAGTCCTCCCCGGCGGCGTAGGGGGTTCGGGTGCCCCACGGTTCAGCGATCCGGTCCTTGCTCGTCATCGAGTCCCCTCCGGTCCTGCCTCGGCCTGCTCAGGCCTGCTCCGGCACGGTGTCCGCGCCCGGACTGCTCCGACTCTACGCACGCCCCAGGAAGGCCAACAAGGGTGCTGACGAAAACGGCAGAGCGGAGCCGCGGCATCGTCGATGCCCTCGTCCCGTGCCCCACGCGCAACCGGTCTCGCGGGTACGGGGCGAGCAGGAGATCCTCGTCCAGGAGCCGGCGGGTCCCGGCGGCGGCGACCCATCACGCCCAGCGCTCGTACGACGAGAAGCTGATCCGCGCAGGGATCAGGGTCGTCCTCCACCCCGCTCCTGGGTGCTGCTGCACGCCGAGTTCGTGCCGGCCGATGAGGACGTCGCGGTGGTGGGCTCCTCCAACACGGACATCCGCTCCTTCGCCCTGGACCACGGGGTCCACCTCATGGTCGTCGACCCAGGCTTCCGCACTGGCAGGCAGGACGTGGTGCAGAGCTACCACGAGGACAGCCATGAACTGGATCCGAACTCCTGGCCGGCCCGGCCCCGGCACCAGGAATACCTGGACAACGTCGCCCGGCTCACCTCCGCCCTGCAATAGCAGGCCGGCGACCCCGCGGTGCCCGCGTGCTGAGCCGCCCCGACCGGCCAGGCGCCATCGGGCTCATCGTCTCCCCGGCGGCAACATCCGTTCCGAGAGTCTTGTCCGTGTCGGGCCGCCGCCTGGTGGTCAGGTGCGGCTTCGAGAGCCGGCCCTTCGCCTGCTTTGGCCCGCCACCGGCAGGCCGGGGTGGGATGGATCGGACTATGTCTCGTCCTCGACGATGTCCCGTGCGGTGTCCTCGACGTCCTCGCCGTCGCCTTCGGCCCGGCCCACGGCGTTCTGCGCGAGCCCCTGGGCCTGCAGCTCCGCGTTGCCGGTGACGGCGCCGAGCCTGTCCTTGGCCGCGCCCACGACCCGGTCGGCTGTGGCGCTGATCCGGTCTGCGAGTCCCATCGGTTTCTCCTCCGAAGTGGTGAACGAAAGAGCCCTCTGTTGGACCGGTGATCCAGATTAGACGACATACCATCGGGCCTTCCAGCGCGCCGCCGCGGCACTTGGGGCAGTACCGGTGTCGTCACCGGCTGGGGGCACCACGACCGGCGCCGGGACGTCCGTTTCGGGACGCGGAGCGGGGAGCACGAGGTGGGCGCAGGCAGTGGGAATCCCGACAGGGGCGAGCGGAGCCTTCTGCCCATCATCGACGTCCTCCGGCCCGGGGCGTCGAGAGGTGGTCCCGAGGACGGGGGAACAGCCCCGTCGGGCAGGACCACCGGATGATCCCGCGCGCCGGGTCGGTGTTCGACCGATCCGGTGCTGCGGATGGTCAGCGTTCCGGGTTGGGGGTGAAGGTGTGGCCCAGGGCGGTGGAGAGCCCGGCGAAGATCCGTGTGGCCGGAGTGGCGCAGGGCAGGGTCCTGGGATCGTCGGCCAGCACCGGGGACTCCGGGCAGTCCCCGGAGGCAATGTCACTGGTGGCCTGCACCACCACGGTGGTGTCGGTGGTGGTGTCGTAGTAGACGGTGGTGTTGTAGCCGGGCTGTGTCCCGGTGTGCCCGACCCAGCCGTCGATGCATCCGAAGCCCAGCCCGTAGCCGGACTCGGGTGGCTGGAACGAGGTGAGGCGCTCCCGCTGGGCCTCCGGTTCCAGCAGTCCGTGCCCGGTGCCCATGGCCCGGCCGTAGACCAGCAGGTCCTCCACGTCCGAGATCAGGGCCCCGGCGGTGTCTCCCCACGAGGGATTCCAGTGGGTGGCATCGGCCGGTGCTTCCGGGGTCGCGGTGTCGCCCTGGAGCGTGAAGCCCCGCGCGGAGGGTTCCGGCAGCTCGGTGGAGTCCCCGGGCCAGGTGGTCTCGTCGAGCTCCAGAGGATCGAAGATCCGCTCCTCCAGGACCTCCCCGACCGGCTGGCCGGTGACCTGCTCGACCACCAGGCCCAGCAGGATGTAGTTGGTGTTGGAGTAGTCGAACTGCTCACCCGGGGCGAACAGAGGAGATTCCGAGACGCCGACGGCGACCAGTTCCTCGGGGGTGAAGACCTGCTGCGGATCCGCGAAGAAGCGGTCCGTGAACTGAGTGCTGCGGGTGTAGCTGGCCACACCGCTGGTCATGTTCGCGAGCTGCCGCAGGGTGATCTGCTCCCCGTTGGGGATGCCTTCGATGTAGTCGGCGATGGGGTCCTCCAGGGAGAGCTGGCCCTCCTCCGCCAGCTGCAGGATCAAGGTGGCGGTGAAGGGCTTGGTGACCGACCCGATGCGGGTGTGCACGCCCACCTCCATGGGCTCCCCGGTGGCTGGGTCGGCCATCCCGTAGGCGGCCGTCCAGGTGCCCTCGGGGGAGGAGACCCCCACCACCGCACCGGGCGCAGACGCCTGGCCGAACGAGGCCCGGGCGGCGGCATCCAACGTCGTCGCCAGCTCCTCGGGCAGGGGCTCGGCCGTCTGCGCGGAAGGTTCCCGGGTGACGACGTCGTCGACGTCGGTGACACAGACGTCGGAGCCCGTGGCCGACGGTGTCGCCGAAGCGGCCGGGGCGTCCGCCGGTCCGGCGGGGGAGGGCGGGGTGGCCGTTGCCCCGCCGGTCCCGAGGAGGAGCACCGCCGCCGTGGCGGCGGTGAACGTGTGACGAGCGGATCGTGCCGGTGATGACATTGTCGTCTCCCTCTCGGCCGGCGCAGGCCACCTCCGGTGAGGTCCCTGCACCCGGAGAACGGTGCTTCGGGGTCAGTCGTCATGGACGACGATGTCGACCCCTGGGCCCCGCTTCACCGCGACAGCACATCCTCGCAGTACGCACAGGCCGACGAATCGAAGGGATGACGGGCCGATCCACGGCCCCGGACCGCGCACCAGGTCGGGAGAACGCCTGGGCCGGTCCGTGTCCCCAGCGTAGGACGGCCTTCCGGAGCGGCCCGCTGACCTGCCCCGGATCGTTACCCAACCACTGAAGATGACACCGCCTCGCAGCTGGCCGGGTCCCAGTGTGCTCAGACGATGATGGCGATCTTTCCTCGCACTCGACCGGCCTCGAGCCGTGCCATCGCCTCAGCAGCCTGTTCCAGCGGGTAGGTGCCGTCGACGTGCGGGGTCACTCGACCGGCCTCGATGAGCTCGGTGAGCCGTTGGAGGCCTGCGGTGCGGGTGGTGGACACGACGTTGGTGAACCGCTGGCCCACGAACGGGGAGAGAGCTGCTGCGCGCAGGGTCCGTCCCATGCCACCGGTGAGGCGGTCGCCCTCCTCCCCGCCCACGAGCACGGCCGTTCCGGTCGGTGCCAGGGCCCGGCGCAGCCGGGACAGCGGTGGGTTGCCGGCCAGGTCCAGGACGAGGTCGTAGTGGTGGGTTCCATCGGCGAAGTCCTCGCGGGTGCGGTCGATGACGTGGTCCGCGCCCAGGGAGCGGACGTGGTCGACCGTGGCGGTGCTGGTCACGGCGGTGACGTCCGCCCCGAAGGCCTTGGCCAGTTGCACGGCGTAGGACCCCACTCCGCCGGAGGCCCCGGTGATCAGCACCGTCTGCCCTGCCTGCAGGTGTCCGGCCCGCTCCAGGGCGTGCAGGGCGGTGGCTGCGGAGATCGGCACCACCGCAGCCTGCTCGGCGGTCAGGTTCCCCGGTGCGGGGGCGACCTGGTCGGCCCGGGCCACGGCGTACTCGGCGAAGGAACCGCGGGCCACCCCGTACACCTCCTGCCCGACGGAGATGCCGGTGACAGCGGCGCCGAGGGCCACGACCGTGCCGGTCACTTCCATCCCGGCCACCGGGTTCCTCGGTGCCCGGAGCCCGAAGCCCAGGCGCAGCAGGTAGGGGCGGCCCGTCATCAGGTGCCAGGTGCCCCGGTCCAGACCGGCTGCGCGCACGCGCAGGAGCACGTCCTTCTTGCCGGGCTCGGGCACCGGGATCCGTGCCAGGTGCAGTACCTCGGCAGGGCCGTACCTGTCGCGCACCACCGCGCGCATCGTGTTGTCCGGGGTGGGACCGGTCGTGCCCCGGCCCTCGGTGCGGGGTTCTTCAGCGGCCATGATGGTGCTCCTCTCCGGACGGGGTCCGGTCGGTCCCCGGGAGGGAACCCGGGGGCGCATCTGTGGACAGGTCTCCCCGCCGGGCCCAGGACGAGGACCTGACCCAGGTGCTCGCCCAGCAGGGCCCCGCCGAACTGGTGCCGGGCAGTCCAGGCGGCCGCCACCGCGGTCCCGGTGGCTGCATCCCCCGAAGCGCGGATGGCGGCCAGGGGAGACCACGAACACCCAGCGCAGGAACCCGATCACCGACTGCACCGCGGCCGCGACGGCGAAGGCCAGGGCGCCGGGGACGGTTCGGGCTCTGCCGGTGCTCTCTCCACCACGTCGCCGAGGCAACCGCCCGATGCCGACGGGCGGAGCGGTCGGCTCGAGCTGGGTTCCCATGATCCGCCTGATGGCCGACTCCGCACCGGGACGGCCCCTTTATTAAGTGCGCTGCCCGCTTATTAAGTGCGCTGCCCGGCCGAGGCGGGTCTTCGTCGCCCGGACGCGCTGCGATCTGTGGCTGCTGCCCATGAGATGCCTCGCCCGGACCTCGGGCACGGTCCCGCCGGCACTGTCCGTCGTGGGAAGCGCGGTGGCCCCGGCGCGTGGCACCGGTGCCGGCCGGTCAGGGGCTGGGCTGAAGAGGCTGCGCGGAACGTGGAGGCGCTGGTGCGCTGGTCCCGGCGGGGACCGGCAGGGCGTGCCCGCCCAGATGCTGCGGGGCGCAGGCGGCGACCCACTCCGACAACGCGTCGTTGGGCAGAGCCACCGCCGCCACACCTCGGGCGTCCGGCAGGGCCTCAGCGGCGGTGAGCACGGCGCGGTCGGGGCAGTACGCGATCACGATGCCGTGGAAGGACCGGGCCCGGGTGGCCTGTTCGGCGGTGCCGACGCGCACCCCGCGGGCTCTCAGCCGTTGCAGATGGCTCAACTGGGCGAGCACGGAAGGTCCGGTCACCAGGATCCCGAGGTCCCGCCAGGTGAGGTCCTCGGCCTGATCGAAAGCCCATCCGGCGGCCTGGAGCAGGCCGCCGGCCGGCGCGTGGGTCGCCGCGTCGGGGCACCGGGCCCGGGACCGGGGGCGGCGCCGTCGTCGGGCACTGTCCCGGGTCTTGGCATCCACGGGCCCGTGGGCGCATCCTGAACCCAGGTCGGCGGCGGGACGGGGGAGGCGGATTCCGATGACGCGCCCACGGCATCGCAGCGTCTCGCACACCCTTGACCTGTGGGCGGATCCGCTGGGGCGGGCGACCACCCGGGCGCTGCAGGGGCTGGTGCTGCTGAGCGCGGGGGCGGTGGTGGTCTACGGGCTGATCCAGCTCAAGCTGGTGGTGATCCCGTTGCTGATCGCCTTGATCCTGGCCGCGGCGCTGAACCCTCTGGTCGCCTTTCTGCGCCGGCGGGGCGTGCCGGGGGCGCTGGCGACCTGGATCGTGTTCCTGGCCGCGATCGTGGTCCTGGGCGGGGTGGTCACCGGGATGGTGTTCGCGGTGCGCAGCGAGTGGGCGGAGCTGGTGGCCTCCGCAGTGGGCGGGCTGGAACGGCTGCGGGAGTTCATCGTGGCCGGTCCGGTTCCTGTCGGTCAGCAGGGCTTGGACGAGGCCATCACGGCCGTCGTGGACTTCACGGCCGGCCCCCGGTTCGGCGCCGGGGCGCTCCTGGGGATCTCCGCGGCCACCCAGGTGATCACCGGAGCGGTGCTGGTGGCCGTGATCCTCTACTTCTTCCTCCAGGACGGGGCCAGGATCTGGGCGTTCTTCCTGCGCCGTTTCCACGGTGAGACCCTGGCGAAGCTGCTCGTGTCGGGCACCACGGCCCTGCACGTGCTGGGAGGCTATGTGCGCGGCACCGCCGTGGTGGCGCTGCTGGAGGCGGTGGTCGTCGGAGTCACCCTGTTGGTGCTGCGGGTGCCTCTGGCTCTGCCCCTGTCCGTGCTGATCTTCCTGGGCGGATTCGTCCCCATCGTGGGAGCGGCCCTGATCGGGGGTGTCGCGGCCTTGGTGGCCCTGGTGGCCAACGGGCCCGTGGTGGCGCTGGTGGTGGTGGCGGTGGTGGTGGCCATCAACCAGCTCGACGGCCGGGTGCTCCAGCCGATGGTGCTGGGCCGGGCCCTGAGCCTGCACCCGCTGGTGGTGCTGCTCGCCCTGGCTGCCGGAGGGATCCTCTCCGGTGTCGTCGGCGCCGTGCTGGCCGTGCCGCTGACCGCCGTGGGGTGGGCCCTGGTCCAGATCTGGTTCCCGGATCCCGGGAACCCGGAGGCGCTCACTCGAGGACCGGTGCGCCCCCGTGCCGGGCTGCCGGACCCACCCGACCCGGCTGCACCCCCCGGTGCTTGAGGGCGTCGCCACGCCGCTGGGCCGGTGCCGTGCGCTCGGCGAAGGAGCGCTCGGCGTCCTCCTCGGTCTGCCGGACGTCGAGGCCGTGCACGCCCCGCCGGCTCGCACCTCCAGCGTGCAGGATCAGCCTCCGGACGGGCGCGTCCCCGGCGGTGTCGCCCGTCCTGGTGCGGGTGTGGAGCGACGTCATAGGCGGCGTTCGGCACCGAGCGCGAACTGTTGCGGCAGCTGGTCGAGAGCACGCTCAGGATGGCGCCGAACCCGTGCCGACGGCCGGGCGGCCCGAGTCCCGGGCGCCCGCCGCGAAAAGGTGGTCGCCGCGGTCCGCGACGGGTTCACCGTCCGGCGCCGTCCCGGGTGAGGTCCGCTCCCGTGGCCGGCCCGTCGTGGCCACGAGTCAGGACCGGCAACGGCGTGGCGGGCGCTCAGCTCAGCTGCTCGGCCAGCGCGACGATGATCCCCTCGGGGCCGCGGACGTAGCAGAGCCGGTAGCTGTCCTGGTACTGCACCACGTCACCGACGAGGTCCGCGCCGCGGGACTGCAGCGCCGCGATGGTGGCGTCGATGTCGTCGACGGCGAACATGATGCTGCGCAGCCCCAGCGTGTTCCCCGGGGCGTTCTGCGGCGCAGCGCTGACCGCTCCGGGGCTGTGGAACGTCGTCAGTTCGAGGCGGCCGTGGCCGTCGGGGGTCCGCAGCATGGCGACGTCGACCCGCACGCCCCTCGAGCCCCGAGACACGGTCCACCCACTGTCCCTCGATCGGCGCCCGGCCCTCCAGCTCCATGCCGAGGTCGAGGAAGAACGCCACAGCGGCTTCGAGGTCGCCGACGACGACGCCCACGTGGTCCATCCGCTGGATCGACATGATCTTCTCCTTGCGTCGTGACTTCCGGGTGCGGCCGGTCGTGGCCACCCGTGCATCCGGGACGGAGCCGGCACCTCGTTCTCGACACCGGGGAACGGGTTGCGTGCCGCGGGCCGGCCCCGGGCGGTCACAGCCCGGGGGCACCCCCACCGCTGCACGCCATCTGCCCGCACGCTCGCCGCTCCACCGCGGTGGTCACCACGAGCCCGGAAGATGACCCCGTCACGCGGTCCTGCGGTCGAAGGTCAGGTGGGTGACCCTGCTGGGCGCCGAGACGACCTCGACGTCGTAGTCCTGCTCCAGCGCCTCCAGCCCGTCCCACACCCGGACGCCGCGGCCGAGCACGATCGGCACCTGGACCAGGTGCATGTGGTCGACCAGGCCCGCGGCGAGGAAGTCCCGCACGACGGTCGGGCCACCGCCGATGCGCACGTCCAGTCCGCCGGCGGCCGCACGGGCGGCGTGGAGCGCCTCGGCCGGTGCGGCGTCGAGGAAGTGGAAGGTGGTCCCGCCCTCCATCTCGATCGAGGGCCGCGGGCGGTGGGTCAGCACGAAGGCCGGCGTGCGGAACGGGGGGTTGGGGCCCCACCACCCGGTCCAGTCGGCGTCGTCCTGCCAGCCCGGTGGGCCGAACTTGCCGGCGCCCATGATCTCGGCGCCGATGCCCGGCTCGTGCTGCTGGGCGAACGCGTCGTCCACCCCGGCCGTGCCGCCCCGGCGCCCCAAGATCGGTGCGCCGAAGCGGGTGGCGATCATCCACTCGTGCAGCCGTTGGCCGGCGTGTCCCATGGGCGCCTCGGACGACTGGCCGTCGCCGGTCGCGAAGCCGTCCAGCGAGATGGAGAGGTTGTGAATGCGGGTCCGTGTCATCGGGTCGCTCCGTTCGCTCGGCCGGAAGTGCGCAGGGAATCGCTGACGCCCCGGGCGACTGCCGGATCCATGCGCCGCACCGGTGCACACGTCCTCTGCGGCCTCCGTCGAGACCGAGCGTAGTCCCGTCCGGGCCGTGGTCCTACGACGTGAGGACGCACCGGCTGACTGCGGCGCCGGAGGGGTTCAGCGGGCGCGGGCGATCAGTTCGATCTCCACGGCTGCGCCCAGGGGCAGCCCGGCCACCCCGATCGTGGTGCGTGCTGGGAAGGGCTCGGTGAAGGCCTCGGCGTAGATCGCGTTGACGGTCTGGAAATCCGCCAGATCGGTCAGGTACACGTTGACCTTCAGCACGTCGGCGAAGGAGGAGCCGGCCGCGTCCAGCACCGCCGCCAGGTTGGCGAACACCTGACGGGCCTGGGCCTCGATCCCGCCCTCGACGACCTGCCCGGTCTCCGGGTGGAAGGGCGCCTGCCCGGACAGGTACAGACGGTCCCCGTCGCGCACGGCGTGGGAGTACGGGCCCACCGCGGCCGGGGCACCGGGAGCATGAACAGTCTCACGAGTCATGCTCGCACCCTATCCGAATCTTCGTTTCGATGGCAGTAGGCATTGTCGGCTGTACAATCGAAGGCAGAGCCCAGCGAAAACCCTCGAACCGCGGATGGGTTGTCGGCGCCCCGGCCGTCCCGGCGGGGCGCCTGCCGTCCCCCAGGAGCATCCATGGACCAGAACGCGCCCCGACCAGCCCACGGCCGGGCCCCTGCCGAGCGGCTGGACGAGATCGACATCCGGCTGCTGAAGCTGCTGGCCGCCGATGGGAGGGCGTCCCTGCGCGGCCTCGGTGGCCAGGTGGGCCTGTCCGGGCCGGCGGTGGCCGACCGGGTGGCGAGGCTGAGCGAACGCGGTGTGATCCGCGGCTTCGGCGTGGACATCGACTGGGCCCGCCTGGGGATGCCGACCCTGGCCCACATCGCGCTGCTGACGGACAAGACGCGCGAGATCGCCCGCATCGTCGCGGAGCTGCACACGATCCCCTTCGTGGAGGAGGTCTCGATCGTCACCGGGTCCACCGATCTGCTCGTGCGGGCGCGGATCGCGGACCTGACCGACCTGCACCGCCTGCTCGTGGAGCACGTCTGGCCCATCGAGGGCATCCAAAAGGTCGAGACCACCCTGGCGGTGGCCACCGAGAGCGTCCCGGACTTCGCCGGGAACCTCATCGACCAGCTCGACCCGCCCGGCCCCGCCGGTCCCTGACCCAGTCCCGTCCGATCCCGGCCGGTCCCGCCACCCTGAGCACCAGGAGTTCCCATGACCTCGTCCGCACCGCAGATCCGCCGCTACGCCGCGTTCAGCACCACTCCCACCGGTGGGAACCCCGCCGGGGTCGTCCTGGAGGCCGCCGACCTGAACGAGGAGCAGATGCAGCAGATCGCCGCTCAGGTCGGCTACAGCGAGACCGCGTTCCTGACCGGGCCGATCACCGCTGAGACGCCCATCCCGGTCCGGTACTTCGCCCCCGAGGGCGAGGTGGACTTCTGCGGGCACGCCACGATCGCCACCGCCGTGGCCCTGGGCGAGACGGCCGGCTACGGGGACTACCAGCTGGCCACCAAGGTCGGGGACGTCCGGATCGCCGCCGACCGCGACGACGCCGGAGCCACCGGAACGCTGGAGAGCCCCCCGCTCGACTGCCTGCCCCTGGAGGCCGCGCACCTGGAGGCCCTGCTGCAGGCCCTGGGCTGGTCGGCCGACGACCTCGACCCCGGCTACCCGCCGGCCGTCGGCTTCGGCGGCAACCAGCACCCGGTGCTCGTCGTGCGGAACCTTGAGCGGCTGCGCACCCTCGACTACGACTTCGAGGTCCTGCAGGCCCTGTGCCGGGAGCACGACTGGATCACCGTGCAGCTCGTCGCTGCCGTCGGGCCGGGACAGTGGCAGGCCCGCGACCCGTTCCCGTGGGGCGGGGTCGTGGAGGATCCGGCCACCGGGGCCGCCGCGGCCGCCTTCGCCGGCTACCTCGCCTCCCTCGGACGACTCGTGCCCGGGGACGAGTTCGTCATCCGACAGGGCGCCGAGATGGGCCGCCCCAGCACCCTGCAGGTCACCCTGCACGCCCGCACTGCCGGCGTCAGCGGCCACGCCGCCCCCATTCCCGCCCCCTGAACGCCCCCGCGGGTCCGGGCACCGAGGCCGCACGCCCGCCTCCCGGCCGGGGCGTGACCGGAGCACGCCGGACATCGTCCCGGTGGGATGTCGAAAACCTGTCCGCGGCTCCGTCCCCGGGGTGCATGCGGCCACAATGGGCCGTATCCCAGCGAGGAGGACATCATGGCCAAGTACCTGTTGCTCAAGCACTACCGAGGCGCACCGGCCGCGGTCAACGACGTGCCGATGGACCGGTGGACGCCCGAGGAGGTCTCGGCGCACGTGCGCTACATGGAGGACTTCGCCGACCGGCTCAAGGGCACCGGGGAGTTCGTCGACGCGCAGGCGCTGTCCCCGGAGGGCACGTTCGTCCGCCACGACGGCGAGGGGCGCCCACCGGTCACCGACGGCCCGTTCGCGGAGACCAAGGACCTGATCGCCGGCTGGATGGTGATCGACGTCGACTCCTGGGAGCGGGCGCTCGAGCTGGCCGGGGAACTGTCCGCGGCGCCCGGCGCGGGCGGCAGGCCCATCCACGAGTGGCTCGAGGTGCGTCCGTTCCTGGGCGCGCCGCCGACCGTCACGGAGTGATCCACGGTGGACGAGGCCCTGCTGCGGACCCTCATCCCCACCGTGATCGGGGTCCTCGTCCGCCGCGGAGCCGGCTTCGCGGCGGCCGAGGACGCCGTGCAGGACGCCCTGGTCGAGGCGGTGCGCGTGTGGCCGGGGAACCCGCCCCGGAACCCGAGGGCGTGGCTGGTCGCCGTGGCCTGGCGCCGCTTCCTCGACTCCTCGCGCGCCGACACCTCCAGGCGGCGGCGTGAGCTCCGGGTGGAGGACGAGCCCGTGCCCGGACCGGGGACGACGGCCGACGACACGCTGCAGCTGTACTTCCTGTGCGCGCACCCGTCCCTGACACCGGCCTCGGCGGTCGCGCTCACCCTGCGAGCGGTCGGCGGACTGACCACGCGCCAGATCGCCCGCGCCTACCTCGTGCCCGAGCCCACCATGGCGCAGCGGATCAGCCGGGCCAAGCGGACCGTCTCGGGCGTCCGGCTCGACCGGCCCGGGGACCCGGCCACGGTGCTGCGCGTGCTCTACCTGGTCTTCAACGAGGGCTACTCCGGGGACGTGGACCTCGCCGCCGAGGCGATCCGGCTCACCCGTCAGCTGGCGGCCGGGATCGAGCACGAGGAGGTGGCGGGACTGCTGGCGCTCATGCTGCTCCACCACGCACGGCGCCCCGCCCGGACCCGGGCCGACGGCAGCCTCGTGCCCCTCGCGGAGCAGGACCGCGGCCTGTGGGACACCCGCCTGATCGCCGAGGGCGTCGACGTGCTCCAGAGAGCCCTGCGCCGGGACCGCCTGGGCGAGTACCAGGCCCAGGCCGCCGTCGCCGCGCTCCACGCCGACGCCCGCACCGCCGGGGAGACCGACTGGCCGCAGATCGTCGAGTGGTACGACGAGCTCGTGCGGCTCACCGGCAGCCCCGTTGCCCGCCTCAACCGCGCCGTCGCCCTCGGGGAGGCCGAGGGCGCCCGGGCCGGTCTCGCCGCCCTCGCCGACCTCGACCCCGCCCTGCCCCGGTACACCGCCGTCGCGGCGTACCTCCACGAGCGCGACGGCGACCCCGTGACTGCGGCACGGCTCTACGCCGAGGCCGCCCGGTCGGCGCTCAGCGCCCCCGAACGCGACCACCTCGTGCGACAGGCCGCGCGGCTCAACGCAGGGCTCGGCGGCTGAGCGACCGGGACCGGAGCACGATCAGGAGTCCTGCGGGCCGGCCGCTCCCGCGGGCGGTTCGCCGGTGAGGACGCCGGTGGTGGCCAGCCGCTCGGCCACGTCCCGCAGCTTGGTGTTCGTCTGGGAGCTGGCGGTGGTCAGGAGGACGAACGCCTCGTGCGGCGTGATCCTGAACCGTTCCATGAGCACGCCCTTCGCCTGCCCGATGAGGTCACGGGTGGCCAGTGCCTCGTGCAGGTGGCTGACCTGCTGGGCGGCGGCCAGGGCCACCGCGGCGTGGGCCGCCACCAGCAGGCCGATCTCCTCGGACTCCTCGGTGAAGGCGCCGAAGCCGGCTCCGTAGACGTTGAGCGCCCCGAGGACGTCGCCGTCGGTGTAGAGCTGGAAGGCGAGCATGGACGTGGCCCCGGCCTCCAGGGCGGCCGGGGCGAACCGCGGCCACCGGTCCTCGTGGCGGAAGTCGGGCACGCGCACGATCCGCTGCTCGAAGGCCGCGTCCATGCACGGTCCCTCACCGGTGTCCGCCTGCAGCTGGTCCACCCTGCGGGGCAGCTCCCCGGACGCGGCCCGGGACTCGATCCCGTGCCGCCGCCGGGCCACCGAGATCGAGGCCGCCACCGCTCCGGGGACGAGCTCCAGCGCGGCGTGCACCATGGCCTCGAGCGTGCCCTGGACGTCCTCCGCCACCTGCAGGTCGCGGGCCAGGCCGCCGAGCCGCCGGGCCAGGTCCCCGTCCACGGATCCCGTCTCGGTGCCGCCGGAGGCCGTCGTGGTCCTTCGTCCGGAATCTGTGCTCATGCTCCCAGTCTCCTCCCCGCACCGGCGGGGAGCACCCGTCCCGGGAAACCCGTTGCTGCCGGGAAGCTCGGCCGGACGCGGCTGCCGCACGGTGTCAGCCGAAGGGCGTCGTGGACACCGGCGGTCCGCAGGCGCACGATGGAGTCCCACACCGCAGGAGGAGCCATGGGCGAGGTCGGCCGGCAGGCCACGAGGGCGGCCGACGCCGCGGACGACGCGACGGACTCCCGGGGGTTCCGCCTCGCGGCGCGCGCCGGATACGTGGCTGCGGGACTGCTGCACGTCATGATCGGCGTCATCGCGCTGCGCGTCGCCACGGGCGGCTCGGGCTCCGCCGACCAGTCCGGCGCGGTCGCCGCGCTCGCCGGCAGCCCCGGCGGCACGGTCCTGCTGTGGGCGTGCTTCCTGGGCTGCGCGGCGCTCGCCGTGTTCCTGTTCAGCGAGGTGTTCTTCGGCGCGACGCAGCGCTCGGACCGGGAGCGGCTCAAGCACCGGGCCAAGATGGGCGGCCAGGCGGTCGTCTACGGCGCGATCGGCGCGGTGTTCGGGGTCTACGCCCTCGGGGGCTCGAGCGACAGCAGCCGGTCGACGCAGTCGCTGAGCACCCGGCTGATGGCGCATCCGGCCGGCACGGTGCTGCTGATCGCCGTGGGCCTGGGTCTCGTCGTCGCCGGTGTCTTCTTCGTCCACCGCGGTGTGACGCGGTCCTTCCGGGAGAACCTGAAGAGCCTGCCGCCCGACCGGGCCGGTTCGGCCGTGGTGGGGCTGGGCGCGGCCGGGTACGTCGCGAAGGGCGTGGCCCTGGGCGTGCTCGGCGTGCTCTTCGTCGTGGCCACGGTGCAGCACGACCCGGAGCAGTCGACGGGTCTGGACGGGGCCCTCAAGTCCCTCCAGGAGCAGCCCTTCGGGGCGTGGATCCTCGGGGCCGTCGCCCTGGGGCTCATCTGCTACGGGGCGTTCATGGTGGTCCGGGCCAAGTACCAGCGGATGTGACGGGGCGCCCGGGAGGCGTCACGGGCGCGTCCGGAGTTCCTGTCCGGCCTTCGCCGGGCGCGGCAGGAGGCCTAGAATGGTCCCATCCGCATCGCGGTCAACGGGGGGACGCCATGACCGAAGACCAGCACACCGTCAACGAGGACTCACCGTCGTCGGGCTACCGCCTGCTGGACCGGCTGAACCAGATCGCCCTCAAGGTCTACGGGGCCGCTGATCGCGTGCCGCCGGAGACCCACGGCGCCGAGGAGAGCGAACGGGCCCACGCCTGGTACGAGGAGTGCCAGAAGCACTTCGTGATCGAGCGGGACGAGCACGGCAACGAGTACCTGTACCACCGTGACGACTCCCGCGGCGGCCCGCGGGCCGGGACCTCCCGCAACTGACGACCCGGCCCCCGGGCGCCGGCGGAGCGGGGATCAGCGCATCTCGTGCAGCGCGTCGACCAGCGGGGTCGTGTGCCGGCCGAGCAGCCGGGACAGGTCCCCGGTGACGAGGTCCAGGGCGCCGTCCTCGATGTTGGCGTCCAGGGCCACCAGGAAGCGCGCGGTGCTCTCGTCCACACCGGTCCGCTCCAGTTCGGCCAGGTGCTGCTCGGGGGTCAGGCGCCGGTAGGTCACCTCCCGGTCCAGCACCTCGGTGAGCGCCGCGGCGAGCTCGTCGAAGCTCCACGCCACGTCCCCGGAGAGCTCGTAGGTCTGCCCCGAGTGGCCGTCCTGGGCGAGGACCGCGGCGATCGCCTCCGCGTAGTCCTCGCGCGTGGCGCTGGCCACCCGGCCGTCCCCGGCACTGGCCAGGACCACGCCGGTGCGCTCCGCGTGCCGCAGGGCCGGCTCGAAGTTCTCGGTGTACCAGCCGTTGCGCAGGATCGTGTACGGGAGCCCGGACTCGGCGATGGCCTGCTCCGTGGCCAGGTGCTCGTCCGCGAGCAGCAGCTTCCCGCGGTCGGCGCCGAGGGCGCTGGTGTAGACGAGGCGGGAGACCCCGGCCCGGACGGCGGCGTCGACCGCGTTCCGGTGCTGGGGCACCCGCCGGCCCATCTCGCTGCTGGAGATCAGCAGCACCGTGCCGGCCCCGGCGAAGGCCTCGTCCAGGGTCGCGGGTTCGGTGTAGTCGACCCGGACCGTGGTCAGGCCCAGCTCCCGGAGGGCCCCGAGCTTGTCCTCGTTGCGGCCGGCGGCCACGAGGTCCGGCAGCTGCACGTCCAGGCGCAGGAGCGAGCTGATGACGTGGCGGCCCAACTGGCCGGTGGCGCCGGTGATGACGATGGACACGGTGTTCCTCTCGACGGTGGCCCGCGGGCTCCGGTGGCGGCCCGCCGGGCGCGGCGGTGTGCCCTGTGCAACCGGCGGGGCCCGCGGCGTATTTCCCGTCCGTCCCGGGTGCCCGTCCCCGGCCCCGGCGGTCGCCGTCCGCCGGGGGCCGACGGCCTCCACCGGGATCCCGGTGCGGTGGGCGGGACGGGAGCCGGCCGGTCAGGGGCGGGCGCCGCCGGCACCCCGGTGCCGGACGGTGAGGTGCAGCCGGTGCGTCGTGATGACCACCGCCAGCCACGCCGCCCCGAGGGTCTGCGCGACCAGCACGTCGGTGAACCAGTGGTGGCCCAGGTACACCCGGCTCAGCGCCATGGTGATCGCGAAGGCCGCCGCGGCGGCGATCGTCAGGACCCGGACCGGACGGGCGCGCTGCCGCAGGACCAGCAGGTAGGCCACGACACCCGCGATGACGAAGGCGTTCAGGGAGTGGCCGCTGGGGAAGGACGCCGAGTACTCGTAGGGCGGGACGGCGTCCTCGAGGTCCGGCCGGGACCGGCCGATCAGCGGCTTCCCGGCGACGGTCATGAGCAGGGAGCCCGCAGCGGCCGCCGTGATGAGCACGACCGGGGTCCAGGACCGCCGCGCCAGGGCCAGCGCCGCCATGACGGCCACCGTCAGGACCGTCATGCCGACCGGCCCGCCCACGTGCGTGTAGGCCGTCACGAGAGCGTCCAGGGCGGGCGAGCGCACGGCCATCGCCGCCTCGAGCAGCGGCTCGTCCAGCGCCGCGGCGTCGTCCTGGTCCATGACGGACTCGTAGACCTCCGCCGTGGCGACCGTCATGGTCACCGCGACGCCCAGGCCGAGCCCGAGCGGGACGAGGACCGCCGCGTGGGGCCCGAGTCGCCGGGCCAGCCACCGGACGCACCGGACCAGGAGCTGCCCGAGGCGAGTGGGCCAGGCCGTGAGGTCCTGCCCGCCCACGGAGCGGTCCTCGTGGCTGCCGGTCCGCCGTCGTCCGTCCGCCACCCCGTCCTCCTGTCGTCCTGCCACCGGTTCCGGCGCCGGCGGCGGCACGGAGCCTCCCGGAGCGCCTCGTGGGACGAGCCTACGGCGTTCCGCGCACCGGCCGATCGCCTCCGGAGGAACCCGGGTTCCGTGTCCGGGGCGGCGCGTAGCCTGGTGCCATGAGCCTCGCCCAGAAGATCAACCGTGTCGTCGCGCCCTTCGAGGTCATCTCCGACTACGTGCCCGCGGGCGACCAGCCCCGGGCCATCGAGGAGCTCGCCACGAGGATCGAGGCGGGGGAGAAGGACGTCGTGCTGCTCGGCGCCACCGGCACCGGCAAGTCCGCGACCGCCGCGTGGCTCATCGAGCGCGTCCAGCGGCCGACCCTCGTCATGGTGCAGAACAAGACGCTCGCCGCGCAGCTCGCGAACGAGCTGCGCGAGCTGCTGCCGAACAACGCCGTCGAGTACTTCGTGTCCTACTACGACTACTACCAGCCCGAGGCCTACGTCCCGCAGACGGACACCTTCATCGAGAAGGACTCCTCCATCAACGAGGAGGTCGAGCGGCTGCGGCACTCGGCGACCAACGCGCTGCTCACCCGGCGCGACGTCGTCGTCGTCGCCACCGTCTCCTGCATCTACGGCCTGGGCACCCCCGAGGAGTACGTGGCGCAGATGGTCACCCTGCGCCGGGGCCAGGAGATGGACCGCGACGAGCTGCTGCGCCGGTTCGTGAACATGCAGTACGCCCGCAACGACGTCGACTTCCACCGCGGCACGTTCCGCGTGCGCGGGGACACCGTGGAGATCATCCCGATGTACGAGGAGCACGCGATCCGCGTGGAGTTCTTCGGCGACGAGATCGAGTCCATCTACACCCTCCACCCGCTCACCGGGGAGATCATCCGGGAGGAGACCGAGATGTACGTCTTCCCCGCCTCCCACTACGTGGCGGGTGCGGACCGGATGGCCCGGGCGGTGAAGGCCGTCGAGGACGAGCTCGCCGCGCGGCTCGAGGAGCTGGAGTCGCAGAACAAGCTCGTCGAGGCCCAGCGGCTGCGGATGCGCACCACGTACGACCTCGAGATGATGGAGCAGATGGGCTACTGCAACGGCATCGAGAACTACTCGCTGCACATCGACGGCCGCCCCCGCGGCTCCGCACCGCACTGCCTCATCGACTACTTCCCCGACGACTTCCTGCTGGTGGTCGACGAGTCCCACGTGACCATCCCGCAGATCGGCGGCATGTACGAGGGCGACATGTCCCGCAAGCGCACCCTGGTGGAGCACGGCTTCCGGCTGCCCTCCGCGATGGACAACCGCCCGCTGAAGTGGGACGAGTTCCTGGAGCGGATCGGCCAGACCGTCTACCTCTCCGCGACCCCGGGCAAGTACGAGCTGTCCCGGGCGGACGGCTACGTGGAGCAGATCATCCGGCCCACGGGTCTGGTGGACCCCGAGGTGATCGTCAAGCCCACCAAGGGGCAGATCGACGACCTCCTCGACGAGATCAACCTGCGGGTCGAGCGGGACGAGCGCGTGCTCGTCACCACCCTCACCAAGCGGATGGCCGAGGACCTCACCGAATACCTCATGGAGCACGGGGTCCGGGTCCAGTACCTGCACTCCGACGTCGACACGCTGCGCCGCGTGGAGCTGCTGCGCGAGCTGCGGATGGGCTCGTTCGACGTCCTCGTCGGCATCAACCTGCTCCGGGAGGGGCTGGACCTGCCCGAGGTGTCCCTCGTGGCGATCCTCGACGCGGACAAGGAGGGCTTCCTGCGCTCGACGACGTCCCTGATCCAGACGATCGGCCGCGCCGCCCGCAACGTCTCCGGGCAGGTGCACATGTACGCCGACCGGATCACCGACTCGATGGCCACGGCGATCGAGGAGACGAACCGGCGCCGGGAGATCCAGGTCGCCTACAACACGGAGCACGGGATCGACCCGCAGCCGCTGCGGAAGAAGATCGCCGACATCACCGACCAGCTCCAGCGCGAGGAGGAGGACACCCGGGAGCTGCTCGCCCGGCGGGCCGCCGCCGGCAAGAAGACCGCCCCGACCGGGGGGAAGGGCGGACGGGACGCCGCCGCGGCCGCGGAGGACAAGCTGCGCCAGGACGGGTTCACGGCCGCCCCGGCGGAGGACCTCGTGGACCTCATCGCGCAGATGACGGAGCAGATGCAGGCCGCGGCCCAGGAGCTGCAGTTCGAGCTCGCCGCGCGGATCCGGGACGAGCTCTCGGACCTGAAGAAGGAGCTGCGGCAGATGCAGCAGGCCGGGCACGCCTGAGCCCGCCGGGGCGGCCCGCCCCGGGCCTGCGCGGACGGCGCGCGGGGCCCGTATAGACTGTCCCCAGCCTAGGGGAGTATCCCTCAGCGCTGTGGACGTCAGCACGTCGGGTGCCTCAGCCCGGCCGGACGCAGCGGCCGAGCCCAGCACGACGGACCGGAACGGTCCCGCACGGCCGGCGGAGAGACTTACGGCTGCCCCGTACTCGACCCCGAAAGCAGAACCATGGAAGTCTCACTCACCGTCTGGATCGTCACGGTCGCGGCCATCGTCGGCCTGCTCCTGTTCGACTACGTGTTCCACGTGCGCAAGGCGCACGAGCCCCAGCTGAAGGAAGCCGCGATCTGGTCGGCGATCTACGTGGGCATTGCCCTCGTGTTCGGCCTGTATGTGCTCGTCCAGTGGGGAGGCCGGTATGCCGGCGAATACTACGCGGGGTACATCACCGAGAAGGCCCTGTCGGTCGACAACCTCTTCGTGTTCCTCATCATCATGGCGTCCTTCAAGGTTCCGCGCGCGGACCAGCAGAAGGTGCTGCTGTTCGGCATCACCTTCGCCCTGATCGCCCGGACCGCCCTGATCTTCGTGGGCGCGGGGCTGATCAACCAGTTCGCGTGGGTTTTCTACCTGTTCGGCCTGATCCTGCTGCTGACGGCCGGCTCCCTGATCAAGGGCGAGCTCTCGGACTCCGCGCACGACGAGGCCGACAACTTCATCATCCGCACGGCCAAGCGCTTCATGCACACCTCGGACGAGTACGACGGCGACAAGCTGTTCACGATCGAGAACGGCAAGAAGGTCATGACGCCGATGCTGCTGGTCATGGTGGCCATCGGCGGCACGGACGTCCTCTTCGCCCTGGACTCGATCCCCGCGATCTTCGGCCTCACCCAGCAGACCTATCTGGTGTTCACCGCCGTGGCGTTCTCGCTGATGGGCCTGCGCCAGCTGTACTTCCTCATCGATGGGCTGCTGGACCGGCTCATCTACCTCTCCTGGGGCCTGGCCATCATCCTGGGCTTCATCGGGATCAAGCTGATCCTGCACGCGCTGCACGAGAACAACCTGGGCTTCATCAACAACGGCGAGCACGTGGAGGTCGTGGAGGTCGGCATCGGCCTGTCGCTGACCGTCATCGTGGGCGTCCTGGCGATCACTGTCCTGGCCTCCCTGTTCAGCCCCAAGGGCCGGGCTCTGCGGGTGCTCAACGGCCTGCAGACCGTGGCCGAGAAGTACGTGACCCTGCCGCAGGACGCCCCGGCCGAGGAGCGCCGGAAGCTGGCCGACAAGGCCGCCAGGTACCAGCAGCAGATGCCGAAGATCTCCGACAAGCACCGCGAGGAGCTGCTCGAGTCCGAGAAGCACTTCCACGAGCTGCTGGACCGTGCCCGCGGCAAGCACGACGAGTTCGAGAGCACCGGCGTGGGCCCCGAGCCGGACGCCGTGCCGGACCCGGAGGCCGAGGCGCTCTCCGGCGCCCGGGCCGAGACGCAGGACGCGACCGGGACCACGACCCCGGACCATCCCCGCGGCGGCGGCAGCTCCGCCGTCTGAGCCCCGGCGCCCCGTGCACCGGAAGCAGGAGCCCCCGGCGCGCACCGAGCAGGTGCGCACCGGGGGCTCCGTCGTCGTCCCGGGGCGGGGCGGGGAGGCGCCGCGGCGCGGAGCGGTCCGGCTCAGCGCCCCGTCTCGGTGATGGGTCCCACGTTGTCCACGACCACGGCCGGGAAGCCGTCCTCGTCCGAGACCCGCAGGTCGATGCGGGCGTTGATGCCCCAGTCGTGGTGGCCGTCCGGGTCGTCGAAGACCTGCACCACGGTCCAGTACCCGGGCAGGCCCTCGGGCTGCTCGTCGATCCGGATCAGTCCCGGCCCCCTCGACTGGGGATCCGTGTAGATGTCCTCGTGCTCGGCGAAGTAGGCGTCCATGGCGTCCGCCCACCGGTCCCGGTCCCAGCCGTGCTCCCCGTCGAGGGCGCCCAGGACCTTGTCCTTCTCGTCCGCGAACAGCTCCACGCGCTGGAACAGGGCGTTGCGGACCATCACCCGGAACGCCCGGAGGTTGGACGTGATCGCGGGCGGCTGCTCGTCGATGAGCTCCTCGAGGGAGTCCGCGGAGGTGCCCATGGGGGACTCCTCGCCGGCGGCCAGCTTCTCCCACTCGTCGAGCAGCGAGTTGTCGGTCTGCCGGATGAGCTCGCCCAGCCACTCGACGAGGTCCTCGAGGTCCTCCCGGAGCAGGTCCAGCGGCACGGTCTGCCGCAGCGCCTTGTAGGCGTCGGAGAGGTAGCGCAGCAGGATGCCCTCGGAGCGGGCCAGCCCGTAGAACTGCACGTAGTCGCCGAACGTCATGGCGCGCTCGTACATGTCCCGCACCACGGACTTCGGTGTCAGCTCGAACTGCGCCACCCACGGGGCGCCGGTGCGGTAGGTCTCGAACGCCTGGGTCAGCAGCTCCTCGAGGGGCTTGGCGTAGCTGACGTCCTCGAGCTCCTTCATCCGCTCGTCGTAGTCGAGGCCCTCCGCCTTCATCGACGCCACGGCCTCCCCGCGGGCCTTCTTCTCCTGCATGTTGAGCACCTGGCGGGGCTTCTCCAGGGTGGCCTCGATGACGGAGACGACGTCCAGGGCGTAGCCCGGGTCCTCGCGGTCCAGGAGGGTGAGGGCGGCGAGGGCGAACGGGGACAGCGGCTGGTTGAGGGCGAAGTTCTCCTGCAGCTCCACGGTGAGCCGCCAGGTGCGGCCCTCCTCGTCCGGGGTGTCGAGCTTCTCCACCACGCCGGCGGCACGCAGCTCCTTGAGGATGCCGATGGCCTGCCGGAGCAGGACGCGCTGGCGCTGCCGCGTCTCGTGGTTGTGGGTCAGCAGGTGCCACGCCGCCATCACCGGGTCCCCGGGGCGCTGCAGGAGGTTGAGCAGCATCGAGTGGGTCACCGTGAAGGAGGAGGTCAGCGGCTCCGGCTCGGAGGCCACCAGGGTCTCGAAGGTGGGCTTCCCCCAGGACACGAAGCCCTGCGGCGGCTTCTTCCGCACCACCTGCCGCAGCTTCTTCTGGTCGTCGCCGAACTTGGCGTGGGCCTTCTTCATGGCCTTGTTGTTCTCGATGACGTGCTCGGGGGCCTGGACCACCACGGTGCCCGCGGTGTCGTAGCCGGCCCGTCCCGCCCGCCCGGCGATCTGGTGGAACTCGCGGGCGTTGAGCCGGCGGGTGCGCTCGCCGTCGAACTTGGACAGCGCCGTGATCACCACGGTGCGGATGGGCACGTTGATGCCCACCCCCAGGGTGTCGGTGCCGCAGATGACCTTGAGCAGCCCGGTCTGGGCGAGCTGCTCCACGAGCCGGCGGTACTTGGGCAGCATCCCGGCGTGGTGGACGCCGATGCCGTGGCGGACCAGGCGGTTGAGGGTCTTGCCGAAGCCGGCGGAGAAGCGGAACCCGGCGATCAGCTCGCCGATGCGCTCCTTCTCCTCCTTGGTCAGCACGTTCACGGACATCAGGTTCTGCGCCTGGTCCATGGCCTGCAGCTGGGAGAAGTGCACCACGTAGACGGGGGCCTGGTTGGTGCTCAGCAGCTCCTCGAGGGCCTCGTGGATGGGGTCCTCGGACCAGTAGTGGTGCAGGGGGATGGGCCGCTCCGCGGAGGAGACCGTGGTGGTCGGGCGCCCGGTGAGCTCCGTGATCCCCTCCTCGAAGCGGGAGACGTCCCCGAGCGTGGCGCTCATGAGCAGGAACTGCGCCTGGGGCAGCTCCAGCAGCGGCACCTGCCACGCCCAGCCGCGCTGGGGATCGGAGTAGAAGTGGAACTCGTCCATCACCACGGGCCCCACGTCCGCGTCCCGGCCCTCGCGCAGGGCGACGTTGGCGAGGATCTCGGCGGTGCAGCAGATGATCGGGGCGGCGGCGTTGACCGCGGAGTCACCGGTGACCATGCCGACGTTCTCCGCGCCGAAGATCTCCACGAGGGAGAAGAACTTCTCGGACACGAGCGCCTTGATCGGGGCGGTGTAGTAGGAGCGCTGCCCGGCGGCGAGGCCCGCGAAGTGCGCCGCGACCGCCACGGTGGACTTCCCGGACCCGGTCGGGGTCGCGAGGATCACGTTGGACCCGCTCGCGAACTCGAGCACGGCCTCGTCCTGGGCGGGGTAGAGCTCCATGTCCCGGGAGGCGATCCAGCCGAGGAACCCCTCGTAGACCTCGTCCCCGGACAGGGCGTTGGTGGCGAAGTCGCCGCGGTAGTACGGGTGGCCCGGGGCACCGAGCTCGGGGGAGAGGGCTTCGAGGAGTTTCATCGTCCTCCACTGTATCGGGCACTGTATCGGGACGGTGCCGCGGGCCCGCGCCGGTTCCGGGGCACCGGGGATCGTGCCCGTTGCGCGCTGCGGCGTTCCGGAACCGGCACGAGGACGGCAGGACGACGGCGGGGCACTCGCCGGAGCGGGCCCCGATCCACCAGACTGGGCCCATGACGCACGGCACCGCCCCGCTGCCCTCGGACCTGGAGATCGCCCAGGCCGCCCGGCCCCGCCCCGTGACCGAGATCGCGGCCGCGGCCGGCATCGCCCCCGACCGCCTGGAGCCCTACGGACGGTTCGTCGCGAAGGTCGACCCGCGACCGGACGAGGTGACCACCCCCGAGGAGGCCACCGGCCGCAAGCACGCCCGCGGCGTGCGGTACGTGGTGGTCACGGCCCTGACGCCCACGCCGCTGGGCGAGGGCAAGACGGCCACCGCGGTGGGCCTGGCCCAGGGGATGGCGGCCACCGGGCGCTCCGCCGCCCTGACCCTGCGCCAGCCCTCCATGGGCCCCACGTTCGGCATCAAGGGCGGCGCCGCGGGGGCGGGCTACGCCCAGCTGCTGCCGATGGACAAGCTCAACCTGCACCTGACCGGGGACTTCCACGCCGTGACCGCCGCGCACAACCTGCTGGCGGCGATGATCGACAACCACCTGCACCACGGCAACGCACTGGGCCTGGACGTCCGCTCGATCACGTGGCGGCGGGTCCTCGACGTCAACGACCGGGCCCTGCGCACCGTGGTGGTGGGCCTCGGCGACCACCAGGACGGCGTGCCCCGGCAGACGGGCTTCGACATCACGGCCGCGTCCGAGGTGATGGTGATCCTCTCGCTCGCCACGTCCTTCGCCGACCTCCGCCGCCGCCTGGGACGGATCGTGGTGGGCTACACGCACGACGGCGAGCCCGTCTCCGCCGAGGACCTCAGGGCCGCCGGCTCCATGGCGGTGATGCTGCAGGACGCCTTCCAGCCGAACCTGCTGCAGACCCTTGAGGCGACCCCGGCCCTGGTCCACGCCGGGCCGTTCGGCAACATCGCGACCGGCAACTCCTCCGTGGTCGCCGACTACGTGGCCATGGCGCACGCCGACTACGTCATCACCGAGGCCGGGTTCGGCGCGGACATGGGCCTGGAGCGCCTGGTCAACGTCAAGGCCAGGGTCTCCGGCCTGACCCCGGACGCGGCCGTGCTCGTCACCACGGTGCGGGCGCTGAAGGCCCACTCGGGCCGCTACTCCGTGCGGCCGGGCCGGGCGCTGCCCGCCGAGATGCTCCAGGAGAACCCCGGGGACGTCGAGGCGGGGGCCGTCAACCTGCTCCACCACCTGGCCATCGCCCGGTCCTTCGGGGTCTCCCCGGTGGTGGCGATCAACGCGTTCCCCGGGGACCACCCCTCGGAGCACGAGGCGATCCGCCGGATCGCCCGGGCGGCCGGGGCCGAGGTGGCCGTGTGCACGTCGGTCGCCGACGGCGGGGCGGGGGCGGCCGAGCTCGCCGACGCCGTGGCCGCCGCGTGCGAGCACCCGGCCGGCTACACCCCGACCTACGGGCTCACCGAGTCGCTCGAGGACAAGCTCACCGCGGTCGCCACCCGTGTCTACGGCGCCGACGGCCTCGAGATCTCCCCGGCCGCGGAGCGCCAGCTGGAGCGCTACGAGGAGCTGGGCTTCGGCGGGCTGCCGGTCGTCGTGGCCAAGACCCACCTGTCCACCACCGCGGACCCGGCCCTCAAGGGGGCCCCCACCGGCTGGTCCCTGCCGGTCCGGGAGCTGCGCGCCGCCGTGGGCGCCGGGTACCTCTACGCGATCTGCGGCACGATGCGCACCATGCCCGGCCTGGGCACCTCCCCGGCGGCCGAGCGGATCGGGATCGACGACGACGGGCGCGTCACCGGCCTCTTCTGACGTCCTCGACCACCGGCGCACCCCGTTCCCGGGGCATCTCTGTCCAGGTCCCCCCTGGTCCGGCGCACGCCGGTCCTGGTGTGCCCCTGGTCCGGCGCACGCCGTTTCCGGTGAGCGCTTCCCCCGGCCCGCACCACTGGTCGGCTCACCGGCTCGGCAGCAGCTCCTCACCGGGGCCGAACCGCCGCAGCACGGCCTCACCGGGCGCCCACCACAGCACGGCCGCCCAGCCGAGCACCGCCCCGGCCACGGCCGGGAGATCGGCCCGGAGCGTCCCGGGCCCGCCCGCCCAGGTCCACAGCAGCCAGGCCGCGGCGCCCCCGAGGGCCGCTGCGGCCGCCGCGACGGCCAGGGCCGGAACGGGCCGCACCCATCCCGCGAGCAGCAGCGCGCCCGCCACGAACAGGGCCAGGGCGAGCAGGCCGGCCCGCGGTCCGGCCCCGGCCGGCACCCGGTCCACGAGTCCCGTCATGGCGGCGCCGGCCCACACGGCCACCGCCGAGAGCACCACGAGGGCCGCGCGCCCGACCTCGTCCACGCCCCCGCGGCCCGGCACCCGCACCGCCAGGACGGCGGCCAGGCGCTCCAGGCCGAGCGCGGCGAGCACCAGGAGCAGGGCCGCGGCGGCGCGCCGGGACGGCACGGCCGCCCAGAGCGGGAGCAGCAGGGACAGCGCGGCCGCCCCCAGCAGGGCGGCCCGCCGCAGCGCGCGGCGGCGGGCCGTGGCCACGTCGTCCGCCGTGACGGCCGGGACCGCGGTCCCCGCGGGCCCGGTGCGCGGGGGCGGCCGGACCCCGGTGGCGTCCCGGACGGCCGCCCACCGCCGCAGCGCGCGCCGTCTTGTCCGGACGAGGGACAGCACCAGCGCGGCGGACGCTGCGGCGAGCAGCACGGTGCCCGGCCAGGACCAGGCCGGACCGGCGCCGGCGACCGGGCCCGTGGCCGGCCACAGCCCGGCGGCCAGCACCACGGCGACCAGCGCGGTGCGCACCGGGACGACCACCGCGGGCAGGAGCACGAGCAGGGGCTGCAGCACCAGCAGCACCACCTCCCAGGCGGGCCGGGGCAGGTCCGGGGTGCCGGCCAGGGCGCGGCCGAGCACGCGCACCCCGCGAGAGGCCAGTGAGAGGCGGTGGCCCGGGGCCAGCCGGTCCAGCCCGTCGGCGCCCGCGCCGACCGCCGCCCGGCCCCGTGCGGCG
The DNA here is from genome assembly GCF_040981245.1 of Kocuria cellulosilytica. Taxonomy (NCBI): domain Bacteria; kingdom Bacillati; phylum Actinomycetota; class Actinomycetes; order Micrococcales; family Micrococcaceae; genus Kocuria; species Kocuria cellulosilytica. The sequence continues at coordinate 466,852 of NZ_JAVFWZ010000003.1, read as the reverse complement.
GAGCCGTCGCCGAGGTCCCGCAGCAGGCTGGTCTGCAGGCGGGCGACGGCGGGGGCGTCCGTCGTCGAGCTCGTGCCGCGAGGTCCGCCGGCCGCGCCGGCCGCCGCACCGGTCGCCGGGGCGGCGCCGGGCGCCGGCAGGCCGCGCAGGAATTCGGCGACGCCGGCCGCCGCGTCGAGGCGGCCCCACCACCAGTCGTTGGCCCGCCAGTCCCCGGCCAGGAACCCCCGGAAGTTCAGCAGCCCGGCACCGGCCAGCTTGGCGCCGGCCGGTATCCGGTCGTCGTCGGCCGTGAGCAGTCGCGCGAGCTCCCGCGGCCCCGCGCCCCGCGCGTCGAGGGCCTGCTGGAGGCGGTCGCGCACGAGCGAGTCCCGGAGGGCGGCGTGCGCGGCGGGCTCCGCGGGGGCCTGGTCCCCGCGGATCTCGCCGTAGGCCACGGGGGACACTGCGGCGGGGATCCCGGCCGCGGCCAGGAGCGGGGGCAAATCCACGGCGCCCAGCGCCGCGTCCCCGGCGGGGATCCTCGACCAGGGTGACGCCGCCCAGACCTCCCGCCGCCCCGCCCGTTCCGGGCCGTCGGCGTCCAGCTGCTGCGCCACCGCGGGGTGCAGGCGCCGCAGCCCGTCCACGACCGCGTCGAGCTCCGCCCAGGAGCCCGCCGCCGAGCCGGCGGCGGCCGCGCCCAGCCAGGGGCCGACGGCCGCCGCCGGTGCGGCGGCGGGGTCCGCGAGGGCGGCGAGCACGGCGTGGAACCGCCGGTCGCGCTGGTGGCGGGCGGCCGTCAGCACCCGGTAGGCGCGCTCCCGGGCCCCGGCCGCGTCGAAGTCCCCGGCCGGGCCCGGCAGGCCGGCGAGGCCCAGTTCCTCCAGGACGCGCACCCAGGACAGCACGCAGGACGCGGCGTCGAACAGCGCCTGCGCTCCCCGCAGCACCGCCGCGGCGGAGGGCTCCTCGAGCGGGCCCCGGGAGAGCGCGTCGTAGCGCCGGAGCAGCTCCGTCCGCAAGGGCTCGAGCGCGCGGGGCGGCCGGGCCCGCAGGGCGTCGCGCCGGGCCGTGGTCGAGGTGAGCTGCCACTCCGCGGGGCGGGTCAGGAGGCGGGACAGCAGGTCGGCGTCGGCCCGGGCCCGGTAGCGGAGATAGCCCCGGCGGCGCTCCTCGAGCGCGGCCCGGTCCCAGGAGTCGATCAGGGCCGCGAGCGGGTGCAGGCGGCCCCGGGCCACGAGCTGGGCGTCCAGGTAGTCGGACAGGGCCAGCACCTCGTCGTCGTCCGACTCCCGCCGGGGCAGCCGGGCGGCCGTCGCGGCGAGCGTGCCCACCAGGCGCGGGAGGTCGCGCTCGAAGGGCACGCGCGGCTCGTGGTGGGGCGGGTCCGGGTCGAGGTACAGCAGGCCCCGGTCGGCGTGCCGCAGGGACGTCCTGGTGCGAGCGGCCTCCAGGGCCCGGTCGATGGGGATGTTGTCGAACACGCCGCCGTCGACCACGTGGTAGGGAAGCTCCGCGGGCTCCCGGTGCGCGCCGAACGCGTGGCTCAGGTCGGGGCGCCCGTCGGCCGGGCCCGGTGCCCCCCGGGGGCCCGGGGTCGGGGCGGACCACACCGAGGCCGGTTCGAAGGCGCCGGGGAAGGATGCCGTCGCCCGGGCCGCGTAGGCCAGCCGGGAGAGGGCCGCGGCGGCCTCCCCGGGCGCGGTGTCCCGCGCCGGGATGTCGTTGTCCAGGAGAGGGACGGGGACGCCGGGCTCCCGCGACGCGAAGTGGAAGTCGCCGCGCCCCTCCGCCGTCGCGCTGTAGGGGGAGGGGTCGCTGTCCAGGACCGTGGCCGAGAGCTCCACCGTGACGTGCTCCGCGACCAGGTCCGGGTGGTGCTCCGCGCTGCCGTGGAGGGACCGGAGCGCCTCGAGCAGCCGCGGCCACAGGTAGTCGTCCCCGCGCAGCATCGAGTCCACGGGGCGCCGGCCGAGCGGGCGCAGCAGGCGGTCCAGGGCGCCGTGCTCCGCCCAGATCCGGCCGAGGGCGTCCAGGTCGGTGCCGGCGCGCTGGGCCACCGCGTGCACCACGCCGTTGAGCCCGCCGGCGCTGGCCCCGGCGAGGAGGTCGAGCTCCACCCGGTCGTAGCCGGCGTCCGCGAGCAGCCGGGCGTACACCGCCGCGCGCTCGGCCAGCCGGGGATCGGCCTCCTCCGCGGGGTGCAGGAGCACCGCGTGCAGCCGGCCCGCGCCGTCGCGGAGAAGGCGGATCCGGCGCAGCACGTCGAGCTCGGCCACCGCGCCGCCGATCCACACGGCGAGGCTCACGCCGCCGCGCATGGCCAGGGCGAGCCGGAGGGTCCGGCCGAACGCCGGTTCCCGGCCCGCGCTCACTTCGTCGAGCGACTGCGAGGGCGGTACCAGCGTGACCGGCAGATCAACGACGACGTCCTCCGGATCCGCGCTCGCCGGCGGGGCCGTCACGGTCGGCGGGAGCCGGTCCGCCGCCGGGGCGTCCGCCCGGTGCCCAGGTCGAGGACGGCTCAAGCGCTGATGCGGCGGGCGTCGGCACGGCGGCAGAGCACGGCGAACAGCGCGCCGGAGAGGTTGTGCCAGACCGAGAACACCGCGGCGGGCAGGGCCGCGAGCGGGTTCATGTACTGGGCGGCGAGCGCGGCGGCCAGGCCGGAGTTCTGCATGCCGACCTCCACCGCGGTGGTGCGGCGCACGGCGATCGGCTGCCGCGTCACCGCGCCCACGAGGTGGCCCAGGGCCAGACCCAGGACGTTGTGCAGGACCACGGCCGCGAGCACGAGCAGGCCGGCCTCCACGATCCGGTCGGCGCTGCCCGAGACCACGATCGCCACGATCAGGGCGATGGCCGCGACCGACACCCACGGCAGGACGGGCAGGGCGCGCTCGACCAGGCGCGGCGCGAGCAGGCGCACGGCCAGGCCCGCGACGACGGGCAGGAGCACGATCTTGGTGATCGACCAGGCCATGGCCCCGCCGTCCACCGGCAGGTACTGCCCGGCCAGCCAGAGCGTGAGCAGGGGAGTGAGCAGCGGGGCGAGCAGCGTGGAGAGCGAGGTCATGGCGACCGACAGCGCCACGTCGCCGCGGGCGAGGTAGGCGACGACGTTGGAGGCCGTGCCGCCGGGCGCGCAGCCCACCAGGATCACGCCCGCGGCGAGCTCCGGCGGCAGCCGGAGCAGGAACACCACGAGCAGCGCCACGAGAGGCATCACCACGTACTGCGCCGCGACGCCGAGCAGCACCGGCAGCGGCCGCCTGGCCACGAGCGAGAAGTCCACGGGCCTCAGGGTCAGGCCCATGCCGAACATGACCACCCCGAGCAGGGGGTTGATCCACCCGGTCAGTCCGCCCACGGCGCCGGGGGCCAGGAACCCCACGAGCCCGCCCACGATCACGAGGACAGGGAAGATCAGGACGGCGGTGTAGGCGCTCCGTTCGGGGGCGGTGGTCCCGGTCGCGGGACCGGCGTTCACCATCCGCGGGCCCGCCACTCGTCGAGGTGCGGTCGCTCCGCTCCCAGCGTGGTGGGCTTGCCGTGGCCGGGGTGGACCACGGTGTCGTCGTCGAAGCGCTCGAAGACGCGCTCGGTGACGTCGTCGATCAGCTGCCGGAAGTCCTCGGGGCTGTCGGTCTTGCCCACGCCGCCGGGGAAGAGGGAGTCGCCGGAGAAGATGTGCGCCGGGCCCTCGGGGTCGCGGTAGACCAGGGCGATCGAGCCCGGGGTGTGCCCGCGCAGGCCGATGACCTCGAGGTCGAAGCCGTCGAACTCGGCGGTGTCGCCGTCCTCGAAGGTCAGGTCCATGGGCACCGCGATGTCGGACTCGTCGTCGGCGCCGCACGCCGTCATGGCCTCGGAGCGGGAGCGGACCTCCTCGAGGGCGCGGACGTGGTCCCAGTGCGAGTGGGTGGTGATGATGAGCTGCAGGTTGCCGTAGGCGTTCGAGCAGTCGCCGTTGCCGGCGCCCACGAGACCGGCGATCGCGCGGGCGTCGTCGGCCGCGTCGATGAGGACCTGCGTGCCCTCGTCCTTGGACGTGAGGAGGTAGACGTTGTTGTCCATCTCGCTCACGGAGATCCGGCGAATCGTGACCTCGGCGAGGTCGGTGACCTCCGTCTTCGTTGCGATCATGAGCACGAAGGTACTCCCGTGCCCCGGTGCTGGCCAATCGCGGGGACCGGCACGGTCCGGCCGGTGGGCACGATCGGCTCCGCGGGCCGCCTTCAAGGGGCTCCGGCCGCCCGGTAACGGGCCGCCCGCTGTGTCCGACGGCACGGGATCTGCGGTTGTCCTCGGCGCCGCACCCGGATACAGTTGCGTGCGGCAACAAATTATTCGGGCATCCGGTGGCACCACGCCTGCGTCGTCGTCGACGCGGCTCCCGCGACCCGCGGGGGAGTGCGGACCGGGTGCCCCGTCGTCGTTGTCGTCCCGAACCGTCCCGATCCCGGAGGAGCCCCTGTTGCCCGTCTCCCACGACACCGCCGTGGAGCTGGTGCGCGACCTGCTCGAGCTGCAGCGCGTCATGAAGCGCGTGACCAAGACCGACTCCGGCGGGCGCCGGCTCAACCCCACGGCCATCGCCCTGCTCTACTACCTCGACGGCAACGGGCCGCGCCGGGCCACGGTCATGGCCTCCGAGACCGGGCTGGGCCCCTCGGGGCTGAGCCGCCAGCTGGCCGTCCTCGAGGACGAGGGCTACGTGGAGCGCACCCCCGACCCCGACGACGGTCGCGCCGCCCTCGTGGCCATCACGGAGCGGGGCCGGGACCAGGTCCGTGCCGTGCTGGAGGAGGACGCCCAGCGTCTCGCCGCGCGGCTCGAGGGCTGGGACGAGGAGCAGGCCCGCACCAGCCGGGGCGCCATCAACGAGATCACCACCGTCTTCCTGACCTCCCTCGGCGTGGAGCGCACCACGTCCTGCCGGGGCCCGCAGGAGCAGGACCGCCCCGGGGCGGTGCCCGGCGCGGACGACGCCGGCCAGGAGCACGCAATCCGAGAGCACGAGGAGCCGACCGCACGATGACGTCACAGCAACCGACCGCCGCACCGGGCGGGGGGACCGGCGCCTCGCACCAGGACGTGCTGCGGGCGCTCACCGGGATCCTCTCCGTGTTCTTCATGGCGATGGTCACCCTCACCATCATCGGCACGGCCCTGCCGGTGATCATGGCCGACCTCGGCGGGGACCAGACCTCGCTGTCCTGGACGGTCACCGGCACCCTGCTCGCCAACGCCGCGACCACCCCCGTGTGGGGCAAGCTCGCCGACCTCTTCGACAAGAAGAAGCTGCTGCAGCTGTCCATCGTGATCTTCGTGCTCGGCTCCGGCATGGCCGGGCTGGCCCCGACCGTGGAGTTCCTCGTGCTGGCCCGCGTGGTCCAGGGCGTGGCCATGGGCGGGATCATGGCCCTGGCCATGACGATCATGGGCACGATCATCCCACCCCGGGAGCGGGGCCGCTACGCCGGCTACATGGGCGCCGTGATGGCCGTGGCCACGTCCGCCGGCCCGCTGCTCGGCGGGCTCATCGTGGACCTCTTCGGCTGGCGCTGGGTGTTCCTCATCCCCGCCCCGCTGGCCGTCCTGGCGGCGGTGCTCGTCCACCGCACCCTGCACATCCCGCCGCAGGCGCCCCGGAAGGTGAGCATCGACTGGCTCGGCATCGCCCTGCTGATCGTCTCCGCCTCCGCGCTGCTGCTGTGGGTCTCCCTGGCCGGGCAGCCGGGCATGTTCGAGTGGGTCTCGCCGACCTCGGCGGCCCTCGTGGCCACCGCGCTCGTGGGCACCGTGCTGTTCGTGCTCGTGGAGCAGCGCGCCGCCGAGCCCGTGCTGCCCATCCGGGTGGTCACCGAGCGCACCACCGCCCTGGCCATCCTGGCGGCCATCGCCACCGGCGGGGCCATGTTCGCCTCGACCACCTACCTGGGCCAGTACTTCCAGCTCGGCCAGGGCTTCAGCCCGACCATGGCCGGGATGCTGATGCTCCCGCAGGTGTTCGGCTCCCTCGTGGGCGCCACGGTCGCCGGGCAGCTGATCACCCGCTACGGGCGGTGGAAGATCATCCTGGTGGTCGCCGCGGTGCTCATGTCCACGGGCCTGTTCCTCGCCGCGACGCTCACGCACGACACCGCGCTGTGGGCCGTGAGCGTGTTCATCTTCCTCGTGGGCCTGGGCATCGGCGCGCTGAACCAGAACCTGGTCCTGGCCGTGCAGAACACCGTGGGGCTCAAGGACATGGGCGCGGCGTCCTCCTCGGTCGCCTTCTTCCGCACCATGGGCGGCGCCGTGGCGGTCGCCGTGTTCGGCGCCCTCATGAGCGCCCACCTCGCCGGGCAGCTGGCCGAGAGCACCCGGGCCCGCGGCGGGGACCCCGCCGCCGTGGACAGCCCCACCATGGACCTGGAGTCGCTGCCCGCCTCCGTCGAGGGCGTGGTGCGCGAGGCCTACGGCACGGGCACCGGCCTCGTCTTCCTGGTCGCCGCCGCCGCGTCCCTGGTGACCCTGCTCGCGGTGCTCCTCATCAAGGAGGTCCCGCTGCGCCGCACCGTGGACATCGTCGAGGTGGACCCCGCCACGGGCCGGCTCAAGGTCGTCACCCGCACCCTCGACGCCCGCGAGATCCGGCGCCGGCAGCAGGAAGAGGAGGCCGGCCGGGATCCCGGGACGGCCGAGGACGGCGCCACCGGCTCGCCGGGCGGCTCCTCCGCCGGGGGCGCGGCGGGGGAGCGGGTCCGCGAGGACACCTCCACCGGCCCCGTGGACCGGGTGTGAACCCGCCCACGGACCCGGTCCCGATGTCCGGGCCCGGTACTAGAGTGGAGGGCGTGTCTGAGCCGATCCCCACGTCCACCCTGGTCATGAGCCCGTCGACCGAGCCCTCCGAAGCCCTCGACGGTCCCGTGACCACCGCCGCCGCCCGGACCGCCCGCCGGTCCGACCTCACCGAGATCGTGGTGCAGGGCGCGCGCGAGCACAACCTCGACAACGTCTCGCTGACCGTGCCCCGGGACGCCATGGTCGTGTTCACGGGGCTGTCCGGCTCCGGGAAGTCGTCGCTGGCGTTCGACACGATCTTCGCCGAGGGCCAGCGCCGCTACGTCGAGTCCCTGTCCTCCTACGCCCGGATGTTCCTGGGCCGGGTCGACAAGCCGGACGTCGACTTCATCGAGGGCCTGTCCCCGGCGGTGTCGATCGACCAGAAGTCCACCTCCCGCAACCCGCGCTCCACCGTGGGCACCATCACGGAGATCTACGACTACATGCGCCTGCTGTGGGCGCGCGTCGGCCACCCGCACTGCCCCGAGTGCGGCGAGGCGATCGAGAAGCAGACCCCGCAGCAGATCGTGGACCAGCTCCTCGAGATGCCGGAGAAGACCCGCTTCCAGGTGCTCGCGCCCGTGGTGCGCGAGCGCAAGGGCGAGTTCGTGGACCTCTTCCAGGAGCTCACCGCGAAGGGCTTCTCCCGCGCCACCGTGGACGGCGAGACGGTCCAGCTCTCGGACCCGCCCAAGCTCAAGAAGCAGTACAAGCACACCATCGAGGTGGTCGTGGACCGGCTCGTGGTCAAGGAGGGCATCCGCCAGCGCCTGACCGACTCCGTCGAGACGGCGCTGGGCCTCGCCGAGGGCCGCGTCGTCGTCGAACTGGTGCCCCGCACGGACGAGGAGATCGCCCACCCGCTGGAGCTGCGCCGCCCGTTCTCCGAGAACCTCGCGTGCCCCAACGAGCACCCCCTCCAGGCCGACGAGATCGAGCCCCGGTCCTTCTCCTTCAACGCCCCGTTCGGCGCGTGCCCGGAGTGCGACGGCATCGGCTCCCGGCTCGAGGTCGACGAGGAGCTCGTGGTCCCCAACCCGGACCTCTCCCTCGTGGAGGGCGCGATCGCCCCGTGGTCGCTCGGCAAGGCCACCAGCGAGTACTGGAACCGCCTGCTCGCCGGGCTGGGCCAGGAGCTCGGCTTCGACCTCGTCACCCCGTGGGGCAAGCTGCCCGCCAAGGCGCGCAAGGCGATCCTCGAGGGCAAGGACTACCAGGTCACCGTGGCCTACCGGAACCGGTTCGGCCGGGAGCGCCGCTACACCCAGGGCTTCGAGGGCGTGATCGGCTACATCAAGCGCAAGCACGCCGAGACGGAGTCGGACAACGCCAAGGACCGCTACGAGCAGTACATGCGCCAGGTGGCCTGCCCGGCCTGCGACGGCGCGCGGCTGAACCCCACCATGCTCGCCGTGACCGTGGGCGGGAAGAACATCGCCGAGACCACCCGCATGCCCATGCGCGAGGCGCACGCCTTCTTCCGGGACCTCGAGCTCAGCACCCGCGAGGCGAAGATCGGCGAGCAGGTGCTCAAGGAGATCCAGTCCCGTTTGACGTTCCTCGTGGACGTGGGCCTGGACTACCTCAACCTCGAGCGCGCCGCCGCGACGCTGTCCGGCGGCGAGGCCCAGCGCATCCGCCTGGCCACCCAGATCGGGGCCGGGCTCGTGGGGGTGCTCTACGTCCTGGACGAGCCGTCCATCGGCCTGCACCAGCGGGACAACCGCCGGCTCATCGAGACCCTCACCAAGCTGCGGGACATGGGCAACACCCTGATCGTGGTCGAGCACGACGAGGACACCATCCGCGAGGCCGACTGGATCGTGGACGTCGGCCCCGGCGCCGGCGAGCGCGGCGGGCGCGTGGTGCACTCCGGAACCTACGAGGAGCTGCTCGCCAACGAGGGGTCCATCACCGCGGACTACCTCTCCGGCCGCCGGGCCATCCGGGTGCCCGCGCAGCGGCGCGCGATCGACCGCAAGCGGATGCTCAAGGTCGTGGGCGCCCGGGAGAACAACCTGCGCGGCATCGACGTCTCCTTCCCGCTGGGGGTGCTGACCGCCGTGACCGGGGTCTCCGGGTCCGGGAAGTCCACGCTGGTCAACGACATCCTCTACACGTCGCTGGCCAACACCCTCAACGGGGCCAAGCAGGTCCCCGGCCGGCACAAGCGGATCGACGGCGTGGACCAGCTGGACAAGGTGGTGCACGTGGACCAGAGCCCGATCGGCCGGACCCCGCGCTCCAACCCCGCCACGTACACGGGGGTGTTCGACCACATCCGCAAGCTCTTCGCCGAGACCCCGGAGGCCAAGGTGCGCGGCTACCAGGCCGGCCGGTTCTCCTTCAACGTCAAGGGCGGGCGCTGCGAGGCGTGCTCGGGCGACGGCACGATCAAGATCGAGATGAACTTCCTGCCGGACGTCTACGTCCCGTGCGAGGTGTGCAAGGGGGCCCGGTACAACCGGGAGACCCTCGAGGTGCACTACAAGGGGAAGACCATCGCCGAGGTGCTGGCGATGCCCATCGAGGAGGCCGCCGAGTTCTTCAAGGCGTTCGGCCCGATCGCCCGGCACCTGAACACCCTCGTGGACGTCGGTCTGGGGTACGTGCGGCTCGGCCAGCCCGCCACGACCCTGTCCGGCGGCGAGGCCCAGCGCGTGAAGCTCGGCGCGGAGCTGCAGAAGCGCTCCAACGGCCGCTCCATCTACGTGCTGGACGAGCCGACCACCGGGCTGCACTTCGAGGACATCCGCAAGCTGCTGCTCGTGCTGCAGGGGCTCGTGGACAAGGGCAACACCGTGATGACCATCGAGCACAACCTGGACGTCATCAAGTCCGCCGACTGGATCGTGGACCTCGGCCCGGACGGCGGCTCGGGCGGCGGCCAGGTCGTGGCCGAGGGCACCCCGGAGCAGGTGGCCCGGAACACGGACAGCCACACCGGCCGGTTCCTCGCCGAGGTGCTCGCCGAGCGCCCCGCCCCCGCGGGGGCCGGCCGATGAGCGCCCCCGTGGTGCTCTGGGACCTGGACGGCACCCTCCTCGACCCGGCCGGGGCCATCACCGGGGGCATCGCCCGCGCTCTGGCCGAGCACGGCCACGCCGTGCCCGAGGACCTGCGCCGATTCGTGGGGCCGCCCGTGGGCTTCTCCCTGCGGACCTTCACCGACGTCCCGGAGGACGAGATCCCCGCGGTGGTCGCCTCCTACCGGGCCCGCTACCGCACCGAGGGACTGGCGCAGACCCGGATCTACCCGGGGGTGGAGGAGCTCCTGGAGCGCCTGCACGGCGCCGGGGCGCGGATGGCTGTGGCCACGCAGAAGCCGGAGCCCACGGCCGAGCTCGCCGTGGCACGGTTCGGGCTGAGCCGCTGGTTCGAGACCGTCTCGGGGGCCGCCGACGACGCCGCGGCCGCCCCGCGCGACGGACAGGCCCACGACAAGCCGGCGATCATCGGCGAGGCGCTGCGCCGGCTCGGCGTGGACGCCCCGGACCCCGCGCGCACGGTGATGATCGGGGACCGCCGCTACGACGCCGAGGGCGCACTCGCCCACGGCATCGACTGCCTCGGCGTCGCGTGGGGCTTCGCCGACGAGGACGAGCTGGGCACCGGCTTCGCCGCCGTGGCCGAGGACGCCGCCGAGCTCGGGGAGCTGCTGGCCCGGTACACCTCCCCGGCCCCGACCGGCCGCTGAGGAGGACCGTGGCCGACCCCGAGAGCTACCGCCCCGCCCGCCAGGACATCCCGACCGCCCCCGGGGTCTACCGCTTCCGCGACGAGTACGGGCGCGTGGTCTACGTGGGCAAGGCGAAGAACCTGCGCAACCGGCTGAGCTCCTACTTCGCGCCCCTGCACGCCCTGAGCCCCAAGACCCGCGCCATGGTCACCACCGCGGCCGGCGTCGAGTGGACGGTGGTGGGCAGCGAGCTGGAGTCCCTGCAGCTCGAGTACACGTGGATCAAGGAGTTCAAGCCCCGGTTCAACATCGCCTACCGGGACGACAAGTCCTACCCCTACCTCGCGGTGACCATGGCCGAGTCCGTGCCCCGGGCCCAGGTGGTGCGCGGGGAGAAGAAGAAGGGCAACCGGTACTTCGGCCCCTACTCCCAGGCCTGGGCGATCCGCGAGACCCTCGACGCGCTGCTGCGCGTCTTCCCCGTCCGCACGTGCTCCAAGGGCGTCTACCGGCGCGCCGAGCAGTCCGGGCGCCCGTGCCTGCTGGGCTACATCGACAAGTGCTCCGCCCCCTGTGTCGGGCGGATCTCCGCGGAGGACCACTACGCCCTCGCGGAGGACCTGTGCCGGTTCATGGCCGGGCACGCGACGCCGTTCATCAAGGAGCTCGAGCGGCAGATGCAGGAGGCCGCCGCGGCCATGGACTTCGAGACCGCCGCCGCGCGCCGGGACGACATCGCCGCCCTGGAGAAGGCCTTCGAGCGCAACGCCGTGGTGCTCTCCGACAGCACCGACGCCGACTTCTTCGCCCTCGCCGAGGACGAGCTGGAGGCCGCGGTCCAGGTCTTCCACGTCCGGGGCGGCCGGATCCGCGGCCAGCGCGGCTGGGTCACCGAGAAGGTCGAGGAGGCCGACGGCGGACGCCTGCTCGAGCAGCTGCTCGAGCAGGTCTACGGCGAGACCGCCGCGGACGCCGCCGAGAGCGCCCAGGCCGCCGCGCCCCCGTCCCCGGGCGGGTCCAAGCACCGGCCCGCCGCGGAGGCCGCCTACCGCGAGGACGCCATCCCGCGCACCGTGCTGCTCTCCGAGCCCGCCGACAGCGCCGACCGGCTCGAGGAGTGGCTCTCGGGCCTGCGCGGGTCCCGCGTGTCGATCGCCGTCCCGCAGCGCGGGGAGAAGGCGCACCTGATGGAGACGGTCCAGGAGAACGCCCGGCAGGCCCTCAAGCTGCACAAGTCCCGGCGGGCCGGCGACATCACCACCCGCTCCGCGTCCCTGCAGGAGCTGCAGGAGGCGCTGGACATCCCCGTGCCGCTGATGCGCATCGAGTGCTACGACATCTCCCACGTGCAGGGCACCAACGTCGTCGCCTCCATGGTGGTCTTCGAGGACGGGCTGCCCAAGAAGTCGGACTACCGGAAGTTCTCCGTCACGGGCGAGGCCGCGCGGGACGACACCGCGTCCATGTACGACGTCATCTCCCGGCGCTTCCGCCGCCACCTCGAGGAGCAGGCCGAGCGGGAGGCCGCCGGGCCGCGCACCGGCGAGGTGGACGCGGGGGCCGAGGCCCCCGAGCGGGCCCGCTTCGCCTATCCGCCCAGCCTCGTGGTGGTCGACGGCGGGCCCCCGCAGGTCGCCGCCGCCGCCCGGGCGCTGCAGGACCTCGGGATCGAGGACGTGCACGTGGTCGGCCTGGCCAAGCGGCTCGAGGAGGTCTGGGTGCCGGACGACGAGTTCCCCGTCATCCTGCCGCGCGCCAGCCAGGGGCTGTACCTGCTCCAGCGGATCCGCGACGAGGCCCACCGCTTCGCCATCACCTTCCACCGCAAGAAGCGCTCCTCCGCCATGACGGTCTCCGTGCTCGACGAGCTGCCCGGGGTCGGCCCCGCCAAGCAGAAGGCGCTGCTCAAGCACTTCGGCTCCGTCAAGAAGCTCCGGGCCGCCCGGGTGGAGGAGATCGAGCAGGTCCCCGGTTTCGGGCGCACCCTGGCCGAGAAGGTGGCCGCCGCGCTGCAGTCCGCCGACGACACCGCCGCCCCGGCGGTCAACATGACCACCGGCGAGGTGCTCTCCTGAGCGCGGGGCCGCGTCCCGCCGCGCGGCGGCACCCCGCGGACTTCGTTAGGCTGGGGCGGGACCGCCGCGCGGGCCCCGCCGCGACCGGTGCACCGGTCGACGCGGATCCGCCGCAGCGGGCACGGCACGCCAGGCGCAGGGCAGGACGACGGGAGACGGAGCGGACATGAGCGAGCACACCGCCGGAGCGGACGTCGGCACGGCCGCCGGGACGGACCACGCGAAGCCGACGAGCTCGGAGCTGCTCGTCGTCACGGGCATGTCCGGGGCCGGGCGCAGCACGGCCGCGAACGCCCTCGAGGACCTCGGCTGGTACGTGGTCGACAACCTGCCCCCGCAGATGCTGCACACCCTCGCGGACCTCGTCTCCCGCACCCCGCAGGCGCTGCCCAAGCTGGCGGTCGTCATCGACGTGCGCGGCAAGGCGCTGTTCAACGACATGAAGGAGACCCTGGCCGCCCTCGAGGCGTCCGACGTCGACTTCTCGGTGCTCTTCCTGGACGCCGCCGACGAGGTCCTGGTCTCCCGCTACGAGCACCAGCGCCGGCCCCACCCGCTGCAGGCCGGCGGACGGATCCTCGACGGCATCCGCGCCGAGCGCGCCCTGCTGACGGACCTGCGGGATTCCGCCGACGTGGTCCTGGACACCTCCGGCTTCAACGTGCACGCGCTGTCCCGCGCCGTGGCCGACCTGTTCTCCACGAACGGGCCCGTGGTCCTGCGCCTGACCGTGCTCAGCTTCGGCTTCAAGTACGGCGTCCCCGCGGACGCGAACTACGTGGCCGACGTCCGGTTCATCCCCAACCCGCACTGGGTGCCGTCGCTGCGCCCCCGCACCGGCAAGGACGACGAGGTCCGGGACTACGTCTTCCAGGACGAGGGCCCCCGGCAGTTCGTGGACCGGTTCGTCGCCATGCTCGAACCCGTCTTCGCGGGATACCGTACGGAGAACAAGCACTACGCCACCATCGCGATCGGCTGCACGGGCGGGAAGCACCGCTCCGTGGCCATGAGCGAGGAGGTGGCCCGCAGGCTCGCCAAGCTGCCGCTCGTGACCGTCAGCATCCAGCACCGGGACATGGGCCGGGAGTGACCGGCTCGCCCTCACCCGCATTGGACCCCCGATGACCCTTCCTCCCACCGGCGCCTTCCCCCGGCTGCCCCTCAGCAGCGGCGCCGACGTCGACCCGCACCACTCCCCGGACCCCTCCCACCGGCGGCCCGGCGGGGACAGCCCGTCCGTGGCCGCCCTCGGCGGCGGGCACGGGCTCGCGGCGAACCTCGCCGCCCTGCGCCGGATCACCCCGCTGCTCACGGCGGTCGTGACGGTGGCCGACGACGGCGGCTCCTCCGGCCGGCTGCGCGACGAGCTCGGCGTCCTGCCCCCCGGGGACCTGCGGATGGCGCTGGCCGCGCTGTGCGACGACTCCGAGTGGGGCCGGACGTGGCGGGACGTCATGCAGCACCGGTTCAGCTCCTCGGACGGCCGCGCCACGACCCTCGACAACCACGCGCTGGGCAACCTGCTGATCGTCACGCTGTGGGAGCTGCTCGGGGACCCCGTGGCGGGCCTGGAGTGGGCGGGCGCCCTGCTGGGCGCCCGCGGCCGGGTGCTGCCGATGTCCACGGAGCCGCTGGTCATCGCGGGCGACGTCCCCCCGTCCGGCGGCGGCTGCGCCCCGGGCACGCCCGGGGCGGGGCGCACCATCACCGGCCAGGCACTCCTGGCCAAGCAGGCCGACGTGTGCAACGTCCGGCTCGTGCCCCCCGACGCCCCGGCGTGCCCGCAGGCGGTCGAGGCGGTCGGGCTCGCGGACTGGGTGATCATGGGGCCGGGCTCCTGGCACACCTCCGTGCTGCCGCACCTGCTGCTGCCCGAGCTGCGCGAGGCGATCTGCGGGTCCCGGGCACGGCGCTGCGTCACCCTGAACCTCTCGCCGGACACCGAGACCCGCGGCAAGACGGCCGCCGACCACCTGCGGGTCCTGCACGCCTACTGCCCCGAGCTCACCCTTGACGTCGTCCTCGCCGACCCCACGGCCACCGAGGACGGCGCCGACCTCGAGGAGGTCGCCCGCGGTCTGGGCGCCGAGGTCTTCTACGCCGACGTCCGGGCCCACCCCGGCACCGCCGTGCACAACACGCTCCGGCTCGCGGCCGCCTATCAGGAGATCTTCGAGCGCCACCGCTGAGCTCCGCACCCACACCGACCCCCCCCGACATCCCCAGGAAAGGAACCGCGTGGCCCTGACGTCATCGGTCAAGGAAGAACTGTCCCGTCTCGAGATCAAGAGGTCCTCGGAGCGGCGCGCGGAGCTCTCCGCCCTGCTGCGCTTCGCGGGCGGGCTCCACATCGTCTCGGGACGCATCGTCGTCGAGGCGGAGGTGGACCTCGGCGCCACGGCGCACCGGGTGCGCCGCGCCGTGCACGAGGTCTTCGGCCACGAGAGCGAGATCGTGGTGGTCTCCGGCGGGGGACTGCGCCGCGGCAGCACCTACGTGGTGCGCGTCGTCGAGGACGGCGAGGCCCTCGCCCGCCGCACGGGCCTGCTCGACTCGCGCGGGCGCCCCGTGCGCGGGCTCCCGCCGGCCGTGGTCAACGGGGCCGTGGCCGACGCCGAGGCCGTGCTGCGCGGGGCCTTCCTCGCCCACGGCTCCCTCACCGAGCCCGGCCGCTCCGCCGCGATGGAGTTCACCTGCCCCGGCCCCGAGGCCGCGCTCGCACTGGTGGGCGCGGCCCGACGGCTCGGCGTGCTCGCGAAGGCCCGCGAGGTGCGCGGCGTGGACCGCGTGGTGGTGCGGGACGGGGACGCGATCGCCGCCCTGCTCACCCGGATGGGCGCCCACCGCACGCTCCTGCAGTGGGAGGACCGGCGGATGCGCAAGGAGGTGCGTGCCACCGCCAACCGCCTCGCCAACTTCGACGACGCCAACCTCCGCCGCTCCGCGCAGGCCGCGGTGGCCGCCGGCGCCCGGGTCGAGCGCGCCCTGGAGATCCTCGGCGACGACGTCCCGGAGCACCTGCGGCAGGCGGGGGAGCTGCGCCTGGCCAACAAGCAGGCCAGCCTCGACGAGCTCGGCCGGCTCGCGGACCCCCCGCTCACCAAGGACGCCGTGGCCGGCCGGATCCGCCGGCTGCTGGCCATGGCGGACCGCCGGGCGGAGGAGCTGGACCTCCCCGGCACCGACGCCGGGGTCGCCGCGGAGACCCTGCCCTCCTGAGCCGGTCCCCGAGGCGCCCGCCGCGGCGCCTCGGGGCTCCCCCGGAAAGCCACGACCCGGTCCGTGGGTTTCCGGGGTTCCGTGCCCACCGATGTTGGTTTGTGTGGGTTTGGCGATGAATTGGGGGTGAATCTTTCATGACCCCAAGACATCCCAGGGATAACCACGTAGAATGGGATGTGGTTCAACGATCCAGACCCCGACCAACACAGGAGAACCCAGTGACCATTCGAGTGGGCATCAACGGTTTCGGACGCATCGGACGCAACTTCCTCCGCGCGGCGCGCGAGCAGGGCGAGAACATCGAGGTCGTGGCCGTGAACGACCTCACGGACCCGGAGGCCCTGGTCCACCTCTTCAAGTACGACTCCATCATGGGCCGGTTCCCCGGCGAGGTGACCCTCGACGGCGACACCATGCGCGTGGACGGCCACGAGGTCAAGTTCCTCGCCGAGCCCGACCCCGCCAAGCTGCCCTGGGGCGAGCTCGGCGTGGACGTCGTGGTCGAGTCGACCGGCCGCTTCACCAACGGCTCCAAGGCCAAGGCCCACCTGGACGGCGGCGCCAAGAAGGTCGTCCTGTCCGCCCCCGGCAAGGAGATCGACGGCACGTTCGTGCCCGGCGTCAACCTCGACAGCTACGACGCCGCGTCGATGAACATCGTCTCCGCGGCCTCCTGCACCACCAACTGCCTCGCGCCCATGGCGAAGGTCCTCAACGACGCGTTCGGCATCGAGCGCGGCCTGATGACGACCATCCACGCCTACACCGCGGACCAGAACCTGCAGGACGGCCCGCACAAGGACCTGCGCCGCGCCCGCGCCGCCGCCCTCAACATGGTGCCGACCACCACCGGTGCCGCCGCCGCCGTGGGCCTCGTCCTGCCCGAGCTCAAGGGCAAGCTGGACGGCTTCGCCGTGCGCGTGCCCGTGCCCACCGGCTCCGTCGTGGACCTCACCTTCGACGCCCAGCAGGAGGTCACCGTCGAGTCGGTCAACGCCGCCATGAAGGAGGCCGCCGAGGGCCCCATGAAGGGCATCGTCAAGTACACCGAGGACCCCATCGTCTCCTCGGACATCCAGGGCGACAGCATCTCCACGATCTTCGACGCCCCGCTGACGAAGGTCATCGGCAACCAGGTCAAGGTCATCGCCTGGTACGACAACGAGTGGGGCTACACCTCCCGGCTCGTCAACGTCGTCTCCCACGTCGGCGCGCAGCTCTGAGGCCCCGGCCCCGCACCGCCGCCGGGGTAGGGTGAGTGACATGGCTCATGCACTTGACGAACTGATCGCCGACGGCGTCGCCGGGCGCCGCGTCCTGGTCCGCTCCGACCTGAACGTCCCCCTGGACGGCTCCACCGTGACCGACGACGGGCGCGTCCGCGCGTCCCTGCCGGTCCTGGGGAAGCTGGCCGAGGCCGGGGCCCGCGTCATCGTGATGGCGCACCTCGGCCGGCCCAAGGGGCAGGTCGACCCGAAGTACTCGATCGCGCCCGCCGCGCGGAGACTGGCCGAGCTGGCCGACTTCCCCGTGGTGGTCGCCACCGACGTCGTCGGGGAGGACGCGCGGGCCAAGGCCGAGGCCCTCTCCGACGGCGAGGTGCTCGTGCTCGAGAACGTGCGCTTCGACCCCCGCGAGACCGCGAAGGACGACGCCGAGCGCGGCGCCTTCGCCGACGAGCTCGCCGCCCTCACGGGCGAGAACGGGGCCTACGTCGACGACGCCTTCGGGGCGGTGCACCGCAAGCACGCCTCCGTGTTCGACATCGCCCACCGGCTCCCGGCCTACCTGGGCGACCTGGTCAAGCGGGAGCTGGACGTGCTTACGAAGGTCGTCCAGGACCCCGAGCGACCCTTCGTGGTCGTCATGGGGGGCTCCAAGGTCTCCGACAAGCTCGCGGTCATCGAGAACCTCATCGGCAAGGCCGACTCGCTGCTCATCGGCGGCGGCATGGTCTTCACGTTCCTCGCCGCCCAGGGGCACTCCGTGGGCGGGTCCCTCCTGGAGAAGGAGCAGATCGGCACGGTCAAGGACTACCTCGAGAAGGCCGCCGCGGCCGGCACCGAGATCGTCCTGCCCGTGGACGTCGTCTACGCCGCGGAGTTCGCCGCGGACGCCGCGCACGAGGTGCGCCCGGTCGACGCCATCGAGGACGGCGAGATCGGCTCCTCGGGCCTCGGCCTGGACATCGGCCCCGAGTCCGCCAAGCTGTTCGCCGAGCGGATCCGTGGCGCGAAGACCGTGTTCTGGAACGGCCCCGCCGGCGTGTTCGAGATGGAGGCCTTCGCCGGAGGCACCCGGGCGGTGGCCGAGGCCATCGTCGCCTCGGACGCCATGAGCGTCATCGGCGGCGGCGACTCCGCCTCGGCCGTGCGCAACCTGGGCTTCCGGGACGACCAGTTCGGGCACATCTCCACCGGCGGCGGCGCCTCCCTCGAGTTCATCGAGGGCAAGGAGCTGCCCGGGGTCGTGGCCCTGGGCGCCTGACCCGAACCCGCCACCACTGGGCCGGGGGCGCCCCGGAGCCGCACGCCCCGGGGCGCCCCCGACGCCCAGCGCAGCACTGCCGAAACGCACGACGAGCGGCGCACCCGCCGCGGACAGGAGTTCCTGATGACCTCGCAGACCAACGGAGAGTTCGACCGCACGCCGCTGATCGCCGGCAACTGGAAGATGAACATGGACCACGCCCAGGCGATCACGCTGGTGCAGAAGCTCGCGTGGACCCTGGACGACGCCAAGCACGACTATTCCCGCGCCGAGGTGGCCGTCTTCCCGCCGTTCACCGACCTGCGCTCCGTGCAGAGCCTCGTGGACGGTGACGACCTGCGCGTGGTCTACGGCGCCCAGGACCTCTCCGACCAGGACTCGGGCGCCTACACCGGCGACATCTCCGGGCAGTTCCTGGCCAAGCTCGGCTGCACCTACGTGCTGGTGGGGCACTCCGAGCGCCGCACCGTCCACGGCGAGTCCGACGAGCTGTGCAACGCGAAGATCGCGGCCGCCCACCGCCACGGGCTGGTCCCGGTGCTGTGCGTCGGCGAGGGACTCGACGTCCGGCAGGCCGGCGAGCACGTCGCGTTCACCCTCGAGCAGCTGCGCGGTTCCATCGCCGGCCTCGAGGCGGACCGGGTGGCCGAGCTCGTGGTGGCCTACGAGCCCGTCTGGGCGATCGGCACCGGCGAGGTCGCCGGCCCCGAGGACGCGCAGGAGATGGCGGCCGCCATCCGCGCCGAGCTCGCCGGGCTCTACGACGCCGACACCGCGGCGAAGACCCGCATCCTCTACGGCGGCTCCGCGAAGGCGGCCAACGCCGGGTCGATCCTCAAGGGCAAGGACGTCGACGGCGTGCTCGTCGGCGGCGCCAGCCTCGACGCCGAGGAGTTTGCTAGCATTGCCAGGTTCGAGCAGCACCTCGTGACCGACTGATCACGACCCCCTGACCGTCCGCGCCGTCCGGGCGCGGCTGCTCGACGGACACCTCGAGGGAAGGCCCCAGTGGAAATTCTGCAGAACGTGCTCCTGGCCGTCATCGTGCTCACGAGCCTGCTGGCCGTCCTGCTCGTGCTCCTCAACAAGGGCAAGGGCGGAGGACTCTCCGACATGTTCGGCGGCGGCATGACCCAGTCCCTCAACACCTCCGGGGTGGCGCAGAAGAACCTCGTCCGCCTCACCACTGCCACGGCCGTGGTGTGGGCCCTGTGCATCGCGGCCTACGCCCTGACCATGCGCTTCGCCGAGACGGCCGTCTGACCCACCGCGTCACCGGACGACCCCGGGTTCCTCCCGGAGGCCACGGCCTCCTGGGGAGCCCGGGGTCGTCCGCGTCGGAGGGCGGCCCCTCGGCGGCCCCCGACCGGATCCGGCCCGGTCAGCCGTCGAGGGCGTCCCGCGTGACGAGCAGCAGCGTCTCCTCGGTCCCGCGCACCCCGGCGCCGGGCGTGCGCTCGAGCGGGGCGCCGCCGCGGACGGCCGCGACCGCCGCGGCCTTGTCCGCGCCGGCCACGAGGAACCAGACCCGCTGCGCGGCGTTGATCATCGGCAGCGTCATGGTCACCCGCTCCGGCGGGGGCTTGGGGGAGTCGTGCACCCCCAGCACGGTGGCGTCCTGCTCGTGCACGTGCGGCAACCCCGGGAACAGGGAGGCCACGTGGCCGTCGGGGCCCAGGCCCAGCAGGGAGAGGTCGAAGCGCGGGAAGGCCTCCGTCCGGTGCTGCGCGTCGGCCGCGGCCGCGAGTTCCCGCCGGTAGTCGAACGCGGCGTCCTCGGCGGTGCCGAAGTCGTCCGTGCTGCCCACGGGGTGCACCCGGTCCGGGTTCAGGCCCAGCGCCCCGCCCACGGCCTCGACGGCCTGCACGAAGTTGCGCTCCGGGCTGTCCTCGGCCACGAAGCGCTCGTCGGACCACCACACGTCGACGCGCGACCAGTCGACCTCGCCCCGGCGCGGGGAGGCGGCGAGGGCCGCGAGCACCGCGCCGCCCATGCTGCCCCCGGTGAGCACGAGACCCGCCTCGCCCCGCTCCTCCTGCGCCTCGACCAGCACGTCGAGGACCCGCTCCGCGGTGTCCGCGGCGAGCGACTCCTTGTCCGGGTGGGCGACGGTCTCCACTTCGGCGCTCATGCGCGCTCCTCCCCGGGGGCCGGGACGGACGGGTCGGCCGGCGGGGCCTCGGCGGCCCCGGTCAGCTCGGCGACCGTGCCGGCGGCGTCCTCGAGCGCCGGCGGCTGCGGCCGGTCGAGGGCCTGGCGGCCTCCGCCGTGGGCGGCCAGGAACCGTGCGGCGCCGGGGGTGTGCTCACCGGTGGTGTCGACCACCTGTGCGACGCGCACGTCCCGCAGCCCGCTGGTGATGACCTCGCCGTAGACCTCGTCCGGGTCCAGCCGGCGGAGCTCCTCGGCGACGCAGGCGTTGAGGTCCCGCACGGGCATGGCGATCTGCTGGTCCGGCTGGCCGGGCTGCCGCAGCATCGCCACGGTCCGCCCCGGGCGCTCGAGCACGATCTCGCCGTCGTCCCGGACCAGGGTGACCCGGTCCAGGCGGCGCGGCCCGGCGTTGTTGACGAACGTCACCTCGGCGTCGAGCCGGGTGCCCAGCCAGATGCCGAGCAGCACCACGCTGGGGGAGCGGCCCGAGCCCTCGACGACGACCTCGCGCACGGGCGCGGGCTCCGCCTGGTCCAGGACCGCCGCCAGCTGGATCCGCCAGTTGGTCACCCTCGTCCACGCGAGGTCCGTGTCGCCGGGGACGTAGCGGTCGCTGAGCTCCGCGAGCGTCTCGAAGGCGTCGTCGCTGCGCGCGGCGTCCGTGATCCGCCGGTGGGCGATCCGGGCGATCGACGAGGTGTGCGGCGAGGGCGGCGGCACCTCGTGCGGCCACCACGCGACGATCGGGGCGTCCGGCAGCAGCAGCGCCGAGAACAGGGTCTCCGTGGGCTCGGCGAGCTCGCCGTAGCCGTGCAGCACGATGACCTCGGAGGCGCCCGCGTCACCGCCCATGCGCAGCTGGGCGTCGAGCCGGGTGCTCTCGGCCTGGGAGTGCGAGACGTGCACGAGGATCCGGCACGGGTGCTCGTGGCTCGCGAAGTTCGCGGCCTCCAGCGCCGCCTCGGAGTGCCCGGCCTGGGCGAGGATCACCAGCGTGAGGACCCGGCCGAGCGTCACGACGCCGTGCTGGTCCCGCAGCTGGTTGAGCTTCTTGTCGATGGCCGAGGTGGTGGTGTTCTCCATCGAAACGATCACGGTCGCCTCCAGACGCGTCCGTCGCGGGCCAGCAGCTCGTCGGCGCCGGCGGGTCCCCAGGACCCCGGCGCGTACGGCTCCGGCATGATCTGCTGCTGCTCCCAGCACTCCTCGAAGGGGTCGAGGATCCGCCAGGACAGCTCGACCTCCTCGTGGTCCGGGAACAGCGGTGGCTCCCCGAGCAGCACGTCGAGGATCAGGCGCTCGTAGGCCTCCGGGCTGGACTCGGTGAACGAGTGTCCGTAGCCGAAGTCCATGGTCACGTCCCGGATCTCCGACTGCGTCCCGGGCACCTTGGAGCCCAGCCGGATGGTCACGCCCTCGTCGGGCTGGATCCGGATCACGATGACGTTCTGCCCGAGGTCCTCGTGGCCGTTGTCGCCGAACAGCAGGTTGGGCGAGTTCTTGAACTGCACCGCGATCTCGGTGACCCGCCGACCCAGGCGCTTGCCGGCCCGCAGGTAGAACGGCACGCCCGCCCACCGGCGGTTGTTGATGTCCAGGCGCAGCGCCGCGTAGGTCTCCGTCCGGGAGTCGGCGGGGATGTCCTGCTCCTCGAGGAAGGCGCGCACCCGCTCGCCGCCCTGCAGCCCGGACCCGTACTGGCCGAGCGAGGAGTGCGCCGCCAGGTCCTCGGGGACGACCACGGAGGCCAGCACCTTGGCCTTCTCCGCGCGCATGTGGTGGGCCTCGAAGGACAGCGGCTCCTCCATGGCGGTGAGGGCCAGCAGCTGCAGCAGGTGGTTCTGGATCACGTCGCGGGCCGCCCCCACGCCGTCGTAGTAGCCGGCGCGGGAACCGATGCCGATGTCCTCGGCCATGGTGATCTGCACGTGGTCCACGAACTGGGCGTTCCACAGGGGCTCGAACATCTGGTTCGCGAAGCGCAGCGCCAGGATGTTCTGCACCGTCTCCTTGCCCAGGTAGTGGTCGATCCGGAAGACGGAGTCCGCCGGGAACACCCGCTCGACGATGGCGTTGAGCTCCGCCGCGGACTCGAGGTCGTGGCCGAAGGGCTTCTCGATGACCACGCGGCGCCAGCCCGAGGCGTTCTCGTGCTGGGCCAGGCCGTGGTCGGCGAGCTGCTGGCAGACGGTCTCGAAGGCCTTGGGCGGGATCGAGAGGTAGAACGCGTGGTTGCCGCGCGTCCCCGAGTGCACGTCGAGCTCCTTGAGCGTCGACTTGAGCGCCTCGTAGGCCTTGTCGTCGTCGAACTCCCCGCGCACGAACCGGACGCCGGAGGCGAACTGGCGCCACACGTCCTCCTGGAACGGGGTGCGGGCGTGGGCCTCGACGGACTCGCGCACCACCTCCCGGAACTGCTCGTGCGACCAGTCGCGGCGGCCGAAGCCGACGAGCGCGAAGGACGGCGGCAGCAGACCGCGGTTGACGAGGTCGTACATCGCCGGCAGCAGCTTCTTCTTCGCGAGGTCTCCCGTCACGCCGAAGAGCACGAGCGCCGACGGGGCGGCGACCCGGACGAGCCGCCTGTCCCTCGGGTCCCGCAGGGGATTGCGGGCGTTGTTGTCTGGCAACGGAACTCCTTCACGTTCGTGCGGGGCCGCGGCACCCACGGGGGCCTGCACGCACAACGGTCGGCGCGGGGGATCCCGCGCCGACCGTGGCGTGCTCCCATTCTAGGACAGCGGTCGGGTCGCCCCGACCGGTTCAGCGGCCGAGGGCCTCGACGGCCTCCTGCAGCCGGGCCACCCCGGCGGCGCGGTCGGAGAGCCGCAGCCGCAGCACGGGCCGACCGTGGTCGGCGAGGACCTGCGCGTCCCCGTCGGCCTGGGCCGAGATGAGCTCGCCGAAGCTGAACGGGCTGTCCGGGATGTCGAGGTCCGTCTCCGAGGCGGCGGTGATCTGGAGGTACACGCCCTCCGCCGGCCCGCCCTTGTGGTACTGGCCGGTGGAGTGCAGGAACCGCGGGCCCCAGCCGAACGTCACGGGCCGGCCGGTGGCGCGGGCCAGGACCGGGCGGATGCCCTCCAGGTCCGCCCACGCGAGCCGGTCGAAGTACGCCTGGACGGACAGGTAGCCGGTCTCCGGGAGCTGCGCGAGCAGCTTGGCCAGGGCGTCCTCCACCGTGCGCGTGCCGTCGAGCAGGTCCTGCGCCCCGCGGATCTCCACGGGCCCGTCCACGAGGTCCGCGGCGGTGGGCTGGGGCTTGTCCTCGAGCAGGGCGCGAGTGGCGTTCTTGGCGGACTCCACGTCGGGCTGGTCGTAGGGGTTGATGCCGAGCAGCCGCCCGGCCGCCGCCGTGGCGACCTCCCACAGCATGAGCTGGGCGCCGAGCGAGCCCGACACCCGCACCACGTCGCCCTCCGGGGCGTCCTCCTCGTCGACGCCCACGAGCTCCACGACGAGGACGTCGGCCGCGCCCGCGGAGGCCTCGGGGGCGTCCCCGGCGCCGACGACGACGGGCAGCACGCCCTTGCCCTCCTTGCCGGTGGACTCCGCGATCAGCTGCTCCGCCCAGTCGGCGAACCCGGCGATCCCGGAGCCCAGGTCCCGGAACACGAGCTTGTTCCGCAGGGGCTGCGTCCCCCCGAGCGCCGCGCCCAGGTGCAGGCCGGGGTTGTCCTCGGCGTCCTCGCGCAGCACCTCGCCGGCCTCGTCGGCGTCGTCGAGCAGGGCCCCGACGTCCACGCCGGCCAGGCCGGAGGGGACCAGGCCGAAGGCGGTGAGCGCGGAGAAGCGCCCGCCCACGGTCGGGTCGGCGGTGAAGACGCGGCGGTAGCCGGCCTCCCGGGCGGACGCCTCCATGGGCGAGCCGGGGTCCGTCACCACCACGATGCGCGAGGCGGCGTCGATGCCCGCGTCCTCGAACGCCCGGGCGAAGACCCGGCGCGCCGAGTCGGTCTCCACGGTGGAGCCGGACTTGGAGGAGACCACGATCGCGGTCCGCTCGAGGCGGTCGGCGAGGGCCGCGGCCACCATCTCCGGGTCCGTGGAGTCGAGCACGAACAGCTCGACGCCTGCGGTGCGGGTGATCACCTCGGGGGCGAGGGAGGAGCCTCCCATGCCCGCGAGCACGAACCGGTCCACCCCCTCGGCCGCGAACTCCTCGCGCAGCGCGGCGATCTCGGCGACGAGCGGACGCGAGACCTCCGCCGCCTCCACCCAGCCCAGCCGCTTGGCGGACTCGTCCTCGGCCGCGGCACCCCACAGGGTGGGGTCCTGGGCGAAGAGCTTCGAGGCGAACCTGTCGCCCACCAGCGCGGGCACGTGCCGGTCGACGGCCTCGCGGGCCGCGCCGGAGGTCTGGACGGACAGGGAGCTCATGGGTTCTCCTTCGGGTCGGGCAGCACGGACGGAACTCGGATCGGGACGGTGCGGGCTCAGCGGGCGTTGTCGAGGGCGGCGCGCACGGTGTCGAGCAGCTCCGCCCAGGAGTCCTCGAACTTGGTGAGCCCCTCCGCCTCGAGCTTCTCGACGACCTCGTCGTAGGAGATCCCCACGCCGGCGATCCGGTCCAGGAGCTCGTTGGACTCCGCGTAGGTGCCGGTGACGGTGTCCCCGGTGACCTCGGCGTGGTCGAAGGTGGCCTCGAGGGTCTTCTCCGGCATGGTGTTGACCGTGTTGGGGGCCACCAGCCCGGTCACGTACAGGGTGTCGGGCAGGGACGGGTCCTTCACCCCGGTGGAGGCCCACAGCGGGCGCTGCGGGTTCGCCCCGGCCGCGGCCAGCCGCTCCCAGCGCTCGGTGTCCAGGGACTGCTCGTGGATCTGGTAGGCGAGCCGGGCGTTGGCCAGCCCGGCCTGGCTCTTGAGCTGCTTGGCCTCGTCGGTGCCGATCGCGTCGAGGCGCTTGTCGACCTCGGAGTCCACCCGTGAGACGAAGAAGGAGGCCACGGAGTGGATCCCGGCCAGGTCCTTGCCGTTCTCCAGCGCCTGCTCCAGGCCCAGCTGGTAGGCGTTGATGACCGCGCGGTAGCGCTCGAGGGAGAAGATCAGCGTCACGTTGACGGAGATCCCCTCGGCGATGGTCGCGGTGATCGAGGGCAGGCCCGCCTCGGTGGCGGGGATCTTGATCAGCGCGTTGTCCCGGTCGATGGTCTGGGACAGGCGCTGGGCCATGGCGGAGGTGGCGTCGGCGTCCTGGGCCAGGCGCGGGTCCACCTCGATGGACACCCGCCCGTCCACGCCCTGGGTGGTCTCGGCGATCGGGGCGAAGAGGTCGCAGGCCGCGCGGACGTCGTCGGTGGTGATGGCCAGCACGGCCTCGTCCACGTCGGTGCCGGCGGCGGCGAGCTCGCGGACCTGGTCCTCGTAGGCGTCGTGGGCGGCCAGGGCGGCGGCGAAGATCGTGGGGTTCGTGGTCACGCCGACGACGTTCTTCTCGTCGATCAGCTGCTGCAGCCCGCCGGAGGTCAGGCGTTCGCGGGAGAGGTCGTCGAGCCAGATCGAGACGCCGGCGTCGGAGAGCTGCTGGGTGGGAGTGGTCATGTGCGTGTCAGTCCTCGTGCTCGGGGGCAGGTGGTCGGTCGGTGCGCGCCGCTGCTCAGCGGTTCGCCGGGGTGGAGGTCCGTGCCGCGGCGAGGGAGTCCTGGGCGGCGGCGGTGACGGCCTCGGCGGTGATGCCGAACTCGCGGTAGAGGGTCTCGTAGTCGGCGGACTCCCCGAAGTGCTCCAGGGACACGGCGCGGCCGGCGTCGCCGATCAGGTCGCGCCAGGACATGGCGATCCCGGCCTCCACGGACACTCGGGCCTTCACGGCCGCCGGGAGCACGGACTCGCGGTAGTCGGCGTCCTGGGCGTCGAACCACTCCCGGCAGGGCATGGACACGACCCGGGCGGCCACGCCCTGGGCGGCGAGCTGGTTCCGGGCCTCCACGGCCAGGGCGACCTCGGAGCCGGTGCCGATGAGGATCACGTCCGGGGTGGACTCGGTGTCGGCCAGGACGTAGCCGCCGCGGGCCGTGCCCTCGGCGGAGGCGAACTTTTCCCCCTCCGCCTCGGGGTGCAGGTCGGTGCGGGCGAAAGTGGGCACGTTCTGGCGGGTCAGGGCGATCCCGGCCGGGCCGTGCCGGTTCTCCAGCATCGTCCGCCAGGCGATGGCGGTCTCGTTGGCGTCGGCCGGACGCACCACGTCCAGGCCCGGGATGGCGCGCAGGGAGGACAGCTGCTCCACCGGCTGGTGGGTGGGACCGTCCTCGCCGAGGCCGATGGAGTCGTGGGTCCACACGTAGATCGAGGGGACCTTCATCAGCGCGCCCAGGCGCACGGCCGGGCGCTGGTAGTCGGAGAAGATCAGGAACGTCCCGGAGAACGCCCGGGTCTGGGAGGACATGGTGATGCCGTTGACGATCGCCGCCGCGGCGTGCTCGCGGATCCCGAAGTGCAGCACCCGCCCGTAGGGGTTGCCGGTCCACTTCTCGGTGGAGCGGGCCTCGGGGATGAAGGAGGCCGCGGACTCGATGGTGGTGTTGTTGGAGCCGGCCAGGTCCGCGGAGCCGCCCCACAGTTCGGGGAAGGTCGCCGCGATCGCGTTGATCACCTTGCCCGACGCCGCCCGGGTGGCCACGTCCTTACCGGCCTCGAAGGTCGGGAACGCCTGCGCGTAGTTCTCGGGCAGCTCCTCGGCGCGGATCCGGTCGTAGAGCCCCGCCCGCTCCGGGTTGGCCTCCCGCCAGGCGGCGAAGTCCTGCTCCCACTGCGCCCGGACCTCGCCCATCGTGTCCTGAATGGAGCGGGTGTGGGCGAGGACCTCCTCCTCCACCTGGAAGGTCTGCTCGGGGTCGAAGCCGAGGATCTTCTTGGTCTCGGCGACCTCCTCGGCCCCGAGCTTGGAGCCGTGGATCCCGCCGGTGTTCTGCTTCTTCGGTGCGGGGTACCCGATGATGGTGCGCAGGGCGATCAGCGAGGGCTTGGTGGTCTCGGCCTTGGCCGCCCGGATCGCCGCGTAGAGCTCCTCGACGTCCTCGACGTAGTCCCCGGTCCTCGTCCAGTCCACCCGGGCCACGTGCCAGCCGTAGGCCTCGTAGCGGGCCGCGACGTCCTCGGTGAAGGCCACGTCGGTGTCGTCCTCGATGGAGATGTGGTTCTGGTCGTAGATCACCACGAGGTTGCCCAGTTCCTGCACCCCGGCCAGCGAGGACGCCTCGGAGGTGATCCCCTCCTGGAGGTCGCCGTCGGAGGCGATCACGTAGACCATGTGGTCGAAGACCGACTCCCCGGCGGCAGCGTCGGGGTCGAACATCCCGCGGGTGTAGCGCTGGGCGTAGGCGAAGCCCACCGCCGAGGCCAGGCCCTGACCCAGCGGGCCGGTGGTGATCTCCACCCCGGTGGTGTGCCGGTACTCGGGGTGGCCCGGGGTCTTGGACCCCCAGGTGCGCAGGGACTTGATGTCCTCCAGCTCCATGCCGTAGCCGGAGAGGAAGAGCTGCAGGTACAGGGTCAGGGAGGTGTGCCCGGGGGAGAGGATGAACCGGTCCCGGCCCGTCCACCGGTCATCACGCGGGTCGTGGCGCATCACCTTCTGGAACAGCAGGTACGCGGCCGGGGCCAGGGACATCGCCGTGCCCGGGTGGCCGTTGCCCACCTTCTCCACCGCGTCCGCGGCCAGCACCCGCACCGTGTCCACGGCGCGCTGGTCCTGCTCGGTCCAGGTCAGCTTCTGATCGAGTTCGGTCGTCAAGGTTCGGGGCCCTTTCTGCTGGGAACCGCTGCCGTGCGCAGCGGGTGCCGGTTGCCGGCCGGCGGTTTGGGTCCAGCTTAGGTCACGCGCATTTCGGCCGTGTGACCGACGGCACCGGCCCCGGGGGTCCCGGGGCGCCCTTCCCGTCATGTCCGGAGCGGGAACGGGCGCCGCCACGCGCTATGCTGTATAGGACCTTCTTCCGCGCCCGCGAGCTGCCGCGCCGACCGCACCCTCGTGCCGGCGACGCACCGACTCCGGGCCGTCCTCGCGCACGGAGCCGGGGGAGAACCACCGCAACCGGGAGCAATGATTCTGTGAACTCACTCGAGACGTCGGGACCCGCAGGACGAACCGTCCTCGGCACCGGGCACACGGGTGTGGCGGTGGACCCCCGCCCCGAGGGACGGATGACGGCCTCCCGCAAGCTGCGGGCGTACGTGGCCCTGATGAAGCCGCGCATCATCGAGCTCCTGCTCGTGGCCACCGTGCCGACCATGATCTTCGCCCAGCAGGGCATGCCCGACCTGTGGCTCATCCTCAACACCCTCGTGGGCGGCACGCTCGCGGCGGGCGCGGCCGGCGCCTTCAACTGCTACATCGACCGGGACGAGGACCGGGTGATGAAGCGCACGGCCAAGCGCCCGCTGGTCACCGGGGAGGTCACCGACCGCGAGGCCCTCGTCTTCGCGTGGTCGCTCACGGCCGTGTCCGTCGCCTGGCTCACCCTCGGCGTCAACGTGCTCGCCGGTGTCCTGGGCGCGGTGGCCATCTTCCTCTACGCGGTCTTCTACTCCATCGTGCTCAAGCGCCGCACCGCCCAGAACATCGTCTGGGGCGGGGTCGCGGGGTGCATGCCGGTGCTCATCGGGTGGGCCGCGGTCACGGGCGGCCTCGACTGGCCCGCGCTCGTGCTTTTCCTCTTCATCTTCCTGTGGACCCCGCCGCACTACTGGCCGCTGTCCATGAAGTACGCCGACGACTACTCCCGCGCCGGGGTCCCGATGCTGGGCGCCGTGGCCGGGGCCCGCACCGTGGGCAGCCAGGTGGTCCTCTACGCGTGGGCCACGGTGGTCTGCTCGCTGCTGCTCGTCCCCGTCGGCGGCGCCGGCTGGGTCTACGCGGTGACCGCGCTGGCCTCGGGCGCGTGGTTCGTGGGGCACAGCCACAAGCTGCACGCGCTCGCGGTGGCCGGCCGGCCCACGGACAAGCAGGCCATGTACGTCTTCCACGGCTCCATCGCCTACATCACCTTCGTGTTCCTGGCCCTCGCCGTGGATCCGTTCGTGGGCGGTCCCGTCCTCTGAGCCCGCCGGGTCCGGACGGGCCCGGGGCGGCCCCGTCCGGCCCGGGGACCCGCCGGACCTAGGATGGTTCCATGCTCAGCATGACCTTCACCGGGCTCGTCGCCTACCCCATCACCCCGTTCCAGCAGGGCGGCCGCCTGGACCTGGAGTCCTTCGAGCGCTATGTCGGCCGGCTGGTCCGCACGGGCGTGGACGCCGTGGTGGTCCTGGGCAGCTCGGGCAGCTTCGCCTACCTCTCCGGGGAGGAGCGGGCCGAGGTCGTGGGCGTCGCCGTGGAGGCCGCCCGCGGCTCCGGGGTGCCGGTGGGGGCGGGGATCTCCGCGATGACCACCCGGGAGGTCCTGGAGATGGCCTACGCCGCCGAGAACGGCGGCGCGGACGGGCTCGTGCTCAACCCGCTGTCGTACATCCCGCTCGTCTCCCAGGAGATCGCGGACCAGGTCGAGACGGTGGCGGCGTCCGTGTCCCTGCCGCTGTGCATCTACAACAACCCGACGACGACGGGCTTCACGTACCCCGTGGAGCTCGCCGCGGAGCTGTCCTGGCTGGAGAACGTCAACGCGTTCAAGGACACCGCGGACTCCCCGCAGGACCTCGCCGCCCGGCGCAGCCGGTTCGCCGAGCTCGCGGAGCCCGGGACGGCCCACGGGGTGAGCGGGGAGCGGCTGCTGCACGACGCGGCGCCGGACGCCGCGGCCTGGCACTCCGGGATCGCCGCGGTCCTGCCGCGCCAGTACGCCGCCTTCCGCGCCGCCGTCGTCGCGGGCGACGACGGCGAGGTGCGCACGTGGCAGGCGGCGCTGACCCCGCTGATGGAGATCCTCCGGCAGGAGCGGCCGCTGAGCTCCCTCTACGCCCTCGCCGAGGTGTGCGGCGTCACCACGGCCCCGCCGCGGCGGCCCCTGCTGCCGATCCCCTCGGCCAGCCGGCAGCGCCTGGCCCAGGCGGTCGAGGAGCTGCTCGACGAGGCACCCGACGAGCGGGCCTGACGGGCCTCAGCCCCGGGCCGGGGCCCCTGCGGCGTGCGCGGAGTCCGCGCCCCGCAGCACCGGGTCCGGGGTGCGGGTGACCGCGAAGCCCTTCTCCACGGTGCGCGCGGTGGCCCAGATCAGCGCCGCGGAGCCCACCAGGTGCAGCGCCACCGGCACGATCGGCACGCCGTTGAAGTACTGGTAGTAGCCGATGAGCGCCTGCAGGACCAGGACGGCCAGCAGGACGTTGAGGCCCGAGGCCAGGGGGACGGGCCACCGGTGCCGGCGGGCGAGCACCATGCCCAGCACCACGGCCGCCACGATCAGGTACACCGGCACCGCGTGGGCCCGGGTGATGAGGTAGGCGTCGAAGGCGTGCCGGGCGGTGGAGTCGTCCCCGGCGTGCGGGCCGGTGCCCGTGACGAGCGTGCCCAGGTAGAGGATCAGCGCAGTGAGCACCGCCAGGCTCACCATGAGCACCCGCACCGTCCGGCGCTGCCCGTAGGCCTGGCCGGGCCGTTCCGCGTCCCGCACGGCGGGCAGCGAGCGCCGCCGGGTGCGGTTGACCAGCACGGTGGCCAGGGCGATCATCGCCCCGGAGATCAGGTAGTGGATCCCCACGATCCAGGGGTTGAGCCCGGTGAGCACGGTGATCCCGCCGACCACGGCCTGCAGCGGGATGCCGATCCCCAGCAGCAGGGCGATCCGGAACAGGTCGCGGTGCTCGCGGCGCAGCCGGAGCACGGCCAGGAACGTCAGCACCGCCACAGCGGCCAGCAGGAACGTCAGCAGCCGGTTGCCGAACTCGATGAGGCCGTGCATGCCCATCTCGGGGGTGTTCGTCCACGACTCGTCCGTGCACCGGGGCCAGGTGGGACAGCCCAGCCCCGACCCGGTCAGCCGCACGAGGCCTCCGGTGAGGATGAGCACGGAGTTCGCGAGCAGCGACGCGACGGCGAGCCACCGCACCCACGGGGTGATCCGGGTCGGCAGCAGGGCGCTGCCGCTCGCACGGACGTCGACGTCGCTGGGGTCGCTGGCGCGGTTCATGAATTCACTTCCGGAGGGGGTCGGTGCGGTGGGATCTGCCCGTCCAGTTTATCCGGGCCCGGGACCCCCGGGTCCCGCCGCCTGCTCCGGGCCTGGGGCCCGGTGCCGGCGGCTCAGCTCCAGCGGAACCAGCGCACCGCCCCGGCCCAGGCGGCGGCGGCCCAGACGGCGAGCACCAGCACCGGCAGCGGCGTGGGCGTCCCGGTGAGGAAAGTCTCGCGCAGGGCGGTGCCCAGCGCGCCCGAGGGCAGCAGCTCCACCGCCCAGGAGAACCCCGCCGGCAGCGTGCCGGCGGGGAAGAGGGTGCCGCCGACGGCGGCGAGCAGCACCCACACGAGGTTGGTCACGGCGAGGGTCGCCTCGGCGCGCACCGTCCCGGCGAGCAGCAGCCCGAGCCCGGTGAACGCCGCGGCGCCGAGGAGCAGGACCGGCACGGAGAGGAGCACGGCGGCCGCGTCCGGGCGCCAGCCGAGGGCCACGCCGAGCGCGGCCACCAGCACGTACTGCACCACGAGCACGGCGACGATCGCCAGCAGCTTCCCGGCGATCAGTCCGCCGCGGCCCAGGGGTGTGGTGGAGAGGAAGCGCAGGACCCCGTAGCGGCGGTCGAAGCCGGTCTGGATGCCCTGCCCCGAGAACGCGTTGGAGAGCACGCACAGCGCCAGCACCCCGGGCACGGCGACGTCCACGCGGGCCGCGCCGGCCGGGACGGCGGCGTCGAGCAGGTCGGTGAGCGTCAGGGCCACGAGCGCCATGAGCGGCAGGATCAGCAGCAGCAGCAGCTGCTCCCCGTTGCGCAGCATCGTCAGGGTCTCGTAGCGGGCCTGCGCGGCCACCCGGCGTGCCAGGGGGGCGGGGGCCGGGTGCGCGGCGGTCGGCGGGGCGGGTGCGGTCATCGGATCTCCCGTCCGGAGATGTCGAGGAAGACGTCCTCGAGGGTGCGCGGCTGGAGGGACAGGGACTCGGGCATCGTGCCGGTGGCGGTGAACCACCGGGTCACGGCCTCGAGCATCGGGGGAGTGAGCGCGCCGGTGAGCGTCACGGTGCGGCCGGCGCGGCTCGTGCGCACGTCCTCGAAGCCGGGGCCGTTCCACGGGAACGGCCCCGCGCCGAGCTGCTCGGGGGCCAGCGTCAGCACGAGCACGGCGGGGGCGTCGGCGCCGGGGGCGACCAGCTCCGCCACGGACCCCTGGGCCATGACCCGGCCGTGGTCCACGATGTAGACCTGGTCGGCGAGGCGCTGGGCGTCGTCCAGGAGGTGCGTGGTGAGGATGATGCACACGCCCTCGCGGCGCAGCTGCTGGACGAGGTCGAAGACGATGTTGCGGGACTGCGGGTCCATCCCCGCCGAGGGCTCGTCGAGGAAGAGGACCTCCGGGTTCCCAGCCAGCGCCGCCGCCAGTGCCACGCGCTGGCGCTGGCCGCCGGAGAGCCGGCGGACCACGGTGCGGTCGAAGCCGTTGATGCCGAGCAGCTCCACGAGCTCGTCCATGTCCCGGGGACTGCGGTACAGGGACGCGACGTGCCGCAGCAGCTCCAGCGGGCGCACCGCCTGGGGGAGCCCGCCGTCCTGGAGCATCACGCCCACCCGGGCGCGCAGGGCGGGACCGGCCCGCCACGGGTCCTGGCCCAGCAGCCGGACCGAGCCCGCCGAGGGCCGCTGCAGCCCCTGGGCGCACTCCAGGGTGGTGGTCTTGCCCGCGCCGTTGGGCCCGAGGAGCGCCGTGATCTCGCCGTGCCGCGCCGTGAGGGACAGGTCGTTGACGGCGTGCACCACGTCGGCGCGGGTGGCCCCCGGCCCGCCGGGGCGCCGGGAGCGGCGGCGGCGGACGGGGAACTCCTTGACGAGGCGCTCGATCGCCAGTGCGGGCGAGGGCGCGGGGGGACTCTGGGCGGGCACCGGACCAGTGTAGTGCGGCGCGCCCGCGGACCCGCCCCCTTGGCCGCGCCGCTCCGGGAGGTTATTATGAGTAAGTCGTGATTTCGCCGGACCGGCCGGTAAGGCTCCACTTACTGGTCAGGCCGGAATGAATTAGGACATACTCCGGTTGTGTATTAAGAGCGCCCCGACCGGGTCGCACGCTGCACCACGAGAACTCCCACTGCGGCATCCTCCACCTCGATGACTCCACGTTGATCAGGAAGCGAACGGTTCACCCATGACCCAGACCACGGACACCCGGAGCGGGCCCCGCTCCGGCCCGCGGGCGGAGCAGGAGGAGAACACCCGCTCGCGCGTGCTCGGCGCCGTCCTGGAGCACGGCCCGGTCTCGGCCGCCGACCTCGGCGAGATGCTCGAACTGACCCCCGCCGCCGTGCGCCGGCACCTGGACGTCCTCGAGCAGCAGCACTTCATCGAGGTCACCATGGTCCGCCGCCCCAGCGGGGGCGCCGGGCGCCCGGCGCGCCGCTACGTCGTCGCGCCCGAGGGCCACGCCAAGCTCGGCGACGACTACCTCGAGATCGCTACCGACGCGCTCGAGGCCATCCGCCGCATCGCGGGCCCGGACGCCGTGCGCTCCTTCATCCAGGACCGGGTGAACCGGCTGGAGGCGTCCTACCGCCCCGAGGTCGAGGCCGCCGGCGACGAGGTCGCCGAGCGCCTGCCCGTCCTGGTGCGGCTGCTCAGCCGGGACGGCTTCGCGGCCTCCACCAACGAGGTGGCCGTCGGCCGCGGGGAGTCCCGCACCATCGTCTCCGCGCAGCTGTGCCAGGGGCACTGCCCCGTGCGGGAGCTGGCCGCCCGCTACCCGCAGTTCTGCGAGCTGGAGACCGAGCTCATCGCCCGGCTGCTCGGCACCGACGTGCGCCGGCTCTCCACGCAGGCCGCCGGCGCGCACGTGTGCACCACGCACGTGCCCCTCGCCCGCCCCGCC
The DNA here is from genome assembly GCF_040981245.1 of Kocuria cellulosilytica. Lineage (NCBI taxonomy): Bacteria > Bacillati > Actinomycetota > Actinomycetes > Micrococcales > Micrococcaceae > Kocuria > Kocuria cellulosilytica. The sequence goes on along the minus strand of NZ_JAVFWZ010000003.1, from coordinate 432,475 downwards.
GCGGCGCCCGCGGACCCGACCACAGGCCAGACCACAGACCAGACAACAGAGGAAGGCCGTCATGACTGAACAGATCGCCAGCGGCAACGACACTGTCATCGCCGACATCCTGGAGAAGAACCCGGAGCTCGAGGGCATCGGCACCTACGAGTACGGCTGGGCCGACTCCGACGTCGCCGGCGCCTCCGCGCGCCGCGGGGTCGACGAGGACGTCGTCCGGGACATCTCCGCGAAGAAGAGCGAACCGCAGTGGATGACCGACCTGCGGCTGAAGGGCCTGAAGTTCTTCGACCGCAAGCCCATGCCCACCTGGGGCGCGGACCTGTCCGGCATCGACTTCGACAACATCAAGTACTTCGTGCGCTCCACGGAGAAGCAGGCCGCCACCTGGGAGGACCTGCCCGAGGACATCCGCAACACCTACGAGAAGCTCGGCATCCCCGAGGCCGAGCGCGGCCGGCTCGTCTCCGGCGTCGCCGCCCAGTACGAGTCCGAGGTCGTCTACCACCAGATCCGCGAGGACCTGGAGGAGCAGGGCGTCATCTTCCTCGACACCGACACCGCGCTCAAGGAGCACCCGGAGATCTTCGCCGAGTACTTCGGCACGGTCATCCCCGTGGGCGACAACAAGTTCGCGTCCCTGAACACGGCCGTGTGGTCCGGCGGCTCCTTCGTCTACGTCCCCAAGGGCGTGCACGTCGAGATCCCGCTGCAGGCCTACTTCCGGATCAACACGGAGAACATGGGCCAGTTCGAGCGGACGCTGATCATCGCGGACGAGGACTCCTACGTCCACTACATCGAGGGCTGCACCGCGCCGATCTACAAGACCGACTCGCTGCACTCCGCCGTGGTGGAGATCATCGTCAAGAAGAACGCCCGGGTGCGCTACACGACCATCCAGAACTGGTCGAACAACGTGTACAACCTCGTGACCAAGCGCGCGATCGCCCACGAGGGCGCCACCATGGAGTGGATCGACGGCAACATCGGCTCGAAGGTCACCCAGAAGTACCCGGCCGTCTACATGACCGGGGAGCACGCCCGCGGCGAGACCCTCTCGATCGCGTTCGCCGGCGAGGGACAGCACCAGGACACCGGCTCCAAGATGGTGCACATCGCGCCGAACACGTCGTCGTCGATCGTCTCGAAGTCCGTGGCCCGCAACGGCGGCCGCGCCGCCTACCGCGGTCTCGTGCAGGTGCGCGAGGGCGCGAAGGGCTCGAAGTCCAACGTGGTCTGCGACGCCCTGCTGGTGGACACGATCTCCCGCTCCGACACCTACCCGTACGTCGACATCCGCGAGGACGACGTCACCATGGGCCACGAGGCCACCGTCTCGCGCGTGTCCGAGGAGCAGCTGTTCTACCTCATGCAGCGCGGGATGGCCGAGGACGAGGCCATGGCGATGATCGTGCGCGGCTTCGTGGAGCCGATCGCCCGCGAACTGCCCATGGAGTACGCGCTCGAACTCAACCGCCTCATCGAACTGCAGATGGAAGGATCCGTTGGCTGACATGACCAAGCTGAACGAAACGATTCGCAACGCCACGGAGGCCGCCGCCTCCGCGGCCACCGCGGTGGCCGACAAGGCCGTCGGCGCGGCCAAGGACGCCTACGACAACCTGGGCGAGAAGGTCGACGGGGTCCCCACCGGGGACGCGCGCGTCGCCATCCCGGGCATGGACGTGGAGGGCGAGACGCTCTCCGCGGAGCACTCGAAGACCGAGACGCTCGTGCGGCACACCGCCCACGGCGACATCTCCGGCGTGCCCGACTCCTCCCGTGCCGGGCGGCGCACGTCCTACGACGTCGCCGACTTCCCGAAGCTCACGGGCAAGGAGGAGGACTTCCGGTTCACCCCGCTGAAGCGCCTCAAGGGACTGCACGCCGACGCCCTCACCGGCCCGGCGCCCGCGGTGACCGTCGACTCGGACACCGTGCGCGTCGAGACCGTGGGGCGCGACGACGCCCGCGTCGGCAGCGCCGGCGTCCCCGAGGACCGGCTCTCCGCCAACGCGTGGAGCAGCGTCGCCGAGGCCACCGTGCTGACCGTGCCGCAGGAGGCCGAGGTGACCGAGCCGGTCGTCGTCGACATCCACGGCACCGACGCCGCCCCGGCAGCCCAGCACCTCGTGATCGACGCCCAGCCCTTCTCCAAGGCCCTCGTGGTCCTGCGCCACCACGGCACCGCCGTGCTCTCGCAGAACGTCGAGTTCCGGGTCGCCGACTCCGCGAACCTGACCGTGGTGACCCTCCAGGAGTGGGACGACGACGCCGTGCACGCCTCCTCCCAGCAGGCGCGCCTCGGGAAGTCGGCCACGTTCAAGCACGTGCTCGTCTCCCTGGGCGGCGACCTCGTGCGCGTCACCCCGTCCACCCGGTTCGACGCCCCGGGGGGGTCCGTGGAGATGTACGGGCTGACCTTCGTGGACGCCGGCCAGCACCTGGAGTCCCGGCTGTTCGTGGACCACTCCCAGCCGAACTGCACCTCGCGGGTGACCTACAAGTCCGCGCTGCAGGGCGAGAACGCGCACGGCGTGTGGGTCGGCGACGTCCTCATCCGCGCCACCGCGGAGGGCACCGACACCTACGAGCTCAACCGCAACCTCATCCTCAACGACGGCCCGCGGATGGACTCCGTGCCGAACCTGGAGATCGAGACCGGCCTGATCGCCGGTGCCGGCCACGCCTCCACCACGGGGCAGCTGGACGACGAGCACCTGTACTACCTCATGTCCCGGGGCATCCCCGAGGACGAGGCGCGGCGGCTCGTGGTCCGCGGGTTCCTCTTCGAGATCATCCAGCAGATCGGTGTCCCGGACATCGAGGAGCGGCTGCGCGGGGCCGTCCAGGACGAGCTCGCCTCCGCGAACTACTGACCCCTCCCGCACCGCACCCTTTTCGACCACAGACTTTTTTCGACCACAGGAGAACCATCCATGGCAACTCTCGAGATCAAGGACCTGCACGCGTCCGTCGTGCTCGACGACGAGACCACCAAGCCGATCCTCAAGGGCGTGGACCTCACGATCCGCTCCGGTGAGGTGCACGCCATCATGGGGCCCAACGGCTCCGGCAAGTCCACCCTGGCCTCCACCATCGCCGGCCACCCCAAGTACGTCGTCGACTCCGGCGAGGTGCTCCTGGACGGTGAGAACGTCCTGGAGATGTCCGTGGACGAGCGCGCCCGCGCCGGGCTCTTCCTGGCCATGCAGTACCCGGTGGAGATCCCCGGCGTGACGACCTCCAACTTCCTGCGCACGGCCAAGACCGCGATCGACGGGGAGGCCCCCTCCCTGCGCACGTGGACCAAGGACGTCAAGGCGGCCATGGAGCAGCTGAAGATCAGCCCCGACATGATCCAGCGCAACGTCAACGAGGGCTTCTCCGGCGGCGAGAAGAAGCGCCACGAGATCCTCCAGCTCGAGCTGCTCAAGCCGAAGATCGCCCTTCTGGACGAGACCGACTCCGGCCTCGACGTGGACGCGCTCAAGGTCGTCTCCGAGGGCGTCAACCGCGCCCTGGAGACCAACGACATGGGCATCATGCTCATCACCCACTACACCCGCATCCTGCGCTACATCAAGCCGCAGTTCGTGCACGTGTTCCACGACGGCCGCGTGGTGGACGAGGGCGGTCCCGAACTCGCCGACCGGCTCGAGAACGAGGGCTACGACCGCTACCTGGCCCCGGCCAAGTAGGCGGAGCCGACCCACCAGCTTTCGAAAGGAGGCCAGCGATGGCCGACACCCCTGCTGAGACCACCGCCGATCCCGCGGCCGCGGGCCGGCCCTCCGCCGAGGAGGTCGAGGAGGCGCTCAAGAACGTCATCGACCCCGAGCTCGGCGTCAACATCGTGGACCTGGGCCTGCTCTACGGCTCCAAGTGGGCCGAGGACGGCGCCCTGATCCTCGACATGACCCTCACCACGGCCGCGTGCCCGCTGCAGGACGTCATCGAGGAGCAGTGCGCGCAGAACCTCGACCCGATGGTGGACGAGTGGCGCGTCAACTGGGTCTGGATGCCGCCGTGGGGTCCCGAGCGGATCACCGAGGACGGCCGCGACCAGATGCGGGCCCTGGGCTTCAACATCTGAGCGGCTCGTCCCCGCACCACGACGGCGGCCCGCCCACCTCGCACCGAGGCGGGCGGGCCGCCGTCGTCGTGCCGGGTCCTGTCGGCTCCCGTGCCCCGACATCTCCATCAGTAACCTTCCGGATTGTGGGTGCAGAACCGGGGCTCGCTCCTACACTGCCGTCATGGGCCAGACCCTGCTCTTCGGAATCGTCGCCTCGAGCGCCCTCGTCATCGGGGCGCTGGTCGGGGTGCGCTTCGAGCTGCCCAAGCGCCTGCTCGCCATCCTGCTGTCCTTCGCCGCCGGCGCCCTCATCACCGCGCTGGCCTTCGAGCTGTTCGAGGACGCCTACGAGCGCGGCGGCCTGCCGCTGGCCGTCGTCGGGCTGTTCGCCGGCGCCGTGGTCTTCACGGCCCTGAGCGCCCTCCTGGACCGCTGGGCGCAGCCGGGTCCCCGGGCCGAGGACGCCGAGAAGCAGGAGGGCAGCGCCAAGCTGGACACCGACGCCGCCGCGGACCGGAAGGCGCCGACGGCCGCCTCCGCGAGCGGCGGGGCCGGGCTCGCCCTGCTGGCCGCCGTCACCCTCGACGGCGTGCCCGAGAACGTGGCCCTGGGCGTCTCGCTCACCGAGGGGACGGGCGGGCTGGCGCTGCTCGCGGCCATCTTCGTGTCCAACCTGCCCGAGTCCCTGGTCGGCGCCGCCTCGATGCGCGAACAGGGCATGTCCCGGAGCAAGGCAGTGCTGCTCTGGACGGTCTGCGGCGTGCTCCTGGTGCTGGCCGTGCTGGTCGGGGCCGGCCCGCTGGCCGGCAGCGACCCCGAGACGATCTCCCTGCCGCTGGCCTTCGCCGCCGGCGCCGTGATCGCGTCCCTGGCCGACACCCTGATGCCGGAGGCGTACGAGCACGGCGGCCCGGCCGTGGCGCTGAGCACCGCCTCGGGCTTCGCGCTGTCCTTCGCCCTCTCGCTGGCCTGAGCACCCCGCTCCTGAGTGCCCTGCACGGGAGCACCCCGTCCTGCGCACGCTGCTCCGGAGCACCCCGTGCGGGTTCCTCGAGCCCGCCCTGCCGCGCGTCCCGTGGGACGCCTGGACCCCGTCCGTGGCAGAGTCGAGGCGTGAACACCGACGAAAAGCGCATCGCCCTGCTCATCGACGCCGACAACGCCCCGGCGGCCAAGATCGACGTGGTCCTCGCCGAGGTGGCCCGCCACGGCGCCGCGAACGTCCGGCGCGCCTACGGCAACTGGAAGAGCCCGCACCTGCAGCAGTGGGAGGCGGTGCTGCACGCGTACGCGATCCGCCCCATCCAGCAGTTCGCCTACAGCACCGGCAAGAACGCCTCGGACATGGCCATGGTGATCGACGCCATGGACCTCCTCTACGCCGGATCGGTCGACGGCTTCGCGATCGTCTCCAGCGACGCCGACTTCACACCGCTGGTCATGCGGATCCTCACGGACGGGCACAAGGTCTACGGCTTCGGCCAGCGGCAGACCCCGGAACCGTTCATCAACGCCTGCTCGCAGTTCACCTACGTGGAGAGCCTGGGGGAGCCCGCCGAGGAGAAGCCCGGGGAGGCGCCGGCGGCCGCCCCGCAGCAGGCGCTGCGCGGGGACGCGCGGCTGGTCCGGATGCTGCGCAGCGCGGTGGACGCCGCCAGCGGCGACGACGGCTGGGCGCACCTCGGCGCGGTCGGCCAGCAGATCGGCAACCAGGCCTCCTTCGACTCCCGCAACTACGGGTACCGCAAGCTCAGCGACCTCATCGAGGCCACCGGGCTCTTCGACGTCCGTCGGCAGAACCTGGCCGTGCAGGTCCGGGACAGTCGCCGTCGCTGACCCCCGACGGTGCACCTGTCTCGGCAACCCGACAAGATGCCAGGACACCGTCAGGAGGGCGATACGGTTTCCTCATGGCGGATCCTTATCAGCGTGCATTGGATTTCATAGACAGGTTTGGGGGACGCGATTGGCGTGACCGCGAGGCTCAGGGACGTATCCGATGGATGCTTGGCGGCCTCCAGCACCAGGGCCTGCTTGATCGGGAGTCATTGAGAGCCGAAATGAAGGCTCGTGGATATGACACCGAAGCGTTAAACCGTCTCGACAACCTCATAGACAAAAGCTTGCGTGACATGGGGGAGACAGGGCCCGACGGTACGCGCCTGGCTGGACGCGAGACCTAACAAGTGCATGTTGGTCCTGTCCGGTCCTGGGTGATCGGCCTCGGCAAGCCTGTGAGTTCCTAAGCAACCGTCACGGCGGCTTAATGCAGCCGACAGCCATCTACATTGAGGCCTACATACGACTTAGCTTCTCCGTTCTCTTTGCGTCAGGTGAGCAGGTCCCAAAGGCGCGCTGCGTAGCAACTCGACCTCGTCGACGGACACTCTGCTGATGCGCGGCCATCCGGACCTAGAGCCATACGGCGTCGGCCTTGTTGACCGTAAATCGATCGCTCAGGCAGTACAGTCGTGGGACGAGACGTTGCGTGCGATGTCACGGGTATTTAAGGGTTGTAATTGGCGATTAAAATAATCCGCGGTTGCATACGTATAAGGAGGCAATTGTTGGAACAATTTAGCGCATCATGGCGCACCTTGGCCTTGACAAGCGCGGGTGTAAATTTTGCACTATTAGCGACAGTTGGTGTAGTTGGGTTTGTAACCAGCTCAGACGGGCTTTCTACCGTAGCACTGTCTCTGGCTATCGTTGCGTTCGTATGTCAGCTGATTATTTATACCGTGCAAACCTGGCAAGGTAGCCGGCAGCTAGAGCAGGCGCGAGAACTTAACTCAGCCACTGAATCCATGCTCGCGGAGGCTCGTGCGCGTATTGCTGGTACGAACGAGTTGGTTAGCGCACAACACAAAGAATTTATCCGCATAGCCACACTGAGAACGGCCACCGCCCATGCCAAAGACTCCACGGAGCATGGCGAAGAGCCGGTCAGCCAGAGCCTGATTGAGGAAGCTGTAGAAAGAGTTGCTTCCGACAGTGATCGTTTGGACCGAGAGTCCGGCAGCAGGGAGGGAAGTGTCGCGCGTATATCTCGCGGTGTCCTGCAGGATTTAGTATCTTGGCCAAGCGATGAGCAAGAGGTGGCGAGCAGTCTAGAAATACTAAATGAACTTTCGGATCACGAATTATCCATTTTTGTGCATAACCTGGGCATTATTCCCATGCGGGATGAAGGTGCTATTCATAGCCCTACTGACGACGCATTAATCGAGCGCGGTCTCGTGGAGGAGGTGGCGCCAGTCATTAACGAAGGCGAGCACCAGCGCCAGGTTAGACCGACCGAAATGGGGTTTCGTGCAGGAAGAGTACTTCTTGCCCCATGGCCTCTTCCTAAAAGGCTGGCGAATTACTCAGCCGATATATGGGCCACTCGTGAACGTGCGAGTAAGGGTAGTTATGAGAGCACCATGAATTTTCTGGCGTTTCTCGCCAAAAGAGTTGACGTTAAGGTTTGGTGGAAAGGCGATTAATCGAGGTCTGAACGTGGCTCGTTTGGTGGGCGGCGCAGCCGCCCACCCCTTGACTTGAATTAGCAACGTAACTCGTTGGGCGTGGGTGAGGGCTGCGGCGCTGGCTCGATGCACTCGCATGCTATCTTCGTGCCCGAAGGCATCAGGGCGCCCCCCGTAGTTCAGCCCTGAGGCAGGGACCGGTCGGTGTGATGGCTGCGTCGGTTTCCAGTGGCCTTCGGTTCAATCGCGATGTGTGCAGGCATTCCTGAGCCCCAGCGGCTCCTGTCACGGAAGTACCCCATGCCCACATCCCCCACCTCCACTGCCGTCACGGCTTCCTCCCCAGCGTCCTGGGCGCTCTCCCTGTACCCCCAAGCGGGGGAGGGCGGTGGCTGTTTCGTCTCCTCCAAAGAACCCGATCGTTCGTATGTCGCTCCAGGGCATGGACTCGATCCTGAGCGAGCCGCTGAAGAAGCAGCGCGTCGTGCCCGGGCGAAATTGCGGCGTTACTGCGCGGCCAATCGTCTCAACCGTCTCGGGACACTGACCTACGGGCATCCACGGTGCTCAGATCCCGGGCTGGTGCGTGCTCATGTCGGGCTGTTCTTCCGACAGATGCGCGAGAAGCTCGGCGGTGATCCGCTGCCGTATGCCTGGGTGCCGGAGTTGCACAAGGACGGGGTGCATTTCCATGTGCATTTTGCGGTGGGCCGGTACGTGCCCCGGCGACTGATCGAGTCGGCCTGGGGCCGGGGACGTGCACATCAAGCTGCTGGGGGACCTGCCGGTCGGATCTGGGACGCTGGGTGAGGCACGACTGGCGGCTCGCTACCTGTCGAAGTACGTCACCAAGTCTTTCACCGACCCGGCCACTCGCGCGGCGGGTATGCATCGGTACGACCTCGCCCAGGGCTTTCAACCGGAGGTCACACGTCTGTATGGGAGAAGCCCGGGGGAGGTGATTGAGCAAGCCTCCGCGATGTTCGGGGCGCCGCCGGCGGTGCGGTGGAACTCCGACGAAGTCGACCCGTGGGTCGGCCCGCCGGCCATCTGGGCGCAGTGGGACGCCTGATGCCGGAGCACATCGACAGGGAGGCGTTGGTCGCGTGGGTCCGGGCCAGCTGCGAGGCCCAGGGAGTCCCGGAGAAGATCACTGATCCGACGACACTGCGGGAAGTGGGCGCGCTGTTAGGAGGTCGGGCGGAGCGGTAGCGCGCGCACGGCGCCCCGGCGCCGAGCACGCACCGCCCCGCACGGCACCCCTACCGCCGCCACTCCAGCTCGACGCGGTCCAGGTCCACTCCGTGGCGTCCTGAGGTGGTGGCGGGCAGGATCTTGATCGAGGTCAGCAGGGCCTCGGTGATCGCCACCTGGCGGGAGAGGTTCAGGGTCGCCCATTGGGTGCGAAGCTCGGTGCTGTGGCCGATGTACTCGGCTATTGAGTCCCGATGGTTGAGCCGGTCGAACTCCCGCCGATTCGCGTCCAGGCGCGGTTTCACGCGGTCCCGGGCCGTGGTCCATTCCTCGCGTGAGAGATCGCCGTCGGCCCACATGGTGGCCAGGTCGGCCAGGCGGGTCTTGTCCTCGTCGATTTGCTGGGCCAGTTCGCGGGCGCGTTCTTGGTCGATGCCGTCCTCGGTCAGTGCCTGGTGCATAACGGGGGAGTCCAACCGGTGCAGCACAGCCTCTGCCACGCGCTGCTCGAGCTTGTCGGCGTAGATGAAGATCCCGCCGCAACCGGCTGAGTCTGCGCCTTTGCGGCACCCATAGCGGCGGTACTTCCCCCGGGGTGTGGAGTGCAACCGGTTCCCGCACTTGCCGCAGATCAGGAGTCCGCTCAGCAGATAGCGGCGGGCACTGTGATTGGTCCGGCGTGCCGGGTCCAGCAGCTTCCGGCGCAGCCGTTCGCCCTGCTCGGCGCTGATGATCGGCTCCCAGACCCCGGGGCCGAGGATGTGACCGCGGTGGGCGCGCATGCCCCAGATCCGTCCGTTGGTCAGCAGACCCCGGACAGTGGTGGTGCGCCACTCCTTGCCGCCGACGGTCTTGACACCGGTCTCCTGCAACCAGGTGGCCAGTGAGGTCAGCGTTTCCCCGGCCAGCGCTCGTGCGGCCAGTTCCCGGATGACCTCGGCCTCCTGCGGATTGTGGGTCACCTTGTCGGCTTCGAAGCCGAATGGGCGCGGCCCGCCCATGTGCGGGCGTCCGGCCTCAGCGATTTCCTGGCTCTTGCGCCGGATGCGCTCACTTTTGCTCTGGGATTCGGCGGCTGCCACCGCGCCCATGATGCGGGCGGTGAACAGGCCCTCGCTCTTGCCCAAGTCGAATTCCCCGGCCAGGGAAACCACGTCCCCGACTCCGGCGTGGGTGCACACGTCCACGCAGTGCTCCAGCTCCCTCGGCTGACGGTGCAGACGGTCCAGACGCCACACAATCACCGCGTCCCGGCGTCCCTGGCTCACATCCTCCAGCAGCCGCTGATACTGCGGGCGCTTCTTGCCCGAGTAGGCCGAGAGGTCGTCGTCGACGTACTCATCGGCCACCGTCCAGCCTCGGCGCTTTGCTTCGGCGTAGCAGTCCTGAACCTGCCGCGTCACCCCGAGCTCTTGGGCGGAGCGGTCCTGGGAGATTCGGGCGTAGATGGCCACCGCGTGGCGTGTTCGGGTCATGGGGGTACGTTAGCAATGTGTCGCTAACCCGAGGTGGGTGGACCGCCATTACGCCGACCGCCGCCGAGTCCCCACTGGACTCGCATCTCCCCATGCGGATTGTTGGGGATTTGCGAGTCCCGTGGGGACTCGGCGTCCAGGGGAGCGTTGGGGTGGGGGCTCGGCGTTCCCCGCGGCACCGGCGTGAGGACTCGGCGCAGGGAGGCGCTGGGGCGTGAGCGAGGGTCAGGGGGAGAGGGCCGGCGGGGCGTTGAGGTCCCGGGCGCCGAAGGTGTCGCAGGCGTCGAGGTCGCCGGTGCGGTAGCCCGCGTAGAACCACAGCTGCCGCTGGGCGGAGGCGCCGTGGGTGAAGTTCTCGGGGCTGACCCGGCCCTGGGTGGTCTCCTGGATGCGGTCGTCACCGATGGCGGAGGCGGCGTCCAGGGCCTGGTCGAGCTCCTGCTGGGAGATGTCGCCCAGGTCCACGGCCCCGGAGGAGTCCCCGGCGGCGCCGCCCGCCCACAGCCCGGCGAGGCAGTCGGCCTGCAGCTCGACGCGCACGGCCCCGGACTCCGGGCCCTGCGGATCCTGCTGGGCGTAGCCGAGCGTGCCGATCTGGTTCTGGATGTGGTGGCCGAACTCGTGGGCGAGCACGTACTCCTCGGCCAGCGGGCCGCCCTCGGCGCCGAACTGGGTCTGCAGCTCGTCGAAGAACGCGATGTCCAGGTAGGCGGTCTCGTCGGCGGGGCAGTAGAACGGGCCCACGGCCGAGGTCGCGGCGCCGCAGCCCGTGTTGGTCTGTCCCTCGAACAGCTGCACGCCGGGCATCACGTACTGCTCGCCCGTGGCCTGCGGCAGGTAGTCCGCCCAGAACTGGTCGAGGCTCTGCGCGGTGGCGATCATCCGGCAGTCGGTGTACTGGTTCGCGTCCGCACCCGTCTGGCAGCGCTCCGCCCGCTCCTGCTCCACGGCCGTCTGCGACCCGGTGTCCTGCCCGCCCCCGCCGGTGATGGCGTCGATGCCGTCCTGGCCGAACAGCAGGCCCACGACGAGCAGCAGCAGGCCGCCGCCGAGCCCGCCGCCCACGGCGATCCCGCGTCCTCGCCCGCCGCCGCTGCCCACGCGTGAGGCGTCCAGCTGGGAGCTGTCGTCGAAACTCATGGCTGAAGTGTAAGCCGTCTGATCATGGTCGCGGCGCTGCGTTCAGTCGAAGCCGCGGGCGGCGAGGGCCTGGCCGGTGCGCTCGGCGTAGGCGACCGTGGCGATCACCGCCGGGGTGACCAGCCGCACGGGGTTGGGGCGCAGGCCACGGGCCCGCACGGCGTCCCGGAGCTCGCCCACGGCCCCCACGATGAAGGGGATCGAGCGCAGCATCAGGGAGATCGCCAGGCCGATGCGCTCCGGGTCCGCCCCGACCAGCCGCACCGGCGAGCACAGCCACACCACGCCGTCGAGCAGCTCCGGCAGGGGCGTGGTGTGCATCAGCACCCGAGTGACCACGAGGAAGACGACGATGGTCAGCACCACGTCCGCGGCCTGGGCCGCCCCGGCGGTGAGCACGTGGTAGACGGCCAGGAGGACCAGCACGGGCAGGGCGGGCGCGAGCCCGCGCCACCACTCCCGGGCGCCGATGCCCGCGGCGGAGCCCGCGACCAGCAGGAGCACGGTCAGCGCGGTCGGCACCGGCCATGAGGGGGACAGCACCACGGCCAGGGTCACGGCGACGATGCCGACGCCCTTCGCCCACAGCGGGGCGCGGTGCAGGAGGGTCGTGCCGGGGGAGTAGCTGCCGAAGAGGTCCGGCCCCCGGCTCACGGGCGAAGCTCCTGCGGGAAGCCGTGGGCGCACCACTGCTCGTAGGCGGGCAGGACCGCCTCGGGGGGACCGTCCGCGACGAGGGCCCCCTCGTGCAGCACCAGTACGCGGGGTGCGGTCGCGGCCAGGCCGAGGTCGTGCGTGGCGATGACCAGCTGGTGCGGGAGGCCGTCGAGCAGCCGGATGAGTCGTCCCCGGTTGCGCAGGTCGAGCAGGGTCGTGGGCTCGTCGAGGACGAGCACCGCGGGCTCGACGGCCAGGACCGCCGCGAACGCCGCCAGCTGGCGCTCCCCGCCGGAGAGGTCGTAGATGCTGTGCTCGGCGCGGTGGCCGATGCCCACGCGCTCGAGCAGCTCGAGCGCGGCGCCCCGTCGTCGTCCCCGGGGCACGCCGGCCCCGCGCAGGGACAGCTCGACGTCCTCGACCGGGGTCGGCATCACCAGCTGGGAGAGGGGGTCGGTGAACACGAAGCCCACCTGCCGCCGGGCCGCGCGCACGTCCCGGGCCACGTCCGTGCCGTGCACGGTGACCGTGCCCGACGACGGGCGGGCCAGGCCGTTGAACAGCCGCAGGAGCGTGGACTTGCCGGACCCGTTGAGCCCGACCACGGCCACCCGCTGCTCGTCCAGGCGCACGTCCAGGTCCCGCAGCAGGGTCAGCTCACCGAAGGTGGTGGGTGCCGTGACGGTGACGCGGGAGCACACGAGGGGCGCGGCCCCGGGGGTACCGGGCACGGGTCAGCGCGTGCCCGCGATCCGGGGGAACGCCTTGTGCACGCCCACGGCGATGACCGCGGCGAGCACGACCTTGACGAGGTCGCCGGGCCAGAACACGAGGTCGGCGAGGAACGCGTCCTGGAAGGGCAGGCGCGCGTTGACCACCAGGCCGAGGATCCCGCCGATCCGGATCACCACGAAACCGGCCAGGGCCGCGGCCACGAGCCGGAGGGTGTAGACGCCGGTGCGCTCGTAGCGGGCGTTGGTGGCGCCGCCGTCGTTGGCGCGGCGGGACGGGATGAGCCACTGGGCCACGTAGCCGGCCGCGGCCGCGGCGAGAGGGAAGGCCAGGATGTAGCCCGCCGAGGGCCCGGCGAGCACGCCGAGCCCGCCGCGGAAGCCCGCGAAGACCGGGACGCCGATGAGGCCGACCAGGACGTAGAGCGCCACCGCCAGCAGCCCGCGGGTCCCGCCCAGGACCAGGCCGGTCAGGAACACGGCGAGGGTCTGCAGGGTCAGGGGCACCCCGGCCGAGCCGAGCGGGATCCCGGGGAGCACGGACAGGGCGGCGGTGAGCGCCGCGAACACGGCGATGTTCGCGAGGTCCTCGGCGGTGATGGCGCGGCGGCGTTCGACGTTGGTCATGGCTCCCAGACTAGGGCTTGCGGGCACCGGCGGCGGAACCGGTGCCCTTTCCGTCGGCGGGCCGGTCGCCGTCGTCGTCCTGCCGGGCGGCGTCGCGCTCCGTGGCCCCGAAGCGGCCGCCCAGGGTCTGCTGGTAGCGCATCCGCTGGTACCGCCAGCGCTCGGCCATCGTGGCCTTGGACTCGACCCGGTCCTCGGGGTTCACCGGGTCCGGTCCGAGCACGGGGTCGTCGCCGACCTGGTAGCGGCTGGACCAGACCTGGATGACGGCCCAGGCGACGGCGGTGTACGGCACGGCCAGGATGGCGCCGAAGATGCCGCCGACCAGGGTGCCGACGGTCAGCGCGAGCAGCACCATGAGCGCGTGCAGGCTGAGCGTGCGGCCCATGACCACGGGCTGGAGGATGTTGCCCTCGATCTGGTTCACCACGATGATCCAGCCGACCACGGCCAGGGCGATGACCGGACCGTTGGTCACGAGTGCGACGAGGGCCGCGATGATCCCCGCGACGGTCGCCCCGACCACGGGGATGAAGGCCGTGACGAACACGAGCACCGCCAGCGGCACGGCCAGCGGCACGCCGAAGACCAGCAGGAACGCGCCGATGAGCACGGCGTCGACGAGGGCGACGAAGGCGGTGCCGCGGACGTAGCCGCCGAGGACCTGCGCGCCGCGGTCCACGGACTCGGCCAGCTTGGCCCGGCGCTCGCCGCGGAACCAGCGCAGCGCGAAGTTCCACATCTTCTCCCCGTCCTTGAGGAAGAAGAAGAGGATGACGATCATCAGGACGAGCCCGGTGACGAACGAGGCGGCCGCGGAGAGCCCGCTCAGGGCACTGCCGGCGAAGCTGCCGCTGGTGACGAAGTCGGTCGCCCGGCGCACGGCGGAGTCGATGCTGGCCGTGTCCAGGGGAAGCGGCGTGGACTCCAGGAGCCGGCGCAGCTCGTTCCAGCCCTCCGAAGCCTGCGAGGTCAGGGTGTCCCACTGGTTGCGCACCGTGAGCACGATCCCCGTGATCACGCCGCCGAGCAGCAGCAGGATGCCGAGGAAGGCCGTCAGCGTCGCGAGCAGGTTCGACCAGCCCTTGCGCTCGAGCCACTTCACGACCGGCCCCACCGCGGAGGCGAGGATCAGGGCGACCATGGCGGCGATGACCACGACCTTGATCCGCAGCAGGATCCAGACGAGTCCGACCACCACGGCGGCCACGAGCAGCGTCTGGGCGGCGCGGGAACCGGCCCGGCCCAGCGAGTCCGCCCACGGCCCGACCGCGGGGGCCAGCGCCTGGGTGGTCTCCTCGAAGCCGGCCGGCTCGACCCCGGGGCCCGTGGCGGGGACCGTACTGGTGCCGGGGTCGAGCTTGCCGCCGAGGACGCTCTCGGCGTGCAGCGGGGCGGCCGACGAGCCTCCGCCGGGGTGCTGAGGAGGGTGTTCCGGTCGGGACGACGTGGCCATGCAGGGCTCCTCGGGGAAGGCGGCGGTCGGGGTGCGGTCGTGCGACGACGACGGCGCTCGCCCCAACCCTAAGGCGGCTGTCGGAAGGGTGTCCACCGGACGGCGGAGCCCGGAGCCGCATCGGGGCCGGTCAGGAGCGGCCGTCCACCTCGAAGACGGCGGTCAGGACGTGCCGGCGGCGGGCCGCGACGTCGTGCATCAGCGCCGGGGCGTCGTCGAAGCCCACGACGTCGCTGACGAGGTGCTCCCGGACCTCCCCGGCGTGGGCGTCCAGGAGCCGGATCGTCTCCGCGGAGAGCCGGGCGCGGTCCCAGGTGTGGGCCAGGCCGCGCGGCACCCGCCCGATCTGCGCGCAGCGCAGGCTCAGCCCGTTGTGGTGGAACTCCTCGCCCAGCCGCACCGCGTCGGCGCCCTCGGTGTAGAACGCCAGGTCGATCACGCTGCCCTGGGGCCGGACCGCCCGCAGCGCGGCGTGCAGGGCCCCGGGCTTGCCGCGGCACTGGAACACCACGTCCGCGCCGTGCTCGCCCGGGCCGTGGCGCCAGCGGATCTTGAGCACCCGCCCCGGGTCGTCGTCGAGGTCCAGGGGGAGGAAGCCCAGGCGTTCCGCGACCGCCCGCCGGCGCGGGTCGGAGTCGGCCACGGCCACCTCCCGGGCCCCGAGGGCGCGGGCGAACAGCCCGGTGACCAGGCCCACGGGGCCGGCCCCGGTGACGAGGACGAGCCGTCCGGCCACGCCGTCGCCCAGCCCGCGCACCGGCCCGGCGTCGGCGGCCGCGTGCAGCAGGCCGTTGGCGCAGATGGGGCCGAAGTGGGCCACGAAGACGCCCAGCAGCGGGTCGAGCGCGGCGGGCAGCGGTACGAGGTGCTCGCTCAGGGGGTCGGCCACGTGGGCGGTGGCGTGGCCGTAGGCGGTGGCGAGGACGTCCCCCGCCCGGAAGGCGGGGGTGCGGGACTCCGCCACCCGGGCGACCTCCATGTAGCCCAGGCGGCGCACGGGATAGCCCTGCTCGGGGACGCCGGAGCGGAACAGGCCCAGCTCGGTGTCGTGCCGGGAGTGCAGCCCGGGGTGGTCCCCCTTGACGAAGGCCAGCTCCGTGCCCGCCGACAGGCCGGTGACCAGGGTCTCCAGGAGCAGCCCGCCCTCCGGCACCTCCGGCAGCTCCTCCTCGGCGATCTCGATCCGGCCGCGCGCGGGGACCACGAGGTTGCGCCGGACGCTCATCCGTGGTCCTCCAGGGCGACCGCCCGGCCCGTCCGGGCCGACTGCGCGATGGCGCACGCGAGCCGGTGGGTGCGCAGCGCCTCGCCGTAGGGCGCCCGGGTGGCCTCCCGCTCACCGCGCACGGCCTCCAGGAACTCGCGGTCCACCGCGATCCTCGGGTCCTCGGCCGGGGCGTGCTCGGTGCGCTCCGCGGGCCAGAAGGCCGTCAGCCCCTCCTCGGCGAGCTCGAGGACCAGGCCGCGGCTGACCGTGTGCAGCGCGGCGCGGTGCTTGACGGCCAGCGCGGAGGTCGCCGCGAGCGTTGCCACGGCCCCGGAGCGGAAGCGCACGGTGGCGGCGGTCGCGTCGTCCACGTCGCCGTCCTCCGGCGCGGTGCCGTCCGGGGTGCCGCGGACCCCGGCGGCGTAGACCTCGACGGCCTCGCCCAGCAGGAACCGGGCGGTGTCCAGCACGTGCGTCAGCTGCTCGACGACCTGCCCGCCCGACCGGTCCGTGCGGGCCCACCACGGGACCGGCGGGCGCTTGTCCAGCCAGTAGCCGTTGGCCAGCAGCGGCGGGGCGTCCGCGAGCAGGTCCCGGGCGAGCACGGCGGTGTCCAGGCAGCGCCAGTGGTAGCCGGTGCCCGTGACGACCCCGGACTCCTCGACCAGCCGGCCGATGCCCTCGGCGACGTCCAGGCCCAGCCCCACGGGCTTCTCCACGAACAGCGCCCTGCCGCGCTCGAGGGCGGCGTGCTCGGCGGGCCCGTGGGCGAACGGGGGCACGCAGACGTAGACGGCGTCGGCCTCCACCGCGTCGAGGGCCTGCTCCGGGTCGGTGAAGCACGGGATGTCGAGCTCGGCGGCGAGGGCCTCGGCGGCGGGCCGGTGCGCGTCGGTCACGCTGACCACGCGGGCGCCGCCCAACCGGTGCAGCACGTCGACGTGGCGCCGGGCCACGGAGCCGGCCCCCACGAGGGCGATCCTGAGCGTCATGCGGGGTTCTCCTCCAGCAGCCGGTGGTACAGGTCCAGGTAGCGCCGGGCCATGCCCGCCGGCGTCCACCGCTCGGCGGCTTCTCGGCAGGCCTGCGGGTCCAGGCGGTCCAGCTCGTGCAGGTGCCGGACCAGCTCGTCCTCTTCCGCGGCCAGGAAGCCGGTCCGCCCGTGCTCGACGAGCGAGGGAAGCACCCCGCGCGGCGTCCCGACGACGGGCACGCCGCGGGCCAGCGCCTCGACGACGCCGGTGGCGCCCGGCTCGGCCCAGCGGATGGGGCACAGCAGCGCCCGGGACGAGCGCAGCAGCCGTTCCTTGCGCTCGCCGGCCACACCGCCCACCCAGGTCACCGCCGCGCCGTCGACCAGCGGCCGCACCTCCTCGAGCCAGTACCGGACGTCCGGGTGGGCGCGCAGCGCCTCGTCGCCGTCGGCGAGCCGGCGCTCCAGCTCCTGCGGGTCGTCGATCCCGGCGACGGGGCCGGCCAGGACGAGGGGCACCCCCGCCCGGCGGCAGACCCGGGCCGCCACGTCCTGCGCCTTGTCGGCGGTGATCCGCGCCAGGACCAGCAGGTGCTCGCCCGGGGCCGCCTCCACCTCGAGCGGCGGCGGCGCCGCGAGCGGGACGACGCCCATCGTCTGCCGGCGCAGAGCGTCGGGAGCCCGCTCGAGCTGGGAGGCGGAGACCGCGGCGAAGCGCACGCGCCCGCGGCCGTCGAAGGCGGAGTAGAACTCCGGGTGCTTGCGCAGGTCCCAGTGCAGGGTCTGCAGGGTCGGCGGGGCGGCCGTGCCCATGGCGCCGAGCACGGACGGGCCCACGACCTCCAGGTGGTCGTGCACCACGTCCCAGCGGTCCCCGTCCCGCAGCGCGTCCACGAGGCCCTGCATGTGGGCGTGGGCGATGCCCGAGACCCGGTTGTAGGGCATCGCGATGGAACGGAACGCCGGCTCCGGCAGCGGCCGCAGGTGCTCGTCCGCCTCGAGGGTGCTGGGCCCGACGGTGGCCAGCGTGACGTGCGCCCCCGCCCGTCGCAGCGCCGGCACCAGGGTGGCGACCACCGTCTCGATCCCGCCGTAGCCGGACGGGGGCACGGGCAGCCAGGGGCCCGCGTTCACGAGCACCCGCAGCCCGCTCATGCGACGCGGGCCGGCTGCGCCCGGTACTCGGGCACCTCCGCCATCGGCGGGCGCTCGCGGACGCTGATCTCGTGGGTCTCGGCCAGGAAGCGTTCCCCCTGCCGCAGGAACTGGGTGAGGTGCCCGCTCTCGCCGGCGACCGGCGCCTCGCAGCGCAGCCGCGCCTGGACCGTGAGCTGGATCTGGGCGGCCATCCGGGCCAGGGCCGCGTCCGGGGAGTTGCGGTGCGAGCGCACGCCGAGGTCCACCTGGGCCATGGCGTCCAGGCCCACGGCCTGCAGGACGTCGATGAGCATCGCGATCTCCACCCCGTACCCGGAGACGAAGGGCACCCGTTCCAGCAGCTCCCGGCGCCCGGCGTACTCCCCGGCCAGCGGCTGGACGAGGCCCGCCAGCTGCGGCCAGAACAGGTTGAGCAGCGGCCGGGCCACGAGCTCCGTGACCCGCCCGCCGCCGGCGGGCAGGACGGTGGTGCCGTCCTGCAGCGGGCGGTCGTAGCAGCTCTTCACGAACTGCACCCCGGGCTCGGTCAGCAGGGGACCCAGCAGCCCCACGGCGAACTGCGGGTCGAACTCCCGCAGATCCGCGTCGACGAACGCGAGCACGTCCCCGGTGGTCACGGCCAGGGACTTCCACAGCGCCTCGCCCTTGCCGGGGACGTTGCCGTGGGCGGGCAGGATCTCGTCCTGCCGGTGGACCCGGGCACCGGCCGACGCGGCGACCGCCCCGGTGCCGTCCGTCGAGTCCGAGTCGATGACGACCAGCTCGTCGATCAGCGCCACGTCCTCCATGAGCTGGCGCCGCAGCGCGGCGACGATCCGGCCCACGGTCTCGGCCTCGTTGCGGGCGGGCAGCACCACGCTGACCGTGGTCCCGCGCTTGCGGCGGCACAGCTGCTCCGCGGACCACTGCCTGCCGTGGTAGCTGCGGGCGGCGAACCACTCCTGGACGTCCTGTCGCATGCTGCTCGCTTCCGAGGATGAGGAATACTGGAAGGTGGCTGATCAGTTGCCGTCGGACACTACCGAGCGGCGGGCCCGTCGAGAAGAGATCGCGAGGAGTCGGTCGAATGTGTCGCGGCCGCCGGGCCGGCGGCCGCGACGCCGAGGAGAGGCAGGGATGGACCAGCAGGGGAGCTCCCGGACACCGGCGCGCCGCCGCCTGGTGCTGTGGCGCCACGGGCGCACGGCGTGGAACGTCGAGAACCGGGCCCAGGGACAGGCCGACATCCCGCTCGATCCCGTCGGGCGCGGGCAGGCCCGGGCCGCCGCCCCGGCGCTGGCCTCCTTCGAGCCGGCGTTCGTGTGGTCGAGCGATCTGCAGCGGGCCCGGCACACCGCCCAGGAGCTCGCGTCGCTGACCGGGCTCGAGGTGCGGCTGGACGCCCGGCTGCGCGAGTACGACGTGGGCATCCGCCAGGGCACCACCTTCGCCGAGTTCCGCGAGAGCCACCCCGAGGTCTACGCCCGGTTCTTCTCCCAGGAGGACTACCGGGTGCCCGGCGCCGAGCTGCCCTCCGAGGTCGACGAGCGGATGACCGCCGTGCTCACCGACGCCGCCGCGGCGCTCGACGAGGGCCGCACCGGCGTGCTGGTGGGCCACGGCGCGGCCCTGCGCAGCGGCCTGGCGGCCTTCCTGGGGGTCCCGCCCCGGCTGCGGGACATGTTCGCCGGGATGGCCAACTGCGCGTGGACCGTGCTGCAGGAGCACCCGCACCGCGGCTGGCAGGTCGCCGACTACAACGCCCGCACCCTCCCGGGCGTCTCATCGGCGCTCGCGGACGAGATGCCGGTCCACCACGTGAGCAAGAACGCGGAACCGGCCGGCTGATCGGGGTGCCGCCGCCGAACGCGGACCGGTAGGATGGACAGGTTGCCCGGTCAGGGCGCCCACACCTCTCTCCGCACTCCCCTCCGAAAGGCCTCCTCCGTGATCACTGTCCAGAACCTCGAACTGCGTGCCGGTGCGCGGCTGCTCATGGACGAGGTCAACTTCCGCGTGGACAGGGGGGACAAGATCGGCCTCGTCGGCCGCAACGGCGCCGGCAAGACGACGATGACCAAGGTCCTCGCGGGGGAGACCCTGCCCGCGGCGGGGACGGTCACGCGCACCGGGGCCATCGGCTACCTCCCGCAGGACCCGAAGGTCGAGGACATGGACCAGCTGGCCCGTGACCGCATCCTCTCGGCCCGCAACCTCGCGGGCGTCGTCGCCCGCCTGCGCCAGGCCGAGCAGGACATGGCCTCCGAGGACGAGACCGTGCGCAACAAGGCCATGCGCGGCTACGACCGGCTCGAGTCGGAGTTCCTCGCCGGCGGCGGCTACGCCGCGGAGTCCGAGGCCGCGACGATCACGTCCAACCTGGACCTGCCCGAGCGCATCCTCGGCCAGCCGCTGCGCACGCTCTCCGGCGGTCAGCGCCGCCGCGTGGAGCTGGCGCGCATCCTGTTCTCGGACGCCGACATCATGCTCCTCGACGAGCCCACCAACCACCTGGACGCCGACTCCGTGGTGTGGCTGCGGGACTTCCTGAAGAACTTCGCGGGCGGTCTGCTGGTGATCAGCCACGACGTGGAGCTGATGGAGATGGTGGTCAACAAGGTCCTGTACCTGGACGCCAACCGCTGCGTCATCGACCTGTACAACATGGGCTGGAAGAACTACCTGCTCCAGCGCGAGCAGGACGCCCACCGCCGCAAGCGCGAGTACGCCAACGCGGAGAAGAAGGCCACCGCCCTGATGGACCAGGCCAACAAGATGCGCGCCAAGGCCAGCAAGGCCGTGGCCGCCCAGCAGATGATCAAGCGCGCCGAGCGGCTCATGAACGGGCTCGAGGGCGAGCGGCAGGCGGACAAGGTCGCCAACATCCGCTTCCCGAAGCCCGCGGACTGCGGCAAGACCCCGCTGACCGCCCGGGACCTGTCCAAGTCCTACGGCTCGCTCGAGATCTTCAACGACGTGGACCTGGCCATCGACCGCGGCTCCCGGGTGGTCATCCTCGGGTTCAACGGCGCCGGCAAGACCACGCTGCTGCGGATGCTCGCGGGCGAGGCCCAGCCCGACACCGGCGAGGTGGTCCCCGGGCACGGGCTCAAGCTCGGCTACTTCGCCCAGGAGCACGACACCCTGGACCCGGACCGGACGGTGCTGGAGAACATGCGCACCGCGGCCCCCGACCTCGCCGACACGGAGGTGCGCAACGTCCTGGGCTCCTTCCTGTTCCAGGGCGACGACGTCTCCAAGCCCGCCGGGGTGCTTTCCGGCGGGGAGAAGACCCGTCTGGCGCTGGCGACCCTCGTGGCCTCCTCCGCCAACGTGCTGCTGCTCGACGAGCCGACCAACAACCTGGACCCGGCCTCCCGCCGGGAGATCCTCAACGCGCTGCGCACCTACGAGGGCGCGGTCGTGCTCGTCTCCCACGACGAGGGCGCGGTCGAGGCGCTGGACCCCGAGCGCGTGGTGATCCTGCCCGACGGCACCGAGGACCTGTGGAGCCAGGAGTACCAGGACCTCATCTCCCTGGCTTGAGCCGGGCGGCGGCGCCCGGGGTCAGTCGCGGGCGGCGGTGGTGCGCTCGCGCTCCAGGGCGTCCAGGAGGGCGTCCTCCTCGTCCTCCCACGTGGGGCGGGAGCGCTTGCGCTGCGGCTTGGGCCGCATGAGCGACTTGAGGTGGGCCGGCATGTCGTCGGCCATCTCCATCCGGCGCACCACGAGCTCCTCGTCGCCCTCGCCGATGTAGTTGCCCTCCTCGTCGTAGAACCGCGAGAGCCGGCGTTCCATCTCCTCGGCGTACTGGCGGTCCCACGCGTCGTTGCGGGCCTGCTGGCGGGCGGCGTAGCCGTAGGCCACGAAGAACAGGGCGGCGAACGCGTACCACTGCAGCGAGTAGGACAGGTGCGGCCCGGAGTCGATCTCCGGCTCGGGGGCCGGGGCCGGGGCCGCCGCGGGCGCCGGGTCCTCGGCGTAGACCTCGCCGTAGGCCTCCGTGCCGACCGGCACGCCCCAGCGCTCGCGCAGCTCCTCGAGGTCGATGGAGGCGATCTGCCCCGCCGGGGCGCCGCGGCTGACGGCCGGCTCCCCGGGCTGGAGGCGGGCGGTGACCGTCACCTCGCCGGCGGGCGGGGCGGGCACGGCGTCCGGCATCCCGTTGGCCGACTCGCCCGTGGGGATCCAGCCGCGGTCGAGGACCACCACGTCCCCGTCCTGCGTGCGGAACGGGACGAGGACCTCGTAGCCGACGCGTCCGTCCTGCGGCCGGTTGCGGACCAGGACCTGGTCCTCCGGCAGGTAGCGGCCGGTCAGCCGCACGGGGTGCCAGGTGAGGCGCTCGTCGTGGGCGGCGAACTGCGCGGCGGCCTCCGCGCCGGCCAGGGGCTCGGCGCGGTAGTTCTGCGTGACCTTGGTGTTCTCGCCGATCAGGTGGTCGTTGCGGTCCATCTGCCAGCCGCCCAGGTACACGGAGAGCACGGCGGCGGCGCAGGCGAGGAGGAGGAAGCCCAGCCACTTGCCGCTGAGCAGGAAGCGGTAGTCGTTCATCCCCGCGGCTCCTGCGCGGGGCCCGCGCCGTCGAGCGGCACGGTGTCCTTCCAGAAGCCGCGCGCGCCGAGGAACTGCTCGAGGTCGCCGCGGTGCTCCGGGCACGCGAGCCAGATCTTGCGCCGCTCCGGGGCGTGCAGGCGCGGATTGTTCCACCGGATCTGCCACGCGGCGTCCGCGCGGCAGCCCTTGCGGGAGCACTGGGGGGTGTCGGGCCCGGCCGGGGGAGTCTCGGCGCCTCGCGGGGACAGCGATCCGAGCAGGTCGAACTCCACGGCGGTCGTGCTCCTCAGGGTGTGCGGTCGGGGTCCCGGGCCGGCCGGCGGCGGGTTCAGGCCGCGCCGCGGCGCCGGGTGGTGTCGTCCTCGACAGTAGCGGAGGAAGCCGGGTCCTCGCTGGGAGCCGCTGTGCTCCCGGCGCCCGGCGGCGAGGTGCCGTCCTCCCCGTGGCCGGGCACGAACTCGCCCTCCAGGACGAAGCCGATCGCGAGCGGCTCCGCCGGCGGCGCCGGTTCGGGGGCGGCCGCCAGCGCGGGCGCGCCCGGCGGCTCGTAGTAGTGGCTGGTCCGGGTGGAGCGGTCGTTGCTGTTGGCCAGCAGGACCGCCATCCAGGGCAGGATCGCCACGCCCAGGATCGCGATGCCGCGGACCCAGATGTTGTCCACCACCACGAACACGACGAGGCACACGATGCGCAGGCCCATCTGGATGCTGTAGACCTTCATCCGGTGGCCCATGTCCTGGGTGTGCGGCTCGGCGGTGGCGGTGATGGAGTGGACGTCGTCCTGGCCGGCGGTCTCGCCGGTCGTGAGATAGCGCTTGCTCATGGTCCTCCCAACAGACGGTCAATTGTCTCACCGGGGTCCGACATCGCGAAGACCGTCCCCGAGAGCCACCGGCGCCCCGACCGGTACCATTGGGGGATCTCCGCGCGGGCCCGCGATCGTCGCCCGCCGCCGTCCCGTGACCCACGACCGAAAGGCCCTTCCCCATGGCAGACGAGCAGCGCAGCCCGGCACCCCGCACCGTCCTCGTGACCGGCGGCAATCGCGGGATCGGACGGGCCATCGCGCAGGCGTTCCGTGACGCCGGTGACAACGTGGCCGTCACCTACCGCTCCGGCGAGGCGCCCGAGGGCTTCTTCGCGGTGCAGGCCGACGTCACCGACTCCGCCTCGATCGACGCCGCCTACAAGGCCGTGGAGGCCGAGTTCGGCCCGGTCGAGGTGGTCGTGGCCAACGCCGGGATCACCCGGGACACCCTGCTGCTGCGGATGAAGGAGCAGGACTTCCAGGACGTCGTGGACACCAACCTCACCGGGGCGTTCCGCGTGGTGCAGCGCGCCGCCAAGGGCTTCATGCGCCTCAAGCGCGGGCGCGTGGTCCTCATCTCCTCCGTGGTCGGGCTCTACGGCTCGCCCGGGCAGGTCAACTACGCCGCGTCCAAGGCCGGACTGGTCGGCATCGCCCGCTCCATCACCCGCGAGCTGGGCGGGCGCAACGTGACCGCCAACGTCGTCGCCCCCGGGTTCATCAACACCGAGATGACCGCGGCCCTGCCCGAGGACACCCAGAAGGACTACCTCTCCTCCATCCCCGCCGGCCGTTTCGCCGAGCCGGAGGAGGTCGCCGCCGTGGTGCGCTGGATCGCCTCCGACGAGGCGAAGTACATCTCCGGCGCCGTCATCCCCGTGGACGGCGGCCTCGGCATGGGCCACTGAGCCCCGCCACCCACGATCCCCGCACGTTCCACCGAAGGAGCACCATGAGTTCACTTGCAGGCAAGACCGCGGTCGTCACCGGGTCCTCGCGCGGCGTCGGCGCCGACACCGCCAAGCTGCTGGCCGCCCAGGGCGCCAACGTCGTCGTCAACTACCGGCAGAAGGCGCCCCGCGCCAACAAGGTCGTCAAGGAGATCGAGGCGGCCGGCGGGAAGGCCGTCGCCGTGCAGGCCGACATGACGCAGCCCGAGGACGTCCGCAACCTCTTCGCCCGGGCCGTGGAGGCCTTCGGCGGGGTGGACGTGCTCGTGCTCAACGCCTCCGGCGGCATGGAGACGGACCTCGGCGAGGACTACGCCCTCAAGCTCAACCGGGACGCGCAGGAGGACACCCTCACCGCGGGCCTCGAGCACCTGCCCGAGGGCGGGCGCGTGGTCTTCGTGACCAGCCACCAGGCGCACTTCATCAACGACGTCGAGACCATGCCGGAGTACGTGGAGGTCGCGCGGTCCAAGCGCGCCGGCGAGGACGCCCTCACCGCGCGCATCCCCGAGCTGACCGAGAAGGGCATCACCTTCGTGGTGGTCTCCGGCGACATGATCGAGGGCACCGTGACCGCGACCCTGCTCAACCGGGCCCGCCCGGGAGCGCTCGAGGAGCGGCGCGAGGCCGCCGGCAAGCTCTACTCCGTGCAGGAGTTCGCCGAGGAGATCGCCCGGATGGTCACCGCGGACGTCCCCACCGGGCACGTCGAGCTCGTCGGCGGCGCCGACGACTTCCTGGCGAAGGCCGGGCGCAAGTAGACCGGCGACGACGGCGGGGCGGGCACCTTCCGGGGTGGCCGCCCCGCCGTCGCCGCTTGCCGCCGTCGCCGCTTCTGGCCGGCGGCGGCGCCGTGGAGCGGCGGGCGTGCCGGCGCGCACGCCCGGTCCGCAGGGCCGGTCCGTGGGGCCGGTCCGTGGGGCCGGTCCGCGGGGCCGGATCCCGTGCCGGCTCCTGCTCGCCGGTGCGGAACCGACCGCATTGTGACGCCGCCCACCGGCCGCGGGTGCTATTGATGGACCACACGGCGCGAGGCCGTCGGCGCCTCGGCCAGGAGCACCTCCGCGCGGTGCGGAGCCGAGCGAGGAGCCACCATGACCCCACGGCCCACAGGACGACTCGACCCGGGCGGCCACCTCGTGCTCGCCCGCACGTTCCGGGCCTCGGCCGAGGAGATCTGGGCCGCGGTGACGGACGCCGAGCGGCTCGCCCGCTGGTACGGGACGTGGCGCGGGGACCCGGCCTCCGGCCGGGTCGAGCTGCTCATGACCGCCGAGGACTGGGACCGGCCCGAGCCCCTGCTGATCCGCCGGTGCGAGCCGCCGCAGCACCTGGCGCTCACGCTCGGCACGGCGGCCGACGCCTGGCGCGTGGACCTCGACGTCGTGGACTACGGCGGGACGACCGTCCTGCAGCTCACCCACCGGTATCCCGATCCCGACGAGGTGGAGTCGGTCGGGCCCGGCTGGGAGTACTACCTGGACCGGCTGGTCGCCGCCGAGACCGGCGGCAGCCCGGACGCCGTCGACTTCGCCCGCGACTACCACCCCGCGATGTCCGGGCACTACCGGCCGCTCGCCGAGCAGCTGCGGGCCCGGGCCTGACCGCCGCGCCCCCGCCCCGCGGCGGCGTGCCCGGGGCCCGCGCTCGCTCGGGGTCCCTCACCCGGGGGTCGGGCTCGCGATCTGGATGAGGTTGCCGCACGTGTCGTCGAGCACCGCGGTGGTGTACGGACCGGCGACCGTGGGCTCCTGGACGAAGTGCACGCCGCGCTCGCGCAGGCGCTCGTACTCCGCCCGCACGTCCTTGACGCCGAAGCTGGTGAACGGGATGCCGTCGGCCACGAGCGCGGCCTTGAACGGTCCCACGGCGGGGTGCTCCGAGGGCTCGAGGACCAGCTCGACGCCCTCGGGCGCCTGGGGCGAGACCACGGTGAGCCAGCGGGCGCCGCCGGCGGGGACGTCGTGCTTGACCATGAAGCCGAGCTTGCCGGTGTAGAACAGCAGGGCCTGCTGCTGGTCGTCGACGAAGACGCTGGTGTGGGTGATCCGCATGGGACGGTCCTCCTCGGGTCGGACGGGGTCGTTCAGGAGTCGGCGCCGCCGACGCTGAACATCCAGTGGGTGCCGAAGCGGTCGGTGCACATCCCGAACAGGCCGCCCCAGGGCGCCTCCTCGAGCGGCATCGTGACGGTCCCGCCCGCGGTCAGCGTCTCCCACCAGCCGCGCATCAGGGCCTCGTCGTCGCCGCTCACGGAGACCGCGACGTTGTCCCCGACCGTCAGCGCCATGCTGTCCGGGGTGTCGGAGGCCATCAGGACCATGCCGGCGTCCGTGGTGAGCATCGCGTGCATGACCTTGTCCTGCTCCGCGGGGTCGTCGCTGGCCCCGTACTCGCTGAAGCGGCTCAGCGACAGCTCCCCGCCGAACACGGAGCGGTAGAACGTCATCGCCTCCTCGGCGGTGTCCCGGAACGAGAGGTAGGGATTGAGCAGCATGGGCATGGTCCGGCCTCCGCGTCGATCGGTCGATGTCCTCATGATGACCCCGTCCGTGCCGCGGGGGAAGAGTCCCTGGGAAGCCGCCGCCGGGGTGCGTAACCTGGTGCGCATGAGCAGAACGCAGTACTACGTGGCGGCCAGCGCCGACGGGTACATCGCCGACCGGGAGAACCACCTCGACTGGTTGCTGCAGTACGGCTTCGAGGCCTACCAGGAGCACTACGACGCCTTCCTGGCCGACGTCGGGGCGCTCGCGATGGGAGCGAGCACGTACGAGTTCGTGCTCGACCAGGGGGACTGGGCCTACGGCGACCTGCCGGTGTGGGTGTTCACCCACCGGGAGCTGCCGAGGCTCGAGGGCGCGAACCTGCTCTTCGTCAGCGGGCCCGTGACGCTGCACGCCGAGGCGCTGACGGCCTCCGCGGGCGGGCGGAACCTGTGGGTGGTGGGCGGTGGCCGGCTCGCGGCCCAGTTCGCGGACGCCGGGCTGCTCGACGAGCTGTGGCTGACGTACATGCCCGTCGTCCTCGGCGGAGGCCACCCGGTGCTGCCGACCGAGGCCGCGCGCGACCTGCGGCTGCAGCGCACCACCCACTTCGAGGGCGGCGCCGTGGAGCTGCGCTACGTGCTGCAGGGCCCGGACCGGCAGGTGTGGCCCGAGTAGGCGCGACTCCTTGCCGGTCCCGGCGGCCCGGACTACACTTCCCGCCACGGCACCGGCGGCCGATCCGCCGCTCCACCGGGGCCCGAGGGTCCCTCGTCGCAGGAACCCGCCATGAGCACCCACCGCCCGGTCACCGGTGACCGCGCGCGCGACCGAGCCCTGCGCGAGCTCGCGGAGCGCCTCACCGGGGTCCTCATCAGCCCACAGGATCCCGGGTACGACGACGCGCGACGGCTGTGGAACGGGATGGTCGACGTCCGTCCGCGCGCTGTCGCCCGCGCCGGGTCCGTCGCCGACGTCGACCCCTGCCTGGCCGCCGCCCGGCGCAGCGGCCTGCCGCTGGCCGTGCGCGGCGGCGGGCACAGCATCGCCGGGCACAGCACGGTCGCGGACGGCCTCGTCCTGGACCTCGGCGGCCTGACCCGCGTGGCCGTGGATCCCGCCGCGCGCCTCGTGACCGCCCAGCCGGGGGCCACCCTCGCCCACGTGGACCGGGCGACGGCCCCGCACGGCCTCGCCGTGCCGCTCGGCGTGGTCGGCGGCACCGGGATCGCCGGGCTCACGCTCGGCGGCGGCATCGGGTGGCTGACCCGCACCCACGGCCTGACCCTCGACAACCTGGTCTCCGCGGAGGTCGTCACCGCCGCGGGGGAGCACCTGCACGTCGACGCGGCCGAGCACCCGGACCTCTTCTGGGGACTGCGCGGCGGGGGCGGCAACTTCGGCGTGGTCACCTCCTTCGCGCTCCGGGCCCACCCGCTGGCGTCCCCCGTCCTGGCGGGCGGCCTCGTCTACCGCCGCCCGAAGTGGGAGCGGGCGCTCGCGGCCTTCGAGGAGTGGACGCGGGAGCTCCCGGACGAGATGAACACCATCGTGTCCTTCGTGGTCCTCCCGCCGGAGTACGGGCTCGGGCACGAGGTGCTCATGACCGTCGGTCTCGCCTGGGCCTCGCCGCAGCACGGGCGCGGCCTGGAGCTCGTCGAGCGGCTGCGCGCGGCGGTGCCGCCCGATCTGGAGACCGTGGGCCCGGTGCCCTGGACCTCCTGGCAGACCGGGAAGGACCCGGTCTTCCCGGTGGGCTCCCGGGGATACTGGAAGAACGTGGCCTTCAGCCGGCTGGACGAGGAGGTCGTCGCCGCCCTCGTGGCCGTGGCCTCCGAGATCACCTGGGTGGGGAGCGGCATCAACCTGCACTGTCTCCGCGGCGCCTTCGGCCGGGTGCCCGAGGACGCGACGGCGTGGCCCAGCCGCGCCGCACGGTTCTGGCTGAACGTCTTCGGCTTCTGGCGCGACCCGGCCGACGACGTCCGGCTCACGGCCTACGCCCGGCGGGTGCACGCGGCCCTGGGGCCGTTCGCGGAGCAGGGCCAGTACGTCAATTTCCTGGGGGCGGAGCAGGGCGGCGACCCGGGGGCGGCGGCGCGGGAGGCCTACGGGCGCGCCAAGCACGAGCGGCTGGTCGAGCTGAAGAACCGCTACGACCCGGACAACGTGTTCCGCGGCAACCACAACGTCGCCCCGACGCCGTCCCGCTGATCCCGGCCGGGGTCCGGGGCCCGTGGTGCCGGGCGGTCAGACCGCCGCGGAGGCGCGCGGCAGCCCGTACCAGGCGGCCGCGTTGTCGTGCAGCACGGACGCCGCGGCGTCCGCGCCCAGGGTCTG
Source organism: Kocuria cellulosilytica (assembly GCF_040981245.1). Taxonomy (NCBI): domain Bacteria; kingdom Bacillati; phylum Actinomycetota; class Actinomycetes; order Micrococcales; family Micrococcaceae; genus Kocuria; species Kocuria cellulosilytica. The sequence continues at coordinate 403,186 of NZ_JAVFWZ010000003.1, read as the reverse complement.
TACGACCAGCCCGACGTCCTCGTCCCGGAACGGGCGCTCCGCCCGGGTGCTGGGCAGGTCGGTGCCGAAGAGCAGCGCCGTCGGGTCGGCGGCGTGGATCCGGCGCAGCGCGTCCGGCACGTCGAGGTCGACACGGCCGAAGCCGGTGGCCTTGACCCTCACCCCGTGCCCGACGAGCTCGAGCAGCAGGGGCAGCCCCGCCGCGCTCATGCCGAGGTGGTCCACGACCGTCCGCGGCAGCCGCCGCAGCAGGGGGGCGAGGTGCTCCAGGGCCGCGGCGTCCAGGTAGAACTCGGCGTGCCACCCGGCGAGCTCGTGCACCCGCCGGGCCAGCCGCTCGATGCCGGCGGGGTCCGCGTCCGTGCCGCGGCGGAGGGCGAAGCGCACGGCCCGCACCCCGGCCCGGTGGAGCTCGCGCACCTGCTCGTCCGTGACGCCGGGCGGCAGCTGGGTCACCCCGGCGAAGCCCGGGCCGAGTTCCGCCAGCGCCGCGCGGAGGAAGGCCTGGTCGTGGCCCTGGAACGAGCCGCTCACCACCGCCCCGCCCACCACGCCCAGTCCCCGGACCCGCCGCCGGTAGTCCTCGGCCGTGAAGCACGGGGGCACGTAGCCCTGGTTCGGCACCAGGGGGAACCGCGGGTCGATCACGTGCAGGTGGGCGTCGATCACGGTGTCGTCCTCCTCGGCTCGCCGCAAGGTCGTCCGCCGGGAGCGGAGCGCTGCTGCCACGGCACCGACTCTACGCGGGGGGCGCGGCGGGCCGTGCGGTCACTCCTCGTACGGGGGCCACAGGCTGGTCCCCAGCCGGACCTCCAGACGGGCGACCGTGTACCCGTCCGGCCAGACGTGGCCGTCCAGGATCCGCGACAGCGCGGTGTGGTCGACGCCGGCGAGCGCCCCGACCTCGCGCAGGGGCCGGGAGCCCACGGCCGCCCGCAGGTTCACCGCGAACAGCCTCGCCCGTTCCGCCACCGGGTCGTCGCAGATCTCGTCCGGCCAGGAGACGCAGTGGTCCTGTGGTTCCGGTCGTACCCTGCTGGCCATGGCCTGCAGTCTAGGGACCGGCCCTGAGCATGAACCTGGTGCTCAGGGGGCGGGCGGCCCGTAGCGGTGCTCGGGGCGGCCGGTGCTCCCGTAGCGGAGCTGGATCTCGACCGAGCCGTCCTCGGCCAGGGCGGAGAGGTAGCGCTGGGCGGTGGCCCGGGAGATGCCGACCTTGCGGGCGATCTCCGCGGCCGGGAGCGGCGCCCCGGGCTCCAGGGCCGCCAGCACGGAGGCCTCCGTCGCGGACCGGGTGCGCTCGCCGGGGGAGGAGGTCTCGCCGGGGTGCAGGGCGTGCAGGGCGCGGTCCACGGTCTCCTGCGTCAGCGCGTCCCGGTCGGTGAGCAGCCGGCGGTACCGGGCGTAGGCCCGCAGGGTGCGGGCCAGCCGCTCGTTCGGGAACGGCTTGATGAGATAGGCCAGGGCGCCGCGGCGGACGGCGGTCCGCACGGAGGCGGGGTCGGCCGCCGCGGTGAGCATGATGACGTCGACGTCGAGGGCCCGGAGCAGGTCCAGCCCGAGCGCGTCGGGCAGGTAGACGTCCAGCAGGACGAGGTCGGGCTGGTGGGCGTGGACGGTGCGCATGGCCTGCTCGGCCGTGCCCACGGGGGTGAGCGCGGTGAAGCCCGGCACGGCGTTCACGAAGCCCGCGTGCAGCCGGCCCACGTGGAAGTCGTCGTCGACCACGAGGACCACCAGGTCGTCGCTCATCCTGCACCTCCTGCTGCGCCGGCGGTCGGTTCCCCGCGGACGTCGGCCACGGGCTCGCGGACCACGGTACCGGGCAGGCGGGCGCAGAAGACGGCTCCCGGTCCGCCGGGGCGGCCCGGATCGGCCACCCACACGTCCCCGCTGCGCCGGCGGGCCAGCTCACGGCTCAGGGACAGCCCGAAACCCTGGCCGTGGACGTCGGGCAGCACGTCGAAGCGCGGTCCGCCGCCGTCCCCGGAGCCGCCGGACGGGACGGCGGTGGACCAGCCCTGGGCGAAGATCGGCTCGGGGTCCGGCACGGGCAGTCCGTCGCCGGAGTCGGCCACCACGAGGTGCAGCGTGCCCTCCCCGCCGGTCCAGTCGTCGAGCAGCTCGACCTCGACCCAGCGGTCCTCCGCCGCGCCCTGGACCGCGGCGCGGACGGCGTTGTCCACGAGACTGCCGATCACCGTGGTGACGTCCTGCGGGTCCGTGATCCGGCCGCGGACCAGGGTGTCCGCGCCGATGCGCAGGCTCACGCCGCGCTCGGCCGCCTCGACGCTCTTGGCCCCGAGGAACGCCTGCAGGTACGGGTCCCGCAGCAGCTCGGCCCGCTCGGCCGGATAGCTCAGGGGCCCGGTCTCGGTCACCTCGGACACGTACCGGCGGGCCTCCTCGGCGTCGCCGATCGCGAGCAGCCCGGAGATGGTGTGCAGCCGGTTGGCGAACTCGTGGCGCTGGGCGCGCAGGGCGGTGCTGAGGGCGCCGACGGCGTCGAGCTGGCGGGTCAGGGACTGCAGCTCGGTGCGGTCCCGGACGAGCACCACCCAGCCGAGCGGGGGCGATCCCGGGCCGGCGGGCCGGACGGCACGGGCCGAGAGGATGAGCACGTGCCGGCCGACGACCTGCTCCACCGCGGGGGACGCGGGGGTCGCCGCGGCGAGCAGGGCGGCGAAGGACGCCGGCAGCCCCGCCTCGGCCAGCGGGGTCCCCACCAGCCGGGAGGGCTCCGCCACGCCCAGCAGCCGTGCCGCCTCGGCGTTGACCACCGTGATGCGGTGCTCGGGCGAGACGCCGATGACGCCCTCGTCGACCCCGCGCAGCACCGCCTCCTGGTCCTGGGCGAGCGCGACGATCTCCTCGGGCTCCAGTCCGAGGGTGAGCCGCTTGAGCCGGCGCGCGATCGCCGCGGAGGCGGCCGCACCGAGGCCCAGGGCGCCGAGGGCGGTGGCCGCCACGGGGGTGATGTCCTGCCGGAGGCTGGCGAGCACGTCCTCGCGGGAGATGCCCACGCTCACCGCGCCCACCACCGCCGAGCCCGAGCCGGGGGCGTACACCGGGACCTTGGCCCGGGCCGAGTGGCCCAGGGTGCCGCGCTCCTGGCTGGTGACCTCCCGCCCGGCCAGCGGCTCGGTGGGGTCCGTGCTCACGGGCAGGCCCAGCAGCTCGGGGGTGGGGTGGGAGAGCCGGAGCCCGCTGTCGTCGGTGATCACCACGAAGAGGGACTCCGTGCGGCGGCGGACCTCCTCGGCGGAGGACTGCAGGGAACCCCGGGCCAGCGCGTCCGGGTCGAGGTCCTCGGGGCCGGCCGGGGCCAGGTCGGCCACGCCCGCGCGGACGTCGTCGGTGGCGGCCACGGCCCGGGCGATGGACAGGGCCTGGTGCTCGGCGTCCCGGCCCAGGCGCTCGTAGGTCAGCCAGCCGTAGACGCCCCCGCACAGGGCCACCACGACCGTCACCACGGCGAGGTGCAGCAGCATCATCCGGACCAGGAAGCCGGGGCGCTGCCGGAGCGCACCGGGTACCGTCACTGTCTCTCCTCGTGGCCGGGCGTGGTCTCGTGCGCGACCGCCGCGTGTGCTGCACCCCACTCTACGGGCCGTGCTGCGGCCCGGGTCCCGGCCCCGACGGTCCTCCTGGGCGGCACCGGGCGGCGACCCCGGGCACGGGGGCCGCGGCGGGTCAGAGGTCCGCGAAGAAGCGGACGGCGTCCAGGTTCGGCAGGTTGATCTGGGCGTCGGCGGCCGCGCGCAGGGCGGGCTTGGCGTTGAAGGCCACGCCGAGTCCGGCGGCCGTGACCATGTCGATGTCATTGGCGCCGTCGCCCACGGCGATGACGTCCTCGGGGGCGACGTCCAGCTCCCCGGCCCAGGTCCGCAGGCTGCGCTCCTTGACGGTGCGGTCCACGACCTCGCCGAGCACCCTGCCGGTGAGCTTCCCGTCGGCGACCTCCAGGGTGTTGGCGGTGTGCCGGGTGAGCCGCAGCCGTTCCGCGAGCGGGGTGAGGACCTCCAGGAAGCCCCCCGAGACGGCCGCCACGGCGTGCCCCTCCCGCAGGAACGCCTTGACGAGCACGTCCGCGCCGGGGGAGAGCCGCACGGCGGCCAGGACCTCGTCGAGCACGGACACGGGCAGCCCCGCGAGGGCCTCGACCCGCGCGTGCAGGGACTGGGCGAAGTCCAGCTCCCCGCGCATGGCCGCCTCGGTCACGGCGGTGACCTCGGCCTCGCGCCCCGCGTGGGCCGCGAGCATGTCGACGACCTCCTGCTGGATGAGGGTGGAGTCCACGTCCATGACGAGCAGCTTCTTGCGCTCCGGGTCGAACAGGGTGGTCGGCACCACGTTGACGTCCACCCCCGGCAGCATCTGCTCCAGCGGGTCCGGGCGCAGGGCCGCGAGCAGGGCGGTGGCGTCCGATCCGGCCACGTGGGCGGTGAAGGCGTTGTAGCCGGGGACCCCCGAGTCGTGCCCGGCGGAGCCGGGGCCGGTGACCCGCACGCCGGAGAACCGCTCGACCTCGGCGCCGGCGTCCTGCACCAGGGTGAGGATGCGCTCACGGGCCTCCGGGTCCGGATTCTGGGCGAACGCGATCACGGCGAGGTGGGTGGTCATGCGGCCAGTGTATCCGGGCCCCCGGACGCACCGGCCCGGCGGCGGGCGCCGGGGCGGGAACCGCCGCCGCCGGTGCCCTACAGTGGCCGGTATGAGTGCTGTGGTGGAGATGGTGGACGTCAGCGTGGTCCGGGGCCGGAAGACGCTGCTGGAGTCCGTGGACTGGGTCGTCAACGAGGGCGAGCGGTGGGTCGTGCTGGGCCCCAACGGGGCCGGCAAGACCACGCTGCTGTCCATCGCCGCCGCCCGGCTGCACCCCACCCGGGGCATGGTGGACATCCTCGACGAGATCCTCGGCGCGGTGGACGTCTTCGAGCTGCGCCCCCGGATCGGCCTGAGCTCCACGGTGCTCGCCGCCCAGATCCCCGAGGCCGAGACCGTGCGCAACTGCGTGGTCACGGCCGCCTACGGCGTGACCGGGCGGTGGATCGAGAGCTACGACGACGCCGACGAGGCACAGGCGCAGGAGCTCATGGCAGCGTGGGGCATCGACCACCTGGCCGAGCGCCGGTTCGGGTCCCTGTCCGAGGGGGAGCGCAAGCGCGTGCTCGTCGCCCGGGCCCTGATGACCGACCCCGAGCTGCTGCTCCTGGACGAGCCGGCGGCCGGCCTCGACGTGGGCGGCCGGGAGGACCTGGTGGCACGGCTGGACGAGCTGGCCCGGGACGAGGCGTCCCCGGCCGTCGTCATGGTCACCCACCACCTGGAGGAGGTGCCCGACGCCTTCACCCACGCGCTGCTGCTGCGCGAGGGACGGGTCGTCGCCTCCGGGCCCGTCCGGCAGGTCATGACGCAGAAGAACCTCTCCGAGACGTTCGGGCTGCCCCTCAAGCTCGTGCAGGTCGGCAACCGCTACGCGGCGTTCGCCCGGTCCTGACCGGCTCCGTGGCCGCGTTCCCCTCCGTGCCCCCGCTCGTGCCCCTGTCCGTGCCCCCGCTCGTGCCCCGGTCCGCGGGCAGCGCCGGCGAGCTCGTCACCGGCCTCCTCGCCGACCTGCCCTTCGAGAGTTGGCAGGTGGGACTGATCCTCCTCGCGGGGGTGTGGGCCGGACTCATCAACACCATCGTGGGCTCCGGGACCCTCGTGACCTTCCCCGTGCTGGTCACCATGGGCGTGCCGCCGGTGACCGCCTCGATGTCCAACGCGATGGGCCTGATCGCCGGCAACCTCACGGGCGCCTGGCACTACCGCCACGAGCTCAAGGGCGTCGAACGGACCCTCCTGAAGCTCGTTCCGTTCTCGGTGGCCGGCGGCGTCATCGGGGCGGCGCTGCTGCTGCACCTGCCCGAGTCCGTGTTCGGCTACGCGGCGCCGGCCCTGATCGTCGTCGCCCTCCTGTTCGTGATCTTCCAGCCGCGGCTCCAGGCGCTGGTGCGCCGCCGCAAGGACAACCAGGCCGAGGCCGCCGCCGCGGCGGCGCGGGCGCGCGGGGAGACCCCGCGGCCCCTCGACCCGGACCGGGCGCCGCAGCCGGCGTCCCTGTACGCCCTGGTCTTCCTGGCCGGCGTCTACGGCGGCTACTTCGTGGCCGCCCAGGGAGTGCTCCTGCTCGGCATCCTCGGCGTGTTCCTGCTCGCCTCCCTGCAGGCCGCCAACGCCGTCAAGGTGGTGCTCGTGGCCCTCGTCAACATCGTGGCCGCGGTCTCCTACGTCCTGTTCGCCCTCGACCGGATCAACTGGTGGGTCGTGCTGCTCATCGCCGTGAGCTCCACCGCGGGCTCCTGGGCCGGTGCCAAGATCGGCCGCCGGCTCTCCCCGGTGGTGCTGCGCACCGTCATCGTGGTGCTGGGCGTCGTGGCCCTCGTCAACCTGGTGTCCCGGCTGATCTGAGGGCGTCCGCGCGCCCGGGCACCGTGCGGAGCCCGCGCGGCCGCGCACGTCCGCGCGGGAGCACGTCCCGGGGACGGCACCGGCTACGATCGGGGCGACCCGGCCCCGGTCACCGTCCCGGCCACAGGGTCCCACGCCCGCGCCCCACCGACCCGAAGAGACCCCGTGACCGACTTCCCGCACCTGATCCGCCTCGAGAGCGCCGACGACCCCCGGGTCGCCGACTACGCCCGCCTGACCGACGTCAAGCTGCGGCGCAGGCTCGAGCCCGAGCGCGGCATGTACATCGCCGAGTCCTCCAAGGTGCTCCGCCGGGCCCTCGCGGCAGGGCACGTGCCCCGCTCCTTCTTCATGGCGGACAAGTGGCTGGAGGACCTCGCGGACGTGCTGGCGGAGCACCCCCACGTGCCCCTGTACGTCGGACCGGACGAGGTGCTCGAGCAGATCACGGGCTTCCACCTGCACCGCGGGGCGATCGCGGCCATGCAGCGCCCGGAGCCCGTGGAGCTGGCGCAGCTCCTGGCGTCGTCGCGCCGGATCGCGGTCCTCGAGGACATCGTGGACCACACCAACGTCGGGGCGATCTTCCGCTCGGCCGCCGCGCTCGACGTCGACGCCGTGCTGGTCACCCCCCGCTGTGCCGACCCCCTGTACCGCCGGGCCATCCGGGTCTCCATGGGCACCGTCTTCCAGGTCCCGTGGACCCGGCTGCAGCACTGGACCGCCGACCTGCAGCGGATCAAGGACGCCGGCTTCACCACGGCGGCGCTCGCCCTCGGCGACGACTCGCTCACCCTCCAGGAGCTGTCCGCCCGCCGGGACGAGAAGCTGGCGCTGGTCCTCGGCACCGAGGGGGACGGGCTGAGCGCGGCCACCGTCCACCACGCGGATCTCACCGTCCGGATCCCGATGTCCCACGGCGTGGACTCCCTCAACGTGGCCGCCGCCTCGGCCGTGGCCTTCTGGGAGACCCGGCCCGTCCGGTGACGACCGGGCCGCGGCCTCGGCACGGCTCGTCGTGCTCGACGGCCCCGGCGGCCGCAGCGGGTCACGGTTCAGCCGTCGATCGCCCTCCGACCAGTGCTGTTGGCATCCGTGAAGACTATTCTGGAAGGGTCTGCGAGGCCCGGTCCGAGAAACCGCGGCACCAGCCGGCGTCCGGGCGCAGAGGAACAGCAGGTGTGTCATGAAAAAGCTGATCTCGTGGCTGGCGGCCCTGGTGCTGGCCACGGGGCTGGGGCTGATCGTCCCCGGCAGCGCCTCCGCCGCGGCGCCGTACTGCGGCATCACGTGGGGGTCCACCCCCGAGTACTCGGAGGAGTACACGGGCGATGTGATCACCGGCGTACGATCCGGCCGGCACGCGTGCTTCGACCGTCTGGTCGTCGACCTCCGCGGGGGCGACGTCCCGGGGTACCGCGTGGCGTACACGGCCGTCACCGAGCAGGGTTCGGGCCGGGCGGTCCCCCTGCGCGGAGCGGCCGATCTGCGGATCATCGTCCACGCACCCGCCTACGAGGACGGCAGGGCCACCTACCTCCCGAAGAACCGGCAGGAGGTGGTGGACGTCAGCGGGTACCGGACGTTCCGCCAGGTGGCCTGGGCCGGCAGCTTCGAGGGGCAGACCACCATCGGCCTCGGCGTCCGCGCCCGGCTCCCGTACCGGGTCTTCGTGCTGGACGGCCCGGGGAACACGACGCGGCTCGTGGTCGACGTCGCGCACCGGTGGTGAGCCGGTCCCGGCACCGGTCACGGCCGCACGAGGAGTCCGGTGCGTGCCGGGCCCCTCGCGCGGCCGGAACGGGCGTGAATTCCCGCCGCGGATCCGGTACGCTGGACCGCTGGTGCCCGATGCCCCCGCCCTTCTCGAACCGCGCGGACGGACGACGACGGCGCACCGCCCACCGAGCGAAACCGTGGCTGGCAAAATCCAGGCACCAACGAAAAGGTTTGAACCCCATGAAGACTGACATCCACCCGGACTACCACCCGGTCCTCTTCCGCGACCTGGCCTCCGGCAAGACCATCCTGACCCGGTCCACCGCCACCTCGCAGAAGACCGAGACGTGGGAGGACGGCAACGAGTACCCGATCATCGAGGTCGAGATCTCCTCGGAGTCCCACCCGTTCTACACCGGCAAGCAGCGCATCATGGACTCCGCCGGTCGCGTGGAGCGCTTCAACGCCCGCTTCAAGAACTTCGGCAAGTCCAGCAGCTGACGTTCGTCCCGCTCGCGGGGCCCAGCACCACCGCCCAGGCCCGGACCGCACAGGTCCGGGCCTGCGTCGTCCCCGGGCGTAGGCTGTCCCGGGACCACCAGCAGGACGGATCGAACGGCAGCACAGGACGGCGGGGAGGCGCGGATGACGCAGGAGCGGCGGCACGGGGAGTTCAAGGTGCAGGGCGGGAAGCTCGTGGTCGTGGACCTGGGCGTGGCCGACGGCCGGCTGGTCGACGTCTCCGTCAACGGGGACTTCTTCCTCGAGCCGGACGAGGCCCTCGCGGACATCAACGCCGCGCTGACCGGCCTCGGCGAGCACGCCACCCAGCAGGAGATCGTCGGGGCCGTCGAGGCGGCGCTCGCGGACGACGTCGTGCTGTTCGGCTTCTCCCCGCAGGCGATCGCCACCGCCGTCCGCCGGGCCCTGGCCCACGCCACCACGTGGGACGACCACGCGTGGGAGGTCATCCCGCCCACGGTCCGGCCCACCCTGGAGAACCTGGCGCTCGACGAGGTCCTCGCCCGCGAGGTCGGCGCCGGCCGGCGCCCGCCCGCCCTGCGGCTGTGGGACTGGGAGGAGCCGTCCGTGGTGATCGGCTCCTTCCAGTCCCTGCGCAACGAGGTGGACGCGGAGGGCGCCCGGCGGCACGGCATCTCGGTGGTGCGCCGGGTCTCCGGCGGCGGGGCCATGTTCATGGAGGCCGGCAACTGCATCACGTACTCGCTGTACCTGCCCCAGACCCTCGTGGACGGCCTCAGCTTCGCCGAGTCCTACCCGTTCCTCGACCGGTGGGTCATGCAGGCGTTCCAGGAGATGGGGCTGGAGGCGTTCTACGTCCCGCTCAACGACATCGCCACGGAGCACGGCAAGATCGGCGGCGCGGCCCAGAAGCGCTTCGCGGGCGGCGGCATGGTCCACCACGTGACCATGAGCTACGACATCGACGCCCGGAAGATGACGGAGGTCCTCCGGATCGGCCGGGAGAAGCTCTCCGACAAGGGGCACCGCTCGGCCCGGAAGCGCGTGGACCCGCTGCGCCGGCAGACCGGCATGGCCCGGGCCGACGTCGTGGACAAGCTCATGGAGGTCTTCGCGGGACGCTACGGGGCCGCGCAGGGTGCCGTCCGCGAGACCGAGCTCGCCGCCGCCCGCCGGCTGGTGGCCGAGAAGTTCGCCACCCCGGAGTGGATCACCCGGGTGCCCTGAGCCGCCCGCGGCACCTCGCCGGTCGAGTGCTCCCAGGCACCTGTCAGCCGCTTCCGAGCACGGGGGGCCTAGCATGAGCGGCACCGACCGCCCACCGACCCGGGAGCACAGCATGTCCGTCGACGACCGCGACGCCGCCCGCGGCGTCCACCCCGCCGACCGGGACGCCGACGGCGTGGCCGTGCCGCGGCACCGGCGGCACCCCGTCCGCCGGGTCCTGCTGGGCCTCGTGCTGGTCCTCGCCCTGGCGGCCGGTGCGTTCGTGTGGAACCTGGGACGGACCTTCGACGCCCGGAAGCAGGTCATCGAGGACGCGTTCCCGCCGGAGGGCGGGCGGCCCGCCGCGGGCTCGGCCCAGGACCGGGGCACCACCGTGCTGCTGCTCGGGGCGGACAGCCTGCCCGGCGGACGGGCGGACGTGGGCGTCGTGGGGGAGCGGGCGGACACCATCATGCTGGTGCACCTGCCCGAGGACGGCGGGGAGGCCTACGTGCTGTCCGTCCTGCGGGACACGTGGGTGCCGATCCCCGGCGTGGGCGAGGCCAAGATCAACGCCGCGCTCGACCTCGGCGGCGTCCCGCTGATGGTCGGGACCGTCGAGGAGCTCGTCGGCACCCGGGTGGACCAGGTCGCCGAGGTGGACTTCGCCGGCTTCCAGGCCCTCACCGACGCCCTGGGCGGGGTGACGATCGACGTGCCCCAGGACTTCGTCTCCAACGAGGGGATGACCTTCGAGGCCGGGCCGGAGCACATGGACGGGGAGCGGGCCCTCGAGTTCGTCCGGGAGCGCAAGGCCTTCGAGAGCGGGGACTTCCAGCGCGTGCAGAACCAGCGCAGCTACGTCCGGGCCGCGCTGGAGCGCCTGCTCGGCCCGCAGACGCTGCTCAACCCCGTGCGGATGCACACCGTGGTCATCGAGTTCTCGCCCTACCTGACGGTGAGCGAGGGGCTCGACTCGTCGTGGCTCGCCGGACTGGCCCCCGACCTCGCCGGGCTCTCCGCCGGGGACCTGCACCTGTCCACGGCACCGCAGCTCGGCCTGGGCGTGTCCCCGGACGGGCAGTCGGTCGTGGTGCCCGACCTCGAGGCGATGGCGGGGATCGGCGCGGCCATCTCGTCGGGCGATCTGGGCGGATATCTTGCTACGCTGAGCCCTGACGATCAGTAGCTCCCCGCCGGCGCCCGAGCCCGGCGCAGACCGACTTCCCCCCGCCCGCAGCACGCCCCGTGATCGACCGGGACGGCCCCTCTTCCTCCGCGAGAAGGCCATGCCGCACACCCCCCGCCCCTTCAGTCCGGACGACGAGCCCCAGGCCTTCTGGCTGCCCGCGGCCCGTGTCCTCCCCACCGGCGCGGCCCGGCCCGCCGCCCGCGCCCTGCTGCGCAGCCCCTGGCCCGAGGCCGGTGCCGCCGTGGCCCGCGCCCTGGGCCCGGACGCCGCGGCGCAGCGGCGGCTCGAGGCACGCCTCCGCCGTGCCCGCCGCGGGAGCCCCGCGCCGCGCACTGCCCGCCGGCTCGCCGAGGCGGCCCTGTCCGCGGGCCGGGTGGCCGAGGCGGACCGGCTCCTGGCGCAGGTGCCGTCCGGCACGAGGGACCTCGCCGGCACGAGAGCCCGCCGGCACCGCCACGTCGGCCGGATCTCGGAGGCCGTGGTCGAGCTGCGGCGTGCCGCGGCCGCCGGGCGGGCCACACAGGGGGAGCGGCGCCGGCTGCTCCACTACGAGGACGAGCTGCGGCTGCTCTCCGGCTGGCGCCCGGCCCTCACCCCGGTGGTGGGCTACCGCCCGGAGCCCGCGTCCGTGCTGCACGTGCTCGCCGAGGCCCCGCCGCGCGCCCGGGGGCGGCGCGCCCCGCGCGCCCACTCCCTGCTCTCCGCGACCGTGGCCCAGGGCTGGACCGTGACCGCCGTGACACGGACCGGGCCCGCGGCCGCCGACGGCAGGGCGCCCGGGGCGGACGCCGAGGTCCTCGACGGCGTCTCCTACCACCGGCTGCTGCCCGCCGGCCGGGCACCGACCCCCACGGCGCGGCTGCAGCGGGAGGCGCAGGCCCTGCTCGAGCTCGCCCTGCGTGCGCGGCCCGCGGTGCTGCACACCACGAGCCGCGCCGGCAACGCCCTCGTCACCCGCGCGGTGGCGGAGGCGCTGGGCATCCCGTGGGTCTACGAGGTGCGGGAGCTGCCCGCCGACCGGTGGGCGGCCTCCCGGCCCGCCGAGGCGGCCACGAGCGAGCGGCACCGGCTCGAGAGCGCCCGCGAGGTCGAGGTCCTGGCCGCCGCGGCCGACGTCGTGACCACGAGCCGCGCCATGCGCGAGCGCGTGCAGGCCCTCACACGGGCCCTTCCGGGCGGCCCGGTGCCCGTCCGCGTGGCGCCCCCCGCCGTGGACGGCCCGTACCTGGCGGATCCCCGCCCCCTGCAGGAGGCCCGCCGGGTCCTGGGACTGCCGGAGACGGCCCGGGTGGTGGGCGCGGTCGCGGACCTCGTGGAGCACGAGGGCCTCGACGACCTCCTGCGCGCCGCCGCCCTCGTGGCCGCCGACGTGCCGGAGCTCCTCGTGGTGGTCGTGGGCGACGGCCCGGCCCGGGCCGAGCTCGAAGAACTGGCCGGGCGGCTCGGCCTGGGCGGGCGGGTCCGCTTCGCGGGGCGGGTCCCGGACGAGCAGGTCGTGCAGTACCATCAGGCGTTCGACGTGTTCGTGGTCGCGCGCAAGGACCGCCCGGTCGCCCGCACCGCGGCCCCGACCGAGTCCGTGGAGGCCCTGGCCACCGGGACCCCCGTGGTCGCCACCCGGCTGCCCGTGCTCGCCGAGACCGTGACCGACGGCATCACCGGCATGCTCACGCCGCCGGAGGAGCCCGAGACCCTCGCGACGGTCCTGCGGATGATGCTCGAGTGCCCCGCCGTGCGCCGCTGCCTCGGGGTCGAGGGCCGGCGGCGCGTCGTGCCGGGGCGGACCTGGCACGGCGTGGCCTCGGCCGCCGCGGAGGCCTACGACCACCTGACCGGACGCGCCCGGTCCGAGGAGGAGTCCGCCTGAGGGCGGTGGGCCCGGCAGCTCCGGCCGGTCCTGGGCGTCGCGGTCCACGACGGCGGCGGACGGGGCGCGGCGGCCCGGCGGCGGCACCGGGTCCAGGGGCGGGCAGCGCGGTCAGGACCGCTCCGGGCCCCCGGTGACCAGCGAGGCCAGGGGCGCGCCCTCGAGGAAGTCCACCAGCGCGGGCGACCGGGTCACCACGGTCTCCTGGTAGCGGCCCGGCAGCTCGGGGTCCTTGCCGATGACCAGCTGCTCGACGTCGTCCTCCAGGAACATCGCCAGGATCCCCCGCAGCAGCTCCAGCGCCGTCCCGTCGCGGAGCATGCCGCGCACGGCGCCGGGCACGCGGACGGTGCGCTCGTCGTCGAGCACCACGTCGACGAAGTCGGGGGTGTCGCTCTCCGACCAGCGGGCCGTCCTCGCGGCGGCGATCGCGCCGGTGACCTCGACCATGAGGGTCACCACGATGGTCGCCTCCGTCAGCGCCGCCTGGATCGCCTCCGCACGGCGCCGGTCGCGGCGCCGGCGCCAGCGGCTCGGGCGCGCGCGGTCGACCACCAGGTACTCCAGCTGCAGCTTGCCCCGGCAGTCCTCCAGGAAGGACACGGTGACGGCCTCGGCGGGGCTGCCGCCCCGGACGGCGGCGTAGGCGCGGCGCAGCAGGTCCTGCAGGTCGGTGGAGCCGCGGGCCAGCGTGGGCGCCGAGAGGCTCACGGGCCGGCCGTGGGCGTCGAGGCAGCGCACCGTGATCGGGACGCGTGCCACCGTGGTGCCGAGGGGGGAGTCCACGCTGACGTCGAGCCTTCCTGTGGGGACGGGGAGTGACCCCATCATAGATGCGCACGCATTGTCCGGGTCGTGCGCGCGCCGTCCCCCGTTGTGGGGACAAGTCCGCTCTCACGAGGGGCGACGGCCGGCCCGGACGGTGTTTCCGTCGTCCGGGCCGGCCGTCTCCGGACCGATCAGGGCCAGGAGCCCTCCTCGGCGTGGGCGATGAACAGCTCGCGGACCTCGCACCCCCGGGGCTGGGCGAGGGCGAACAGGACGGCGTTCGCCACGTTCTCGGGATCGTTGAGCTGGGAGTCGTCCTGGGGCTTGTACTGCTCGTCCCGGTCGTCGAAGAAGCGCGTCTTCATGCCTCCGGGGATGAGCTGGGTGACGCCCACCTCGCCCTTGAGCTCCGCGGCGAGGGCCTGGCTGAAGCCGAGCACGCCGAACTTGGACGCGCAGTACGCCGTCGCGTCCGAGACGCCCTTCAGCGCGAGGGTGGAGGCCACCGTGATGACGCGGCCCCGGGACTCCCGCAGCGCGGGCAGCGCGGCGCGCACCGTCGAGACGGTGCCGAACAGGTTGACCTGCACGACCTTCTCCCACTCGGCGGCCGCCACGTCCTCGAGACGGCCGCAGCGGTCGATGCCGGCCGCGGTGACCACCGCGTCCAGGCCGCCGGCGGCCTCCACGGCCCGGCGCACCGTCTCGGTCACCGCGGCGGTGTCCGCCACGTCGACCTCGTAGGCGGTGACGCCGGTGAGCGTGCTGATGTCCCGGTCCAGGACGATGGGGGTGCCACCGTTGTCGCGGACCGCCTCCACCACGGCGGCGCCGAGTCCGGAGGCCCCGCCGGTGATCAGCACCCGGCCGGGGCTGGTGGGCTGGAAACTCATGCAACTTCCTCTCTGCTGGGCACGGCCCCGCCCGCGGCGGGTGCCGCGGGCGGGGTGTGCTGCTCCACGTCGGAACAGGGTCAGGCCGCGCGGGTGCAGCGGCCTGGTCACTGCTACCGTATCCGGTCCCGGCCCGTTCGTAAGTAAGCTCATCAGGACGGCCCCCGAGGTGCGCACGCGCACGCCCGCCCGACGCAGAAGGAGTTCCATGACCACCGCAGCACCCGCCACCGCCCCGACGACCGAGCTCACCGTGCTGGACCCCCGGGACGGAACCACGGTCGGCACCGTGGCCGCGGCCACGGAGGAGGAGGTCCGCGCCGCCGTCGCGGCCGCCCGTGCGGCCGCCCGGGACTGGGCCCGGACGGCTCCCGAGGAGCGCGGGAAGGCCCTGCGCGCCGCCGCGGACCGGCTGGCCGAGCACGCGCAGGAGCTCGCCGAGCTCAACGCCCGCGAGACCGGCAAGCCCGTCGAGGAGTCCCTGGGCGGGGTCATGGCCGGGGTCGGCACGCTCCACCAGTACGCGGAGCTCGGACCGGTGCACCGGGGGCACAGCCTGCGCGGCAGCGTGCTGGCGGCCGACTACACCGTCGCGGAGCCGCGCGGCGTCGTCGTCGCCCTCACGCCGTGGAACGACCCCGTGGCGGTGGCCGCGGGCCTGCTCGGCGCCGCGGTCGTCACCGGCAACACCGTGGTGCACAAGCCCAGCGAGCGCTGCCCGCACGTCGGGGCGCGGCTCGGGGAGATCCTCGCCGAGGCCCTGCCCGCCGGGGTGCTCGGCACCGTCAGCGGCGGCGCCGCGGTCGGGGAGCTGCTCACCGCGCTGCCCGGCGTCGACGTCCTCGCCCACGTCGGCTCCACCGCCGCCGGCGAGGCCATCGCCCGGGCGGCGGTCGGCACCGGCGCCCACGTGGTCCGGGAGAACGGCGGCAACGACGCACTGGTGGTCGACGACGACGTGGACCCCGTCTGGGCCGCCGGCCAGGCCGCCCTCGGCGCGTTCGCCAACGCGGGCCAGATCTGCGTGGCGGTCGAGCGGATCTACGTCCACCGCGGCGTCGCCGAGCCGTTCCTCGCGGCACTGGCCGAGGAGGCGCGCCGGCGCAACACCGAGGGCACGCTCGCTCCGCTGGTCGACGAGCGGATGCGCGGAGAGGTCCACCGTCAGGTCGCCGACAGCGTCGCCCGGGGAGCGGTCGTGCTCGAGGGCGCGCAGGTGCCCGAGGGTCCCGGGGCGTTCTACCCGGCCACCGTCCTGCGCGGGTGCACCCCCGGGATGACCGTGATGACCGAGGAGACGTTCGGGCCCGTGGCCCCGGTGCAGGTGGTCGACAGCTTCGAGGAGGGGCTGCGGCTGGCCGCGGCCGACCGCTACGGGCTGGCCGCGACCGTGCTCACCGGGCGGATCGCCCACGCCCAGCGCGCCGTGGCCGAGCTGCCGGTGGGCACGCTGAAGGTCAACAACGTCTTCGGCGGCGCCCCCGGTGGCGCCGCGCAGCCGCGCCGGGCCTCCGGCGCGGGCTTCGGCTACGGGCCCGAGCTCCTGGACGAGATGACCCAGGTCAAGGTCGTGCACATCGAGATGCCGCCGGCGGCGGACTGAGCGCCGGCCGGCCCGGCGGCATCCGGGTCCGGGACGTCACCGCCGGCGCAGGGGCTCGAGCAGCCCGCGGACCCGGTCCGAGGGCTGCTCGCCCAGTTCCCGCGCCAGCTCGCCGCGGTAGCCCTGGAACGCCCGCCACGCCTCGGCCTCGTTGCCCAGGCGCAGGTGCGCGCGGACCAGCAGGCTCACGGTGCTCTCGCGCAGGGGAGCGGCGTCGCGGACCGTCCGGGCCAGCGCCAGGGCGTGGTGGACGTCGCCGTGGACGAGGCAGAGCTCCGCCCGTTCCTCGACCGCGTTGACGTAGAGCTCCTGCAGCCGGGCCTGCTCATCGACCACCCAGTCGTCGTACCAGCCCGGCAGCAGGGCCACGCCGGGGCGGTCCAGCACCCAGGCGTCCTCGCGCCCGGCGGACCAGGACGCCACCGGGCGCACGAGCAGCTCGAGCAGGTGGTGCAGGTCCACATCCACGGCCCCGGACAGCCCCAGGGCCCCGCCGCGGCACTCCACGGCCCCCGGCACGCGCCGGGACAGGGTGAAGACGGCGGTGCGCAGGCTGCCGAGCGCGTGGTCCTCCGGGCACTCCGGCCACAGCAGCCCGGCGAGGTAGTGCCGGGACCGGGGGCCGTGGATCGCCAGCGCCGCCAGCAGCCGCTGCTGCCGGGTCCCGGTCTGCACCCGGGCCCCCTGCACGGCGGCGTCCCAGCTTCCCAGCAGTCGCAGCGTGATCGTCCCTCCGTCGCCCATGACCCTGCTCCCCCCGGCTGACCAGGCGCGATGTCAGCGCCCGCGCTTCACCGCCATGCTGGGACGCGGCGCGGGGGAAGTCAACGACATGACGTGCCGCACGGGGCGTGCGACCGTCCCGGTCCCCGCCGGACCGTGCCGCGGGCCGGCGGAGACGGCCGGGCGTCGGTCAGGACCACCACTTGTGGTAGAGGCGGTTGTCGCTGCCGATCCCGCAGACGTCCACTCGGTTGCTGCTCCAGGAGACCGCCGAGGGGTTGTGCTGGACCCAGCCGCCGAGGCTCTCCCACTGGCTCCAGCCCTGGTCGTACCACTTGTGCCACACGGCGTGGTCCGTGCCGAGCACGAAGCAGTCGAGCCGGCCGGGCGCCCAGGACGAGGCCCCGGTGCCGCCCCGGCAGTTGCCGCCGAGGCTCTCCCAGCCGCTCCAGCGGCGCCCGTTCCACCACTTGTGCCACAGGGCGTTGTCCGTGCCGATGCCGAAGCAGTCGATCCGGCCGTAGTCCCAGGAGACCGCGGAGGGGACGTGCCGCAACCGGCCGCCCAGGCCCTCCCAGCGGCTCCAGCGGCGCCCGTTCCACCACTTGTGCCACAGGGCGTTGTCGGTGCCGAGCACGAAGCAGT
Source organism: Kocuria cellulosilytica (assembly GCF_040981245.1). NCBI lineage: Bacteria > Bacillati > Actinomycetota > Actinomycetes > Micrococcales > Micrococcaceae > Kocuria > Kocuria cellulosilytica. Next base: position 385,634 of record NZ_JAVFWZ010000003.1, on the reverse strand, counting down.
CCAGGCGGTTGCGGTCCCAGGACGAGATCCCGACGCCCCCGCGGCACCGGCCGCCGAGGCTCTCCCAGCCGCTCCAGCGGCGCCCGTTCCACCACTTGTGCCACAGCGCGTTGTCCGTGCCGATGCCGCAGACGTCGATCCGGTCGCGGCCCCAGGAGACGGCGGCGGGGTTGGACTTCAGCCGGCCCCCGAGGCTCTCCCAGTCGCTCCAGCCGCGGGCGTACCACTTGTGCCACAGGGCCCGGTCGGTGCCGATGACGAACGTGTCCAGCCGGCCCCGCGCCCAGGAGGACACGCCCGTGCCGTACCGGCAGTCGCCGCCCAGGTCCTCCCACCCGGACCAGGCCGTGGTGGTGACGGGCGCGGCGAGGCCCGCGGGGGCCGAGGCGAGGGCGGCTCCCGTGCCCAGCACGGCCCCGGCCGTGAGCAGATTTCTCCGTGACATCCCGCTGGGCGCGGCGGTGGTCCGGTGGTCGGTGAGGTCCTGTGCGGTCATGGCGTGCTCCTCGACGCGGGCGGGGCCGGCCGGTGGGACGGTGCCTCCGCCACGGTGGATGCGGTGGTCGCGACCGGAGCGGGCGGTGGACGTCGTCCCCGCCCGCCGGGACGGTCCCAGAGCGGTCTCCCGGTCGCACGGACATCGTCCGGCCCGCGGTGTGATCCCGGCGTGACTACCGTCGGGGCATGTCGGGGCATGTCGGGGCATGTCGGGGCATGTCGGGGCACGTCGGGGCAGGTCAGGTCAGGGGTGCGTCGTGCTGCCGCGGGCCGGGCCGCCGACCGCGGCGCCCGGAGGCGGGCTCAGAAGCGGCGGCGGACTCGGATGGTGTTGGCCAGCCGCCGCACCTTGGGCACGTTGGTGGACAGCACGAGGTAGCCGGTGAGGGTGCCCACGGTGGTCGCCCCGCCGGCGATGAGGGGCACGTGGAACCTGCGCCACCGCTCCGGGTCGGACGCGAGGATGTGGGCCATGCCGTTGATCGAGGCGGCGATCACCGCGCCGGCCACCACCTGGTGGCCGATCTTCTCGCCCCGCTTGAGCAGCGGCTCGAACTCGTCGGCGCGCAGGTGGACGTCGAAGCCGCCGCGCTCCAGGACCACGATGAGCCGCCGGAGGTACTCGGGGGCCTCGACGCCCATCTGCACCGCGTCCTGCAGGATGTCGCGCAGCCGCTTGGCGAGGATCTCGGGGGAGAGCCGGTGCAGCACGAAGCGCTGCGCGTACGGCGTGAGCACCGAGACGAGGTCGAACTCCGGGTCCAGGCCGGTGCCCACGGACTCAGCCGTGACGAGCATCCGCAGGAACAGCGCGGACTCGCGCGGCAGGTGCATCCGGTAGCGGCGCAGCATCCCGATGAGGTCGCCCATCAGGTGGCCCACCCGCACCTCGTGCAGGGGCTTGTTCGAGTAGCGGCGCAGCAGGATCGCCACGTCCCGCTCGAGCGTCTTCTTGTTGACGTCCTGCTCCTGCGAGGTCAGCCCGAGCAGCCCCGCGGCGACCCGCCGCGGGTTCTCCTGCACCACGCCGAGCATCAGGGTCACCAGGTGGTCCCGGAACTCGTCGGTGAGGGTGCCCATCATGCCGAAGTCGATGATGCCGATCCGCCCGCCGGTCTCCACGAAGAGGTTGCCGGGGTGCGGGTCCGCGTGGAAGAAGCCGTGCTCGAAGATCATCCGGCAGATGGCCTCGGTCGAGTCCACGGCCAGCAGGTGCCGGTCGAGCCCGGCCTCCTCGAGCGCGGGGTAGTCGTTGATCTTGATCCCCCGGATCCGCTCCATCGTGAGGATCCGGGAGGTCGACGCCTCCCAGAAGATCTCCGGGATGTGCACGCGGGGGTCGCCCATGAAGTTCTCGGCCATCCGCTGGGCGTTGCGGGCCTCCGTGAGGTAGTCCAGCTCGTCCCGCAGGGACTGGGCGAACTCGTCCGCGAGACCCTCCAGGTCGAAGTGCTCCACCGCCGGCCAGTAGGTGGACAGCAGCTTGGCCAGCTCGGAGAGGATCTCGAGGTCCCGGTTGACCTCCTCGACGACGCCGGGGCGGCGCACCTTCACGATGACGTCGACCCCCTTGTAGACGGCCGCGTGCGCCTGGCCGATCGAGCCGGTGGCGAGCGGCACGGGGTCGATCTGCGCGAGGATCTCCTCGGCCGCGGAGTCCGGCTCCGACTCGATCATCACGCGGATCCGCTCCGGCGGAACGGGGGGCGAGTTGTCCTGCAGCCGCGTCAGCTCTTGCACGTACCGCGGCGGCAGCAGGTCCGGCCGGGTCGAGACGACCTGGCCGAGCTTCACGAAGGTGGGCCCGAGCTCCTCGAGGGCCTGCCGCAGGTGGACGGGCTGGCTGTAGAGCTTGTCGGGGTCGATGAGCCGGACCCGCGCCAGCGGTGCCCGCCACTCCTCCTTGATCCCGCCGAGGGCGAAGCCGAAGCCGTGCTTCGAGAGCACCTCGAGGATCTGCAGGAAGCGTTCCCGGCGGCTGATCATCGGCGGGCCGCTCCGGTGCTCATCCGGGCCAGGTAGAAGGACATGAACCCGGTCGCGACGGCCACGATGAAGCACAGCGCGCTCACCAGCGGCTCGATGCCGAGGAAGACCGTGCCCACCCCGCCCAGCAGCACGGTCATGGCGAGCAGCGCCCAGACGGCCGCGTGCACCCGGCCGAGCACGCCGGACCCCGGGCCGGCGGAGGACCGCTGGGCGGACACGTCGTCGTCGTGCGCCGGCCGGTCGGTGCCACCGGCCGCCGCGGACACGGCCAGGCCCTTGCGCCACTTCTTCGCGTTGCGCGAGCGGTCGGCCTCCGCCGGGACGTAGGCGTCCGGGACGGGATGGCTGTCGGCGGGCGGCAGCAGCTCGGGGACGTCGTTGGGCAGCCGCTCGAACCACTCGGCGGGGATGTCCTCCGGGCGCGCGGCCTGGAGCGTCATCGAGACCTCGAAGGCCGAGCCCCGGATGGTGCCCCACACCGCGGTGAGCCGGTCCCGCTGGAAGGCGTGGTCGATGATCGGGATGAACTGCTGGGACATCTGGGTGGAGAGCCGGCCCACCTGGCGGCGCTCGTAGAGCACGTCGACGATGTCCAGGGTCTGCCCGTGGTGGTTGCGGACCTTGTTGGTCTCGAGGGTCAGCATCACGCGGCCCTCCCCGGACGGGGGGATGACGCTGTGCAGGTACTCGGCGAACTCCTGCTCGTCCAGGACCTTGATGGAGGGGCCCTGCGGCAGCACCGCCGCGTGCGTCGGGGGCGTGTTGAGCGGGAACAGCAGGTCCGGGGCGGCGATCGACAGCCGCGCCGTGGCCTCGACCTCCGCCTGCCCGTCCTGGCGCAGGACCGTGGCCTCGAGCTTCAGCGGCGCCACCGGCGTGTAGCCGGAGGCGATGACCCGCGCGAGGTAGGGCCAGTACCGCTGCGCGTCCTGCTGGGCGAGGTGCCCGATCTTGTTGGGCCCGATCCGCACCGAGACCGTGTGGGGGTCGAAGGGGTTGTCCGGTTCCGGGACCAGCGCCGCGTTGCCCGTCCAGGTGCGCAGCTTGCCGAAGGACAGACCGCCGAACACCCGCATGATCTCGGTGTCGTAGAAGTTCTCCGTGACGATCTCCAGAGAGCCGCGGTCGTTGAGCGCGTAGTCGGTCATGGTCTCCCTCGATGGAGCTGGGGCATCAAGTCGACCTCAGCATCTCACGATTCCCGGGACGCCCCGTTCATTGTCCCGCCCGTACGGTGTCCGCGCTGACTGGTGCAATGATGGCCGATCAGGACACCGGGCGGGCCCCGGTGGCCGCCCCGGGACGAGAGCCGGACCGGGAGCCGCAGAGGAGGCGCACGGATGCCCCAGGGCCAGGTCCCCCCGCCCGAGCCCGGCCGCCCGGGGGTGGACGTCGACGTGCTGCGCACGCTGTTCCTCAGCCCCGCCGACTGGATCCACCGCCGCGTGGAGTCCGTGCTGATGAGCCCCGACGGCGTCACCCGCCGGAAGGTCTCCCTCGACGTGGACCTCGCCGCGCGCGCCCCCTGGCCGGCCGACGCCGCCGGACGGCTGCTGGTGCCCGTGACCATCCAGGCCAAGCAGCCCCTGCGCAACTTCGACGCCGTCTGCCAGGGCGACCCCGTCCCGGTCCTCGGCACGGAGGACAACGGCGCGCTCGCCGAGCTGCTGCTGCGCGGGCTGATCCCGGAGCAGCTGCCGCCGGCCGAGGCGGCCGTCCTGGCCCACGACCACGTCCCGGCGATCGTGCACGCCCCCGAGCTGCTCGTGGAGGACGCCCTCGACGGGTTCTGGGCCTACTGCGAGCACCTGCGGGTGGTCGTGCAGGAGCTCGTGGACCGGGGGATGCTCCCGGCGGAGGACGCCGAGCACTGGGACGCGGACCTCGCGCTGTTCACCACGGTGGCCGACCAGCTGGCCCGCGGCTTCCTGCTGACCTTCGCGCTGCCCGAGGAGTTCGCGGGACGCCGGCTCGTGCTCAAGTACTCGATGGACGAGCAGTACGCCGCCGGCGGGAGGCCGCGCGCCCGGGACCGGCTGCGGCACTGCTGGATGCCGTGGGTGGGGCGGGTCGGCCTGCACGACCTCGCGTCCTGCCGCAGCTTCCACCTGGAGCTCACGGTGCCCGCGGAGGTCCGGCTGCACGAGTTCACGGTGCTCTCGCACGAGGGCGGGCGCCCGGGCGGCGCGGGGGGATCGCACCGGGCGGTGGACCGGGTGCTCGCCGAGGACCGCACCGTGCGGCGGTGGCCCGGGGCGGTGCGCGGCCACCTGGCGCTGCGGCCCACGTCCCGCTTCGACGACGCCTTCTGCGAGATGGTGATCCTGCCGGCGCGGCAGGGGATCACGGCGTTCGCCTCCGTGGCGGTCAGCCTCATCACCGCGGTCCTGCTGCTCGTGGGGCTCGTGTCGACCGTGCGGGAGCACGTCCTGGGGCCCGGCTGGCAGGTGCCCTCCGCGGCGGCGTCGATCGTGATGTCCGTGGTGGCGGTGCTGCTGTCCTGGATCAACCGGCAGCCGGAGCACGACGTCTCCGTGCGCGTGATGCGCCCCCTGCGCTACGCGCTGAACCTGGAGGCCCTCGTCATGCTGATGCTCGCCGGCGCCGCGTCGGTCCCCTTCACCCCGGGGGCGGCCGCGGCGTACTGGGCGGTGCTCGTGCTGCTGCACGTGCTCTCGCTCGTGCTCGTGGCGCGCACCTGGTGGGTGCGGCGCTCGGTGGACCGGGGCTGGTACACCTCCCGGGCGCGGCGGCACGGCCGATGACCGGCGGCGCTCTGTTCAGCGGGACGGCGGCCTCCTACACTGGAGGAGTCACGGAAAGGATCCACCATGGCCTATGACGCCCGGACCGGTCCCCAGGCGCCCCAGCCGCGCCGCGAGCACCGCAACGACTCCAAGGTGAACCTGCTGCAGCTGGGCAACTCGTCGATGTCGCTCGGCCAGAGCCTCGACCGGCGGGTCTTCAAGTCCAACGAGGACGCCCAGCGCGCCGTCGACCGCGTGCTGCGCCGCTCGGGGCGCCCCGCCGCCTGATCCCGGCCCGCCCGGAACCGCCGGGCCCCGACCCTCGCGATCCCCCCGGTGCCCACCGGGGGGATCGCCGCTGCCCGGGGTCCGGCGCGGGCGCGGGGGCGGCAGCGCGGGATCAGGGCCGCGCCGCCGCCTGCGCCCGCAGCGCCCGCAGCAGGTGGTCCCGCTCCTCGACCAGGATCCGGCGCAGGGCCGCGGGCGCTCCGGCGTGGCTGTTCAGCCACAGCTCCGTGCGGGCGAGCACGGGATGGTGCCCGGGGTCGTGGCCCGGTTCGAGGTCGGCCCCGCCGGGGTAGAGGCCGGCCACGATGCGGGTGGCCATCCCGATGGACCGGTGCGCCCAGACCTCCTCCAGCATGCCGAAGTACCGCTCGCGGTACGGCTCCACCAGTTCGGCCGGGCCCAGCCGGAAGCCCTCGATCGTGGCGGTCAGCAGGTCGTTGGACAGCTCGTCACCGGTGATCGCCTCCCAGGCCGCGGCCTTGGCCCCGGGCAGCGGGCGGGCGGCCCGGGCGCGGGCCCAGCCGACCTGCCCCGTGCGGGTCCGGTCGCCGGCGTGCTCCCGCTCCAGGGCGGCCTCCAGCTCCGGGTCCTCGCCGTGGCCGGTGGCCGCGAGCGCCGTCCACAGCGCCCAGCGCAGCTCCGGGCCCAGCCGCAGCCCGGGCAGCGCGTCCCGCCCGCCGAGGAGGTCGCGCAGCCAGCCGGCGTGGCTGCCGTCGCGGCGGGCCGTGCGGGCGGTGAGCCGGGCGAGGGCCAGCTGCCGGTCGCTGCCGGGGTCGGCGCGGCGCAGCTCCCGGACGGCGGCGTCGAGCAGCCGCCCCCGCAGCCGGGCCCGCCGGGGGGTGGGGGCGAAGCGCTCGACGGCCTCCACGGCGTGGTCCACGGCGGTGCTGAACATCCCGGTCCGCGGCTCGGCGAAGCCGTGGTCCAGGACGGCGCCCACCCAGTCCCCGGGGTCGAGCTCTGCGTCCCGGGTGGCGTTCCACAGCCCGGACCACAGCTGGGCGCGGGCCATGTCGTCCTCCACGGAGGACAGGGAGCTCAGGGCCGTGGTGAGCGAGAGCGGGTCCAGGCGTGTCTTGGCGTAGGTGAGGTCCTCGTCGTTGACCACCAGCAGGGGAGCGGTGGAGCCCACGAGCTCGGGGACCTCCACGGACGCCTCGGCGGGCAGGTCCACGCTGACCGTGCCGGTGCGCACCAGGACGTCGCCGGGCCCGCGCTCGTAGCCGCCGAGCAGCAGCCGGTGCGGGCGCAGCACCCCGGGTCCGGGGTCCTGGAGCAGCGCGGCGAAGGTCACGGTGCCGTCGTCGTCCCGGGCGAGGTCCAGGGTCAGCGTGGAGACGCCGGAGGTGGCGAGCCAGGACTCGGCCCAGCCGCGCACGTCCCGCCCGGAGGCCTCCTCGAGCACGGCCAGGAAGTCCTCGAGGGTCGTGGAGCCGTAGGCGTGCCGGCGGAAGTAGGAGCGGCACGCGTCGACGAACGGCTCGTAGCCCACGAACGCGACGAGCTGCTTGAGCACCGCGGCGCCCTTGGCGTAGGTGATGCCGTCGAAGTTCTGCCGGGCGGCCTCGAGGTCCTGGACGTCGGCGACCACGGGGTGGGTGGTGGGCAGCTGGTCCTGCCGGTAGGCCCAGGCCTTCCGGCGGTCCGCGAAGGCGATCCACGCCTCCTCGAAGTCCGTGGCCTGCACGGAGGCGTGGGCGCCCATGAACTCCGCGAAGGACTCCTTGAGCCACAGGTCGTCCCACCACGTCATGGTCACCAGGTCCCCGAACCACATGTGGGACATCTCGTGCATGAGGGTGTTGGCCCGTCCCTGGTACTGGGCCCGGGTGGCCCCGTCCGGGAACAGGTACTCCTCGGTGAAGGTCACCAGCCCGGGGTTCTCCATGGCCCCGAGGTTGTACTCGGGCACGAACGCCTGCTCGTACTTCCCGAACGGGTACGGGTAGCCGAACAGCTCGGTGAAGAACGTCAGGCCCTGGCGGGTGAGGTCGAACAGCTCGGGGGCGCCGGTGGCCGCGTCCAGGTGCTCGGCCAGCGAGGCCCGGCAGTACAGGGCCAGCGGCACGGACATCCGGCTGCCGTCCTCGAAGGAGTGCCGCCACTCGCCGGCGACCCGGTGGTACGGGCCGGCCAGCACCGTGGTGATGTACGTGGAGATCCGCTCCGTGGGGGCGAACTCGTGGCGCACGGACCCGGCCCGCTCGGCCTCCGGGGCGGGGGAGACCGCCATCCGCACCCCGTTGGAGGAGACCTGCCAGCCCTCCGGGGCCAGGACCGTGAACCGGAACGACGCCTTGAGGTCCGGCTGCTCGAAGTTCGCGAAGACCCGGCGGGCGTCCGCCGGCTCGTACTGGGTGTACAGGTAGACCCGGCCGTCGGCCGGATCCACGAACCGGTGCATCCCCTCGCCGGAGCGGGAGTACCTGCCCCGCCCGGCCACCGAGACCTCGTTGCTGGTCTCGAGGGACGGGAGGCGGATCCGCGCGCCCTCGACGACGTCGTCCGGGTCCAGCTCCCGGCCGTTGACCGTCACCGACTCCACGGAGTGGGCGATGAAGTCCAGGAACGTCTGGGCGCCCTCCTCCGCGCCGAAGCGCACGGTGGTCACGGACCGGAACGAGTCCGCCTCCGGGTCCGGCGCGGTGGACAGGTCCAGCAGGACGTCGTAGCTCTCCACGGCGACGAGCTGGGAACGGTCGGCGGTCTCGCTGCGGGTCAGGTTGTCGTTGCGCACCGTGCCATTGAACCACCCGCCCCGCCCCCGGGCCCTGGACAGGGAACCGGCCCGCCGTAGGCTGGACCCCGAGCCCGCCCGAGCGCACAGGAGGACATCCGCATGGCCGACCAGGACCGCCGGACCCTGCTCGCGGGCACCCTGCTGGGCGCGGGGATCGCCGCCTCCGTGGTGGACCTCGCCGTCTTCCACCTCCTCCTGCACTGGCACCACTTCTACGACCTGTCCACCACCGGGGTCGCCCTCGCCTCGGACGGGCTCTTCCACGCCTTCGGCTGGTTCACCACCGTGGGCTCCCTCTTCCTGCTCGCCGACGTCCGGCGCCGGGGCAGCGTGTCCTGGCGCCGCTGGACCGGGGGCCTGCTGGTGGGCCTCGGCGCGTTCCAGCTCTTCGACGGCGTGGTCCTGCACAAGGTGCTCGCGATCCACCAGATCCGCTACGGCGTGGACCTGCTGGTCTACGACGCCACGTGGATCGGCACGGCCGTGCTCGCGCTCGCGGCGGGCCTGGTCCTGCTCCGCCGCTCCCGGCCGGCCCGCGCCGGGCGCCCGGGACGATGACGCCCCACCACGGGGCCACCGGCTGGACCCTCCTGGAGGGGGCCGTGCTCGTCCTGCTCGCCCTCGGCGCCGTGGACTGGGCGGCGGGCCTGTGGGCGGCACGGCACCGCGGCTCGTGGCCGGCGCACCGGAGCGTGCTGTGGTGCGCGGGGCTGCTCTGCGCCGGAGCGGCGCTGGTGGGCCCCCTCGCGGACGCCGCCCGCACCGGCTTCACCGCCCACATGGCCGGGCACCTGCTGCTGGGGATGGCCGCCCCGCTGCTCCTCGTGCTCGCCGCCCCCGTGACCCTGGCGCTGCGCGCGCTGCCCGTGGCCCGGGCCCGGGCCGTGTCCCGTCTCCTGCGCACGCCGCCCGTCCGCGCGGTGACCCATCCGGTGGTGGCCGGGCTGCTCGACGCAGGCGGACTGTGGCTGCTCTACACGACCGGGCTGTACGGGCTGATGCACACCTCGCCGCTCGTGCACGCGGCGGTGCACCTGCACGTCCTGCTCGCGGGCTGGGTCTTCACCGCGGCCGTGGTCGGGGTGGACCCGAACCCGCACCGGGGCTCCTTCCCGCTGCGCGCGGCGGTGCTGATCGGCTTCCTGGCGTTCCACTCGGCGCTCGCCAAGCACCTGTACGGCCACCCCCCGGAGGGCGTGGCGGCCCCGGACGCCCGCGCGGGGGCGCAGCTCATGTACTACGGCGGGGACGTGGTGCACGTGGCGCTGGTCGTCGTGCTCTGCGCGCAGTGGTACGCGGCCGCCCGACCGCGGGCCCGGCCCGCCCGGTCGTCCGCCTGAGCGGACCGCGGGTCACGCCCCGGACGCGGCGTCCCGGCGCGCCTCGAGCTCCGCCACGAGCTCCTCGTGCCGGTCCTGGGTCACGGGGTGGGGGCCGTCGGCGTTGACCAGGTACTCGTGCTCGAGCTGGCACACGACCCTGCTGTGCAGGACCTGCAGCTCCACGAGGGGCAGCGCGGAGAGCTCCGCGGGGAAGTCGCAGTCCGGACCCAGGCACGTCTCGCAGTCCGGGGACCTCCCGGCACCGGTGCCGGCCGGGGACGGGACGGTGTCGACGCCGCTCATGCCGCCACCCCCTCCGCCCCGGCGCCGTGCCGCGGCGCGGGGGCCGGGACGTGCGCACGGACCGCCGGGCGGGACGCCTCGGCGAGACCGAACGGCACCGGCCGGGTGAGGATCCGGACGGAGCCTCCGGGCTCCGGCACGGGGCCCTGCTCGAGGGACCACCGCAGGAGGTCCAGGCCCTCCGGGTCCACGTGCTGGGCTCCCGTGAGGTCCACGGCGACGGCCGCGTCCGGGAACAGCGCGCGGGCTCGGCCGACCAGCGGGGTCAGGGCGCGGTGGTTGTGCTCGGTGAGATCGCCGGTGACCACCAGGCGCACGCACCGGGTGTCCAGCTCGATCTGCACGACGACGGACAGGGAGTGGTCCATGGAGGGGTCCTTCCACGACAGGACGTCACGGCCGGCTGCTCGACCCGTGCTGTCGATGGTAGATGCCCGTGACGTGGGTCACCAGACGCTGTGCCGAGTCGTTACGGACGTGAGTGTGCCCACAGCCGGCCCGCTGGGGGACCGCGGGCGCCGGTGCGCCCGGTAGCGTCGGATCCATGCGCACACTCGTGGTCGGTTGGTCCAGCGTCCTGCACGGCGAGGCGACGGCAGGCGACGTCCTCGCCATGGACGCCGTCGCCGACGCCCTCGGCACGGCGGGCGTCCCGCACGACGTCGCGTGGAGCGCCGTCATGTGCCCGCCCGGCGGGCTGCGGCTCGACGACGCCGACCCCGCCGACTACACCCACCTGCTGTTCGTGTGCGGCCCCGCGACCGGGCGCTCGATCGCCGGGCTGCACGAGCGCTTCGCCCACTGCCGCCGGATCGCGGTCGGGGTCAGCGTCCTCGACCCCCGGGACCCCGTGACCGCCGGGTTCCACCGCGTCATCGCCCGGGACCGCCCCGGTGCCGGTGCCCGCCGGGACCTGGCGGCACGGGCCGTGCCCGGGCTCGTGCCCGTCCTGGGCGTCTACCTCACCTCCGGGCAGCACGAGTACGGTGCCCGCCGCCGGCACGACGACGTCCGGGCCGGGCTGGAGGAGTGGCTGGGTCGGCTCGACGCCGCCCGGCTGCCGCTGGACACCCGGCTGGACCCGCGGGACTGGCGGCTGCCCGCCACCGCCGCCCAGGCCGGCTCGGTCATCGCCCGGCTGGACACCGTGGTGACCATGCGCATGCACGGCCTCGTCCTGGCGCTGCGGGCCGGCGTGCCCGTGCTCGCCGTCGACCCCGTCGCGGGCGGCGGGAAGGTCACGGCCCAGGCGCGGGCCTGGGACTGGCCGGCCGTGGTCGGCGCCGACGAGCTCGACCCCGCCCGGCTCGACGAGCAGCTGCACTGGTGCCTGTCGCCGGCCGGGCGCTCGGAGGCCGGGGCGCGGGCCACGATGACCCCGAGCGGTTTCGAGCAGCTCGACGAGCTCCTCCGGGACCTCCTCGCGGACCTGTCCGGGGAGCCGGGCCGGGACGCCGACGACGAGTTCGACCGCGAGCTCGGCGCGGAGCTGCCGGCGGTCGGGGCGGCGGGCTCGCAGCGGCGCTGACGCAGGCCCTATGTCAGCCGCCTGATCATTTTGTGCCATACTCCGATCCATGAACTACCTGGGCGTCAACGCGATTTTTCACGACCCCGCGGCGGCTCTCGTCGTGGACGGCAGAGTGGTGGCAGCGGCGGAGGAGGAGCGCTTCTCCCGCCGCAAGCACGGCAAGCGTCCCGTGCCGTTCTCGGCCTGGGAGCTGCCCGAGCAGGCGATGCGCTGGTGCCTCGCCGAGGCCGGGCTGACGCCGGCCGACCTCGACGCCGTGGGCTACTCCTTCGACCCCGCCATCGCCGCCGAGATGCCCGACGACCCGTACGACCCGGTGCGCGTGGACTACGCCCGGCGGGCCCCCGGGTTCCTCGCCGAGGCCCTGCCCGGGCTGGACCGGGAGAAGGTCCGCTTCGTCGAGCACCACGTGGCCCACGCCGCCTCCGCCGGCCTCGCCGCCCCCGCGCGCACGAGCAGCGTCCTGGTGGTCGACGGCCGCGGCGAGGCGCACTCGCACCTGGCCGGCCGGTACCGGGACGGCGAGCTGGAGATCCTGCACCGCCAGGCGCTGCCCGAGTCCCTCGGCCTGCTCTACGAGTCCCTCACCGACCACCTGGGCTTCCTGCGCTCGAGCGACGAGTTCAAGGTCATGGCCCTGGCCTCCTACGGGCAGCCCCGCTTCCTGCCCGAGCTGCGCGAGATCGTCCGCGCCAAGGGCGACGGCGGCTTCTGCGCCCAGGCGCCCGACTGGACCCGCTTCGCACCCCGCCGGATCGACGACGGCACGTGGGGCGGCGACCACGCCGACCTCGCCGCCTCGGTCCAGGCCGTGGTCGAGGAGGTCCTGGTGGACCTGGCCACCTGGCTGCACGAGCAGACCGGGGACACGGTCCTGACGATGGCCGGAGGCACGGCGCTGAACTGCGTGGCGAACTCCAGGATCTGGCGCGAGACGCCCTTCGAGGAGGTCTGGGTCCAGCCCGCCTCCGGGGACTCCGGGACCGCGCTCGGCGCCGCCCTGCACCTGGCCCAGGAGGCCGGGGACCTCGGCGCTCCCCAGCCCACGGCGGCCCTCGGCCGGAGCTGGTCCGGCGAGGAGCTCGCGCAGTGGCTGAGGACCGCGCAGGTGCCCTTCAGCACCCCGGAGGACCTCGCCGGCGAGGTCGCCGACATCCTCGCGGACGACGGCGTGATCGCCTGGTTCGACGGCCGCAGCGAGTTCGGCCCCCGGGCCCTGGGCCGCCGCTCCCTGATCGCCAACCCGATGCGCGCCGAGAACCTCGAGCGGCTCAACGACGTGAAGGGCCGCGAGCAGTTCCGGCCGGTGGCGCCCATGGTCCTCGAGGAGCGCGCCGCGGAGATCTTCAGCGGCGGACCCCTGCCCAGTCCCTTCATGCTCTTCGTGCACGACGTGGCCCCCGAGTGGCGCGAGCGGATCCCCACCGTGACCCACGTGGACGGCACCGCCCGGATCCAGACGGTCACCGACGAGGACAACGCCGGGATCGCCGCGCTGCTGCGCGCCTTCGACGAGCGCACCGGCGTGCCCGTCGTCGTCAACACCTCCCTCAACACCGCCGGGCGGCCCATGGTCGACGACCCGCGCGACGCCCTCGAGCTCTTCGGCTCCGCCCCGGTGGCCGCGCTCGTGCTCGGCCCGCACCTGGTCCGCCGCGCCGCCTTCTTCCAGGAGGCCAAGTGACGGCCGCGCCCGGGACCTACGCCGTCGTCGTCCCCTCGGTGGGGCGGCCGACCCTCCAGTGGCTCCTGGACACGCTCTCCGCCCAGGACGTCGACGCGGACCACCCCGGCCCGCTCGAGGTCGTCGTGGTCGACGACCGGCCCGGCGACGTGGAGCCCCTGCGGCCCAGCGTGCCGGACACCGTGGCCTGGACCGTGCGCACCGTCCGCGGCCACGGCCGCGGTCCGGCCGCCGCGCGCAACCGCGGCTGGCGCGCCGCCCGCCGCTCCGGGGCGCAGTGGATCGCCTTCCTCGACGACGACGTGGAGCTGCCCGCCGGCTGGGCCCAGCGCCTCGCCGGGGACCTCGCCGCCTGCGGGCCCGAGGTCGGCGCGACCCAGGGCCGGATCGAGGTCCCCCTGCCGGGCCACCGCCGGCCCACGGACTGGGAGCGCAACACCGCGTCCCTCGAGGACGCCGACTGGGCGACGGCGGACATGGCCTACCGTGTCGCCGCCCTCGAGGCCGTCGACGGCTTCGACGAGCGCTTCCCGCGGGCCTACCGGGAGGACGCCGACCTCGCGCTGCGCGTGCGCCGGGCCGGATGGCAGCTGGTGCGCGGACAGCGCCGGATCACCCACCCCGTGCGTCCCGCCGACGACCTCGTGAGCCTGCGCGTGCAGGCCGGCAACGCCGACGACGCCCTGATGCGCCGCCTGCACGGGCCGGACTGGCGCCGCGCGGCGGAGGCCCCGCCGGGCGGCTTCCGGTGGCACGCCGCGACGGTCGCCGCCCTGGGCACGGCGGGCGCGGGTGCCGGCGCGGCGCTCACCGCCACGGTCCTGGGCCACCGGTCCGTCCGGCGCGCCGCGCTGGCCGCGGCCGGTGCCGGGGCCGCGGCGTGGGGCTGGCTGACCGGGCGGTTCGTGCTGCTGCGCACGGTCCCGGGTCCCCGCCCGGGCGACCCCGAGTTCCGGCCCGAGCTCGGCCGCATGCTCCGCACCAGCGTCGCCATCCCGGTGGCCGCCGTGCGGCACAAGGCGCGGGGCTGGTGGCGGCACCGGGGCACCGGGCCCTGGCCCGTCCCGGTGCGCGCGGTGCTCTTCGACCGGGACGGCACCCTGGTCCACGACGTCCCCTACAACGGCGACCCGGACGCGGTCGAGCTCGTCCCCGGGGCCCGGGAGGCCGTCGACGCCGTGCGCGCGGCCGGCCTGCGGGTGGGCGTGGTGTCCAACCAGTCCGGGATCGGCCGCGGCCTGCTGACCCGCGCGCAGGTCGACGCCGTCAACGCCCGGGTGACCGAGCTCCTCGGACCCTTCGACACCTGGCAGCTGTGCCCGCACGCCCCCGAGCAGGACTGCGCGTGCCGCAAGCCCCGGCCCGGCATGGTGCTCGCGGCCGCCGCGGAGCTCGGGGTGGCCCCGTCCGAGTGCGTGCTGATCGGCGACATCGGCGCCGACGTCGAGGCCGCCCAGGCGGCCGGCGCGCGCAGCGTCCTGGTCCCCACCCCGGTGACCCGCGAGGAGGAGGTCGCGGCGGCCCCGGCCGTGGCCGGGACCCTGCGCGAGGCCGTCGCCGCCGTGCTGGCCCCCGGCGCCGGTGCGGGGACGGAGGCCCGCCCCGCCGCCCGCCCGGCACCGGCCGCGGCGGCCGGGGCCCGGGGCTGAGCGTGGGACGCACCCTGGCCGTCCGCCTCGACTCGGACGGGGACGTCCTGCTGACCGGGCCCGCGGTCCGGGCCCTGGCCCGGACGGGGAACCCCGTGGACCTGCTGGCCTCCCCGGCGGGGGCCGCCGCCGCCCGGCTGCTGCCGGACGTGGCCGAGGTCCTCGAGTACTCGGCGCCGTGGTCGGGCTTCCGCCCCCCGCCCGTGGACCGGGAGGCGACCTCGGCCCTGGTCGACGACCTCGCCGCCCGCGGCTACGACCTCGCCGTGGTCTTCACCTCCTTCCACCAGAGCTCCCTGCCCATGGCCCTGCTGGCCCGGCTCGCCGGGATCGAGCGGGTCGTGGCCACCAGCGAGGACTATCCCGGGTCGCTGCTGGACGTCCGGCACCGCCGCGCGGACCCGCCCGGCGGCGGCCACGAGGTCGAGGCGGCCGTGGAGGTCGCGGTCGCGGCCGGCGCCCCGCGGCCCGCGGAGCAGCAGCTGCGCCTGGCCGTGCGCCGCCCGCTCCCGCCCGTGCCCGCGGAGGTGGCGGCGCTGCCACCGGGCTGGGTGGTCCTGCACCCGGGGGCCTCCGTCCCCTCGCGCGGGCTCACCGCCGAGCACGCCGGGTCCCTCGCGGCGGGACTCGCGGACGCCGGGCGCGCCGTCGTCCTCACGGGCGGACCGGGGGAGCGCGAGCTCACCGCCGCGGCCAGTGCCGCGGCACGGGCCGCGGCGCCCGGGGGCACGGTGCTGGACCTCGCCGGCCGGACCGACCTGCCGGGCCTGGCCGCCGTGCTGGACGCCGCCGCGTGCGTCGTCGTGGGCAACACCGGTCCCGCGCACCTCGCCGCCGCCGTCGGCACCCCGGTCGTCTCCCTCTTCTCCCCGGTGGTGCCGCCCGAGCGGTGGGCGCCCTACGGCGTGCCCGTCGTGCTGCTCGGGGACCAGGGCGCGGCGTGCCGCGGCTCCCGCGCGCGCGACTGCCCCGTGCCCGGCCACCCGTGCCTGGGCTCCGTCTCCCCGGCGGCGGTCCTCGCCGCCGTCGAGGAGCTGACGGCCGGCGCACGGGGCATCCCCGCCACTGTTCCCGAACCGCAAGGAGGACCCGGGTGCGCATCCTGACCTGGCACGTCCACGGGTCGTGGACGACATCGTTCGTGCACGGTCCCCACACCTACCTGCTGCCCGTGCTGCCCGACCGCGGCCCCGACGGCCGGGGCCGCGCCGAGACCTGGGACTGGCCGGCCGCCGCCGTGGAGCGTACGCCCGATGAGCTGGCGGACGAAGAGTTCGACGTGGTCCTCCTCCAGCGCCCCCACGAGCTCGAGCTGCTCGAGCGGTGGACCGGGCGCCGGGCGGGGACCGACGTCCCGGCGGTCTACGTGGAGCACGACACCCCGCGCGGGCCCGCCGTGGCCACCCGCCACCCCCTGGCCGAGCGCTCCGACGTGCCCGTGGTGCACGTGACGCACTTCAACCGGCTGATGTGGGACAACGGGCTCGCGCCCACCGAGGTCGTGGAGCACGGCGTCCTGGACCCCGGCCCGCTCTACACCGGGCGCACCGCCAGCCTGGCCGCCGTGGTCAACGAGCCCGTGCGGCGCGGGCGCGTCGCCGGCACCGACCTGCTGACCGCCCTGGCCGAGGAGCTGCCCGTGGACGTCTACGGCATGGGGATGGACCGGCTGGCCGAGCACGCGCCCCACATGGCCGGGCGGTTGCACGAGAACTATCCTCAGGAGAAGCTGCACGCGGCCCTCGGCGGGCACCGGGCCTACTTCCACCCCTACCGGTGGACGAGCCTGGGGCTCGCGCTGCTGGAGGCGATGACCATCGGGATGCCGGTGCTCGGGCTCTCCACCACCGAGGCGCCGCGGGCGGTGCCGCCCGGGGCGGGGCTGCTCTCCAACGATCCGGAGGAGCTCGCCGCCCGGGCCCGGCACTGGCTGAACGACCCCGACGCGGCGTCCGCCGCGGGCACCGCCGCCCGTGAGCACGCCCTGAGACACTACGGTGCGGACCGCTTCCTCGCGGAGTGGGACCGCGTCCTGGAGAAGGTGACAGCATGAGAATCGCAATGGTCTCCGAGCACGCCAGCCCCCTGGCCGCGCTCGGCGGGGTCGACGCCGGGGGACAGAACGTCTACGTGGCCGCCCTGGCCGAGGGACTCGCCCTGCTGGGCCACGACGTGGTGGTCTACACCCGCCGCGACGACGCCGGGCTCCCCGACGTGGTCGAGCTCGCCCCCGGGGCCCGGGTGGTCCACGTCCCCGCGGGACCCCCGAGCCTCCTGCCCAAGGACGACCTCGCCCCGTACATGGACGAGTTCGGCCGCTGGCTCGCGCGCGAGTGGGCGCGCGACGGCGCCCCCGACCTCGTGCACGCCCACTTCTGGATGTCCGGGCTCGCGGCCCGCCGGGCCGCCGGGACGATGCAGATCCCGGTGGTGCAGACCTTCCACGCGCTCGGGGCCGTCAAGCGCCGGCACCAGGGCGCGGCCGACACCAGCCCCACCGGCCGGCTCGCCGCCGAGAACGAGCTGGTCGCGGCGGCCGACCTGGTGCTGGCCACGTGCCGGGACGAGCGGGCCGAGCTCCTCGCCCTCGGGGGCGATCCCTCGCGGATCGACGTGGTCCCGTGCGGCGTGGACCTCGACGCCTTCGTCCCCGCCCCGCCGGCCGCCGGCGGGCGGCGGCCCCGGATCGTGGCGCTCGGCCGGCTGGTGGAGCGCAAGGGCGTGGACGTCGTCGTGCGCGCCCTGGCCGAGCTGCCGGACGCGGAGCTCGTCGTGGCGGGCGGGCCCGACCGCGCCGAGCTGGACCGCGACCCCGAGGCCCTGCGGCTGCGGGCGCTGGCCCGGGAGCTCGGGGTCGCGGACCGGGTCGAGCTCCGCGGCCGGGTCGACCACGACGACGCCGCCGCGCTGCTCGGCACCGCGGACGTCGTCGCCTGCACCCCCTGGTACGAGCCCTTCGGCATGGTCCCGCTCGAGGCGATGGCGTGCGCCCGCCCCGTGGTGGGCAGCGCCGTGGGCGGGCTGCTCGACAGCATCGAGGACGGCGTGACCGGTCTGCACGTCCCCCCGCGGGACGTCCCGGCGACGGCGGCCGCCCTCGGCACCCTCCTCGGGGACCCCGAGCTGGCGGCCCGCATGGGTCGCGCCGGGCGCGAGCGCGTGGAGCGGCTCTTCGGCTGGCGGCGCGTGGCCCAGGAGACGGAGCGCTCCTACGCCCGCGTCGTCGCCCGGCACCGCCGGGAGCACCCGCCGCTGCTCGGGCAGACCGAGCGCTGGCTCGGCAGCCACCTGGACGAGCTGGCCGTCGCCGCCCGGGACGCCGCCCAGCACGCCGACGTCGTGGACCGGTGGGGCGCCCGGCTCGCCGGGCTCCTCACGGACGGCGGGCGCGTGCTCGCCGTGGGCAACGGCGGCAGCGCCGCGGAGGCCCAGCACTTCACCGCGGAGCTCGTCGGCCGCTTCGTCGACGACCGCCGGCCGCTGTCCGCCGTGTGCCTGTCCGCCGAGACCTCGAGCCTGACCGCCATCGTCAACGACTACGGCGTGGAGGAGGTCTTCGCCCGCCAGGTCCAGGCCCACGGCCGGGCCGGCGACGTGCTCGTGGTGCTCTCCACCAGCGGGCGCAGCCCCAACGTCCTGGCCGCGGCGGAACGGGCGCGGGAGCACGGCCTGCACGTGTGGGCGCTCACCGGTCCCGGTCCCAATCCGCTGACCGAGCGGGCGGACGAGTCCCTGACCGTGGCCGCGCCCAGCACCTCGGTGATCCAGGAGGTCCACCTCATGCTGCTGCACGCGGTCTGCGCCGCCGTGGACGCCCGGCTCGCCCCGTCCGCCGGGTCCGCGGCGCCCGTCGAGGCCGGGACGCCCGTCCGCACGGCCGTCCGGGCGGGGGCCGCGTGAGCGCCCCGCACGTCGTCGTGGTCGGCGACGCCCTGCTGGACCGGGACGTCTCGGGCACCTCGACCCGCCTGAGCCCCGACGCGCCGGTGCCCGTGGTGGACGTCGACGCCGTGTTCGCCAGCCCCGGCGGGGCGGGCCTGGCGGCGCTGCTGTGCGCGGACCCGCCGTCCGTCGGCGCCGGGCCGGCGGCGGTCACCGTGACCCTCCTGGCCCCCGCCGCGGACGACGACGCCGGCCGGGAGCTGGCCGGCGCCCTCGGCGAGGTCGCCCTGGAGCGGCTGGGGCACGAGGGCGGGACCCGCACCAAGACGCGGATCCGCAGCTCGGGCCAGACCCTGGTGCGCGTGGACGAGGGCGGGCCGGGCACCCCGGTGGGCGTCTCGGCCGCGCACGTGGCCGCGGTCCTCGCCGGCGCGGACGCCGTGCTGGTCTCCGACTACGGGGGAGGCGTCACCCGCGATCCCGCCGTGCGCGCCGCGCTCGAGGAGCACGCCCGCACCGGTGTGGTGGTGTGGGATCCCCACCCGCGCGGCGGGCCCCCGGTGCCCGGGTGCACGCTCGTCACCCCGAACGCCGCCGAGGCCGCGGCCGCCCTCGAGGGCCCCGCGTCCCCCCGGGAGCTCGCCGGCGCGCTGCGCCGGCACTGGGACGCCCGGGCCGTGGCCGTCACGGCCGGCGCGGACGGCGCCTACCTGGCCACGACCACCGGCACCGAGCGGGTTCCCGCCGCGCCCGTGCAGAACACCGACCCCTGCGGCGCCGGGGACCGGTTCGCCTCCGCGGCGGTCCTCGCTCTCGGCGGCGGCACCGACGTGACCGCCGCCGTGGAGACCGCCGTCGAGGCCGCGGGACAGTGGGTGGCCTCCGGCGGGGCGGCCACCTGGCGCACGCGCCGCGCCGCCGGCGTGCACGCCCGCCCGGCCCTGCACCCGGGCGCCGAGCGGCTGCCCCGGGAGGTGCAGGAGCTGCTGGGCGAGGTGCGCGGCCGCGGCGGGACCGTGGTGGCCACCGGAGGGTGCTTCGACGTCCTGCACGCCGGGCACATCGCCTCCCTCGACGCCGCGCGGCGGCTCGGCGACGCCCTCGTGGTGCTCCTGAACTCGGACGCCTCCGTGCGCCGGCTCAAGGGCCCGGGCCGGCCCGTGGTCGGCGAGGCCGACCGCGCCCGGGTGCTGGGCGCCCTGCGCAGCGTCGACGCCGTCGTGCTCTTCGACGAGGACGACCCCCGCGCGGCCCTCAACCTCCTGCGCCCCGACGTGTGGGTCAAGGGCGGGGACTACACCCCGGAGCAGCTGCCCGAGGCCGTCGACGTGCGCGGCTGGGGCGGGCGCGTCACGGTCCTGCCCTACCTGTCGGGGCGCTCGACCACCGCGATCCTGCAGAAGGCCGGCCGTGAGCGCTGAGCCGGCCACCGCCGCGGCCGCTCCTCCCGCCGGGACGGAGCCGGGCCGGTGGACCGTGGACCCGGCGACGGTCGGCCCGGGCGACGTGCTCGTGCTGCGGGCGCTCGGGCTCGGGGACGCCCTGACGGCCGTGGCCCCGCTGCGGGGCGTGCGCCGGATGCTGCCCGGGCACCGGCTCGTGCTCGCGGCGCCGTCCGCGGTGGGCGCGTGGCTGGCCGGGCTCGGCGTGGTGGACGGCGTGCTCCCGGTCCCCGGGCTCGTGCCGCTGCCGCCCACCGCCGGCGGCCACGTGGCCGTGAACCTGCACGGGCGCGGGCCGCGCAGCCACGAGCTGCTCCTGGCCTCCCGGCCCGAGCGGCTCGTCGGCTTCGCCGCGCCGGAGGCCGGCCACGACGGCCCGGCGTGGCGGCGGGACGAGCACGAGGTGCACCGCTGGTGCCGCCTGGTCACCGGGGCCGGGGGCCCGTGCGGCCCCGAGGACCTGCGCCTGCGCCCCCACCGACCGGCCCCCGGGGACGCTCCCGTGCTGATCCACCCGGGCGCCGCCTCCGCCGCACGGCGCTGGCCCGCCGAGCGCTGGCGGGAGGTCGCCGCGGCCCTGGCCGCGGACGGGCACCGGATCGTGGTGACCGGCTCCCCGGCCGAGGCGGAGCTCGCCGCCGCCGTCGTCGCCGGGATCGACGCCGCGGAGAACCGGTGCGGTGCGCTGGACCTGGACGGCCTGGCCCGCACCGTCGGTGCGGCCGCCGTGGTGCTCAGCGCCGACACCGGCGTGGCCCACGTGGCCACCGCCCTGGCCGTGCGCTCCGTGGTGCTCTTCGGCCCCACGCCGCCCGCGTGGTGGGGGCCCGCCGTGGACCCCGGTCTGCACACCGTGCTGTGGCACGGCGACCCGGCCGCCCGGTCGTGGGGCGACCCCCACGCGGACCGCCTCGACGCCCGGCTCGCCGCCGTCACCCCGGCGGAGGTGCTGACCGCGGCCCGGGCCCAGCTGGGCGCCTCCCGCACCTGACGACCGCCCGCCCGGCCACCCCGTCCTCCCGGTCTCCCGAGACCTGCCCACCGATCCCCGTCCTTCGACCCAGAGGAGCACCGTGAACCCCACGACCGACGCGACCGCCACCGCGGGCGCCGCCCGTCCGATCCGCCGCGCCGTCGTCACCGGCGGGGCCGGCTTCCTGGGCAGCCACCTGTGCACCGAGCTGCGCCGCCGGGAGGTGGAGGTGGTCTGCCTCGACAACTTCCTCACGGGCTCCGCGGCCAACATCGAGCACCTCGTGGGGGATCCCGGGTTCCGGCTCGTCCAGTGCGACGTCACCGACTACGTGCACGTCCCCGGGGACGTGGACCTCGTGCTGCACTTCGCGTCCCCGGCGTCCCCGATCGACTACCTGAAGCTGCCCATCCACACCCTGAAGGTCGGCTCGATCGGCACCCACCACGCCCTGGGGCTCGCCAAGGACAAGGGGGCCCGGTTCGTGCTGGCCTCAACGTCCGAGGTGTACGGCGACCCGCAGGTCCACCCGCAGCCCGAGAGCTACTGGGGCCACGTCAACCCGGTGGGCCCGCGAGGGGTCTACGACGAGGCCAAGCGCTTCGCCGAGGCCCTGACCGTCGCCTACCGCGCCGAGCACGGGGTGGACACCGCGATCGTGCGGATCTTCAACACCTTCGGCCCCCGGATGCGGCCCTTCGACGGCCGTGCGATCCCCACGTTCATCCGCCAGGCCCTGGCGGGGGAGCCGCTCACCGTGGCCGGGGACGGCGCCCAGACCCGCTCCGTCTGCTACGTCTCCGACCTCGTCCGCGGCATTCTGGCCCTGGCCGGCAGCGGGCACAGCGGCCCCATGAACATCGGCAACCCGCACGAGCTGTCCGTGCTGCAGATCGCCCGCGACGTCATCGCGGCGACCGGCTCCTCCTCGGGCCTGGAGTTCGTCGAGCGTCCTGTCGACGACCCCATGGTGCGCCGCCCGGACACCACGCTCGCGACCGAGGTCCTCGGCTGGGCCCCGGAGGTCCCGTGGACGGAGGGGCTGGCGCACACGGTCGAGTGGTTCCGCGAGGGGGCGGGCCTGCCCCAGCCGGGCGCCGCCGTGCGCTCCCGCTGACCGGCCCGCCGCCGGCCGCGGCGGTCCGGTCAGCTGACGTAGCGCCGGGCTGCGCTGCTGCGCTGCGACTCCTCCAGGGCCAGGAACCGCCGCTCGACGCGCTCGGGCAGGGGGCGCCGCTCGCGCAGCACCCACGGCGCCCCGCGCAGGGCGTCGAGCAGGGCCAGGGCCGTGACCCGGTCCCGGGGGGCCGCGCCCACGACGTCCCGGGTTCGGCGCAGGGCCGCGCGCAGCGGCCGACGCAGCCAGATGAACCACAGCGTGTTGCGCAGCCCGTGGCGGCGCCGCAGGTGCGGGTCCCGGACCGTCGAGGCCTGGTGGTGGACGACCACGTCGGGCAGGTGCACGAGCTCCCAGCCCGCGGTCGCGAGATCCGCGGCCAGCAGCTCCTCCTCGCCGCCGAGCCACAGCCGCTCGCTGAACCCGCCCACCTCGAGGAAGGCCGTCCGGCGGACCACGGACGCCCCCGCCAGGAAGCTGCCCAGGGCGGGGCCGGGCAGCCACGTGGGGCCCTCGACGGGCGAGTGGAGCAGCTCCGCGTTGATCGCGTCCTCGCGGGACCCGGGCTCCACCAGGATCTTCCCCGTGACCACGCCCAGCCGCGGGTGGGCCTCCAGCGCGTCGGCCGCCCGGCGCAGGGACCCGGGCTCCCACCACGTGTCGTCGTCGCAGAAGGCCACGAACGGTGTGTGCACGCGCTCCAGGGCCACGTTGCGGCCCACGGCGCCGAGGTTGACGGGGCTCGCGACGAGCTCCGCCCAGGGGTGGCGCGCCCGGACCGCGTCCGCGGTGCCGTCCTCGGAGCCGTTGTCGACGACCACCACGTGCGGTCGTTCGGGGAGCTCCCGCAGCCGGGCCAGGGCCAGCAGGGCCTCGTCCCGGCGGTTGTGGGTGATCATCACGACCGCCACGCGCTCGTCGGGGGCGGGCGCGGGGGTGGAAGCGGTGTCGGTCACGGGCTCTCCTCGGGTGCGGTCGGGTCGGTGGGGCCGTGCAGCAGGGCGAGCGCGGCCTCCGTGGTCGGGGACACCCGGTGCCGGGCGCGCAGCGCGGCCGGCACGCGGGGGAGGGCGCCGAGCAGCCCGCGGCGCCCGGTGCGGCCCCCGCGCAGGGCGCCCAGCGCCTCGTGCGCCACCACCCGCAGGGGACGGCGCATCAGCGCGGTCAGCAGGCGGCTGCGGACGAGCTCGGCCTGCCGGCGGCCGTCCGAGCCCCGCCGCGGCGAGGGGTGGTGGTGGGCGCGGATCTCCGGGACGTAGGACAGCCGCCACCCGGCGTCGAACAGGTCGAGGGCGAGGCGCTCCTCCTCACCGGGGAAGCGCACGACGTCGTCGAAGCCGCCGGCCGCCAGGAACGCCGAGCGCCGCACGATCGCCCCGCAGCCCACGAAGCCGAGCAGCGCCGGGCCGGGCGAGCCGGTCGGGATGCCCAGCGGGGACGCCGCGAGCACGGCGTTGAGGGGATCCGGGCGCTCCTCGGGGCCCACGGCGATGGACCCGGCGACCAGGCCCAGCCGGGGGTGGGCGTCGAAGACGGCCGCGGCGCGGGCGAGCGCCCCGGGCGCCCACCACGAGTCGTCGTCGGCGAAGGCCACGTAGGGCGTGCGGGCGATCCGGACGCCCACGGTCCGGGCCACGGCCCCGACGTTGCGGGGCAGCTCGACCACCTGCACCCGCGGGTGGGCGGCGCGCACCGCCTCCGCGGAGCCGTCCGTGGAGGCGTTGTCCACGACGATGACGGGCCCCTCGTGCCGGCCCAGGTGCGCCACGAGCTCCTCCCGGCGGTTGCGGGTGGCCACGACCACCGTGACACGGTGCTGGGGGTCCGGGGCGTCCATCGCGTCCTTCCGTCGAATCCTCCGTGTCCAGGTGGCGGACGCGGCCGCGTGCCCGCCTCCGGGCGGACACGCCCTCCCATCGTAGGGGCACGTCCTCCCGCCGTCCGGCGCACCGCGCGTGGCACAATCGGGAGGGACCTCGGCATCCGGGTTACCGCTGCGAAACACGGCGCGTCCACACTGCACGTACAGCACGTACAGCACGTCCTGCCCGTCACGACCCCGAAAGGCCTGTGATCGCCCGACATGTCCGACCTGTTCGAGAACTACGCCACCGACATGGCCGTGGCGGCGGCCTACGACGAGATGTTCACGGCGGACCAGGGGATCCGGCCCGGCTACGACCAGGTGGGCGGGGTGCTGGACGACCTCTCGCTCAGCGACGTCAACACCCGCGCCGACTCCATGGCCCGGTCCTTCCTGGACCGGGGGGTGACCTTCGACTTCGCGGGGGAGGAGCGGCCCTTCCCGCTGGACATCGTGCCGCGGGTGATCACCGCCGGTGAGTGGGACGTCATCGAGCGCGGGGTCAAGCAGCGGGTCCGCGCCCTGGAGTGCTTCCTCGACGACGTCTACGGGGAGCAGCGGGTGGTGGCCGACGGGATCGTGCCGAAGGCGCTGATCACCTCCTCGGCCCACTTCCACCGGGCCGTGTGGGGCTTCCGGCCCCCGGGCGGGGTGCGGATCCACGTGGCGGGCATCGACGTGGTCCGGGACCAGGCGGGCGTGTTCCGGGTCCTCGAGGACAACGTGCGCGTGCCCTCCGGGGTCTCCTACGTGATCGAGAACCGGCGGGCCATGACCAAGGGCCTGCCGGAGGCGTTCATGTCGCAGCCGATCCGCGCCGTGGAGGCCTATCCCCGGCACCTGTACAAGGCGCTGCGGGCGACGGCCCCGGAGGCGGCGGAGGACCCCACGGTGGTGGTCCTCACCCCGGGGGTGTTCAACTCGGCCTACTTCGAGCACACCCTGCTGGCCGGGCTCATGGGGGTGGAGCTCGTGGAGGGCCGCGACCTCGTGGTCCGCGGCGACAAGGTCTACATGCGGACCACCGACGGCGAGCAGCGCGTGGACGTGATCTACAAGCGCATCGACGACGAGTTCGTCGACCCGCTGCACTTCCGCTCGGACTCCGCGCTGGGCTGCTCGGGGCTGGTCAACGCGGCACGGGCCGGCAACGTGACCATCGCCAACGCGATCGGCAACGGCGTGGCCGACGACAAGCTCACCTACTCCTACGTCCCCGACCTCATCCGGTACTACCTCGACGAGGAGCCGGTGCTGCCCAACGTGGACACCTACCGGCTCGAGGAGGACGACGCCCGGGCGTACGTCCTCGAGCACCTGGAGGACCTCGTGGTCAAGCCCGTGGACGGCTCCGGCGGCAAGGGGCTGGTGATCGGCCCCCAGGCCACCGAGGCGGAGCTCCAGGAGCTGCGGGCGAAGGTGCTCGCGGACCCGCGCGGGTGGATCGCCCAGCCGGTGCTGCAGCTGTCCACGGTGCCCACCTTCGCGGAGGGCGGGTTCAGCCCCCGGCACGTGGACCTGCGGCCCTTCGCGGTGAACAGCGGCGACGAGGTCTACGTGCTGCCCGGCGGGCTGACCCGCGTGGCCATGCAGAAGGGATCGCTGATCGTCAACTCCTCGCAGGGCGGCGGCTCGAAGGACACCTGGGTGCTCGGCCAGCCGCAGACCCAGGACCTCGACCCCGGCCAGGCCCCGCCCCAGGACGTCGACTCCTCGGTGCACACGTGGCCGGTCTCCGCGTCCTGGCAGGACGAGGGCGACACCGGACAGCAGCAGCAGCAGCAGCAGGCCGTGACTGCTCCCCGCGCCGCCGGGAGCACGGCCCCGTCCACCACCGCATCCACCACCGACGCGACCCGCACCGGAGAGGGGCCCACATGCTGAGCCGTATTGCCGAGTCCCTGTTCTGGATCGGCCGCTACGTGGAACGGGCCGACGGGGTCGCGCGGATCCTCGACGTGCACCTGGAGCGCATCACGCAGCTGCCCGTGGGCGAGCAGGAGGCCGAGGTGCGCCGCATCATGGCGGTGATGGGCGTGGAGCCCGGGGACGGCGACCACAGCGTCCGGTCGCTGATCCACGAGCTCGCGTGGAACAAGGACTGCCTGACCTCCATCTCGGGCTCCCTGCACGCCGCCCGCGAGAACGCCCGCCGCGCCCGGGAGACCGTGTCCTCGGCCATGTGGGAGTCGCTGAACTCCACCTACTACGGACTGGGCCAGCACCGCCGCGACGTCGTCGGCACCTTCCGCGTCTGCCACTGGACCATCGAGCGGATGGCGACCGTGCGGGGACAGATCCAGATGACCATGTCCCACGACGAGTCCTGGATGTTCCTGTCCCTGGGCGCGGCGATCGAGCGGGCCGACATGACGTCCCGGCTGCTGTGGACCCGGTCGACGTCCACGTCCGGCATGTCGTGGGTGTCGATCCTGCACTGCGCCGGCGGGTACGAGGCCTTCCTGCGCACCCGGTACGGCACGTTCAGCGACGAGTCCGCGACCGAGTTCCTGCTCCTGGACCGGCTCTTCCCGCGCTCGATCCTGCACGCCCTCACCACGGCGGAGGAGATCCTCGTGGGCCTGGAGCCCGGTCTGCAACGGGTCGGCTTCAAGGACGACGCCCGCCGCATCATCGGCGAGGCCCGCACGTCCCTGGAGTTCCACCACGCGCTGGACCTCATCGCGGTGCTGCCCGAGCACCTGAACAACGTCCAGGCCGCGTGCGCCAACGCGTCGGAGGCCGTGAGCACCAAGTACTTCTCGCACGCCGTCGAGGCGTCCTGGTTCGGAGGCATGCTGTGACCCGGCTCAAGATCGACCACGTCACCCGCTACGACTACAACGACAACGTCTCCAAGTCCTACAACGAGGCCCGGATGACCCCCCTCACGGACGACGAGCAGGTCGTGCTCGAGGCGGAGCTCACGCTGAGCCCGGGGATCGCCACGGTCAGCAACTACCGGGACTACTGGGGCACCCGGGTCGCGGCCTTCGACATCCAGGGCCGGCACCGGCACCTGGAGGTCCGCTCCTCGGCCACGGTGGAGGTGCACCGGCGCCCCGGCGACGAGGTCGCGGACGGGCTGAGCTGGGAGGAGCTGGCCACCCCCGAGGTCCTGGACGCGGTCTCCGACTTCGTGCCGCAGACCCCGCTCACCCGGCTGGGGCCCGAGCTCGAGAAGATCGCCGAGGAGATCCGCCGCGAGGCCGCCGATCCGGCGGCGGCGGCCGCCGCGATCTTCCGCGGCATCGCCACGCACATGCAGTACGTCCCGGGGGTCACCGGCGTCCACACGGACGCGGAGGCCGCCTGGCGGGAGGCCAAGGGCGTGTGCCAAGACCTCGCGCACGTGGCCCTCGGCATGATGCGGCACATCGGCATCCCCGCCCGCTACGTCTCCGGCTACCTGCACCCGGACTACGAGGCGGGCATCGGCACGACCGTGCCGGGGGAGTCCCACGCGTGGGTCGAGTGGTGGAACGACCGCTGGTACGCCTACGACCCGACCAACCACACGCAGCTCACCGACTTCCACGTCACGGTGGCCCGCGGCCGCGACTACACCGACGTCACCCCGCTGAAGGGCATGGTCACCGGGGGCGGGGGCACCTCGGGGCTGCAGGTCCAGGTCGAGGTCACCCAGACCGCCTGACGCGGTGCCCGGCGGGCTCCCCTCGGACCCGGTCCCCGGCCACCGCCGCGGCGATCTCGGCCGGAGGGCCGGCGGACGCCGGGCGCCAGGACGTCAGCTCGGCGCGGCCGACGAAGCGCTCGGTGGCTCCCCAGCGCGGGTGGCACGTGGTGAGCGTGAGGATCCGGCTTCCGGCACCGGCAGCGGGGGCCAGGACACGTGTCTCGTCCGGGGCCACCACCTCGCCGCTCCGGTAGGAGTACGTGTAGTAGGCCTCGGCCGTGCGCACGTGGATGCGGTCGCCGGGCCGCAGGGTGTGCACCAGGTCGAGCGCCTTCCCCTTGGACTGCCGGTGGCCGGCGATCGCGAAGTTGCCGGGTTCGCCCGGCATCGCGGTGGACGGGTAGTGCCCCAGTCCCAGGGTGTCGAGCACGCCGGGGTCCGTTCCCTCCGCCAGGGGCCGGGCGTAGTCGTCACCGAACCGCGGGACGTAGACGAGGCCGATCAGCTGCCCGTACGGTGGCCGCGCCGTCACCGGGGGCGTCCCTGCTCCGCCGCCGCCGGCCTCCGTCCCGGGGGCGGATCCCGCCTGCTCGAGCCGGTCGCTCATCGCCAGCACCGCCCGTTCCTGGGCCTGTGCGGCCACGAGGTCCGTCCCCCACAGATGCCACACCGGCACGAGCAGCAGCGCCATCCCCAAGGCCATCAGCACGACCGGTCCTACGGCGCGGCGACGTCCTCCCGCGGCACGGAGGCCTGCGGTCCGGACGCGTGCGTCCGGACCGCGGAGGGCGGTGTCCGGGATCGACGGCACGGTGCCGCCTCAGGCCCGCCTGCGGCGCAGGGCCGCACCCAGCACGAGGAGCAGCGCGCCGAGCCCACCCGCCGGCAGCACGCCGCCGGGCACGCCCGTGTAGGCCAAGGAGTCCGGCTGGGCAGCCGGAACCCGGACGGGGTCGGAGACGGACAGCGCGAGACCGGTCGCCGGCGAGCTCGTGGCGGCGGTGGCTGCGACCGGGACGCCCGGTGCGGCCGAGGGCCGGTCATCGGCGGTCTCCTGGTGCGCCGGCGGGACCACGTGGGCACGGACCGAGCCGGCCGGACGCAGGTCCGCGTCCGCCGGCACTACAGGGTGCACCGGCCTCGGCGACCGGGGGCCGGAGTCCTCGACGCCGGGAGACGTGGGGGTCGGCAACGGGGCGAGGGGGGTCGGCGCAGGGACGGTATCCCGGTCCGGCGGGAGGGGCGCAGACACGGGTCCGTTGGTGCCGCTGCCGGGCGTGGCACCTTCTGAGCCCCGGCCACCGTCGTCCTGGCCGTCGTTGCCCTGGCCGTCGTTGCCCTGTCCGTGGGAGCCCTCGTGGTCGGTACCGGGGGCAGTGCCGTCGGAATCGTGCCCATGGGTGCTGTGGTGTCCCTCACCGGGGTGGGTGCGGTCGGAGCCTTGGGTGCCGTTGCCGTTGTGGCCGTTGCCGGGAGTGGCGCCGTCGTTGCCCTGGCCGTTGTTGCCGTGGCCTCCGTCGTCAGGGGTCGCTCCACCGGTGTCCTGACCGTCGTTGCCCTGTCCGTCGGAGCCCTCGTGGTCGGTGCCGGGGGCCGTGCCGTCGGAATCGTGCCCATCGGTGCCGTGGTGTCCCTCACCGGGGTCGGTGCCGACGGAGCCCTGGGTGCCGTTGCCGTTGTGGCCGTTGCCGGGAGTGGCGCCGTCGGAGCCCTGGCCGCCGTTGCCCTGGGTGCCGTTGCCGTTGTGGCCGTTGCCGGGAGTGGCGCCGTCGGAGCCCTGGCCGTCGTTGCCCTGGGTGCCGTTGCCGTTGTGGCCGTTGCCGGGAGTGGCGCCGTCGGAGCCCTGGCCGTCGTTGCCCTGGGTGCCGTTGCCGTTGTGGCCGTTGCCGGGAGTGGCGCCGTCGGAGCCCTGGCCGTCGTTGCCCTGGGTGCCGTTGCCGTTGTGGCCGTTGCCGGGAGTGGCGCCGTCGGAGCCCTGGCCGCCGTTGCCCTGGGTGCCGTTGCCTGCAGCCGTCGTCGTCCACGGGGCCGGCGCTGCGGAGGCGGAGGCCGGTACGATCCGCTGTCCGGGTCCGGGGCCCAGATCGGTGGCAAGAGCACCCGTGAAGCCGCAGAAGGTCAGGGCGGTGGCGGTGGGGGCGACGAGCAGCGCTCGGCGGAGGGAGGGGTTCATGGTGATCTCCGAGGGGTGAGAGACGGTGTTCTGGATCGGTTCTCACCGTAGGGAAATCACATGACATTGCATGTAGGCAGAAGTGCCTCGGATCTGCGCTGTCCCCCGTGCTGTCGATGGCGGATGCTGTGCCTCTGACCTGGGGGGACGCCGTTCCGGTGAATTCGGGTGCCCGGACCGGGATCGATTCCTGTCCCTCGTTCTGGTCCGCTGGTGCGGGCCGTGTCCCCGGAAGTGTGCGGCCTCGGTGCTCTCGGCGCCCGGGATGTGACGGGCCGCGAAGAGACGGCGTCACCGCACCACGGGGGACGCGGTGCGGTGACGCCGTCGAACGCCGGCTTTCGGGGGCCGGAGCGGTCAGCTCTCGAAGCGGAAGTTCTTCGGGGCCACCGTGAGCCCGGAGGGCGTCACCGTCAGGCCCCGGGCCCGGTCCTGCTCCGCGTCCACCCCGACCTTCACACCGGGGGGCACCACCACGTTCTTGTCGAGGATGCACCGCTCCACGACGGCGCCCTCGCCGACCTCCACGTTGGGCAGCAGGATGGACTGGTTGACGGTGGCGTCGTTGTGCACGAGGACCTTGGGGGAGAGGATCGACTCGCTCACGCGCCCGCCCGTGACGAGGACGCCGCGAGAGAGGATGGAGTCCGTGGCGATCCCGCCCTCGCCCCGCGGGCCGCGCACCAGCTTGGCCGGCGGCGCCTGGATCTCGTGGGTGTAGAGCGGCCAGGCGTAGTTGTACAGGTTGAACACCGGCAGCGGGCGGATCAGGTCCATGTGGGAGTCGTAGTACGAGTCCAGGGTGCCGACGTCCCGCCAGTACTGCCGGTCCCGCTCGGTGGAGCCCGGGACGTCGTTGTTCGTGAAGTCGTAGACGGCCGCCTCGCCGCGGTCCGCGAACCAGGGCATGATGTCGCCGCCCATGTCGTGGCTGGTGCCCTCCTTCGACTCGTCGGCCCGCAGGGCCTCGATGAGCGCGTCGGTGTCGAAGACGTAGTTGCCCATCGACGCGAAGAACGCGTTGGGGTCGTCCGGGAGGGGCGCGGTGCTCTCGGGCTTCTCGACGAACCGGGTGATCCTGGTGACGTCGTCGGGGTCCGTCTCGATCACGCCGAAGGACGTCACCATCTCCATCGGCTGGCGCACGCCGGCCACGGTGGCGCGGGCCCCGGACTCGATGTGGAAGTCGACCATCGCCGAGAAGTCCATCCGGTACACGTGGTCGGCGCCGACCACCACCACGATGTCGGGCTTCGCGTCGTCGATGAGGTTCATCGACTGGAAGATGGCGTTGGCGGAGCCCAGGAACCACTCCTTGCCCCGTCGCTGCTGCGCCGGGACGGTCGCCACGTAGTTGCCCAGCTGGGTGGACAGGCGCCAGGTCTGCGAGACGTGCTGGTCCAGGGAGTGGGACTTGTACTGGGTGAGCACCACGACCTGGAGGTAGCCCGAGTTCACGATGTTGGACAGCGCGAAGTCGATGAGCCGGTAGCCGCCCGCGAAGGGCACCGCGGGCTTGGCCCGGTCCTCGGTGAGCGGCATCAGGCGCTTGCCCTCGCCTCCGGCCAGGACGATCGCGAGTACCTTCTTACGGTGCGGCATGGGAACCTCTCTGACTTCTTCGGCAATCGGGCGCAACAACTCCGCCTCGCGGCGCGGAACCACTCGACAGGCGCCTTCATTGTGTCTTAACAGCCGCGAAGGGGGGTGACCGACCGCACAGGAGTCGGGATGTGTCACCCCGCGCACGGCGTGGCGTCCCCGGCGGCAGGTTCCCCGTGGCGGCGGGGTGTTCCTGCAGTACGCTCGGAACCGTGCGAGCAGATATCTTGTCCAAGGAGTTCCCGCCCGAGATCTACGGCGGCGCCGGAGTCCACGTGTCCGAGCTCTCGCGGGTCCTGGCCCCGCTCGTCGACCTGAGGGTGCGGTGCTTCGGCGCTCCGCGTGAACCACGGGTCAACGGCGTCGAGGTCCAGGCGTACCCCGTGCCCGCGGAACTGGCCGACGCCAACGCGGCGATCCAGACGCTGGGGGTGGACCTCGCCATGGTCGGCGACATCGCCGGCGCCGACCTGGTGCACTCCCACACCTGGTACGCCAACATGGCCGGGCACCTCGCATCGCTGATGCACGGCATCCCGCACGTGCTCTCCGCCCACTCCCTGGAGCCCCTGCGGCCCTGGAAGGCCGAGCAGCTCGGCGGCGGGTACGCGGTGTCCTCCTTCGTGGAGAAGACCGCCTACGAGTCGGCCGCGGCGATCATCGCCGTCTCCGACGGGATGCGCCAGGACATCCTGCGGTCCTACCCGGACGTCGATCCCGACCGGGTCCGGACCGTGCACAACGGCATCGACGTCAGCCAGTGGGTGCGCGATGAGAACACCGACGTGCTCGAGTCCTACGGCATCGACCCCGCCAGGCCCTCCGTGGCGTTCGTGGGCCGCGTCACCCGGCAGAAGGGCGTGCCGTTCCTGCTGCGCGCCGCGGCCCGGCTGCCCGAGGACGTGCAGCTGGTGCTGTGTGCCGGCGCCGCCGACACCCCGGAGCTCGGCGCCGAGGTCAACGCGCTCATCGACGACCTCAGGGCCACCCGGTCCGGGGTGGTGCTCATCGAGAAGATGCTGCCGCGCCGCGAGATCGTCCAGATCCTCTCCGGGGCCACGGCGTTCGCCTGCCCGTCCGTCTACGAGCCGCTCGGGATCGTCAACCTCGAGGCCATGGCCTGCGGCACCGCCGTGGTCGCCTCCGCCACGGGCGGCATCCCCGAGGTCGTCGTCGACGGCGAGACCGGGCGGCTGGTCGAGATCGAGCAGGCCCAGGACGGCACCGGCACTCCGGTGGACCCGGAGAAGTTCGTGGCCGACTTCGCGGCCGCACTGACCGAGGTGGTCTCCGACCCGGAGCGCGCCCGGGCGATGGGCGCCGCCGGCCGGCGCCGCGCCGAGGAGCACTTCGCGTGGGAGTCCATCGCCGAGCGGACCGTGGAGGTCTACCGCTCCGTGCTGTGAAGTCCCGCGCGGCACCGGCGGCCAGCGTGGCCGGCGGCGCCGCGCGGGAGAGGCGGCGGCCACCGTGGGCCCGTGGGAGCACGGGGCGGCGGCGGCCGCCGCCGGCACAGGTGAGGGGGGTCCCCGGCCACCCCGAGAGCCTGCGTCGCCGGCGGGGACGGGGGCACCCCGGCGGCTCGGACGCTTCTCCCGAGCGAGCATCGTCCCAGGTCAGCTGGACAATCCAGGAGATGCTCAGGACACATTCAACCGCATGCCGGGTCGTGGCGGAAGCCGGGAACGCACCTACCGACGAGTTTTCATCTTTTTTTTCGGCGCCGCCCCGCCGGCGGCCCGGGAGCCGCGCCGATGTGAACCGCGGGCCCGCATGTGGTAACTTATTTTCTGTTGCGTTCAGGGAGAGCGGCCGGAAACGGCACGACGTTCCACCTGGATCCACTCGCGCGGGTGGCGGAATAGGCAGACGCGCTAGCTTGAGGTGCTAGTCCTCGTATTAGAGGGTGGGGGTTCAAGTCCCCCCTCGCGCACAGAGAACGGCCCGGTCAGGCCGAAGACGGCAGCCCCGTCGTTGACAGGAATAAGAATCCTGTCGACGGCGGGGCTCTTGTCATCGCCATCGCAAGCAAGAGGTGCGCACCATCGCGGAGAGCATCGATCCGCGCTGGTCAGGCTTGATCCACCTGCTGGCCCACTCGGGGCTGCGCTACGCCGGAGCCACGGCCCTGCGCCCAGTCGATGTCACAACAGCCGACGACCACTCGACTCTCCGTATCAGCCGCGCGTGGAAACGGACCGCCAACGATGAGCAGATCGGCACGCCGAAGTCCCCGCGTTCCCGCTGCCACGTCACGCCCCACAGGGAGGTCGCGTCGCGGGCCTCGAGCAGCTGCGGCAGCACGACGTCGGCGGTGAACAGCTGGCAGGTGGAGTGGGAGGAGTCGGTGGCCGTGGCGTGGTGCGCGGATCGTCAGTTCCGGCACCGCGCGGTCGGTGCGCCACCTCGTGGTCGCGCCTTCGATGGCTGCAATCAGGGTGCCGCGGTGGCCGGGGTCGGACAGGTCGGCCTGGCGAACGACGACCAGGACGTCCACGGGGCCGGTGGCACGGGTGCAGTGCGTGTGGATCGCGACGTGCTCCAGGCGCCCCTGCCAGTCGGTGGTGCCCAGGCCGGCGTCGACCAGCTCTGTGACGAGTTCGGGGTAGTCCTCCGCGCAGCTCGGTGCCGCGCGGCGGGATACGGGACGCCCCAGCTGGGAGTAGAGGACCCGGGCGGGGTCGCCGAGCTGGTCGGGGCGGATCAGCGGGTAGTCGGGCGCGGCGGGCGTCCGGGTCGTCATGGCGTCCAGGTGTGCGGACGCGCCCCGGCGAGCGACCGGGTCATCGATTCATGAAGTAGCCCCAGTCGGCGGCCTGGTGGAGGTGGGCGTCGGTGAAGCCGGGGTGGTGCTCGCGCAGCTGCTGGACCTGCCGGCCGTTGTCGTCGGGGTAGTACGCGCAGCTCCAGCCTTCTCCGATGAGGGCGTCGGAGCGCTTGACCGCCTCGTCGATCTGCTCGCGGTCGAACAGGTCTCCCAACGCCTCAGAGAGGTTGATCGGACCCAGCCCGTACTCCCCGATGTGGCCGGAGAACCGGCAGTTGAAGTAGTGCAGCTCGAAGACGGCGTTGAGCGCATCCAGCAGACGGGCCTCGGCGATGTCCTTGGCGCGGCGAGCGGCCACCCTGGCCTTGGCCTCCTCGATGCCGGACAGGGTAGCGTCCAGCTGGGTCTCGTAGCGCTCGGGCGGAAAGCCGCCGATGGTCTCTCGCATGTGTTTCAGCGCCCCGGCGCGGTCGGTCCTGCCTTCGGCCATCCGGGTGCCGTTGAACCAGGCGGCCGCGTACAGGCTGGACTCGCGCTGGTCCTCGGTCAGCACCCGGGGCGAGGGCGTGCGACGCGGCGGTGGGGTCGTGGGCAGTCTCAGGACAGGCGTGGGGGCCGGCCTCTGGTTGTGCGCCCGGCGCCGGCCCAGGAGAAGTCCAAGGCCAGAACCGAGTCCGACGCCGGCGGCGATCCACGACAGCGTCCCGGTGAACGCCCAGAGGGCCACACCGATCCCGAGCCCGATGAGCAGGCCCTTCTGGTGCGGGGCCAGGGAGCTCCAGGCGTCCTCCTTGAAGATGCGTCGACGGGTCATCGGTTCGCACCTCGGCGCAGGATGAACCCGCTGGCAGCACACGCGACGAGCACCGTGGTGCAGACCCAGAAAGCCGTCGTGCCACCGCCGTACATGTCGTCCGCCACCGTGGTCCCCGGGTCGGCGCGCACCCGGTAGTGACAGATCAGGCGTGGCGGAAGGACCGAGAACTCGGCGGTGCCGGTGGGATACAGGGTGCCGAAGCCGGCGGGAGGGGAGACGCAGGCGTTGGTGGCACCCTCGTGGATCAGGGCAATGAATTGGACCTCTACCATGGCCATGGTGACCAGCGCCAGCACCGCCACGATGAACACGACGAAGATCTTGTCGCTGTCCTGGCGGGCCGGTGGCGGCGGAACGCGCTCCACCTTTCGGCGGTCACGCCCTTCCGGCTGTTCAGAATGCTGCACGACGCGCTCGCAGAAGCGTGGCAGCGGCCACGAAGACGAGGCCGACGACGATGATGAACCCGTGCAGGCCGCCGGCCGTCTCGGTGAGCACGACGGGCACCGCGGCGAGGAGCACTGCGACCCAAACGAGTCGTGCCACCCGAATACGGGAGGGGAGCACCTCGTGTCCACGCAGCACCGGGCCCGCGGTCCCGGCCAGAGAGAGCAGGACGATCGTGAGGATTCCCGGTCCCAGCAGCGGGGACGCTTCGAGCGGCGGGTCAGTATCCACCGGTGCCCCGCATAGGAAGCGCAGGGCTGGTGCGGTGCAGCTGGAAGAGGGTGAAGGCGGAGACGACCGCGAGCACCCCCACGATCGCCACGGCGAAGAGCGCGCCGGACAGCGCGGCGGGGATCATCGGGAGGACGGAGAGCACGGACACCAGGGCGATCACTCCGGCGGCGGTGCGCCGGCCGGGGTCTACGGGGCGGACCCCACGCATGATCGGCCAGATGAGGGTCAGCTGGGCCACGATCATCCCGGCGGGGATGCCCAGACCAATGATGAAGTAGCCGGCGCCGAACAGGATCAGGGGGATGTTCTCCACGACGAGGTCTTTCGGTCAGGGTGTCGGAGGTGTGTGGGGCAGCCGGCGCAGGCGCACCAGAGTGAGCACTGCCGGGATGGTCAGCCCGCCGAGCAGCAGCAGCCCGAAGACGCCCAGGAACCAGGCCATGAGCAGCAGCGGCGCCGCGGCGATGAGCGAGAGGATCGCCAGCACGGTCGCCGCGGTCCGCCGGCGTTCGGTGACCGCCTCCCGGCGCAGGATCGGGGCGTCGACGATGAGCGCGGCGATGATCAGCACGGGGTAGCCCACCAGCGGTAGGGCGAACATCAGCGCCTCGAGCGCCCAGACGGTCTCCTGTTCCATGGCGGCTCTCCTACCCGTCTCCGGGCGCCGGGAGGCTGCCGCGAGGTCCGGCCGCAGGTGCGCGGCCCACCTGGATGAGGGTAGCGGCCGCCGAGGCGACCAATGCGGTCATCAGCGCGATCCCGTAGACCCCGAGGTCCAGGACCCAGCCGATGAGCTGGAACGCCCAGAACAGGCACAGCAGCGAGAAAATGACCGCTGCGGTCCGACGCCCGGCGCTGACCGGCTGCCGCCGACGAAAGACCGGGGCGGCGACGGAGATCAGAGCGACGAGCAGCGCGGGGCCGATCAGGTACGGGAGGAGGAAGATCAGTTCGAAGATCGTCTCGATGGTCGCGTTGTCGCCCATGGGGCCTTCCGGTCAGGGTGCGCTGGAGAGGCGCTGTTGATCAGAATCTAGCGGTGGAGCGGTCGTTCAGGAGGGAACTGGGGCTTCGAGCCGGGTGATGCGGGCGAGGCGCTCAGGGCCGGGTCCGGGCCTGGGCGGTGTAGAACCGGCCGAAGAACCCGGGGGACAGGGTCGGGTCAGCGCAGGATGCAGCCGCGGTGCGGGCCGGCGTGGGTGGAGTGCAGGGTGCAGC
This sequence comes from Kocuria cellulosilytica, assembly GCF_040981245.1. Classification (NCBI taxonomy): domain Bacteria; kingdom Bacillati; phylum Actinomycetota; class Actinomycetes; order Micrococcales; family Micrococcaceae; genus Kocuria; species Kocuria cellulosilytica. The sequence continues at coordinate 348,710 of NZ_JAVFWZ010000003.1, read as the reverse complement.
AGTAGTCGGTGTGGTTGTAGGCCAGGAACTCCTACTCGGCCTCCAGCTTCTCGATCGGCAGGAAGTCACCCACCTTCTGCGTCATGCCGCCGGGGGAGTGGACGAGAGCGACCCGGCGGCCGGAGCGTCGCCCGGTGAGGATCCGGTGGTCGACGAGGTAATTGAGCTTCTCCTCCAGGTCGTGGAAGAACACGGTGTTCTCGTTGATGTGCTGGAGGAAGTACTGCCGGGCGGCCTAGCCCTCGGCGTCGAACTGGATGCGGTGGTGGGGGTGGTGCGGTCGGTCATCTGAGACGTGAGAACGCAGCCTGTGGGACGATGTACGAAAGCGAACCGCGCACGTGGGAGTGGTCGATGGCGTCACCGCCGACGCCCTGACGTCGACCCGCCAAAGCCTCGGGTGCGCCAGAAGGAGATCCACGATGCAGAAGATCAACACACCGACCCTGGTGGCCTCGGGCGGCCTCGCCGCGCTGCTGCTGCTGAGCGGGTGCGGTGCCGAAGAGGCGTCGTCGTCGACCCCCACGGCCACAGTCACCGTCACCGAGGACACCTCCGAGGCGGACCAACGGGTGGCCGATGCGGAGGCCAAGGCTCAGGAGGCCGAGGAGCGCGCCGCGGAAGCGGAGCAGCGCGCCGAGGAGGCGGAGGCGGAAGCCGAGGCCAAGGCAGCGGCAGAGGCCGAAGCGGAAGCCAAGGCCGCCGAGAAGGCCGAGGAGGCAGCGCAGCCGGAGCCGCCGGCTCCGGAGCCGAAGGCCGACCAGTCGGGGTTGACGCTGGCGCAGCAGAACGCGGTGCGCTCGGCCCAGAGCTACCTCGACTTCACCGCGTTCTCGCGGTCCGGGCTCATCGATCAGCTGGTCTTCGAGGACTACTCGACCGAGGACGCGACCGTGGCCGTCGACAGCCTCACGATCGACTACAACGCCCAGGCCGCGAAGGCCGCCCAGAACTACCTCGACTTCTCCGGCTTCTCCCGCGGGGGCCTCATCGAGCAGCTGATGTTCGAGGGGTACACCGCCGAGCAGGCGACGTACGGGGTGGATCAGGTCGGGCTCTGAGACGCCGACCTGCGGGGTGCCGGCACTCCGCGCGATGACGCTGACAACCAACCTGCCGGCTGGCGACATCACGACGGCGAGGTGATGATCGATGCTCGATGACGATCCGAGCCTCGGCGAGGGCTAGAGCCCTGGTCTCGGCCGGGGTCGTCTTCGGGGGAGACTCGAACCATGGCTGATTCCGAGCACGACCCGCACCCCGATCCGGACGACGTGCTGGACGCGCTGCAGGTGCCCGGTGAGGTCGTCGAGAAGTCGAACCTGGCTGACCGGCGCCCGGACGTGAACCGGTTGCGCGCGGTGCACACGGGGGAGGGGGCGGCGACCCTCTACGTCGGCTGGCCGGAGAACTCCGACACCCTCGCGCTGCCGGCGCGGATCTACGAGCAGGCGCGTGCGTTCGCTCAGGCGACCAAGCGGGAGGATCGGCTGCTGGAGGCGCCGGCGGTGGAGGTCGAGGTGATCGTCTTCGCCCCGGGCCCGGAGCTCGACGAGCCGTCGGTGGCGGTGCTGATGGACCTGTCGGATCTGCCGCTGGCGCAGATCGAGATGCACTTCGCCGGTTTGGAGACGGACGAGGAGACCCTCGACTGGTTCATCGGCGTGGTGGTCGCGGGGGCTTGGAAGCTCGTGGAAATGGGCCTCTGACGAGGTTCCCGGAGTTCTTCGGGGGTCACATGCTACGGACAGGCTTCAGAGCCGTCGGCCCGTGCTCCGATCCTCGCGGGGGGAGTTCTGCACCCAAGGCATCTCGAACATGTGGACCATCGAGTCGAGGTACTTCTCCCAGATCTGCGGGTGGCGTGGGTCGTGGCGCCTGGATCGGAAGATCGGTTCGTGCTATCGCGTACCGCCCACGTCAGCCCGAGCCTGGGCGCGGGCGAGCCCGGGAAGCGCACACGGCGCCCATCAGTCCTTGCGCTTGCCCATCACGTCCTCCTCGGTGCCCCGACGATCCGCAGGCCCGGCACGTCCTCGGCCACCCGATAGGCGACCGCCCGCCACCACCGGGCGGTGGGCGGCAAGGGTGCGCCCGGCAGGTCGAGGCCCGGCATGTCGGCGTCGCGGTCGTAGACCTCGAAAACCGGGTCGGGCCCGGCGTGCTCGAGCAGGTGAGCCGCCAGCTGGTCGGCGACCTCGGCGGTGTACGCCTCGATCCGCTCGACGTCATCGCGCACCCCGTCGGGGATGGGCCGGCGGCCGGACTCCCAGTCGTCGACCGAGCGCAGACCGACGTTCAGCGCCTCGGCGAGCTGCTCTCGCGACAGGCCCAGGGCCTCGCGCACGACCCTCAGCTCGATCGGCGTCATCCGCCCGTCGGCCGGCACCTGCACCACGGGGAGCGGCTGCGGACGGGTCTGCGCCCAGGCGGCCAGGTCCTCGCTCATGAGCTCTTCACCGTCTCCCCGGTGTCGTCGTCGGGGTGGGCGGCGCCGAAGGCCCAGTTCCACGGGGTGGTCAGGAAGTCGTAGGCGTCCTGCGGGAAGCCGTCGGCGTCGATCAAGTCCCGGGCGGCGAGGGCGATCAGGGCGTGGGCCACGGGCATCTGAAAGCTGGTGGCGGTGGCTGCGGCGGCGTGCTCCAGGGCGTCCCCGGACGGCGGCGTGGAATCGGGGCGGGTGTGCCGGTGCATCTGCAGGAACAGGTCGGTGGCGATCGCCTGGGACAGGTTCCGCCAAGAACCCAGGACGAGATCCAGAGGATTCTGGCGTCCGGCGGCGGCCGCGGCGCTGACGGCCAGCTTCACCGCGGCCAGGCCGAGCGCGTCGTAGTCGACCTCGACGGGGGTGTTGTCGGTGACGAACTTCTGGTGGAGCTCGGACGCCTTGCGCAGCGCCTGCGACTCGTCGAGCCCGATGTCGGCCGCCTTCTCGAAGACGGCCTGGACCTGCGGGCCCTGGGGCCCGGCCGCGGCGGCGAGAATCTCGGGGGTCTGCCAGGTGGGGGTGCTCATCGCACGGTGCTCCTCGGGGAGTCGGAGGCGGTGAGCGACGTCTTCGCCCGGTGCCTGATGGTCGCACCGTAGCAGGCGTGCCAACGGCGACAACAGAACCTGCAGGAGCAGGGACGCGTCGGGCCGCCTTCGTTGCTCGAGCCCGAGGATCGCCCGATCGATGGCCTCAAAACGTTCTGGGCAACCATAGGAGGCGCGAACCTTCAGCGCGTCCTCGGCGTTGAAGCCGTCAGGGCCCGCCAGCCCACGGCAAACCTCGCCGTCCAGGTCGGAACCGAGCCGGCCCAGCGGGAGCGGGCCCATCCCGGAGAGCATGTTCGCCTCAGCGGCGAAGCGGGTCGTGCCGAGGAAGTCCACCGCCCCGCGGCCCGGTGTGGGCGGCGGGGCGGTGGGCGGTCAGGCGGCGGTGACCGTCGTGACGGCGTCGTAGGCGCGGTCGGTGCGCTCCAGGTCGCGGGCGCTCTCCTGCGTCGAGACGTAGATCGGCTCGCTGCCCAGCAGGTGCAGGCGGACCGGGACCGTGCGGGGCTGCGAGGGCTCGGTCAGCCTCCGCGGCACGTCCGGATCGAGCTTCAGGGCCTTCGCGGTGGACCCGATGTGCTCAGCGGAAACGGTCATCGTCTCGCTCCTCCTCCCAGAGGTACGCGCGCTCATTATCGCTCTCCCTTCCTCGTCGTCCACGGCAGGGCTCTCCTCGTCAGTGGCGATCTCGTCGAGGAGCTTGCCCCTGTAGTCATCGGACAGCACGTCGGCCGCGTCCACGAACTCGGGCGCCGCGGCCGCCGGCGTCTGCGGCTACTTCTTGCACCGAGCCAGCCGGGGCCACCGGAAGCTGGAGCTCGAAGGAGACCCGGGGCCGCTGGCTCCGCCCTACGAATACGAGGTGTCGGCCAAGGCCTTCCTCTGGTTGGGCTGGATCGCAGGGGTTCTCTGCTGGGCTTGCGGGGCGATCTCGGCCGTCGTCGGGTTCTACGAGGTGGTCATCGTCGGCCCGATCCTCGGTACGGCCGCCATCGCCGGTGGGCACTTGAGCCTCGCCCACGCCCGAGCCATGGACGCCCGCCGCGGGATGCCGCCGGCTGCGCATGAGGAGCTCGGGCTGTCAGAACAGCAGGGGGTGGTTCGGGCCGACGTCGTGGACCAGCTGGCGGATGAAGCCCTGGTCCCAGCCGTGCTGCTGGAGCTGCTCGCGCAGGTGCCGGGACCGGGCGGCACGTTCAGCTCGGCTGAGCCGGCGCCACCACGCGGCGTTCGGCGAAGGCATCCGTCCTTCGAGCGCCCGGTCCTTCATGTTCTCCGAGGCAGTCCCCAGCAGCAGGTGCGTGGTCGGCTGCAGCGACGCGCGCACGCACAGCGGCACGTCGCACCGGTGCAGCGCGGTCCGGTCCTCGATCGCCTCCGGTCCGCCGTGGACGGTGGCCATGGCGAAGCGGTGGGCGGAGACGACCTTCTGGTCGGCCGGGGTGTTGAACCAGGACCGGCCGTACCCGTCGTCGCTGATCGCGCCCAGCCACAACCAGCACGCATCGGGAGTCGGGCCCTTGAGCACGTGGGCGTAGAACCGCTCCACATCGACCGGGTTCACGGCAACCTCCTCTGCGCCCGAGACCATCACCGACCCGGCGGCCGCGACCTGCTCCTGCTGCCGAGTGCGGCGTGCCCCTGCTTGCTGCACCACGGTTCGCCGTTGAGGGGTCAGACAGCCCCGGTTTCCTCGTGGCACGATGCGAGCAAGCAAGGCGATGGGCGAGAAGGAGTGCAGCGTGTCGAGGCGATGGCAGCAGGTGCTCATCCAAGCGGCGATCATCGTGGCCCTCGTCGTGGGGCTGCGTCTGGTCCTGGGCGAGTGGAACTGGTGGATGACCGCGATCGGCGTGGCCGCTCTGCTGCTGAGCAACCTCTGGTCTCCCGGCACCCGTCGCGGCGGAGAGACCGGCCCACAGGAGAGGCCATGACACCGGACCGGTCCCTGCACGGGCACCTGATCGCGATGCTCGTCGGCGCGGCGCTCCTGGTGCTGGCGCAGTTGGGCACGTGGCCGCCGCTGACCGCATTCGAGCGGGCTCTGAGCGGGCTCACCATGGCCGCGGTGCTGATCGCCGTGTCGCTGACGGTCCACGAGCGGCGGCAGGGCGGATCCGCAGGCGGGCCCAGCAGCGTGCCGGCGACCGGCGGGTGCAGGTCCTGTCGGAGGTGATGTCGTGGCGGGTGCTCCAGGTGATCCTCGGCGTGGGCGCGTTGGCCACGCTGTGGTGGGCGGTGCGCAGCGGCGAGCCCGCGGGGTGGGCGATTTTCTTCTGTCTGTGCTCGCTGAACATCTCCGTGAGCACCTTGGCCGGCCGCGCAGCTCGTCGGAAGGAGTAGATCGTGTCGAAGGCGCGTCGGGGGTACGTGACGTTCCTGGGGCTGATGCTCGCTGTGTGCCTCTGGTTGGGACTCGAAGGAGCCCTGGGCGCATGGTTCACCGCTGTCGCCTTCGCCTGTCTCATCGCCTCGGTCGTCCAGCAGGACCGGCGGGCCCGGCGCCGGTCGCCGGCGCGACCAAGTGCCCCGGGCTCGTGGTGGGGCGCAAGAGCGATGGTCAGCGGGATGGGAGGCGTCATGTGTCCGCCCTGAGTCACGAGCCTGCGACGATCCGGACGGACTTCTTGGTGCCCCAGTCAGCCGGTGCCTACCGTCGAGTGCCGACCCTGCCGAGCGGGTGGGGCCTGGGTCCACCAGAAGCGGAGATCACCATGGGCGACACCCACACGTCCGTCGTCGGACCAGTCCCGGGCGAGGGCATGGACCGCCGGGAGCAGGTCGAGCACGTCATCGTGTCTCTCAACGCCCATGATGCCGCGGAGGCTGCATCCACCTACGCCCCGGACGCCGTCGTCTACACGGCTGCCTCTCCTGAGCCCGTGCGTGGCCGAGCAGCCATCCAGCAGGACTTCCAGCAGTGGATCACCGCGATGCCGGACATGAAGCTGGAGATCGAGGAGGTGGCGATCGATGGCCGCACGGCAGCGATGCGGCTGCTGTTCGTGGGCACCCACACAGGGCAGCTGACGACTCCCCTGGGGGTGGTCGAGCCCTCCGGCCGGCGGGTGTCCGTCCCCATGGCCGTCTTCAACCGGCACGACGAGAGCGGGACGACCGAGGTGGAGCACCGCTACCTCGACATGATGTCCATGGCCCAGCAGCTCGGCCTCCTGTGAAGCCCTGAGCAGCTTCTCCTGCCGCTGCTGAATCCCACACCGGTGCGTTCGCTGTCGCACCGGTGTGGGTGTGTTTGTGACAGCCCCGCGGGGTGATCGGTAACGATCGCGAGAGCATCCCTCGTCCCTTGCGCCTGTGGTTCGCCGGGGTGAGGACACTGGTGCCGTGGAGCCGGGCAGCCGGCACCCGCAGCATCGACTCCATCCACCGCACTCGCCGTGGACAGCGTCCGGCACGTCCTCGGCACCCAGCCACGAGGACCGATCATGGACACTGCACACCGCCTCATCGCCGCGGTATCCACCGCACTGCTGGCCGTCGCCATGCCAGCCGTCGCGACCGCCCGGGAATCCACCCCGTCGGAGGAAGAGGCTGTCGAGGAGGCCCCGTGGCCCCCGGAGAACACGCACGGGCAGTTCCTGCCACTGCCGGAAGAGGCCCTGCAGCCCATCACCGTCCCGGCATGCGGCACGGAGGTCACGGTGTCCATCGGCGAGAACGACGAGACCGTGCACCGGGTCTGGGTCACCGACACCGGGGACACGGTCATCGAGCTGCGCGGCAAGGCTTCCTTCGACCTCATGCGCGCCTCCGACGGGGCCACCCTGGACGAGGTGGAACTGGACGGCGCCGCGTTCCAGACCATCAGCGCCGACGGGACCACCGTGACCTTCGACCAGTTCGGGCCGGGTCTGCTGATGTCCGAGACCGAGGAGTCGGCCGCGTTGTCGGCCGGCGCCGGGCTGCCCGAGGACTTCCTCTTCCTGGACGGACGATTCACCGCCACGGTCACCTTCGACCCGGAGACCCTGGACGAGGCGGGGTTCCCGGCGGTGGTTTCTGCGGAGATCACGGAGAACATCACCGAGTACGTCTTCGATGTCTGCGACCTGCTCGATCAAGCGGCCGCCGGTGAGCAACCCGATCTTCCGGAACCATCGGACCAGGCCGGTTGACGCTGCGTCGCGTCCAGGAGAACGCCCCGGGCTCCGAAGCGGAGCACCGGGGCGTTCGTCGTCTCATCCGGCGGATCGGGCTTCGGTGCCGGACATCTCGTCGAGCTCCACGGGGTCGTAGCTGGACACCACGGCCTCGCGCAGGTCGAAGCGGGCGACCGGGGTGAGCATGCTGGTCGGGGACGCGCCGATGACCTGGTAGTCACCTGCGCCGGCTCGAAGCGCTCCTGAACCATCGCACGGGCGATCGGGTGGTCCTCCCCGGCCTCCGCATGGCCCGGCCCTCCGACAAGGCGTAGAGGGAGACCTCCACGGCCGCGGTCAGGAACCCGTCCTCGTCGGCGGCCGCGGCAGCCCCGGCGATCGTCATCGGTCTCTCCAGCTTCATCAGGCCCAGCTGCGCGACGTGGACAGCCAGGGATGACGGGACGTGGCCGGCGGCCAGGGCGGCGGCGACAGTGTCGGGGACAGTCGTTGCGGCGGGTGCGCTCGTGATCGTTTCCATGCCCTCCATGTGTCCGGACAAGAGCCCAGCCCTCGCAGGCGGTGCAGTACGACGCCGCGCCCGCGTGATGGGTGAGCCGGGAGCGGTGCCGGGCCGGGAAACCAGAGCAGCAGGTGCACTCGGCGATGCGCTCCGGGGCCCGAGGAGCACAGGAGACGGCCACGTGCCAGGAAGTCACGGTCGTCGAGCGTGCCTGGACGACCGTGGTCACCAGGTGACGGGCAGCTCGTGGAGGCCGTAGATGTCGGAGTCGTTCTTGAAGGGCAACTCGTCGACGGGAACCGCGCACCGGAGGTCGGGGATGCGCCGGAACAAGGTGTCGATGACGATCCGCAGCTCCAGGCGGGCGAGGTTCTGGCCCAAGCACTGGTGCGGGCCGTACCCGAAGGCGAGATGGTGGCGTCCGCCGCGGTCGATGTCGAAGGCCTCCGGGTCGGTGAACGCCTCCGGATCCCGGTTGGCGGTGTTGGACAGCCCGAGGACTCCTTCCCCGGCACGGATGAGCGCCCCGCCGATCTCCACGTCCTCCCGGGCCACCCGTGAGGTCCCCAGTTCGGCGATCGTGAACCAGCGCAGCAGCTCCTCCACGGCATCGGGGGTCCTGCTGGGATCCTGGCGGATCACGGCCAGATCCTCGGGGCGCTCGGTCAGTGCCAGGACACTCAGGGAGATCATGTTCGCGGTGGTCTCATGACCGGCCACCAGCAGCAGGAAGGCCAGGCTGACCAGGGCCTCATGGTCCACACCGCCCTGCTCCTGTTGTTTGCGGATCTGGCGGCCCAGCAGGTCGTCGGTGGGATCGTGCTCCTTCGCGCTGATCAGCCGGTCGAGGTAGGACAGCAGTTCGCCCAGTGCCTGCTGGATCCGCTGCACCGCCACGCTGCGGGAGAGCAGGGTGGCCGAGCGGGTCTGGAAGAAGTCGTGGTCGGCGTAGGGCACCCCGAGCAGTTCGCAGGTCACCAGTGAGGGCACCGGCAGGGACAGCGTCTGCACCAGGTCCGCCGGGCGGGGTCCGGCCTGCAGGGCATCGAGGCGCTCGTCCACGATCTGCTGGATGCGCGGGCCGAGTGCGCTGATCCGTTTGAGGGTGAACTCTCCCATCACCGCCCGGCGGGCCGGCCCGTGCGCCGGCGGGTCCATACCGAGCAGGCTCAAGGACACCGGGATCGCTTCGTGGGTAGGGGCGGGGAACCCGGGATGGTTGCGGTCGGAGCTGAACCGCGGATCAGCCAGCATCGCCCGGATGTCCTCGTGGCGGGTCAACGCCCACACGGTCATCCCGGAGGGCAGGGTGACCCGGGAGATGGGCGCCTCTTCGCGCAACCGCAGGTGCTCGGGCGGCGGGGCGTCGGGGCACGGCCGGGTCAGTGGCAGGGCGGCGGGGTCGGTGGAGGTCATGGTGCACCTCAGTCCTGGTAACCGTACGGCGCAACTTCTTCCGTGGGGATCCACGCTACCGAGCCGCCGGGAACCCGTCCAGATGCGTCATGACCAGCGACGATGGATGTCCGGGGGAAGAGTTCTCCAGCCGCCGCTGTTACCTCCAGCAGGGCGGGGATCCATCCACCCGCGACACGGCGCCGACACCTTCCCGGAGCCGGCCATGGACGAGGAGACGGACATGCGGATCAGTGTGGATCGCACCAGGTGCTGCAGCTCCGGGCAGTGCGCCGCCCTGGCACCGGAGGTGTTCGACCAGCGCGACGACGACGGCGTCGTGCTCCTGCTCGATGCAGCACCACCAGAAGCCGCGCACGCTGCGGTCCGCGAGGCCGCGCTGGCCTGCCCGGCCGCCGCGATCCTGCTCGACCGATAAGGAGTGCGAGGTGCCAGATTTCTTGTTCGGACCCGTCGATTCCGGACCGTGCAAAGGACCCGGCGGACGACTGACACCTCTCCATCCTCACCGGAATCGTCCCGCCGGCATCGCGACAAGAGAGAATGCGTTGTCGCTTTGGACGCGCGTCCGATGCGCAGTTCGCGATCCGGTCGTTGTGCGGAACGGATGGATTCCTCTCGCTCCATGCCCGAGGTTTTCGATGGCTGTCGTCTTGTGGACAGGTCGATGAAGGGTGCTCAAGAGCTCATCGATGTCCTCGACGGTGAACCATCACGAGTTCGTGGGTCCGAGGTGGAGGATCTCTCCCGCCGTCGCCTTCTGTCGCAGCGTGGACTCGGAGATGATCGTGCCGGGAACGCTGTCAGCCAAGAAAACGGGGGGTTGCGCCGACTGGAAGTCGCTGCGCCCTCGAGGTGATGTAAGGGTGCCTATCATGCTGAACACCCTCGCCCGCACCACAAGATCCGCTCGCTGTCCGCGACCGCGGCGGAATGCTCCACGCATCTCTGTTCGCAGCGACACTGCAACCAGCGCGTAGAAGGGGCGGTGAACCAGGCGGTCGCCAGTAGGGGAGTGGGTTCCGGAGGGGACACATTGAGGCTCGTCTTGGGCATCGCTGTCCGGGTGATGTCAGTACCCGACAACCGACGTGCGGCAGTTCTCAAGTCCCCCTCGCGCACAGTGGACGGCCCGGTCGGGCCGCAGACGGAAGCCCCGTCCTCGACAGGAGCAAACGCCCCGTCGACGACGGGGCTCTGGTCGGTGCCGGGCAGGACTCCGGCATCGCTCGAGCGCAGCGCGACCGGCCGGCAGAGCTGCGCCACCACGAGCCCGGCAGCTCCTGCGGTTGCGGCGGCTCCGGCCGGACAGCCGCTGCGGGCCGCGTGCTCGGCCCCGGTCGGACCATCGGGTCAGGCCCGGTCGCTGCCGGAACGGCTCCTCCGGGCAGCGGCGCCGCCGATGAGGGCGATCGCCAGGACGACGGGAAGACCCGCGGTCGCCGCCCCTGAGGGTCCGCCGGCTTCGGCCGACACCGCGGTGTCCATGTTCAGCCCGGGATTGACGGCCACCGGGTCGGACGCGGGCGGAGTCGGGACCGGCTCCGGCGCTGCGACAGGTTCTCCTGCGTCCACGACGGGCGGACCGGCAGCGAGGTCCCCGCACAGGTCGCGCACCTGATCGGCCAGACCCACGAGCTGGTGGGCGGAGGCCTCGTCGAGACCGAGGCCCGAGCGGAGCGTCTCCAGCTCCTGGTAGGCGGCGTCGAGAGCGGACTGGGAGGCGACCACCTCGGGAGCGCTCAGGGCGGCTCCCAGGGCGTCCATGAGCTCAGCGGCCTGCGCCTCGATCGGAGCCAGCGCCGCCCGGGCGGCGGCGAGCTGTTCTTCCGCGGAGGAGATCGCGGTCGCGTTCCCGGAGGCCTGCGCCACCCGCAGCGCCTCCTCGGCCGCCAGCAGCGCGGGTCGGGCTTCGTCGTCGGCTTGGTCCACGATCCTCAGCTGGGCCCACAGCTCCCCGGCCGCCGCCTCCCGCAGCGCCTCCGAGCGGGCGTGGGCGTCCGCGGCGGCCGAGGCGGCCTCCTCCAGCTCCACCACCGACGCCGCGGTGATGCCGTAGGCGCCCAGCACCTCGGCGAAGTGCCCTGACGCCTGCACGCAGGCCGGGTCGTCCGTGGCGGCGACCGCCGCCGGGCCGCCCAGCATCAGCCCACCGGCCAGTACCGCGGCCGAGAACCCGGCCGTCACCCACTTCGTCACAGCAACCATGTCCGTGCCTCTCCTGGAATCCTGTCGCCGCCCGGGCGTGTCCCGGGGCCGCGGTGCTCGGCACGGGCGTACTGGCTCTTCCGATCCGCGCTCGGTGGCGGATTCCCCAGGGGAGCTCGTGCTGCCGATCGTCCGACGCAGAACCGGGTCCTGGTCAGCAGGTCGATGTGCGCTCACGCTAGATCCGCACCCGCTGCGTTGGCAATGGCAAAGAGCGGACTCACCAGGGGTGATGCTCGAGGAGTCCGTCGTGGTGCCGACATGCCGCGTCTCGGTGGAACAGAAGGACCGGGTGTCGTGTCGATCGCCACGGCGACGGCCATGGCGATCCGGGTGCGTGTCACTCCGGGCAGGGACGGCAGGAGCCGGCGCGGCAGCGGTGCGGTGCGCGGGGGACCGGATGTCCGGACCGGTGTCAGCTCGGGCGCGAACGCCGGCGGACCATCGCCACGCTGCTGCCGGCGACGAAGCCGTACAAGAACGCCCCGACCGGTTCGAATCCGTGCTCCCGGACGGCCCGGACGATCTTGGCTTGGCCGTCGTCGGCCCCGGTGAAGCCCGTGACGGAGCCCGAGGCGAAGACCGGTCCGTCACCGGTCTCGCTCTCCACGACCTTCCAGCGGGTCGGGCCCTCGTATCCTGGGCCGGCGTCCTGACCCCACGTCACGACCAGGGCGTAGAGGGTGTCGGTGCCCTCCTCGAGCTCCTCGATCGCGGCGGCCACGCTGCTGCGCAGCACGTGGACGTCACCGCCGCAGTCGCGCTCCAGGTGCTCGCGCAGGAAGGCCAGCAGGGCGTCGTGGGCGGGCATGATGAGTCCTCCTTCAGCTCCGGGACGGTGTCCGTGGCACAGATCGTAGGTCCGTCCGCGCGTCCGCAGAACCTCTCCCGGGGCTCCGCAGGGGCCGATCGCATCAGCGGTGGACGAGGTGACCCCGCAGCACCGGCAGCACGGTCGCGGCGTTCCGCCGCCTGCCGGTGACGGGTTCCCGCCGCAGGGTCGGAGTCCCGACGACGAGCTGGATGATCGTCAGCGTCGTGGGGCCCGGCGGAGAGGCAGCCACGGCCGGCCACTCGACAGCGGTGAGGGCGACTTTCAGGCGCAGCCTCTCGGTGGGTCGGCGTCAGCACTCGCCACCGCCCACACCCCCGCCGCCGTCGAATCCCCTTCCGGAATCCCCGCCGGCGTAGCCCCAGAATCCCGCGGTGGAGCCCCCAGCGGCCGTTCCGCCGTCAGTGCCGGTGCGCCGGTCGAGGTGCTTCGGACGGTAGAGACGCAGGAGAGCAGCCACGCACGCCGCGGCGACGGCCAGGCCGAGGATCCCCAGGACGAGACCGAACGGGGGCGGGCTGTCGAGTGCTTCTGCGGGCATCAGGGGCAGCATGTCGACTCCTTCGAGGGCTCGTGGTTTCAGGGTGCAGGAAACCGGCCCCGTTGCACCAGGGTGAGGACCGATGTGGGAACCAGCGCCACGCCGTGCCTCCGGAGCTCGGCGATCCAGGTGTCGACCGCGGGGTCCTGGTGCGTGGCGACGGGCACGCCGGCGATCCGGCGGCGGCCGTCCTGCTCGAACAGGGTGTGCAGGACCGGGGCCGTCTCGGTCAGGACGATCCGGCGCAGGACCGGGTGGGAGGCCACCACGGAGGACACCGCCTCCCCCGGGACGATCCTGACGACCGGGGCCTCGGCGCCCACGGCGTTCCACTCGGTGGTCTCGATGTCGGCGCGCGTCCTGCCGGACGTGGGGGACCGGGCTGTCGGTCACGGCGGTCCGGGGCACAGGGTGGGGGTCCGGCGTCACGACGGGGTGCTGCTCGCAGGGTGTGGTGAGTGCCCCCCGCCCGTTCTCCCCCTGGTCGGCGACGACCCGCAGGCACCTCGATGACCGCCACGGTGTGCCGGTGGGCCTCGCACTCCGGAGGCGCCCCTTGTCCTCCGCCGGGGGTGGGGCTTCCGGAGAATGCTTGCCGGGTCAGCGGCCGGGGACCGTGGCGGTGACCTGCAGCGGCTCGACGGTGTGGTCGGGGTGCTCGACCAGGGCCCGGCCGAGCATGAGCGCCCGCGTGAGACCGTGGGCGAGCCGGTGCTGGAGCGGGACGAAACCGGCGGCCCCGTAGAAGGCCAGCAGCTCCTCGGCCCCGTGCACCGGATCGGGGGATTCGGGGCGGAGCACGACCCAGGTGTTGCCCGCCGCCCGCGCGGTGTCCAGGAAGCGTTCCAGCAGGGCGGCTCCGATGCCGCGGTCGCGGTGGTGGTGGGCGACGACGAGGGTGTCGAGGTAGCTGCACCGCCACTCGGCGGGAGGCTCCGGCGTCACGACGAAGCTCTGCCAGGTGGCCGAGGAGTGGTTGCCGTGGCACAGCCCGACGATCTCGCCCCGGCGGGTCTCCGCGACCGTGGTGGTGCCCAGCCACCGCTCGAACTGCTTCCGGGTGAGATCCCGGTGCGGGGCGACCTGCCGGTTGAGCTCGGCGGCCGCTTCCCAGTCGTCGCAGGCGGCGGGCCGGATCGTGATGCTGGGGGAGCACATGGGACGAGCGTAGCGCCGGTGCGCCGCGGGACCGAGGGGTCTTCGGGGAACTCAGGCGGGCAGATCCGTCGGAGAGGCGCCTGTGTTGCGGCAACCCACCTGACGCACAGACCGCCTGACGAGCTGAGTGGACCGGCGCTCGCGTTTCGCTACGCTGGCGACATGGCGGAGACAGGCGCGACCACAGCAGTGGTCCGCTGATGCCGACGTCGCTGAAGCTCAACCTGGTCGCCCTCGGGTTCCTGTTCGCCGGCCTGGCCTTCCTGGCCCGGGGGCTGGTCGAAGGAAAGGGCACGATGCCCCGGGGCCGGGACCGCCGGGCCGCTGCCGGGTTCTTGGCTGTCTCGGCCGCGCTGTTCCTGGCTGCCGGCGGCTTCCTGATGGCCGGGGACTGAGCCCCGGAGGCCGGCGGACGGCTCCGTGGCGGCCCGTCGCGGAAGCCCTCCGGCGGCCGCGCAGTCCCACTTCGGGGCACGGGCACGGAGGCACCGGAGCCGGGGACCCGGACCGTCGTGCGCCGGCCGGAGGGCGAGCGGGTCCGAGCCGCTACCGGGACTCCGGCGGTTCCTCGAGCGAGGAGTCCGTCTCGGCGGATCCGGCCTCCTCGTCACCCTGCCCCTGGCCGTGTGCGCTCCCACCGGCCGAGTACGCCTGGTGCCGGGCGACTTCGGCGTCGTTGCGCTGCCTGTCCGCCAGGGCCACGTCACCGCGCCCGCGGGAGATCAGCCTCCACCCCAGCACGGCGATCAGCACGCCGGCGACAGTGACCGAGCCGCCCAGCCAGAACGGGCCCACCGTGTGGAGCTCGAAGGAGTTGAACACGGTGAGGACTCCCGTGGTCAGCACCACGGTGCCGATCGTCTGCTTCGTCGTGCCCTTCAGGCCTGCCGGCCCCATCCGGTCGCGTCGCCGTCCGCGACCAGTCCACCAGATCCATGTGCGAAGGGGAATGCCCTGCTTCGGAGGTGGGGCGGTGGAGGCCCGGACCGCGACCAGGGGGCCGGACCTCCTCCACGTTCTGCCTCCCGGTGCCGGAGGCAGGCCGTCCGGGGTGCGGGTCGACAACGCTCGCACGGTCCCTCGACGGCTGCCGCTGCCCCGGCCGGCACCGCGAGCGCTCAGGGGTTCGTGGTGATCTGCCCGCCGAGCTCGTCCTGCAGCTGCTCCAGCGGAGCGGCGTCCCTCGAGATGACGATCCAGTTGCCCGCGTGCAGGATCGACGCGTTCTGCTCGTCCCGGAGGAGGCCCAGCAGCTGGTCCATGCTCTCCTCGGACCCCGCGACCGCCATCGCCATGACGCCGTTGGCGCAGTCGAGGAAGGTGGTCGACGCATCGGCCGGGGCGCGCAGCTGGTCCGTGCCCGGGCACTCGACGCCGGCGTCGACGACGTCCTCGCGCAGCGCCAGCGCGTCGTCGTAGGCGGTGTTGCCGTCCACCATCGCCTGGATGTCCGCGGCGGTCGGCCCGCAGCCGGTCAGCACCAGGGCGGAGAGAGCCAGGAGAGCAGGAAGGGGGCGGCGCATGGGACGTCCTCTCGTCGATGGGTCCGGGTGCCGAGCAGGCAGCACCGGACGGGCAGGTGCAGGCACTGGCCCGATCCTATGTGCCGGACCGCTCCGGGCGGCTGGTTCTCGTGCCGCGGCGGGCCGCTCCGCCGGTGCCGGGCTCACCCGGGGTTCCCCTGCTCCGCGCGGTGCTGCTCGTCGAGGACGCGGTCGAGGACACGGCCCGGGGTGTGCTGGTACCCGGGGTCGATGCGCTCCAGCGCGGTGAGGATCGCCCCGACGTCGTAGGTCACCGCCGGGTCCCCGCCGTGGTGGCTCCAGCGGCGCTCGGCGACCCAGGCCCACACGTGCACGGGCCGGCACCGCCGGCAGGTGCCGTGCTCGGCGGTGAGGCAGTCCGGGCCCACCGGCCGGGTGAGGCCGGCGATCTCGGCGGGGGTGCGGCGGTGGTGCTCCACCACGGCCCAGAACTTCTCGTCGGGGATCCGGGTGAAGTCCGCACTCAGCCCGGCCAGCGCGTCCCGGGCCCGCGCCGTGTCGTAGTAGAAGTCCGCCCTCGCCCACGGCGGGACCCGGTGCCGGGCGCGCAGTGCCTCGAGGACGACCTGGTCCTGGTCCCGGGCGATCTCGGCCGCGGTGCGCGGCGACGGGTCCGTGGCCGAGCGCCAGAGGCTGTCGAACAGGGCCGCACCCTCGGTGCAGGCCTGGCGGACCAGCAGGGTGCCGATGTCCAGGGAGTAGCGCTGGGACCACAGTGCCCCGGAGAGCCGTTCGTAGACCTGCCCGTCGTCGAGGGTGAAGCTCTTCCGGTCGGCGGCCACGACCACACGGCGGGTGGTGGGTTCACCGGTGGTTCCGGTGCGGGCGGGGACGACCACCGCCCGGGCGCCGGTGTACACGGCGCCGCCCTGGTTGAGTCTCCGCCGTTCGTCCATCAGCCGGGGTGCTCCTCGTGGCGTCGGTGGCGGGGGCGACGTCTTCGCCCGGTGCCTGCTGGTGGAACCGTAACAGCCGCCGGCCGCTCCTCCCGGGAGCCGCCGGGGCAGCGGGTTTCCCCGCGGCGACGGTGGCCGGCTTCACGGACCGCCGTGCACCACGACGGGTCCTCGGGTCCGTTCCGGCGCAGGGAGGTCCGGCACGCCGGGGCACTGGCCGTGGCGACCGCGGGGGCCACCGCACCGACGTCCCGGGCGCTGGGCGTCCTCGGGTGGTTGCTCGGTGCCCGCGTGCGCGGCGGCCCTTCCGCGCACCGGCCCTGCGGGTGCACAATCTGATCACCCGAGGACCTCGTGAGCGCTGGCCCCAGCGCGGCGGGGTCCTCGCGTCGATCCGATGAGCGCCCCGGCGCCGTGCCGGGGCGCGTGAGGAGAGGAGCTGCCGTGGAGCCCGACGAGTGCCCGGACTGCGAGTACGGCACGGTGGCCCACTACCGGGTGGAGGCCACCGGAGAGGTCGTGCAGGTCTGCGACGAGTGCGACGCGCTGTGGGAGGCCGAGGAGGACCTGACCGCGCCGTCGGTCACCACGATCGAGAGGTACCTCAGCCTGCGCGGGCTGCCCCTGCTGCGGAGCGGACTGGTGCCGCTGCTCTGAGCCTCCTGCATGTCCCTCGGTCTCGACGGAGGGACATGCGGCCCACGAAGCCCACCGGCAGAGCGGGCCCGGCCGTTCCGCGGCACCATGGTGGCGACGACGTGGACGGGCCCCGCCGACCTCCGGGGCCCGGCCGGCCGATCCTGGCCGACGGAGCGGGCACCGATGCGATCCTTGCCGCAAAAAGGTGAAGTGTGCTTCACTGGTTTGTACAGGGAGGGGAGTATCCCGCCAGCGTTCCGTCGTCACTACGGCCCCGAGGGTCCGGCGGAACGGGTCCGTGCCGGGCCGGGAGAGACCTCCGATCGGATCGATCGGAAGGTTGTTCGTCATGGATGTGCCGTTCTGGATCTGGGCCGCTGTGCTGGGCTTCATCGTGGTCATGCTGGCGGTCGACCTGTTCGCCCACCGCCGCGCCCACGTGATCGGCGTGCGGGAGGCTGCCGTCTGGTCGGGGGTGTGGGTGGCCTTCGGTGTGGGCTTCGGCGCCGTGGTCTGGCAGGTGTGGGGCGCGGAGTTCGGCCAGCAGTACTTCGCCGGATACCTCATCGAGAAGTCCCTGGCGGTGGACAACGTCTTCGTCTGGGCGATCGTCTTCAGCTACTTCGCCGTTCCCCGCGAGTTCCAGCACCGGGTGCTGTTCCTCGGTGTGCTCGGTGCCCTGGTGTTCCGCGGGGTGTTCATCGCCGCGGGGGCGGTGCTGATCCAGAACTTCTCCTGGATCCTCTACGTCTTCGCGGCGTTCCTGCTCTACACCGGGTACCGGATGATCCGTCAGCGCAACGAGCACCTGAATCCCGATCAGTCGATGGTGCTGCGCGGCTTCCGGCGCTTCGTGCCGATGACGGACGTCTACCACGGGCAGAAGCTGCTGGTCCGGAAGGACGGGGTGCTGCTGGCGACCCCGCTGCTGGCGGTGCTGGTGCTGATCGAGACCACCGACGTCGTCTTCGCCGTCGACTCGATCCCGGCGATCTTCGCCGTCACCGACGAGGTGTTCCTCGTCTTCACCGCCAACGCCTTCGCGATCCTGGGGCTGCGGGCGATGTACTTCCTGCTGGCAGACCTCATGCACCGCTTCGTGTACCTGAAGGTCGGCCTGGCCCTGGTCCTGATCTGGGTGGGGACCAAGATGCTGCTCAAGATCGACGTGTTCTACATCCCCACCCCGGTGTCGCTGGCCGTGGTCGCCACGATCATCACCGTCTCGATCGTCCTCAGCCTGCGGGCCACCCGGGGACAGGGACGCCGGGAGCTGCCGGCCCCGGCCGAGCCCCCGTTCCGGGTCGCCACCGAGGCCGAGGACGCCGCCCTGGAGCCGGTGCGGTCGTCCCGCCGCCCGGGAACCGCCACCGGGCGCCGGGACGACCCCGAGCCCGCCCGCCGCCACCAAGGAGACCTCCGATGACCGCCCATGCCCCCCGCCGTCCCGTGGCAGCGGTGATCACCGACGGCCCCGAGTCCGTCCCGGTGGCCCGCTGCGCCGCGAGGATCGCCGCCGACCAGGGCCGCCCGCTGCTGCTGCTGGTGCCGATGCTGCGCTCGGCCTTCAGCACCGACGCCGTCATCGCCGCCCGGGTGCACCGGGAGGCGCTGCGCGAGGCCGAGGCCGTCGCCGCCCGCACCCGCCCGGCCCTGGAAGCCGCCGGGGTCCCCGCCCGGGTCCAGGTCGTGTGGCACCGGTCCTGCGCCTCCCGCCGGGCCCGTCAGGGGCGGGCCATCGCCCTGGCCCATGCGGCCGGCCGGGCCGGCGCCTCGGTGGTCGTCACCCCGGCGGGCCTGCCGCTGCCCACGGTCCGGCACGGCGCCGAGGTCCTGCTCGTGGCGGCCGGCGCGGCGGCCCTGGTCACCGTGCGCCGCCCGGCACGCTCCCGCGGACTGGCCGAGCTCTGACCCGGATCCGCTCCCGCCGGCGGTCCGGGTCGTAGAATCGGCACCCCGACGGGAAGGATCCACGACCGTGCCCTCCAGCTCCCACCACCCTGGGGCGGCCGCGAGCCCGCCCCCCGCCCCGGACCGGTCCGGAGGAGCGGGGGCGGGGCGCCCGCCGTGGACGTTCCTCACCAACCACGGCCACGTCCTGCTGGCCGTGGCCCAGTCCCGGGACGCGCGGGTGAGCGAGATCGCCGCCCAGGTGGGCATCACCACGCGGGCCACCCTGACCATCCTCAAGGACCTGGAGGACGCCGGCTACCTCACCCGGCACAGGGTGGGCCGGCGCAGTCACTACACCCTCGACGTCCACCGGCACTTCCGCCACCCGGCCACGGCCGCCCACGAGGTCGGGGAGCTGCTGGCCGTCTTCGCCCCCGGCGTCTCCCGCGGGACACCGGACGGAGCCTGAGCCGAGGCAAAGGACGCGGGAGCGCCGGCGCGTGCCCACGCCGCCCGTGCCGGGCTCCGGTGAGCGGGTGCTCCTGCGGGGCCGGGGCAGCATCGCGGATCGTGCCGGCGTTCGGGACCGGGACGAGCGCCGGAGACGGTACGTGCTGGGGGCCGGCACCGCCTCCAGCCGTGCCGGGGACCGGTGGTGCCCGGCCCTGCCCGGTGCGTATCCTGTCCGCACCGGCGGGAGGAGGCCGACGATGTACGCACGGGTCAGCACCTACGAGGGCGCCTATCCGGAGGACTACGACTCCGGCCTGGACGCGCTGCGCTCCGAGGTCCTTCCGGGCATCCAGGCGCTGCACGGGTACCGAGGATCCCTGAGCCTGGTGGAGCGGACCACCGGCCGGTCCGTCTCGATCACCTTCTGGGCGGACGCGGCGGCCCTGGCCGCCACGCGGCAGACCGTGGAACGGATCCGGGAGCGTGCCGCAGCCACCTCGGGCTCGCGCATCCTGGACGTGACCGAGTACGAGGTCGGCTACAGCGACCTGCCGTAGCCGCGCAGCCGGCACGGCCCGCTCCGCACGGGGCGGGACGGGTCCCGGGACGCCCCGACCACTGCGAAGGCCCGGCCCCTCCGCTGAGCGCAGGGTCCGGGCCTCCAACACGTTCCGCCTCCCGGTGCCGGAGGCAGGCCTTCCATGGTGGAAGACGTCGCCGGGGCAGTGCAAGCCAGGACGGCGGCTACCGGTCGTCCTCGGGGCGACCGTCCTCCGGGTCCTCCGGGGGCACGACGTCGTCCCCCGCGTCCTGGGGCCGGGCGCCCTCGCGCCTGTTGTTCTCGTCCGTGGTGGCGGTCAGCCAGTCCTCGTCGCGGACGCCCAGCCCCTCCTGGCTCGTCTCCGCGTAGGCCTCGTTGCGGTCCGCGGGCTCCTGGTAGCGGTCCATTCCCGGCTCCTGTCCTGCTCGACGGTGATGGCCCGATCCTATGCCCGGCCGGCGGGTGCCGGGGCACTCCGGTGGGATGCTCCCCGGACCCCGCGAACCGCCCGGCCGCCACGTCGTCCCCGGTGGGAGCGGACGCGGTGCGACACGGATCACCGCCGATCCGGCTCCGGCGCCACCTGAGGGGCTCTATCCTGGAGACGGACGACGATGTCGAGCAGCCCCCACCGGCACCGGAGTCCCCCGACCCCGGTGCGTCCGACCACCAGGAGGTCCCCATGACTGTCTCCAGCCCGATCCCCGCCCCCGTCCCCGGGCGTCCCGCCAGCACCCCGCCCCGCGTGTCCCGCTACCGGATGCAGGTGGACCGGCCGGGCCTGGACCTGCGGGCCGGCGAGACCGTCCTGTGCGCACCGTACGAGCCCGCCGAGCTGAACATGGTCGTGGTCGTGCGCTGCGAGGCCGACGGACACAGCCCCGGTGCCCTGCTGCCCCTCGGCGAGGTCGAGCACCTGGGGCCCACCGACGAGCACCTCGGCCCCTGCTCCTGGGGCAAGCCCGGCGTCCGGCGCTGACCGCGCTCCAGCCCGGGCACCCGGCACGGACCGCTCCTCAGCCGCCTTCGAGCAGCCCGCGCAGCGTCAGGGCGTTGCGCACGGCGTGGCCGTGGCCGTCGTTGTTGAAGTACGCGTACACCTCGCGGCCGTCGCGGTCCCACTCCCGGATCCGCTCCGCCCACCACGCCAGGTCCTCGTCCGAGTAGGAGCCCGCGTAGAGGTGGTGGTGGTCCGGGCCGTGGAGGCGGACGTAGACGAACGGGGCCGTGGCCTCCAGGACGCAGGGCAGACCGGCCCCGCTCAGCACGCAGTAGGCCGCCCCGTGGCGCCGCAGGAGCTCGAACACCTCCGGGTGCACCCAGCTGTCGTGGCGGAACTCGACCGCGACCGGGAGCCAGCCGGGCAGACCGGCCAGGAACCAGTCGAGCCGTGCGTCGTCGCGGGCCTGCGCCGGCGGGAGCTGGACGAGCAGCACCCCGCGCCGGTCCCGCAGCTCGTGCCAGGACTCCGCGATCCGCCGGCTCCAGGTCTCGGGCGCGTAGAGCTTCTTCGCGTGCGTGAGCCCGCGGGGAGCCTTGACCGTCATCCGGAAGCCCTCCGGCAGCCGCCGGTTCCAGCCGGCGAAGGTGGCGCTGCGCGGCCACCGGTAGAAGCTCGCGTTGAGCTCCACGGTGGTGAAGGCCCGGGTGTAGAGCTCCAGGCGCTTCGCCGGGGGAGTGCCCGGGGGATAGAGGACGTGCTCCCAGTGGTCGTAGCTCCACCCGGAGGTGCCGATGTGCCAGCCCATGTGCTCCAGGCTAGCGGGATCCCCGGCGGTGCCGGCCACCGCACGGTGCCGACGTAGGGTGTTCACCGGCCCGCACGGCGCCGCCCGCCGTGCACCGAACACCCGGCACGACCCCAGGAGCACCCGCATGACCACCCCCGCCTCCCGTCCCGCCGGAGCACGCTGATGGCGAAGCTCTACTTCCGTCACGGGGCGATGAACTCCGGGAAGTCCACGGTGCTGATCCAGGCCGCGCACAACTACGAGGAGCGGGACCAGAAGGTGCTCGTCGCCAAGCCGGCGGTCGACTCGAAGGGCGCGGACACCGTGGTCTCGCGGCTGGGGGAGTCGCGGCGGGTCGACCTGCTCCTGGCTCCGGACGACGCCGTGCGCGGGCGCTTCCGGGCCGCGGTGCAGGAGCAGGGGCCGGTGCACTGCCTGCTGGTCGACGAGGCGCAGTTCCTCACCCCGGCGCAGGTCGACGACCTGCTGCGCATCGCGGTGCTGGACGGCGTGCCGGTGCTCGCCTACGGGCTGCGCACGGACTTCCGCACGGAGGCGTTCCCCGGCGCGGCCCGCCTGCTGGCCGTGGCGCACACCGTCGAGGAGCTGCGCACGATCTGCCGCTGCGGGTCCAAGGCGATGTTCAACGCCCGGACCGTGGACGGGGAGCCCGTCTTCGAGGGCGACCAGGTGGCCATCGACGGGGTCGCGGTCTCCTACGAGTCGATGTGCGCGGGCTGCTACCTCCGCCGCTCCGGCGGGCGCCTGCGCTGAGCCGGGCGCGAGGTCCCGGCGACGCTGTCACGGGGCGACGTCCCGGTCCTCCTCGCGGCCGTGCCGGTCGACGACCGCCCAGAACAGGTCCTCGGGGATGGCCTCGAGGTCGGGGTGCAGGGCGGCGAGCTCGTCGATGATGGCGGCCACGTCGTAGTGGGCGTGCACGTCGCCGCGCCGGGCCAGCCGGTTGGACGCGATCAGCCCCTCGACGTAGGCGGCGTGGTCGGAGTCGGTGAAGGCGCTGAGCCCCGCGTCCGCCCACAGCTGCTCGAACTCGGGGTGTCCCTCGGTGACGAGGCGGGTCGGAGCGGGCGCGCTCCCGTGCTCACCGGGACCGGGCTCCGGGGCACGACGTTCGAGACCCGTCGCCTTGGCGAAGCGGGTCCCGTCGTCGACCGTGACGGTCCGGTCGGTCTCGTCGACGACGGTGCGCCGCTCGGTGCGCAGGGTCGGGTCGCCGCGGACGACGACGGCTCGGGTGCCGATGCCGGTGGCGCCGCCGACGTGGTGGTGCTGGCTCACGGGAGCCTCCTCGGGGCCGGGGCACCGGTGGCGGCCGCTCCGCCGGGTGCCTGGTGCGCAGAACGTAGCAGTCGGCGCAGACCCCGGGGAACTCCCGGGCCCGTCCCACGGCGCGGGCCGGCGGTCCCACCGCCGCCCGCCTCGGCCGCGGCCGAGGGCCGACGACGTCGCCCGGCCCGGGACGACGCCGGCGCCGCCGGAGCAGTTCCGGCGGCGCCGACGGGGCGTGGTGGACCGGGGCTCAGCCGCCGAGCAGCACCGCGCGGACCAGGTCGAAGAACATGCCGAGGATGGCCGTGAAGTTGGGGTTGAAGAACGCGTCGAACTCGCCGACCAGTCTGATCATGACAGTTCCTTCCGGGGGATGGGTGGGTGCCCGGGCCCGGCGGGGGGTGCCCGGCCCGGGGCTCACTCTATCGAGGGCGTTCTCGATCGCACATGGCCTTTCGGCCAGTTCCCGCGCGGACCCCCGGGGCGCGAGGGAACCGGCGCACGCGGCGCCGGTGCGCGCCCGCCCCGCCGTCCGTACGCTGGAACGCGAGCGAGCACGAGCGGAGGAGGCCCGTCATGGCGCCGGAACCGGACCCGCGTCCGCGGCTGATCGGGCTGCACGGGCGCAAGCAGTCGGGCAAGGACACGTGCGGCGACCGCCTCGTGGCCGCCCACGGCTACGCCCGGGTGGCCTTCGCCGACCCGCTGCGGCTGTTCCTCACCGAGCTCGACCCCCTCGTGGGCGTCCGGGACGGCAGGCCGCTGCGGCTCGGCACCGTGCTGGCGGAGGCGGGCGGGGACTGGGGTCTGCTCAAGGACGAGGCGCGGGACCCGGTGCACCGGGAGATCCGGACGCTGCTGCAGAAGGTCGGCAACGAGGCCGGCAAGGCCGTCTTCGGGGAGACGGTCTGGGCGGACCGCGGCCTGGAGACGGCCCGGCGGCTGGCCGGGCCGGTCGTGTTCACGGACGTGCGCTTCGACGTCGAGGCCGCCGCCATCACGGCCGAGGGCGGCCGGGTGGTGCACGTGGTGCGCCCCGGGGCGGCCGCCGATGAGGACCCGCACCCGTCGGAGGCCGGCATCGACCCGCGCTGGATCACCGCGACCCTCGTCAACGACGGGACGGTCGAGCAGCTCTGGGCGAAGGTCGACGCCCTGGTGCTCAGCCGGCCGGACGCCCCGGGGTGAGCCCCACGAGCTCGGCGCTGCGCTGCCACAGGGCGTCCGCGAGCGCGTCGTCGGCCGCCCGGGACGGGACACGGGCCGGTCTCCTGTTCTCGTAGTAGCCCCCGGAGCGCCAGTCCCGACCGGCGGTGCCGTCGGCCAGCCAGACGAGGGTCTCCGCGCCCTGCTCGGGGGTCCGCATGAGCCGGCGGCCCGGGCGGGTGCGGTACAGGAACCGCAGGGCGGTGCTCGTGCCCGAGGCGAAGTTCGTCGCCACGCCGCCGGGGTGGAAGGCCGCGGCGGCCAGCCCCTGCTCCCCGTACCGGCCGTCGAGTCCGCGGGTGAAGAGGAGGTTGGCGAGCTTGGTGTCCGCGTAGGCCCGCTGCGGGCTCCAGCGCCGGCCGTCCACGAGGGTCTCCGGCGAGAGCCGGCCGATCCGGGCCGCGACGCTGGAGGTGCTGACCACCGCCGCGCCGTGCGCCAGGAGGCCGTCCAGCAGCAGCCGGGTGAGCAGGTAGGGCCCCAGGTGGTTGACCTGCCACGTCCGCTCGTGCCCGTCGGGCGTCAGCTCGCGGCGGTCGAAGATCCCCCCGGCGTTGTTGACCAGCACGTCGATCCGCGGGACGGACTCCTGCAGCTCCCGGGCCAGCCGGCGCACGTCGTCGAGCCGCGCGAAGTCGGCGGTGAAGCGGCGGGCCCCGAGCGGACCGGCCACCGCCGCGGTCTTCTCCTCCGAGCGGCCGACCACGACGACGTCGTGCCCCCGCCGCGTCAGCTCGCCGGCGGCGGCGGCACCGATGCCGTCGCTGGCCCCGGTGATCACCACGGTGCGCCGCCCGGAGCGCTGCTCGCCGCGCTCGCCGTCGTGCTCGCCGGTGTCCTGGTCCACGGAGGCCTCCTGGGTCGTGCCGGAATCCCCGTCAGCCTATCGGCGCCCCGGGCCGCCGGGCGGAATAAGCCCGCGGGCGGACTCGTTGCGGCTCGCATGACGGAAAACACCCGGACCACCGCCCGCACCGTGCCCCGCACCATCGAGCTCCGGGACCTCGGGACCGTCCACCGGCTCGGCTTCGGTGCCATGCGCATCGTCGGGGAGGGCGTGTGGGGGGAGCCCGCCGACCGCGCGAACGCCGTGCGCCTGGTGCGCCGGGCCGTGGAGCTCGGCGTCGACTTCATCGACACCGCCGACGCCTACGGCCCCGACGTCAGCGAGCAGATCATCGCCGAGGCCCTCCACCCCTACCCCCCGGGCGTGCGCATCGCCACCAAGGTGGGCTTCGCCCGCACCGGACCCGGGCAGTGGACCCCGCTCGGGCGGCCCGAGTACCTCCGCCAGCAGACCGAGCTGAGCCTGCGCAAGCTGAAGGCGGACGCCCTCGACCTGCTCCAGCTGCACCGCGTGGACCCGGCCGTCCCGGCCGAGGAGCAGTTCGGCGTCCTGCGGGAGCTCCAGCAGGAGGGCAAGGTCAGGGCCCTGGGCCTGTCCGAGGTCACCGTGGAGCAGCTCCGGAGCGCCGGACGGCACTTCACCGTCTCCACCGTGCAGAACCGCTACAACCTCACCGACCGCACCTCCCAGGACGTCCTGGACCACGCCACGGAGCACGGCATCGGCTTCATCCCCTGGGCCCCGATCTCCGCCGGGGAACTGGCCCGCCCGGGCGGGCCCGTCGACCGGGCCGCCCAGCGGCTCGGCGCCAGCACCGCCCAGGTCGCCCTCGCCTGGCTGCTCCGGCGCTCGCCGGTGATGATGCCCATCCCCGGCACCGCCTCCCTCGAGCACCTCGAGGAGAACATGGGGGCCGCGGAGCTCGAGCTCGACGACGCCACGGACGAGGAGCTCACCGCCGCGGGCTGACCGCCCCGGCCCCGACCGCCCGGACGGACACCGGTTCGCCCCGGACAGACACCAGTTGAGGAGCAACCCATCATGGCCCGTGTTCTGCTGATCGCCTCGGCGGCCGACTCCCTCACCATGCGGGACGGCACCGAGCACCCCACCGGCTTCTGGGCGGAGGAGCTCGTCGTCGCCCACCGGACCCTGCGGGCGGCCGGGCACACGGTCGACCTCGCCACCCCGGGCGGGCGCCGCCCGACCGTGGACCGGGTCAGCCTGGACCCGGACTCGGCCGGGGGACAGGAGCGGGCCGACGAGCTCCGCGCCTATCTGGAGGACATCGACGCGGAGCTCTCCGCGCCCCGCGTCCTGGCCGACGTCGACGAGAGCGACTACGACGCCGTGGTGCTGCCCGGCGGGCACGGCCCGATGGCGGACCTCGTCCACGACCCCTCGCTCGGCCGGATCCTGGCCGCCTCGGACCGCGCCGGCCGGATCATCGCCCCGTTCTGCCACGGCCCCGCAGCGCTGCTCAGCGCCCAGGACGACGGGACGTTCCTCTTCGCCGGCCGCCGGCTCACCGCCTTCACCAACGAGGAGGAGCTGGGCGGCGGCACCGGGGAGAACACCCCCTGGTTCCTGGAGACCGTGCTGCGGGAGAAGGGAGCCGTCGTGGAGACCGGACCCGCGTGGTCCAGCCACGTCATCCGCGACGCCAACCTGATCACCGGGCAGAACCCCCAGTCGAGCCAGGCCGTCGCCGACGTCCTCGTGGAGGCGCTCGCCGAGTGACGCCGGCCCGGGCCTCCGGGGACGCCCCGGACGCCCGGCGCGGGCCGGGCGGGTCAGCGTCTGCCGGGGTCGGCCCGGGCGGAGCTCAGACGCCGACGGGCGCCCGGTGCTCCAGCGCCAGGGCGCGGGCGGCGGCCACGGCGTCCCGGAAGTCCGGGAACGTGCGGCGGACGGGGCTGCCGCCGCCGGCCGGGACGAAGGTCATGGCCCAGCGGTGCCGGCGGAACCGGTGGAAGGGGACGGCGACGATCTCCACGGAGGGCAGGGCATCGGGACGCTGGTCGATCACAGCGGGACCTTTCGGGGGGCAGGCCGGGGGGGCCAGGGCCTGTTCCGGACGGACCGGGGGGATCCGTGGACGGTGGCCGTGGTGGGACCCATGCTACCGGGTGCGCCGTACGGCGGCGGCCTTCCCGGGCCGGTGTCGTGGACCGGTGTTGTCGACCGGTGTCGTGGAGCACCAGGTATGATCAGCACACTGATCGTGTGACCTGCGCCATGACCTGTTCGAGTGAGGAGACCCATGTTCACCCCCGAGGTGGCCGACGGCATCCACCGCATCACCCACGCCCACGTCAACTGCTACCTGGTCGAGGACGAGGACGGCGTCACCCTCGTGGACGCCGGCCTGCCCAGCATGTGGCCCATGCTGCTCGCGGCGCTCGAGGAGCGGGGCCGGCGCCCCGACGAGGTCAGGGCCCTGGTCCTCACGCACGCGCACTTCGACCACGTGGGCTTCGCCCGCCGCGCCCAGGAGCAGTGGCAGCTGCCCGTCCTGGGCCATCCGGGAGACGCACACCTGGCCGCCCACCCCTACCGGTACCGGCCCGAGCGCAACCGGTTCCTCTACCCCGTCACGCACCCGAGGTCGCTGCCGCTGCTCGGGCGGATGGCGGCGGCCGGAGCCCTCGCGGTCAAGGGCGTCCGGGGGCTGCGACCGCTCGAGACCGGGACGGCCCTGCCCGTCCCCGGCCGGCCCGTGGCGGTGCACACCCCGGGCCACACGGACGGGCACTGCGTCCTGGACCTGCCCGACCGGGGGGCCGTCCTCAGCGGGGACGCCCTCGTGACGCTGGACCCCTACACCGGCCGGCGCGGCCCGCAGATCATCGCCGCCGCGGCGACCAAGGACTCCGCCGTGGCCCTGGACTCCCTCGACGCGGTGGCCGCCACCGGGGCGCACACCGTGCTGCCCGGGCACGGGGAGCGCTGGACGCAGGGCGCCGAGGCGGCCGCCCGGCACGCCCGTGCGGTGGGTGCCCACTGACCGGCACCGCCGGGGGCCGGCCGGAACAACAGGAAGCGTGCTGATGACAGGTCAGGGCACGGCGGCTATCGTGGGCGGCGACCGACGACCCCGCCCCGCCTGGAGGACCACCCGTGAAGCAGCTGACCGTCTCCGCCCCCGGCGGCCTCGACCGGATCGCGCTCGAGGACGTGCCCGATCCCGGGGAGCCCGGTCCCGGTGAGGTCCGCGTCCGCCTGCACGCGAGCTCCCTGAACTACCACGACTACCTCGTGGTCTCGGGCGGGACGCGCACCGAGGACGGGAGGATCCCCCTCGCCGACGGGGCAGGTGTCGTGGAGGCCGTGGGGGAGGGCGTCGAGGACTTCGCGGAGGGCGACGCCGTGGTCTCCTGCTTCTTCCCGCTGTGGCAGGACGGCCCTCCCGTGGACGGCGACTTCCGGCGGGTCCCCGGCGACGGGCTCGACGGCTACGCCCGGGAGGCGGTGGTGCGGCCCGCCACGTGGTTCACCCGGGCCCCGCAGGGCTGGTCGCACGCCGAGGCCGCGACCATCACCACGGCCGGCGTCACGGCCTGGCGCGCCCTCGTGGTGGAGGGCGGGCTCCGGGCCGGGGACGTGGTCCTGGCCCTGGGCACCGGCGGCGTCTCGGTCTTCGCCGTGCAGCTCGCCAAGGCCATGGGCGCCACCGTCGTGGTCACGTCCTCGTCCGACGACAAGCTCGACCGCGTCCGGCAGCTCGGCGCGGACCACGTGCTCAACTACCGGGAGACGCCGGAGTGGGGACGCGCCGTCCAGGAGCTCACGGACGGCCGCGGCGCGGACCACGTCGTCGAGGTCGGCGGGCCGGGCACGCTCGCGCAGTCCATCCGGGCCGTGCGCGTCGGCGGCCGCATCTCCCTGATCGGCGTGCTCACCGGCGCGGCGGGCGACGTCCCCACGGCCCTGCTCATGGCCCGTCAGGCGAGGCTCCAGGGGCTGCTGGTGGGCAGCCGGCGGGACCAGGCCGACTTCGTGCGGGCGCTCGAGGCGACCGGCCTGCACCCGGTGATCGACCGGCGGCACGGCCTCGCGGAGGCCGCCGACGCGTTCCGGGAGATGGAGTCCGCCCGGCACTTCGGCAAGATCGTGCTCGAGCACTGAGCACGGTCCCCGGGCCGCGTCCCGGGGACCGTGCCCCGGGACGCCGGGGTCACCACCCGGTGACCCACACCTGACCGGTGGTCGAGGACCAGTTCACCCGGTAGCCGTTGGAGAAGCGCTGGTACACGGTGTCCCCGTAGCGGATCGGATCGGTGACCGGGTAGCCGTAGCCCCGCTCGAAGCCCGCGGCCTTCCAGGCGCGGCCGATGGCGCCGGTCTCGTTGACCGCGCGCGCCCCGTGGGCCCGGGTCCACATCACCTTGGTGAGCACGCCGTCCCGGGAGAAGACCTGGTAGGAGGAGCCGTCGGACAGCCGGCGCTCCTCCGTGGTCGGGAAGCCGTAGCCGTTCTCCCGCCCGGCCGCCACGAACTTCTGCCCGATGGCCGTGGGGTTCTCGACCCAGTGGGCGCCCGTGGCGGGGCTCCAGTACAGGGTGGTCTTGCGCCCGTTCAGGGAGAACTCCTGATAGGCGCCCCCGGCGCGCAGGCCGCCGCGCTCGGGCATCACGGGCTGCCCCAGGACCGGGGCGCCGCCCAGGGCGTGGTACTTCGAGCCGATCGCGCCGGCCACGCCGTAGCCCGCCGGGGTCTGGACGGGCGCCGACTCGTAGCTGTGCACCGGCGCTCCGTCCACGCGCGCCGACGCGTCCGCGGGGGCGCCTCCGTTGGCGTACCCGTAGAGGTTGACGGTGGAGAGCACCTGCCAGGGCTGCCCGGTGTTCGCGAGCCGGCCGTCCGCGTAGGTGAGGCCGATGCCGATCACCTCGTGGCGCGGGTCCTTGATCGCCTTGTCGTGGGCCGCCGAGGACTTCCACCACTTCACGAGTGCCCGCACGTCCCGGTGGTGCTCCAGGGCGATGACCTCGTTGGCGCTGGTGTAGGGCCCGGTCCGGGGGTCGGTGAGGAACGCGGTGCTGTGCGAGAACTTCTCCTCGACCACCTGCCGGTCGGACTCCTTCTGCACCACCTGGGACAGCGTGGCGGAGTACTTGAGGGGCTTCACGCCGAGGGACGCGCGGTAGCTGTTGATCTCGTCGAGGATCAGCTGGGCGTCCGCCTGACGGGTGGCCGCGTCGACGGCGACGACGTCCTGCGCGGCCGCGTGGGCCGCCGGACCGGCCAGCAGCGACGTGCCGGCGAGGGTGGTGACGCCGATGCCGGCGGAGAGGGCCAGGGCGGCCATGCGGCCGGAACGGCGCGCGGGGGCGCAGCGGTGTTTCGCCATGGGTGCTTCTGCTTCCTGGGTCTGTCTGCGCGCACGGACGAATTGGGGGGTTCCGCGCGGCGGGGGGCTATCGTCGTCCGGCCGGACGACGAGACAGATTGGGCTGGGGAAGTCGCCCAGGGAAAGGCTAGGGAATTTCGATTGCAAATACGAAATGTGTGAAATTGTTTCGTCTATCACGGAACAATAACGGCGACATCACGGAATATCCCGCGGAGAGCCTTTTCCCGTGGTTATAGTGGGCGGTTCTCGTGCCTCCGGACAGGAGGCCCACGGCGTCCGGGTGCCCTCGCGGGCCGGTCCGCCCACCGACCGCGACGTCCGCCCGCCGCGCCCCTGCGCCGGCGGCGGCCGTGCCCCGGCCGGCCCGAGGGGCGGGGAACGATAGGCTGAGGGCGCACCCCCGGAGAGGAGTCCGATGACCGTCCACGCCACCCGCGCCACCGGCGTCCGGAGCCGGCTGGGGCTGTGCCTGACCCTCGCCGTGGGGCTCACCGGGTGCGGCCCGGACCTCGGCACCCCCGAGGGCACCACCCGCGCCTTCGTCGACGCGATGGCCCAGCGCGACTGGGACAGCGCCTGCGGGCTGCTGTCCCACGACTTCGTGCACCGGGCCATGGAGGGCAACTCCCAGTACTGCCCCGTCTACCTCGAGCGCTGGCACCCGGACACGTCCCGCTACGAGACGCTCGCCGTCCAGGGCGAGGCCGTCGACACCCCGGACGGGCACCGCCTCGAGGTCGCCCCCGAGGACTCGCCCGGGGAGACGGAGGAGGTCCTCGTGGTCGAGGAGTCCGGACGCCTCGTGCTGCTGCGCTACCCCGGCCGCGACACCGCCATCCGCTGAGCGCCACCCGCGCACGGCCCCGCCCACCAGGCACCCCAGGAAGGACCGCCATGACCGACCCGCAGACCGTTCCCGCCGCGGCGGCCGCGTCGTCGCCCGAGGGCGAGACCGTCGAGATCTGCCGCAACCTCATCCGCATCGACACCTCCAACTACGGCAGCGGCGACGCCAAGGGGGAGCGCAGGGCCGCCGAGTACGTGGCCGGGCTGATCGAGGAGGTCGGTCTCCCGACGACCGTCCTGGAGTCCGCGCCCGGCCGGGCCAACGTCTTCGCCCGGATCGAGGGCACCGACCCCTCCGCCGACGCCCTGCTCGTGCACGGCCACCTCGACGTGGTGCCCGCGATCGCCGCCGACTGGTCGGTGGACCCCTTCGGGGGCGAGCTCCGGGACGGCATGATCTGGGGCCGCGGCGCCGTGGACATGAAGGACATGGACGCCATGATGATCTCGGTGCTGCGCCACATGGTGCGCACCGGCCAGCGGCCGCGGCGGGACATCGTCTTCGGCTTCTTCGCCGACGAGGAGGCCGGCATGGTGTACGGCTCCCACTGGATCGCCGAGCACCACCGCGGGCTCTTCGACGGCGTCACGGACGCCATCAGCGAGGTCGGCGGGTACTCGGCCACCATCGGCGGCCGGCGGGCCTACCTGCTGCAGACCGCGGAGAAGGGCCTCATGTGGCTGCGCCTCAACGCGCAGGGCACGGCCGGGCACGGCTCCCAGATCAACGACGACAACCCGGTCACCCGGCTCTCGCGAGCGCTGGCCAACATCGGCGAGCACCAGTGGCCCATCGAGCTCACCAAGACCACCCGGGCGTTCCTCGACTCCGTCACCGAGCTGACCGGCGTGGAGTTCGACCCGCAGAACCCCCAGCGGCTGCTGGCCGAGCTCGGCTCCGTGGCCCGGTTCGTGGGCGCGACCCTGCAGACCACCGCGAACCCGACGATGCTCGAGGCCGGCTACAAGGTCAACGTGATCCCCGGCTCGGCGCAGGCCGGCCTGGACGTGCGCTACCTGCCCGGTCAGCGCGAGATCGTCCTGGCGAAGCTCGCCGAGCTCGCCGGGGACGGGGTGTCCTTCGAGTTCGAGTCCGACGACATCGCCCTCGAGGTGCCGTTCTCCGGCACCGTGGTGGACGCCATGGTCGACGCGCTGCACGCCGAGGACCCCGAGGCGGTCGTGCTGCCGTACATGCTCTCCGGGGGAACGGACAACAAGTCCCTGGACCCGCTCGGGATCACCGGCTACGGCTTCGTGCCGCTGCGCCTGCCCGACGAGCTGGACTTCCCGGCCATGTTCCACGGCGTGGACGAGCGCGTGCCCACGGACTCCCTGGAGTTCGGCTCCCGGGTGCTGCACCGGCTGCTGACCCGGTACTGACCCGGCACCGGCCTCCTCCGCCCCGGCCGGCACGGTCGCCGGGGCCCACCACCGCAGGACACCGCCGACAGGAGCGAGATGGACCACACCACCGGACCGCAGCCCGCCACCGCGCCGCCCCGGGCCCCAGCGCCCGCGGACCTGGTGCCCGAGACGCTGCTGCCGGACGAGCTGCTGGCGGTGTTCCGCGAGCGCGCCGCCGGCTACGACCGGGAGAACCGGTTCTGCGACGAGGACTTCGCGGACCTGGTGCGGATCGGCTATCCGCTCATGCTGGTGCCGCGGGAACACGGCGGGCTCGGGTTCACGCTGCAGCAGGCGGTCGCCGCGCAGCGGCGCCTCGCCACGGCCGCCCCCGCCACGGCGCTGGCCGTCAACATGCACCACGTCCTGGTCGGGGTGGCGCACACCCTGCGCCTGCGCGGGGACGCCCGGGCCGAGCGGATCTTCGAGCAGGCCGCGGCCGGGGAGATCTTCGCCTTCGGCATCTCCGAGGCCGGCAACGACTCCGTGCTCTTCGACTCCGACACCACCGCCGTGGCCGCCGAGGACGGATACCTGATCACGGGCACGAAGATCTTCACCTCGCTCTCGCCCGTGTGGACCCGGCTGATCGTCCACGCCCGCGACGACGCCGAGCCCGGCGCGCCGCTGGTGTTCGGCTTCCTCGACCGGGCGGCGGAGGGCATCGAGGTCCTCGACGACTGGGACACCATGGGCATGCGGGCCTCCCAGTCCCGCACCACGGTGCTGCGCTCGGTGCCGATGCCGGCGGCGCAGGTGCTCACGCGCACCCCCGTGGGGCCGAACCCGGACCCGGTGGTGTGGGGGGTGTTCGGCTGCTTCGAGCTGCTGCTGGCCGCGGTCTACACCGGGATCGCGGACCGGGCGGTGGAGCTGGCCGTGGAGCTCGCGGGCGCCCGGCGGTCCCGGGGCGGGGGACCGGCCCGCGCCGAGCACCCCGACGTCCGCTGGCAGATCGCGGAGGCCGCGCTGCTGCGCGACGGGGTGGAGCTGCAGCTGCTCCGGCTCACCGCGGACGTCGACGCCCTCGGCACCGCGGGCGCCCCGGACCACGGAGCGCGCTGGTTCCTGCTGTTCTCCGGGGTCAAGCACCGGGCCACCGAGGCCGCCCGCCAGGTCGTGGACCTGGCCGTGCGCACCGCCGGCGGGGCCCAGTACTCCCGGGGCCGGGAACTGGAGCGGCTGTACCGGGACGTGCTCGCCGGGATCTACCACCCCTCCGACAACGAGTCCGTGCACGCGGCCGTGGCCAAGGCCCTGCTGGGCCCGGTCGGCGGCTGAGACCCCCTTCGCGGGAGGGGCTCCGGGCTCAGACGGTGCGCTCCACCCGCATGACCCGGCGGCGCAGCCAGTACTTGCGGGTGCCGCCGTAGAGCAGCACGGAGCGGGTCAGCTCCCACTTGCCGTACTCGGCGTGCTCGCTGAGCCGGGCCCGCGCGTCGCTGAGCAGCTCGTGCGGCGCCACGGTCAGCAGGAGGTACTCGTAGCGCTGGTCGGCGTCCCTGGTGACGGTCGCCGTGCTGGTCCGGACTTGTTCTCTCATCGGTCCCCATTCTGCACGGAATAGCGCTAACGTCTACTCCATGAGCAATGATCCTCGTGCCGCGCTGCAGGCTCTCGTGAGCGCCTTCGAAGAGCACCTCGTCGCCGCGTCCAACCGGCGCAGCGACGACGACCCCGCCGTTGACGGCGCGTACATCGCCATCGCCGACGCCTTCGACGCCTACGAGGAGGCGCTCTACGACGCCTACGACGAGGTCACCCCGCTGACCGTCTTCGCGGAGGAGGAGGACTCCGACGACGAGGACGACGACGAGGACGACGAGGACGACGAGGAGCTCCTGGAGGACAACGAGATGCTCGACGAGGACCTCGTCGACGAGGAGGACTACGAGGACCTCGACGACACGGACGGGGCGCGCACCGGCCGCTGAGCCGCGCCGGCAGGAACGGCCCGCCGGCGGGCCGTTCTGCCGTGTCCGGGCCTGTCCCGCCGTCCACGGCGCGGAGGGTGCCGTAGGGTGGCCGGGTGAATTGGATCGAAACCATCATTCTGGGCCTCGTCCAGGGCCTGACCGAGTTCCTCCCGGTGTCCTCCTCGGCGCACCTGCGCATCGTGGGCGAGCTCCTGCCCAACAGCGCCGACCCGGGCGCCGCGTTCACGGCCATCACGCAGCTGGGCACCGAGACCGCGGTGATCATCTACTTCTGGCGGGACATCGTCCGCATCCTCAAGCAGTGGAGCCTGTCCCTGGTGGGCAGGGTGGAGCGCTCGGACCCCGACGCCCGGATGGGGTGGCTGATCATCCTGGGCTCCCTGCCCATCGGCGTGCTCGGGCTGCTGCTGGAGGACTACATCGACACGGAGTTCCGGTCCCTGTGGATCACGGCCACGATGCTGGTGGTCTTCGGCGTGTTCCTGGCCGTGGCGGACCGGGTGGGGCGCCAGGCCCGCCACCTGGACGACCTCACCGTCAAGCACGGCGTGCTCTTCGGGCTGGCCCAGGCCCTGGCCCTGATCCCGGGGGTCTCCCGCTCCGGGGGCACGATCACCGCGGGCCTGCTGATGGGCTACACCCGCGAGGCCGCCGCCCGCTACGCGTTCCTGCTCGCCATCCCGGCGGTGTTCGCCTCGGGGCTGTACAAGCTGGCCCAGACGGTGGGGCA
This sequence comes from Kocuria cellulosilytica, assembly GCF_040981245.1. NCBI lineage: Bacteria > Bacillati > Actinomycetota > Actinomycetes > Micrococcales > Micrococcaceae > Kocuria > Kocuria cellulosilytica. The sequence goes on along the minus strand of NZ_JAVFWZ010000003.1, from coordinate 313,581 downwards.
GCCGCAGGCGGGGCCCTACGGCATGACGGAGACGCTCGTGGCCACGGGCATCGCCTTCGCGGTGGCGTACGTGATCATCGGCTGGTTCATGCACTACATCTCCAACCGCAGCTACACGATCTTCGTGTGGTACCGCATCGCCCTGGGCCTGGCCATCTTCGTGCTCCTGGGCCTCGGGGTCATCAGCGCCTGAGCCCTGCGTCACCCGGCGGACCGGGGGCGCCGGCCGGTCCGGTAGGTTGGGTGAGGCCCCGCGCCGCCGATCTCCGATCCCCGAACCACCCGAGGTGAGCATGAAAGCCTGGTCCGCCCGACCCGTCCCCGACCTCCCCGGCGAGGCGCCCCTGCCCGCCGTGCAGGACACCCGGCTGCGGCGGCGGGTGGAGCTGCCCCGGCAGGAGCGGGCGAGCCTCTACGTGTGCGGGATCACCCCGTACGACGCGACCCACATGGGCCACGCCGCCACCTACGTGGCCTTCGACCTGCTGCACCGCGCCTGGCTGGACGCGGGGACCCCGGTGGACTACGTCCAGAACGTCACCGACGTGGACGACCCCCTGCTCGAGCGGGCCCGGGACACCGGCGTGGACTGGCGGGAGCTGGCCGCCGGGCAGACCGAGCTGTTCCGCACCGACATGAGCGCGCTCAACGTCCTCCCGCCCCAGCACTACGTGGGCGCGACCGAGTCCGTCGGCTGGATCGTGCCCGCCGTCGAGCGCCTCGTGGACCGCGGCCTCGCCTACCGGGTCCCCGGCCAGGACGGGGAGCCGGACGGCGACGTGTACTTCGACGTGGAGGCCGTGGGCTCCCTGGCCGGCGACGACGCCGACGCGTGGGTGCTCGGCGACGTCTCGCACCTCTCGCCCGAGGAGATGCTGCCGCTGTTCGCCGAGCGCGGCGGGGACCCCGAGCGCCCGGGCAAGCGGCACCGGCTGGATCCGCTGCTGTGGCGCGTGGAGCGTCCCGGCGAGCCCGCCTGGGACGGCGCGTCCCTGGGGTCGGGGCGCCCCGGCTGGCACATCGAGTGCTCGCTCATCGCCCTCGAGTACCTGCCCGCGCCGTTCACCGTGCAGGGCGGCGGCTCGGACCTGGTCTTCCCGCACCACGAGATGGGCGCCGGCCACTGCTGGGCCCTGACCGGAAAGCCCATGGCCCGGCACTTCCTGCACACCGGGATGGTCGGGCTCGACGGGGAGAAGATGTCCAAGTCCAAGGGCAACCTCGTGCTCGTCTCCGCGCTGCGGGCCCAGGGCGTGGACCCGGCCGTGATCCGCACCGCGATCCTCGCCCACCGCTACACCGAGGACTGGTACTGGACCGACCTCGTGCTCGCCGGCGCCGTCGCCCGCGTGGACGCGTGGCGCCGCGCCCTGGCCGTGGCCCCCGAGGGCAGCGCGGCCCCGCTGCTGGCGACCGTGCGCGCCGCCCTGGCCGACGACCTGGACGCCCCCGCGGCGCTGGCCGCCCTGGACGAGTGGGCCGCCGCCGCCCTGACCGCCGGCACCCCGGGGACCGGCGGGGCGGACGCCCGGCTGGTCCGGGACCTGGTGGACGCCCGGCTCGGCATCGAGCTCTGAAGCCGGTCCCGGGCCGGCTCCCGGAACGCGCCGAGGGGCGGCACCCGTTCCGGGTGCCGCCCCTCGGCGCACGGCGCCCGGGCGCCGGCCGCGCTCACTTCTCGTCGCGGCGGCGGCGCAGGTAGCGCTCGAACTCCTTGGCGATCGCGTCCCCGGTGGCCTCGGGCAGGTCCGTGGTGTCCTTGGCCTCCTCGAGCTGCTGGACGTAGGCGGCGATCTCGGGGTCGTCGGAGGCCAGCTCGTTGACCCCCCGCTCCCACGCCTCGGCGTCCTCCGCGATCGCGTCCAGCGGCAGCGTGATGCTGAGCAGCTCCTCCAGCTCCCGCAGCAGGGCCAGCTCCGCCTTCGGGGAGGGGGACTGGGCGACGTAGTGGGGCACCGCCGCCCACAGGCTGACCGTGGGGAACCCGCCCAGGGACGCCATGTGGGAGAGCAGCCCCACGATCCCGGTGGGCCCCTCGTACTGGGAGGAGTCGATGCCCAGCTCCTCCTGCAGCTCCGCGGTGTCGGAGGTCTTGGTCACCGGGATGGGCCGGGTGTGCGGCACGTCGGCGAGCAGCGCCCCGACCATCACCACGAAGTCGACGTCCAGCAGGGTCGCCTGCTCGAGCAGCTCGGCCGTGAAGGAGCGCCACCGGTAGGAGGGCTCCCAGCCGTGCAGCAGCACGAGGTCGAGATTGGTGCCGGGCACGGTGGCGGTCGAGAGCCGGGTCGTGGGCCAGACGATCTTCACCTCGCCGGTCGCGGCGCGGCGCACGATGGGGCGGGAGAACTGGTAGTCGTAGTAGTCGTCCGACGTGACCTCGAAGACGTCCTTCGCCCCGTAGTGGGTGGCCAGGAACTGCACCGCGTCCGTGGCGGCGTCCCCGGCGTCGTTCCACCCCTCGAACGCCGCCACCAGCACGGTCACGCGCTCCTGGTCACCGTCCTCCCGGACCACGCCGAACGGGCCGGCCTGGGGACGGGGGAACGTCTCGTCGAAGTCGTTGCTCACGCCACCCACACTACGCGCAGGGACTTCGACGGCAAGAGCACCCGGCAGGCGGGCACCCGTGTTGCGGACACTACGATGGAGGCCATGCCCCGCCACCTGTCCCCGTCCCCCGACGACCTCCTGCCCACCGCCGTGCTGTTCGACATGGACGGGACGCTCGTGGACACCGAGCCGTACTGGATCGAGGCCGAGATCGAGCTGGTCCGCTCCCACGGGGGGCACTGGACCGAGGCCGACGCCCTGGCCATGGTCGGCACCGGGCTCGAGGACGCCGCCGCCGTGTTCCAGCGCCAGGGCGTGCGCCTGGGCGTGCGCGAGATCGTGGACCGGCTCATCGCCCGGGTCGCGGCCCGCACCCGGGAACGGGTCGTGTACAAGGAGGGGGCGCAGGACCTGGTCGCCGCCCTGCGCGAGCGCGGGGTGCCCCTGGCCCTCGTCACCAGCAGCGAGACCCCCCTCGCGGAGGTCGTCCTCGACGCCTTCGGCGGCCCGGGCGTCTTCGACGTCGTCGTCACCGGCGACCTCGGCCACCCGGCCAAGCCGGCCCCCGACCCCTACCGGATCGGCGCCGCCGGGCTCTGCGAGCGCGCCCGCCGCCCGACGGCGACCGCCGGCATGGTCGCCGTCGAGGACTCCCGCACCGGCATCCGCTCGGCCGTCGCCGCGGGGATCTTCACCGTGGGCGTGCCCAACATGGTCCCGCTCGACGACGCCGGCGCCGACCTCGTGCTGCCCAGCCTCGCCGGCGTGGGCCCCGAGGACCTCGGACGGCTCGTGGCCGGGACCCGCGCGTGAACCGCACCCGCGCCGAGGGAGTCCCCCTCGGCAGGATCGGCGGGGTGCCCGTGACCCTGTCCTGGTCGTGGTTCGTGATCGCCGCGGTCACCGTGCTCCTCTACACCCCCGTGCTCATGGAGGCGTACCCCCGGCTGGGGGCGCTCAACTACGCCGCCGCCCTCGGCTTCGCCCTGACCCTGGCCCTGTCCGTGCTGCTGCACGAACTCGCCCACGCCTGGACCGGCCGCGCGTTCGGCTGGCCCACCGGCCGGATCGTGCTGAGCCTGCTGGGCGGGCACACCCACTTCGGCGACGTGCGCAGCACCCCGCTGGCCTCCGCCGTGGTCTCGCTGGCCGGACCGGCCGTCAACCTCGCCCTGGGCCTGGCCGGCTGGGCCGCGCTGCGCACCGGGGACCCCGCACCCACGCTCGGCTGGGTGCTGCTCGACCTCACCACCTGGGCCAACCTCATCGTGGGCGTCTTCAACGTGCTGCCCGGCCTGCCGCTGGACGGCGGGCGCGTGGTCGAGGCCCTCGTCTGGGCGGCCACGGGCCGGGAGCAGCACGGCACGGTGGTGGCGGCCTGGACGGGCCGGCTGCTCGCCGTGGGGATCGTCGCCGCCACCGCGCTCACCGGCCTGTGGCGCCAGCCCGTCGCGCTCGTGCTCGTGGTGCTCGTCGCCGGCTTCATGTGGCAGGGCGCCGGCGCCTCCCTGCGCTCCGCGGCCGTCCTGTCCCGCATGCACGGCGTCAGCGCCGCAGCGCTCGCCGAACCCGCCGTGGCGGTCCCCGCGGGCGCCACGCTCGCCCACACCGACCGGGTGGTCACCGAGCACCTCGCCCACGCCGCGGTCCCGGGCGGACCCGTCCCGCACGTGCTGGCGGTCTCCCCGGACCGGCAGGTGGTGGGTCTGCTCGTGCCCGCCGCCGCGGACGCGGTGCCCGCGGACCGGCGTGCCGGGACCCCCCTGACGTCCGTCCTGCAGCACCTGCCGGCCGACGCCATGCTCGACGCCGGGCTGCGCGAGGAGTCGCTGCTGCGGGCGGTCGCCGCCCGGGAGTACCCGCACTACGTGGTCACGGGACCCGGCGGCGCGCTCGTGGGGGTTCTGCGCAGCGCGGCCCTCGAACGCCTGCTGGCCGGCTGAGCCCCGGCGCCCGGCCCCGGCACCCCGCGCCGCGGTGACACAATGGGGGAGGACCCCGGGCCGGCGGCGCACCCGCCGGCTCCCGCACGACCGACCAGACCCCGCCCCGAGAGTGAGCCGATGACCGGAACCGCTGACCAGACCGCCGCCCCTTCGCCCGCGTCCCCGCGGGGCGCCGCCAACCGGCGCGGACCCTTCCGGGCCGGGGAGCGCGTGCAGCTGACCGACGAGCGCGGGCGGATGAACACGGTCACGCTCGCGGAGGACGGCGCGTTCCACTCCCACCGCGGGGTGCTCGGCCACGGCGAGCTCATCGGCCGCCCGGAGGGCACCGTGGTCGAGAACTCCGCCGGGTTCCGCTACCAGGCCCTGCGCCCGCTCCTCAAGGACTTCGTGCTGTCCATGCCGCGCGGCGCCGCGGTGGTCTACCCCAAGGACGCCGGCCAGATCGTCACGATGGCCGACATCTTCCCGGGCGCCCGCGTGGTCGAGGCCGGCGTCGGCTCCGGCGCCCTGTCCATCTCCCTGCTGCGCGCGGTGGGCGACGAGGGCAGCCTGCACTCCTTCGAGCGGCGGGCGGAGTTCGCCGACATCGCCCGCGGCAACGTGGAGACCATGTTCGGCGGTCCCCACCCCGCGTGGCGGATCAGCATCGGGGACCTCGCCGAGGAGCTCGGCGAGCACGAGGAGCCCGGCTCCGTGGACCGCGTGGTCCTCGACATGCTCGCCCCCTGGGAGTGCCTCGACGCCGTGGCCACCGCCCTCGCCCCGGGCGGGGTGGTCATGTGCTACGTCGCGACCGTCACCCAGCTCTCCCGCACCGCCGAGGCGATGCGCGCCGACGGCCGCTACACCGAGCCGGACGCCTCCGAGACCATGGTCCGCGGCTGGCACGTGGAGGGCCTGGCCGTGCGCCCCGACCACCGCATGGTCGCCCACACCGGGTTCCTGCTCTCCGCCCGCCGGCTCGCCGACGGCTCCGAGCGGCTGGCGCCCAAGCGGCGGGCCTCCAAGTCCGAGTACAGCGAGGACGACCTGCAGGCCTGGACCCCCGTGGCCCTCGGCGAGCGGGACGTCACCGACAAGAAGCTGCGCCGCGCCGGCCGCGAGGCCCTCGGCCTGGCCGAGCGCGCCGCCCGCGGGAGCGCACCCGCCGATGATCCCGCCCCGGCCACGACGCCGGTGGCCGCTCCGGCGGAGACCGCGCCGGACGCCGCGCCCGAGCCCGCCGAGGCGCCGGCGGCCGCGCCGGCTCCCGGCACCGAGCAGCCCCGCGAGGAGCGCCCGTGAACGAGTCGTCCCCGCAGCAGACCACCGGAGCGGCCGGCACCGGACCGGCCGACGCCGAGCAGACCCGCCGCGCCCTCGTCAACGCCCAGCGGCAGGTCAACATCCTCCGCGACCAGAAGCGCGCCCTCGACAAGCAGCTCGCCGCCGCCGGGACCCAGAACCAGAAGCTCGTCCGGCTCCTCGACGCGACCCGCACGGAGATCGCCCAGCTCAAGCGCGCCCTCGAGAACGACCTCGTCCCGCCCCTGAGCCAGGGCACCGTCCTGCAGGTCAACCCCGGGCGGGCACCCGTGGGCGAGCAGACGGGCACCGGGCCCGCGGTCACCGACCGCACCCTCGACGTCCTCGTCGCCGGCCGCCGCATGCGCGTGGCACTCAGCCCGCTCGTGAGCTTCACCGCCTGCGAGCCCGGCCGCCAGGTCCTCCTCGACCAGAACTACACCGTCGGCGCGGTCCTCGACTACGAGCAGACCGGCGAGATCGCGACCGTCAAGGAGATCGTCGACCACGACCGCGTCCTCACCGTCGGGCGCTCCGACGAGGAGCGCGTCCTGCTGCTCTCCGGGCTGCTGCGCCGCAGCCGCCCGGAGATCGGCGACGCCGTGTCCATCGACCACCGCACCGGCTTCGCGCTCGAGCCCATCGAGCGCACCGACGTCGAGCAGCTCGTCCTCGAGGAGGTCCCCGCCGTCTCCTACGACGACATTGGGGGCCTCGGGCCCCAGATCGAGCAGATCCGCGACGCCGTCGAGCTGCCCTTCGTCCACCCCGAGCTCTACCGCGAGCACGGGCTGACCCCGCCCAAGGGCATCCTCCTCTACGGGCCCCCCGGCAACGGCAAGACGCTCATCGCCAAGGCCGTCGCCCGCTCCCTCGCCGAGCGCGCCGCCGACCGCGCCGGGCGCGGCAAGGCCCTGGGCTACTTCCTGAACATCAAGGGCCCCGAGCTGCTGGACAAGTACGTGGGGGAGACCGAGCGGCAGATCCGCTCCATCTTCCTGCGCGCCCGCGAGCAGGCGGCCCGCGGCATCCCCGTGGTCGTGTTCTTCGACGAGATGGACTCCCTGTTCCGCACCCGCGGCTCCGGGCTGTCCTCGGACGTGGAGACCACGATCGTCCCGCAGCTGCTCACCGAGATCGACGGCGTGGAGCGCCTCGACAACGTCATCGTCATCGGCGCCACCAACCGCGAGGACATGATCGACCCCGCCGTGCTGCGCCCGGGCCGGCTCGACGTCAAGATCCGCATCGACCGCCCGGACGCGACAGGCGCCGCCGAGATCCTCCGGCTCTACGTCACCGAGGACCTGCCCCTGCGCCAGGACGAGGTCGACGCCGCCGGCTCCCGCACCGGGGCCGTCACCGCGCTCGTCGACGCCGCCGTCGCCCGGATGTACGAGAAGAGCCCCGGCACGCAGTTCCTGCACCTGAGCTACCGGGACGGCACCGAGGAGACCCTCTACTTCAGCGACTTCACCTCCGGGGCGGTCATCCGCAACGTGGTGGACCGGGCCAAGAAGCAGGCCATCAAGGACCTGCTCACCACCGGGGTCCGCGGCCTGGGCCGCGAGCACCTGGTGCGCGCCGTGGACGAGGAGTTCCACGAGCAGCAGGACCTGCCCAACACCTCCAACCCGGAGGACTGGGCCCGCATCTCCGGGCGCCGCGGCGACACCATCACCGACCTGCGCGTGGTCCTGCACCGCGACCCGCATCCCGCCGGACCGGGCGCTCAGCACGCTGCCGCCCCCGCCGCCGGTCCCGTCCCGGGGGAGGGACCCGCATGAGCGTCCGCCGCGTCATGGGCGCCGAGACCGAGTTCGGCGTGCTCGCCACCGGCAACCCGCAGGCCAACGCCACCGTGCTCTCCACCCAGGTGGTCACCACCTACGCGGCCCTCGTGCGGCGCCGCCTCGGCGCCTCCCGCACCACGGCCGGCTGGGACTACCACGGCGAGACCCCCCTCGAGGACGCCCGTGGCTTCACCGTCCCCCGCGCGCAGGCCGACCCCTCGCAGCTCACCGACGTCGCCCCGGTGCTCACCGCCGAGGAGGTCGCCGCCGAGGCCCTCCGCGAGACCGGGCCCCACGCCGAGACCCTGGACTGGCGCCAGGTCGTGATGAACACCGTCCTGCCCAACGGCGCCCGCCTCTACGTGGACCACTCCCACCCCGAGTACTCCTCCCCGGAGGTCACCACACCCCGCGACGCCGTCCTGTGGGACGCCGCCGGGGACCGCGTCGCCCTCGACGCGGTCCGGGCGATCGCCGCCAGCGCCCCGGGCACCGGCCTCGACGTCGTGAACCTCTACAAGAACAACACCGACAACAAGTCCGTCTCCTACGGCGCCCACGAGAACTACCTCGTGCCCCGCTCCGTGCCCTTCGACGCCCTCGCCGCGGGCCTGCTGCCCTTCTTCGCCTCCCGTCAGGTCGTGTGCGGCGCCGGACGGGTGGGCCTCGGCGACCGCGGCCGGCGCCCCGGCTTCCAGATCAGCCAGCGCGCCGACTTCTTCGAGCGGGAGGTCGGCCTCGAGACCACCGTCCACCGGCCCATCGTCAACACCCGCGACGAGCCGCACGCCGAGCGCGCCCGCCACCGGCGTCTGCACGTCATCATCGGCGACGCCAACCTCTCGCACACCTCGAACCTGCTCAAGTTCGGGACCACCTCCCTGGTCCTCGGCCTGATCGAGGCCGGCGCCGCCCCCGACGCCGCGCTCGTCGACCCCGTGGCCGCCCTGCAGGCGATCAGCCACGACCCGGGGCTGACCACCACCGTCCCGCTCCGGGACGGCCGGGAGCTCACGGGCGTCCAGCTGCAGCGGCTCTACCTCGAGGCCGCCCGGGCGCACGAACGGGCCGCCGGGGGCCCGGACCCGGACACCCGCGAGGTCCTCGAGCTGTGGGAGGAGGTCCTCGACGCCCTCGAGACCGACCCCCTGTCCCTGGCGGACCGCCTGGACTGGGTCGCCAAGCACGCCCTGCTGCTGGGCTACCGCGAGCGCGACGGCCTCGCCTGGGACGATCCCCGCCTGACGCTGATCGACCTGCAGTACGCGGACGTGCGCCCGGAGAAGGGGCTCCACCACCGGCTGGTCGCGGCCGGGCGGATGCGCACCCTCTTCGGCGAGGAGGAGCTCCGGCGCGCGGTGGAGCTGCCGCCCGCCGACACCCGGGCGTGGCTGCGCGGCCGGCTGGTCACCCGGTTCCCCGACGACGTCCTCACGGCCAACTGGGACTCGGTCTCGCTGACCCTGCCCGGCGTCCGCCGCGGCGCGCGGATCACGATGCCCGAGCCGCTCGAGCTGACCCGCGAGGACGTCGGCCCCCTGCTGTCCGCGGCACCGGACGCCGAGCACCTCGTCCGCGCCCTCGCCGCCGCCCGACCTTCCCTCGTGCACACCGGCTCCCTCGGCTGAGCACCCCGACCACCGACCCCAGGAGGAACCCCGTCATGGCCCAGGAACGCATCTTCGGCACCGGCGCCCAGCGCCGCGAGGAGACCGAGCTCCCCGAGCCCGGCGCCCCCGCCCCCAGCACCCCCGCCGCCCAGGCGCAGACCGGCACCGCCGGCACCGACGACCTGCTCGCCGAGATCGACGGCGTGCTCGAGTCCAACGCCGAGGAGTTCGTGAAGGGCTTCGTCCAGAAGGGCGGCCAGTAGCCCCCATGGACCGCAGGATCTACGGGGTCGAGACCGAGTTCGGCATCGCCCACAGCGCCCCGGGCGCCCGTCCGCTCAGCCCGGAGGAGGCCGCGCGCACGCTCTTCCGGCCCGTGGTGGCCTGGGGCCGGTCCTCGAACGTGTTCCTGCCCAACGGCGGACGCCTCTACCTCGACGTCGGCTCGCACCCCGAGTACGCCACCGCGGAGTGCGCCACGCTCGAGGACCTCGTGGCCCAGGACAAGGCCGGCGAGCTGATCGTCGACGACCTCCGGCGGCAGGCCCAGGACGCCCTGGCGGAGCAGGGGACGGCCGGGCAGCTGTACCTGTTCAAGAACAACGTGGACTCGCGCGGCAACTCGTACGGCTCGCACGAGAACTACCTGATCGCCCGGCGCACCGAGTTCGCCCGGCTCGTGCAGATCCTCATCCCGTTCCTCGTCACCCGGCAGCTGCTCGTCGGCGCCGGCAAGGTGCACCCCGCGGGACCCGAGGACTTCGGCGCCGTGCGGGTCGGGGACGCCGCCGGGGCGCCCAGCTACTCCTTCTCGCAGCGCGCCGACCACATCTGGGAGGGCTCGTCCTCGGCCACCACGCGCTCCCGGCCCCTCATCAACACCCGTGACGAGCCGCACGCCGACGCCGAGCACTACCGCCGGCTGCACGTCATCGTGGGGGACTCGACCATGTCCCAGACCACCACCGCGCTGCGGATCGGGACGACCGACCTCGTGCTGCGGATGATCGAGGCCGGGCAGATCCTGCCCGACCGCACCATGGCGGACCCGGTGCGGTCCCTGCGGGAGGTCTCCCACGACCTCACCGGCACCCGCCCGGTGCCGCTGGCCGACGGCACCCGCCGCTCCGCCCTGGACCTGCAGCGCGAGCACCTGGAGTCCGTGCACCGGTTCGTGGACCGCGAGGGCGCCCACCACGACCGGGTGCCGTGGGTGCTGGACCTGTGGGAGCGGACCCTGGACGCCGTGGACCGCCAGGACGCCTCCGCCGTGGACACGGAGATCGACTGGGCGATCAAGAAGAAGCTCCTCGACGGCTACGCCGCCCGCGACGGCCTGGACCTCTCGGCGCCCCGGATGGCGCAGCTGGACCTGGCCTACCACGACACCGCCCCGGATCGGGGGCTGTTCAACCTCCTGCAGCGCCGGGGACGCGCGGCGACCTTCGTCCCCGACGAGCGGGTCCGGGAGGCGGCCCGGACCCCGCCCGCCACCCGGGCCGCCGTGCGCGGCCGGTTCATCGACGCGGTCGTCGCGTCCGGGCACAACTACACCGTCGACTGGGTGCACCTGAAGGTCAACGACCGCACCCAGCGCACGGTGCTGTGCAAGGACCCGTTCGCCGTGGACAACCCCGAGGCCGACGCCCTGGTGGCCGGCCTCGCCGCGCCCGGCACCGCGGGGGACGCCCACGGGGACGCCCCCGTGGTCTGAGCCGCGGCGGGCCCCCGTGGCCCCCGTCCAGTCAACGTCCAGCGCCCTGCACTAGGCTGGTCGCCGTCCTGCCCCGTGCCGTCCGTTCCGCGTGCCCCCACCCGGCCCGACCCCTTGAGGAAGCTACCCGTGCGAAAGACCCTGACCACCTCCGGTGCCGCCCTGACCCTGGCGCTCGTCCTCGCGGGCTGCTCCGGGCCCGGCGTCGACTCCGTCGAGCTCAGCAACGAACCGGACCCGGGCACGGCCCCGTCGGTCACCTTCGAGACCCCCCTCAACGCCGAGGAGGCGGGCGCGAAGGAGCTGCGCGAGGGCGAGGGGGAGGAGATCGCCGAGGGCGACACCATCCTCCTGCAGGCGGCGCTGTTCAAGGGCTCCGACGGCACCTCGATCGGCGAGACCTACTCCCGCGGCGCCGGCCAGGTGCTCCAGCTCGAGCAGGAGCTCAAGGACCAGATCCCGGAGATGTACGACGCGCTGGTGGGCGCCAAGGAGGGCGCGATCATCGCGTACTCCTCCCCGGAGACCGCCGGGGCCGCCGGCGACGAGTCGACCTCCGTGGAGGTCTACGAGGTCGTCCGGAAGATCCCCACCGAGATCGAGGGCGAGATGCAGGACAGCCCCCGCGGCCTGCCGGAGATCACCGAGAACGACGAGGGCGTGCCGTCCGTGGCGAAGCCCGAGGGCAAGGCCCCGAAGAAGCTCGTCTCCGAGTACCTCGTCGAGGGCGACGGCGAGGAGGTCGCCGAGGGCGACACCGTCATCGCGAACTACGTGGGCGTGAAGTGGTCCGACGGCGAGACCTTCGACTCCTCCTACGAGAACGGCGCCCCCGCGTCCTTCCCGCTCGCCAACGTCATCGAGGGCTGGCAGGAGGGTCTGAAGGGCAAGAAGGAGGGCTCCCGCGTGGTCCTGTCCGTGCCCGTCGGCCAGGCCTACGGCACGGAGAAGGACCTGGGCGAGGACTCGGACTACCCGGCCGGCAGCCTGCTCTTCGTCGTCGACATCCTCGCGGCCGTGGACACCCCCGAGGCACCGGCCGAGGAGGAGCCCTCCGCCTCGCCGTCGCCCTCCGCGACCGGGGAGTAGCCCCCAGTCGGATAGGGTGGCCCGGTGGGGCGCGAGCCCCCCCGGGGGGCCTCGTGCCCCGCCGTTCCCGACGACCGACCGTCGACGACCCGACGAACAGGAGCACCCATGTCCTTCGGAGAGCGCAAGCTCGACCGCAGCAAGCCCGAGATCGACTTCCCCGAGGGGGAGGCGCCGACCGAGCTCGTCATCACGGACCTCGTGGAGGGCACCGGCGCTGAGGCGACCCCCGGCAAGCAGATCTCCTGCCACTACGTGGGCGTGACGTTCTCCGCCGGCGAGGAGTTCGACGCCTCGTGGAACCGCGGCCAGCCCCTCGACTTCACCGTGGGCATCGGCCAGGTCATCGAGGGCTGGGACAAGGGCCTGCTCGGGATGAAGGTCGGCGGCCGCCGCCGCCTGGAGATCCCCTCGGACCAGGCCTACGGCTCCCGGGGAGCCGGCGGGGTCATCGGACCCGACGAGGCGCTGATCTTCGTGGTGGACCTCCTGGACGTGCGCTGAGGACCCAGCCGATGGCAGCCCGATCGACGGAGCGGCTTCTCAACCTGCTCATCGCCCTGGTCTCCCGCGACCGCGGGTACACCCGCGCCGAGCTCCGGGAGGCCGTTCCGTCGTACGCGGAGTCCGCGTCCGACGAGGCGTTCGAGCGCATGTTCGAGCGCGACAAGGCGGAGCTGCGCGATCTGGGCTACCCCATCGAGGAGGTCTCTGAGGACCCTCTGTTCCCCGACGACACGCACGGCCACCGCTACCGGATCCCGCGCGGCTCCTTCACCCTCCCGCCCCTGCAGTTCACGGCCGAGGAGTCCGCGGTGCTGGCCCTGGCGGCCAACGCCTGGACGGACGCCTCCCTCGGCGAGCTCGCCCACCGCGCCCTGCGCAAGCTCGAGCCCGCCATCGGGGGACTGCCGGAGGACGACGCCCCGCCGCTGCTGCAGCCCACCCTCACCGCCCACGAGCCGTCCTTCGAGCCGCTGCTCTCGGCCGTGGTGCGCCACCGCGAGGTGCGCTTCGACTACCTGGCCCGCAGCACCGACCAGCTCACCACCCGGCGGCTGAGGCCGTGGGGGATCGGCTCCCGCTACGGCAACTGGTACGTGGTCGGCTGGGACCTGGACCGCAAGGACTCGCGCACGTTCCGGCTCTCGCGGATCATGTCCGACGTCACGGTGACCCGCAAGGAGTTCGACCCGCCCGAGCACTTCTCCATGAACGAGGCACTCTCCCACATGGTCTCCCACGCCCCCGCGCGCACCGTGGAGGTGCTCGCCCGGCCCGGCCACGCGCACATGCTGCGCCGCATGGCCTCCCGGCAGGAGGCGGGCGTCGGCGCCGGGGACGGCGTCGAGCACTGGGACCGGCTGCACATCCCCTTCGCGGAGACCGAGATCCTCGCCGAGGAGATCGCCGCGGCCGGCCCCGGCGTCGTCGTGCCCCGGGACGGGGACGGCACCGCGCCCACGATGCAGGCGGAGGTGCGCGCCGCCGTGGTGCGCCGGCTGCGCAGCGCCGAGACGGCCGTGGCCCGGTTCCGCGGGGTGCCGGTCGACTGGAGCCTCAAGTCCCGCAAGGGCACGCGCAACAAGCTCTCCACCGCCGACCACCTCTCGCGGCTGCTCGAGATCGTCCGCTGGGTCTACGCCCACCAGGGCGCGGAGCTCGAGGAGACCGCCCGCCGCTTCGGGATCACCGACCAGGAGCTCATCGCGGACCTCAACACCCTGTTCGTGTGCGGCAAGCCCGGGCACATGCCGGACCAGCTGATCGACGCGTCCTGGGACGACGGCCACGTCTACCTCTCCAACGCGGACGAGCTCTCCGACCCCGTGCGCCTCACCCAGCCCGAGGCCTCCGCGCTGCTCGTGGGCCTGCAGACGCTGCGCACCGTGCCCGGCGGGGACTCCGAGGCGGTGGCCTCCACGATCGCGAAGGTCGCCGGCGCGGCGGGGGACGCCGGGGTGCTCGCCAACGCCGTGGGCGCCCGGCCCATCACGGACACCCCAGCGCCCGCCCTCGACGACGTCATGGCAGCGGTCCGCCGCGCCGTGGAGCAGCGCCGCCGGATCCGGATCCGCTACGTGGTCCCGTCCCGCGACGAGCTCACGGAGCGGGTCGTCGACCCGGTCCAGGTGTTCTCCTCCAACACCCACTGGTACGTGCGCGCCTGGTGCCTGGACGCCGAGGGGATGCGCAACTTCCGGCTGGACCGGATCTCCGCCGTCGAGGACGCCGGGCCGGCGGGGGAGCGCCCGGCCGCCCAGGAGGCCGCCGCCGCGGCCCCGCCCGCCCCCGGCACCCCGGACACGGTGGAGGTCGTGCTCGTCACCGACCGGCGCAGCCGGTGGATCGCCGACCAGTACCACGCCTCCCGCACGGCCGTGGTCCGGCTCCCCGGCGGCGCCCGCACCGGACCGGCCGCCGACCACGAGGCCGCGCTCATCGGGTTCCAGACGGTCGAGGCCGTGTGCGCGCTCGTCACCCGCTACGGCGGCCAGCTCTCCGTGGCCGGGCCCGACGACGTCGTGGCGCAGGTGGAACTCTGGGTGAACTCTGCGCTCCGGGCCTACGGGACGTCCGAGCCGGCCTGAGCCGCCCGCCTATACTGGAGGACATGCTCTGGTGGTCCTGGGTCCTGCTGTGGACGGTCCTCGTCCTGCTCGGCGCGGCATTCCTCGGACTGATGCTGTGGCGGCTGGCCCGGACCTTCCTCGTCCTGCTCCGGGACACCGAGACGGTGGCCGGGGAGTTCGCCCAGCGCTGGGACGACGCCGCCGCCGGCGTGCAGCGCCCCGTGCGGGCCGCGCCGGACCCGGCCCTGTTCACGCCGGTGGGGCAAGCCGTGGCCGACTACCGGGTCGGCCGTGACCAACGAGAAACCGCCCGTCTGAGACGCCGCATCGAGCGCAAGGACCGCATGGGCCAGCCGCAGCGGATCAGCGACATCCGCCGGGCTGAACGGAAAGGAATGTTCAATGGGTAGGCTCTTCGACAGCCCCTTCATGATCCTGATCATCCTGCTGGTGATCCTGCTGCTGTTCGGCGCGCCCAAGCTCCCGGGCATGGCCCGCAGCCTCGGCCAGTCGCTGCGCATCTTCAAGTCCGAGGTGAAGGAGATGAAGAAGGACGACCAGCCGGGCGGTTCGGACGTGGTCATCGACGGCAAGCCCGTGGAGTCAGGCCAGGACGTGACCCCGGACCGTGCCCCCGGGTCGCCCGGGACGGACGCCCCGCGCGACCCGGAGCAGCGCCCCGGCCACCCTCCGGCCTGACCCGGCCCACCGTCCCCCTCCGGCTCCCCGCTCCGCGCCGGTGCGCGCCGCCTCCGCGGTCCGCGTCCCCGGCCGGGGACGGACCGCCCGACCGGCCCCGGCGCACCGTGCGGCCCCGACGTCCCGAAGGTCCCCATGTCCTCGCAGTCCCCCCGCGGCCCCCAGAAGCGCCGCTCGGCGCGCAAGGCCAATCCGCAGGCGCAGATGGCCCTGGCCGAGCACCTGCGGGAGCTGCGCAACCGGCTGATCAAGTCCGCGGTGGCCACCGTCCTGGGCATGGTCGGCGGGTTCTTCCTGTACATCCCGTTCATGGGCTACATCACCGAGCCCCTGCAGCGGCTGGCCTCGGCGGAGGGCAGCGAGGCCTCCATCAACTACTCGGCCGTGGGCTCGTCCTTCAACATCATGGTGGAGGTCTCCCTGGTGCTCGGCCTGGTCCTGGCCAGCCCCGTGTGGCTCTACCAGCTCTGGGCGTTCGTCACACCGGCCCTGCACCGGACCGAGCGCCGCTACGCGGTCGGCTTCCTGGCCGCGGCCGTCCCGCTCTTCCTGGGCGGGGTCGCGGTCGCCGTGCTCACCCTGCCGACGGCCGTCTACGCCCTGACCGCGTTCACCCCGGCGGGCGGCACCAACTTCATCTCCGCGGACGTGTACCTGCGGTTCTTCCTGCAGCTCATCCTCACCTTCGGCGTGGCCTTCGTGCTGCCGGTGTTCCTGGTGGGCCTGAACATGCTCGGGGTGCTCTCCGGGCGCACGGTGCTCAAGAGCTGGCGGATCGTCGTGGTCCTGGTGATGGTGGTCTCCGCGATGGCCGCCCCGGGACCGGACCCGATGACGATGTTCTACCTCGCGGTGCCGCTGCTCACGCTCTTCTTCGTGGCGGTCGGGCTGTGCCTGCTCCTGGACCGCCGGCGGGCCCGGAAGGAGGCCCGGCTCGCGGCGGGCACGGGTGCCGCGGCCGACGTCGCGACCCCCGCCGACGAGCTCGGACGCCTCGGCCGCGACGCCGGGGACGGGTCCCGCGCCTGATCCGCTCGGCCCGTCGCGAACGGGCCGCCGGCGGGCCCTCCCGGGCCGGGACCGCGCAGTAGGGTGGACGCATGTCCTCCTACGCCGACCGATACCTGGCCGCCAAGCAGCGGGCCGCCCACGCGAGGACCGAGCTCGCCGCGTTCCAGCACCGGCTCGAGTTCGAGATGGACGACTTCCAGGCGACCGCCTGCGGGGCCCTCGAGGAGGGCCGGGGTGTGCTCGTCGCCGCCCCGACCGGCGCCGGCAAGACCGTGGTGGGGGAGTTCGCCGTCCACCTGGCCCTGTCCCGCGGGCAGAAGGCCTTCTACACGACCCCCATCAAGGCGCTCAGCAACCAGAAGTTCCACGAGTTCTCCCGCGCCTTCGGCGCCGAGCGGGTCGGGCTGCTCACCGGGGACACCTCCGTGAACTCCGAGGCGGACGTCGTGGTGATGACCACCGAGGTCCTGCGGAACATGCTCTACGCGGACTCGCCGACCCTGCTGAACCTGGGCTTCGTGATCATGGACGAGGTGCACTACCTCGCCGACCGCTTCCGGGGCGCCGTCTGGGAGGAGGTCATCATCCACCTGCCGGACAGCGTCCAGCTGGTCTCCCTGTCCGCGACCGTCTCCAACGCCGAGGAGTTCGGGGCGTGGCTGGACACCGTGCGCGGGGACACGGACGTGGTCGTCTCCGAGCACCGCCCCGTCCCGCTGTGGCAGCACGTCCAGGTGGGCGGACGGCTGCTCGACCTGTTCGTGGACGACACCACGGTCGAGGAGGCCGCCGAGCGGCTCGGGGGCCCCGGCCGGGACGAGCCCGAGGTCAACCCCGAGCTGCTCCAGCTCGCCCGCGCCGAGCACCCGCGCGGCGGGCGCCGGGGCGGGCGCGGTCCCGGCGGCCGGTCCCGCGACCGGTTCTCCCGGCGCAACGGCGGCGAGGGGTTCCGGCCGAACCCCGAGACCCGCCGGGTGTCCCGCCCGCAGCTCGTCCGCCGGCTCGACGCCGAGGGGCTGCTGCCCGTCATCACGTTCATCTTCTCCCGCGCCGGCTGCGACGCCGCCGTGCAGCAGTGCGTCACCGCCGACATCCGGCTGACCAACGAGAAGGAGCAGCAGACCATCCGCGCCCGGGTGGCCGAGACCGCGGCCTCGCTCGAGGCCGCGGACCTCAACGTCCTCGGCTTCTACGAGTGGCGCGACGGCCTGCTGCGCGGCGTGGCCGCCCACCACGCGGGGATGCTGCCCGCGTTCAAGGAGCTCGTGGAGCAGCTCTTCGCCGACGGGCTCGTCAAGGCGGTCTTCGCCACGGAGACCCTGGCGCTGGGGATCAACATGCCCGCCCGCTCCGTGGTGCTCGAGAAGCTCGACAAGTTCAACGGCGAGGCCCGGGTGGACATCACGCCGGGGGAGTACACCCAGCTCACCGGCCGCGCCGGGCGCCGGGGGATCGACGTCGAGGGCCACGCGGTGGTGCTGTGGCAGCCCGGGATGGACCCGCACGCCGTCGCCGGTCTCGCCTCCAAGCGCACCTACCCGCTGAACTCGAGCTTCCGGCCCACGTACAACATGTCCGTGAACCTGGTGGCCCAGTTCGGCGCCTTCCGCTCCCGCAAGATCCTCGAGTCCTCCTTCGCGCAGTTCCAGGCCGACCGCTCCGTGGTGGGCCTGGCCCGCCGGGTCCGTTCCCAGGAGGAGTCCCTCAGGGGCTACGAGGAGGCCATGACCTGCCACCTCGGGGACTTCTCCGAGTACGCCGCCCTGCGCCGGGAGCTCAAGGACCTCGAGCGCGCCGAGGAGAAGGCCGGCTCCCGGCGGCGCCGCTCGGACGCCGTCGCCTCGCTGCACGACCTGCTGCCCGGGGACGTCGTGGAGATCCCCCGCGGGCGCAACGCCGGCTACGCCGTGATCCTGTCCACCGACCCCAACCGGGACGACCCCCGCCCCTCGATCCTCACCCTGGACCACCAGCTGCGCCGAGTGGGGGCGCAGGACCTTGACGGCCCCCTCGAGCCGGTGTCCCGGATCCGGATCCCCAAGCACTTCAGCGGCAGGACCCCCAAGGAGCGGCGCGACCTCGCCTCGTCCGTGCGCAACGCCCTGCACGAGCACCGGCCCCCGCGGAGCGGCGGCCGGGGGCACACCATCCAGTTCGACCGCGGCACCAGCGCGGCCGAGCGGCGCATCACGGAGGTCCGCAAGGCGCTGCGCGGCCACCCCTGCCACGGCTGCTCGGACCGCGAGAGCCACGCCCGCTGGGCCGAGCGCTGGTGGACCCTGCGCCGGGACACCGACGGGCTGCTGCGGCAGATCGAGAGCCGCACCAACACGATCGCCAAGACCTTCGACCGCGTCTCCCAGGTGCTGGACTCCTTCGGCTACCTCGAGACCCTCCCGGACGGAGAGGTCCGGCCCACGCACGCCGGGGAGCAGCTGCGGCGGATCTACGGCGACCGGGACCTGCTGCTGGCCCTGAGCCTGCGCGAAGGATTCCTCGAGAACCTCGATCCCGCCGCCACCGCGGGCCTCGTGACCCTGCTCGTCTACCAGGCCAAGCGCGAGGAGCAGGGGATCCAGCCCGTCCTGCCGTCCGCCGCCATGGACCGCGCCGCGCAGACCGTGGTGCGCAACTGGTCCCGGCTCACCGACCGCGAGCAGGAGCACCACCTGCCGGCCACCGCGGAGCCCGAGTTCGGGCTCGTGGAACCGATGTACCTCTGGGCCCGCGGCGCGACCCTGAGCACGGCGCTGTCCGGCACGGAGCTCGCCGCGGGCGACTTCGTGCGCTGGGCCAAGCAGGTGATCGACATGCTCGACCAGCTCGCCGGCATCGACCTCCTCGACGCCGGCACGCGCGCCCAGTGCCAGCGCGCGATCGCTCTGGTGCGCCGCGGCGTCGTGGCGCACTCCGCGTTCGAGGACTGAGCGGCACCGTCCCTCGCCCCGCCCTTCCGCCTGCACCGCCGCCCCGAACAGGAGACCCGTGAGCACCACCGCCCCCGCCCGTCCCGTCCTCTACCGCAACGGCTCCGTCTACAGCCCGGCCGACCCGTTCGCCACGGCCCTGCTGGTCGACGGCGCCCGCGTCGCCTGGGTGGGCTCCGAGGAGGCCGCGCGGTCCCTGCAGGACTCCTCGATGGACGTGGTCGACCTCGACGGACGGCTGCTGGCCCCCGGCTTCGTGGACTCCCACGTGCACGTGACGGAGACCGCGCTGGCGCTGTCCAGCCTCGACCTCGCGGCCGCCGGTTCCCTGCACGAGGTGCTCGAGGCCGTGGCCGGTGCCGCGCGCACGGGCGCCGGCCCGGTCCTGGGCTCCGGGTGGGACGAGTCCGTGTGGCCGGAGCGGCGGGCGCCGACGGCCGAGGAGCTCGACCGGGCCGCCGGGGGGCGCGAGGTCTACCTGACGCGGATCGACGTCCACTCCGGGGTGGTGTCCTCGTCCCTGGCCCGGCGGCTGGGCCTCGCCGGCGTCGAGGGATGGCTCGGCGACGGCCGGGTCGAGAACCGGGCCCACGACCGCGTGCGCGCCGCGGCCCTCGGCTTCGACGCCGGGCGCCGCGCCGAGCTGCACCGGCTGGCGCTGCGGCACGCCGCGTCCCAGGGCTACGTGGCCCTGGTGGAGGCCAACGCCGAGCAGGTCGCCCCGTTCGAGGACCTCGTCCGGCTGACGGCCCTCGCCAACCACGGGGTCGGCGCCGAGGGCCCGACGCCCCGGGTGCTGCCCTACCGGGGCGAGCTCGCGGCCACGGCCCAGGAGGCGCGGGCGGTGGCGGAGCGCTTCGACACCGCCCTGGCCGATCTGCTGGGCCGGGCCGTGCAGCCGAGGGAGTCGCTCGTGGGCCTGGCCGGGGACCTGTGCGTCGACGGCGCCCTGGGCTCCCGCACCGCGGCACTGCGCGCTCCCTACGCCGACGCCCCGGACGACCGCGGCGACCGCTACCTCGACGCCGAGGCCGTGTCCGCCCACCTCGCCGCGACCACGGAGGCCGGCCTGCAGGGCGGGTTCCACGTCATCGGGGACGCCGGGATGGACATCGTCCTCGACGGGCTCGACCGCGCCGAGGAGCTCGTGGGGGAGCGGGCGTTGCGCAGCGCGGGCCACCGCCTCGAGCACGCCGAGATGATCGACCCCGAGGGCATCGAGCGGCTCGCCCGCCACGCGGTGACCGTCTCCGTGCAGCCCGGCTTCGACGCCGCGTGGGGCGGGCCGGGCGGGCTCTACGAGCAGCGCCTCGGCGCCGCGCGGGCGGCCGCGATGAACCCGATGGCCTCGTTCTACCGCGCCGGGGTGCCCGTGGCCCTCGGCAGCGACGCCCCCGTGGTGCCGCTGTCCCCGTGGGAGACCGTCCGGGCCTGCCTCCAGCACCACGACCCGGAGCAGCGGATCTCCGCCCGGGCCGCGTTCCTCGCCTCCACCCGGGGCGCGTGGCGGGCCGCCCGGCACCCCGACCCCATGCAGGGCCAGCTCGCGCCGGGCACCCCGGCCACGTTCGCCGTCTGGGACGTCGAGGCCCTCATGGTGCAGCAGGCCGAGGGGACCGGCTCCGCCTGGAGCACCGACCCGCGCGCCCGCACCCCGCTGCTGCCCGCGCTGGACGGCACGTCCCTGCCCGTGTGCCGCCAGACCGTGCTCGACGGCGTGGAGCTCTACCGCTCCGCCGGCTTCTGAGCCCCTCGGCGCCCGCCGGGACGCGGCCGGGGCGTGTTGGTCGCGGGCACGGGGCAGGATAGGCTGGGCAACTGCTGCCGGGTGGGCTCGCTCGTCCTTAGAAAACAGGCCGGCATCCCCTCAGGGCCGGACTGGTCCGAAGGCGAGGGAGCCTGCCCTGTGGTGTCGCAGGTGAGCCCTCGAAAGGAACGACCCCGGTGCGCGTACTGACCGTCATCCCCACCTACAACGAACACGAGTCCCTGCCGACCGTGATGGACCGGCTCCGCCAGGCCGTCCCGGACGGGCACGTGCTGGTGGTGGACGACAACAGCCCGGACGGGACCGGCCGCCTGGCCGACGAGATGGCGGCCGCGGACGCGAACATCCACGTCCTGCACCGCACCAGCAAGGAAGGCCTCGGGGCCGCGTACATCGCCGGGTTCCGCTGGGGCCTCGCCCGGGACTACGACGTCCTGGTCGAGATGGACGCCGACTGCTCCCACCAGCCCGAGCAGCTCCCGCTGCTGCTGGACGCCGTGGAGCGCGGCGCGGACCTCGCCATCGGCTCCCGCTACGTGCCCGGCGGGCGCACCGTGAACTGGCCCCTGCAGCGCCAGCTGCTCTCCCGCGGCGGCAACCTCTACGCCCGCACCCTCCTGGGCTCCCGGATCCATGACATCACCGCCGGCTACCGGGCCTTCCGCCGCGGGACCCTCGAGCGGATCGGCCTCGAGACCGTGGACTCCAAGGGCTACTGCTTCCAGATCGACCTCGGCTGGCGCACCGAGCGGGCCGGGCTGAACGTCGTCGAGGTGCCCATCACGTTCGTGGAGCGCGCCGAGGGGGAGTCCAAGATGAGCCCGGACGTGACCCGGGAGGCCGTCGTGCGCGTCGCGCAGTGGGGTCTGACCGCCCGCGCGAAGACCCTCGCGGGCAAGCTCACCCGGCGCTGACCTCCCGGCCGGCGCACCGCCCGGAACGTGCGGAGGGCCCCACCCGACGGGTGGGGCCCTCCGCACGTCCGGCGCGTACGGAACTCAGAGCGCGTGCTTCTCCCGGTAGAACTCGACGCGCTGGGCGAGGATCTCCTCCAGCTCGTCCACGCTGCGCCGCTCCAGGAGCATGTCCCAGTGCGTGCGCTGGTGCTTCTCGTTGGGATTCTCCGGCTTCTCGCCGTTGACGATGATCGCTTCCTTGCCGGTCTTCGACACCCACACCGGCGGGATCTCGGCCTCCGCCGCGAACGTCACCGTGACCTTCTCGCCGTCCGCGGTGCGGTACTCGACGCGCTGGCGCGGGGCCGGCTCGACACCGGCCTCCGTCTCCATGGACTGGGAGCCCAGACGCATTCCCCTGAGGCTGCGGTCGCTCATAGTGGTGGTTCCTCCATAACTGACGGTGGCCACGGCAGTGGCGCACGCTCGGGCTGACGGCGGGTCCGGGACCCGGGATCCGTTGGGTGCAACGCACGGGCCTCCGGGGATGTTCCCCGGGATCTCCCGTGCGATGTCCGGCGTCATGTCCACCGGGATGTTCGCGGTGATGTCCCCGCGCGTGTGCCCCGTGCTGCTCCCGGGGCGACTGTCCGACCCGGAGCGGTCCGCCGGGTTAGCGGGACGCCGGGCCGTCCTGCGGGGGCGTCGGGTCGTCGAGGCGCACGGGGGCCTCCGGGTCGATGCTCGAGGGGCGGGGGATGGTGAACTCGTCCGGGTCCACCGTGGTGCGCTCGAGGTTGGGCTGGAGATCCTCCTCCGTGACCCGGACCGCGTCGGGCGTCACGAGAGGCTCGTCCGCGGGCTCCGGCCCGGGCTCCGGCTCGTCGTCGTCCGACCAGCTCCCGTGGGGACCACGGCCGTCCTCGTCCGGCCGGGAGAGGAACTCGCCCACGCCGCGCAGGGCGTCGCCGAGCTCGGCGGGGATCATCCACACCTTGTTGGCGCTGCCCTCGGCGACCTTCGGCAGGGTCTGGATGTACTGGTAGGCCAGCAGCTTCTGCGTCGGGCGGGCCCGGTGGATCGAGTCGAAGACCTTCCGGATGGCCTGCGCCTCGCCGTCGGCGCGCAGGATCGCGGCCTTCGCCTCGCCCTCCGCCGAGAGGATGGCCGCCTGCCGCTGGCCCTCCGCCATGAGGATCCGCGACTGCTTGTCGCCCTCGGCCGTGAGGATCACCGCGCGTCGCTCCCGCTCGGCGCGCATCTGCTTCTCCATCGAGTCCTGGATCGACGGCGGGGGAGTGATCTCCTTGATGTCCACCCGCGACACCCGGATGCCCCAGCGCCCCGTGGTGGAGTCCAGGACCCCGCGCAGCTCGGCGTTGATCTTGTCGCGGGAGGTCAGCGCCTCCTCGAGGTTCAGCCCGCCCACGACGTTGCGCAGGGTCGCCGAGGTCAGCTGGTCGGCGGCCTGGATGTAGTCGACGATCTCGTAGGTCGCGGCCCGCGGGTCCATGACCTGGAAGTAGACGACCGTGTCGATGCCGACCACGAGGTTGTCCTCGGTGATGACGGACTGCGCGGGGAAGGACTGCACCTGTTCGCGCAGGTCGATCAGGGGCAGCAGACGGTCCACGAACGGGATGAGGAAGTGCAGCCCCGGCGTGAGGGTGCTCTGGTACTTGCCGAGGCGCTCGACGATGCCGGCCCGCGCCTGCGGGATGATCCGCACCGACCTCACCAGGATGATGACGACCAGGACGACCAGGACGGCGAGCAGGACGATGACGGCTAGGTCCACGGGTGCCTCTCTCAGGGGTCTCGATGGGACCGCCCCGGCGGCGGCGCCGGAGCGGTCGGTGGGCTCAGAAGGACGGGCGCGGCGCCGGCCCGCCGTCGGCGGCCGGTGCGGGGTACGGGGCCACGAGGACGGTGGCGCCCTCGATGTCGTGGACGAAGACGTCGGTGCCGGGCGGGAGCTGCTCGCCGGTGACCGAGCGGGCGCTCCAGGTGTCGCCCTCCAGCCGCACGAGCCCGCTGCGACCGGTGACGGGGTCCAGCACCTGGCAGGGCAGGCCGATGAGCCGGGCGGCGTTGGACACGGTCTCGGGCGTGGAGCGGTTGACGCGGCGCAGGGCGACCGGACGCACCACGAAGATGAGCAGCACCGAGGCCAGGGCGAACGTGACCACCTGAATCACGAAGTCGTCCGTCACCCAGCTCACCGCGAAGGCGAGCAGCGCGGCGGCGGACATCATCAGGAAGAGGAAGTCCAGGGTGAGCATCTCGATGGCGGCCAGGGCGATCACGGCGATCAGCCACATGACCCACGCGTTCTCGACGAGCCACTCCCACATGATCTTTCCCGGCCTCTCGTCCGCCTCCGCGAGGACAACCTCGCCGTTGCTCCAATTGTGCCCCACGGCTCCGACACGGCGCCGGACCGGCGTGGCGTCCGGGCACCGGCGGGCGTCCCCGGAATAGGCGCTGTTCCGGCGGCGTTGGGATCTCTACGGTGGTGCCACCGGAGTCCTCGGTGGCGCAGCCAGCCACCGCCCGTCCATCCGTTCCGGTGCCGGGCCGACACCCGCCGGGCACGCGGGAGGAGGAGAACCATGAAGCTCATCACCTCGGTGGCGGTCTCCGCCGCCGGCGCCTGGCTCGCGGGCACGGCGACCGCCGTGGTCGGGCTCTCCGCGCTGCAGTCGCGGCTGCCCGCCGTGCTGACCCGCGGACTCGCCGCCGAGCCCGACTTCGAGCGCGCCTTCGTCCTGCTCGGCACGGGGCGCTGCGCCCCCGGCGACGACCGGGCGGAGGCGCTGCGCGCCCGACTGGAGGCCGTCCACGGCCGGCCCGTCGTCTACGTGGACCTCACCGTTCCGCCGGGCGCCTCCGCCCGCCGGGCGGCCCGCACCCGCGAACTGGCGAGCAGCTTCCACGCCGACCTCGTGCTGGACCACGAGGCCGGGCCCGCGCCCGGCCGCCCCTGACCGGCGCGGGTCACCCGCCGGAGGTCGTCACCGGCAGCGGTGCCGTGGCGTCGAGCATGTGGAAGGCCTCCGCGCTGAAGTCGATGGTGACCTCGTCCCCGGAGGCCGCGTCCGGGACCTCGGACAGGTCCAGGGTCAGCACCGTGCCGTGGTCGAGCAGCACCGGGACCTGCTTGCCGCCGACCGTGTACGTCAGCTCGTTCTCGCGGGACGGGATGTGGTTGATCAGGCCGACCTTCTTGGGGGCAGTGGTGGGCTCGGTGCACCCGTAGTCGATGCACCAGCCCGCCGGGAGCGTCTTGACCTGGGCGAGCTCCGTGGTCCAGGAGTAGAGACGCTCCTCCGGGGGGCTGCTCGCGAAGAACATGCCGCCGATCCGCAGCAGGTCGTAGTAGAGCGGGTCGATCTCGTGGTCGAGCACGTCGCTGGCCCCGGCGTGGATCAGGGCGTCCTTCCCGAGACCGGCGTCCCGGATGGAGGCGACCGCGCCGTCGAAGCGGTTCTTCTGGGCCACCGTGGTGTTGGCCGTGTCGTTGCGCTCGATGGCGGCCCCGTCGTCCGCGGTGACGGTGGAGAAGTGCGTGGCGATGCCGGCGAGCTCCAGGTGCGGGGCGTCCTCGATGGCCTGGGCCAGGGGGAGGGCCTCCTCGGGCACCACGCCCTCGCGCCCCATCCCGGTGTCGACCCACAGGTGGACCTTCAGCGCTCCGCCGGTGGTCGCGAGCACCTGCTCCGCCGCCTCGACCCACGCGGGGTCGGTCGCGGCGACCTCGACGTCGTAGTGCATCAGCAGCGGGATGTCCTCGACCTGCGCCACGTAGAGCACGGCGATCTTCGCCTCGACACCGGCCTCGCGCAGGGCGATGGCGTCGTCGAGCTTGGGCACGAAGACGTAGTCGACGTCGGCCGCGTCCTCGATGACCTTCCCGAACACGTCCACGGGCTCACCGTTCTTGAGCACCGCGCCCAGCTGGACGTCCGACGGGAAGTCCGCCCGGATCGCCTCGGCGTTGCGCCGCACCGTCTCCGTGTCCACGGTCAGGAGGGGGATGTCCTGCGTGCCCTGCGTCGTGTAGGTGTAGGCGGTCTTCTCGCCGACGTCGCTCCCGCCGGCGGCGAAGGAGACCTCGACCGTGCCCGGGGTGCCGCGGGCCGGCGCCACACAGGCGTGGCGGGACGAGCGGTCGTCGAACTCGCACTCGACCTCCTCCTCGCCGAAGCGGACGGTGACCGGCCCGTCGGTGTCCCCACCGGTGTCCGCCAGGACCAGGTTCCCGCCCTGCAGCCCGCCGTGCGAGGGGGAGAGGGCGACCGAGCCGGAGGAAACCGCGGGAGGCGCGTCC
This sequence comes from Kocuria cellulosilytica, assembly GCF_040981245.1. Lineage (NCBI taxonomy): Bacteria > Bacillati > Actinomycetota > Actinomycetes > Micrococcales > Micrococcaceae > Kocuria > Kocuria cellulosilytica. Next base: position 287,385 of record NZ_JAVFWZ010000003.1, on the reverse strand, counting down.
GCACCGGCGTCCTGCGCGCAGCCCGCGAGGGCCAGCACCGACAGGGCCAGCACGGACGTCACCAGTCGGTGCCCCCTGCCGTCCGGCGCGATCACACAGTTCTGTCGTCCCACAGAGGTCCTTCCCTCGAGCATGTGTTTGCCGACGCTAATCCAGCTCGGCCACGGCGAGCGTATCGGCCGGCGACGGCCCGAGGCCGGTCACCAACGGCTTTTCCCCACAAGTGGCCACAAGCCCGGCGTCCGACGGCGCAACATTGGGAGATCCGCAGCCGGACCGTTCCGTCGGCACCGCGGACGTCGAGGCGGCACACTTGGTTGCGCATCCGGTGCGGTTCGTCCGCACAGCACCTCGGCGCAGACGGCTCCGGCGCAGCTGGTCCCGTTGCCGCCGCTGACGCCGACGGCGCGGCGCCCGGCGTCGCGGCCGGGCTTCTCCAGCGAGTGGAACCGTCCACGACGGCGTCCGAGTGCGGTGCGGCAACGACGGCGGCCCGGATCGGCAGCACGACGACGGTGCGCCGCCTCCTGACGACCCCTTCCTGTAACGCCGATAATCGACATTATGTAAAGTAGCGCGGAGCGAGCGCTCCCCTCCAGCGCATTCCGGGGTCTTCTGTACCACCCTGCGCACGACCCGGTGGAGACGCCGCCGACACCCGGCCGAGCGCCCGATCCGCCACTGGAGCCGACCCTCTCCGGCACAGCTCCTGCGCGTCACCCCTGAGCAAGGACATGGGCTCCCCGGGGCTTCCGGATCGGGCGGGCCGCGCTGCGGCCCGGGCTCCGCAGAGATGATCGACCACTGGTCGAAGGTTGAGACTTTGTCTGCGCGCATCCTTCACGTCTCAACGTCTACCTGAGACTATGACGGGCATGGACGGCGGCCTGCCGGGCCCGCACTAGACTGCGAGCATGCACACGTCGGCTCCTCACACCGCCCTCCCCGAGCAGCGCGCCGCGGTCCCGGGCCGATGGATCGGGGCGCTGGCGGCGGACGTGCTGCTCGTGCTGCTCTTCGCGGGACTGGGCCGCAGGACGCACGCCCTGGACGCCGCCGGCCTGCTGAGCACGGCGTGGCCGTTCCTGGCCGGACTGCTGCTCGGCTGGCTCGTGTGGCAGGTGCACCGCAATCCCTTCGGCGTCTGGCCCCGGGGCGTCGCACTGTGGCTGACGACCGTGGCCGTGGGCATGGGCCTGCGCTTGGCCGTCGGCGAGGGCACGGCGGCGAGCTTCGTCGTGGTCACGCTCGTGGTGCTCGGCGTCCTCCTGCTGGGTCACCGCGCCCTGGTCCTCGTGCTCCGCCGGGCCCGTGCCCGCCGCCCGGACTGATCCTCCCCGTTCCGCCGGCCCCGCCGGCGCCGTCCTCGAGAAAGGTGCTCCATGCTCACCGCCATCGTCCTCATCAAGACCTCCGCCGACCGGATCCCCGAGGTCGCCGAGCAGATCTCCGACATCCCCGGCATCAGCGAGGTGTACTCCGTGACGGGCGACTGGGACCTGATCGCGATGGTGCGCGTGCACCGGCACGAGGACCTCGCCGACGTCATCGCGGACCGCCTCTCCAAGGTCGAGGGCGTCGTGGGCACGAACACCAACATCGCGTTCCGGACCTACAGCAAGCACGACCTGGAGGCGGCCTTCTCCCTCGGCATCGACTGACCGTGCCGGCGCCCGTGCCGGCGGCGGGGGCGCGGACAGCAGAAGGCCGGTGAGGGAGCACCTCACCGGCCTTCGTCGTCGGCCCTCCGCCGGCGGAGTGCCTCAGCGCGCGGTGTGGGCGATCCAGCGGTCCAGCACGGCGCGGGCCGCGCCGCTGTCCACGGACTCCTCGGCACGCCGGACCGCCGCGGCCATCCGGTCCTGGAAGGACCCCTCCGCGGTGGGGTCGAAGGCCACGAGCCCGGCGGCCGAGTTGAGCAGCACGGCGTTGCGCACGTGCCCCTTCTCCCCCGCCAGGACCTGCTCGACGACGCCCGCGTTGTACCGCGCGTCCTGGCCCCGCAGGTCCTCGATGGTGGCCCGTGGCATGCCGAGGTCGAGCGGCTCGAGGTCGTGCCGGTCGATCCGCCCGCCGCGCACCTCCCACACCTGGGAGGGCGCGGTCACGGTGAGCTCGTCGAGGCCGTCGGCGCCCCGGAAGACGAGGGCGCGGTCGCCGCGGGCCGCGAAGACACCCGCGATCAGGGGCGCCAGCGCGGGATCGGCCACGCCGACGGCCGAGGCCTCGACCCGCGCCGGGTTCGTCATGGGTCCGAGGAAGTTGAAGGCGGTGGCCACCCGCAGCTGCGCGCGGGCCGCCGCCGCGAACCGCATCGACGGGTGGAAGGTCTGCGCGAAGAGGAAGGTGATGCCCACGTGCTCGGCCGCGGACTCGACCATCTCGACCGGCAGGTCCAGCCGGACCCCGAGGGCCTCCAGGACGTCGGCGGAGCCGGACTTCGACGACGACGCGCGGTTGCCGTGCTTGACGATCTTCGCACCGGCGCCCGCGCAGACGAGGGCCGACATCGTCGAGATGTTCACGCTGGAGAGCCGGTCGCCGCCGGTCCCGACGATGTCCAGGGCCGGACCGGGGATGTCGACCGGCCGCGCGTTGCCCACCATCGCGTCGGCCAGTCCGGTCAGCTCCTCGACCGTCTCCCCCTTCGCCCGCAGGGCCACGAGGAAACCGGCGATCACGACGTCGGACACCTCGCCCGACATGATCGTGTCCATGGCCCAGTAGGCCTGGTCGCGGGTCAGGTCGGCCCCGGAGATCAGCGCCGTGATCAGGTCCGGCCACTCGAGGTTCGGTGCGGTCGTCGATGTCGTCGTGTTCACGCTCCTGATCGTATCGCCCGGCGCCGGACCCGCCGGAACGGTCTCCCGGCCGCCTCGGCGTCCCGCGCCGAGGCCGTGTGGCAGGGATCACAGTGCCGTCGCGGCGGCGCGCACAACCCCGGCGGCGCGGGCCCCGGCGGTGCGCGGACGCCGCACGACCTGGTCACGGACGGGGGCGGGCACCGGACACGCGAACCGCCCGACCTCCTCCTGGTTGGTCCACCGGCTGTTTTGGCGACATAATGTCTCTGTGACGACTGCAACCCATACCCCAGCCAAGCCGGTAGGCGGGTCGATCAATCGGCCCAACCTGACCTCAGTGGGCACCATCGTGTGGCTCTCTTCCGAGGTGATGTTCTTCGCCGGCCTCTTTGCCATGTACTTCACCCTGCGCTCCACCGCCCCGGAGCTCTGGGCCGAGGAGTCCGCCAAGCTGAACATCCCGCTGGCCCTGGCCAACACCATCGTCCTGGTGCTGAGCTCGGTGACCTGCCAGTTCGGCGTGTTCGCGGCCGAACGGCTCCAGCCCCGCCGCGCCGGCGGCGTCTTCGACGTCCGCCGGTGGGGAATGATCGAGTGGTTCGCCCTGACCTTCATCATGGGCGCGGTCTTCGTGGCGGTGCAGGCCTTCGAGTACGCCGAGCTGGTCGCCCACGGCATCAGCATCCCGGCCAACTCCTACGGCTCCGCCTTCTACATCACCACGGGCTTCCACGCGCTGCACGTGACCGGCGGCCTCATCGCGTTCCTGTTCATCATGGGCCGCGCCTTCATCGCCAAGCGCTTCGGCCACTTCGAGGCGACCTCCGCGATCGTCGTGTCCTACTACTGGCACTTCGTGGACGTCGTCTGGATCGTGCTGTTCCTCGTGGTCTACTTCCTCAAATAGGACGCGCCGTCCCGAGGACGCACCAAGCAAACCAACACCGAGTTAAAGGAACGTTTGACGTGAAGGCACTTTCGCAGCAGCGGCGCCACCCTCTTGCAGTCCTCGTACTGATGGTCCTGGCCCTGCTCCTCAGCGGTGGGCTCTACGCAGTCGCCACCACCACCAACGAGGCCAAGGCCCAGACCGAGTCCTACACGGCGCAGGACATCGAGGAGGGCGAGAAGCTGTTCGTCGCGAACTGCTCGACCTGCCACGGCCTGGACGGCGCCGGGACGCCGTCCGGTCCGTCGCTCGTGGGCGTCGGTGCCGCCGCCGTCGACTTCCAGGTCGGCACCGGCCGCATGCCCATGCAGGCCAACGGGCCGCAGGCCGCGGACAAGGCGGTCCAGTTCAACGACGAGCAGGTCCGCCAGTTCGCCGCCTACGTCGCGACCTTCGGACCCGGCCCGGGGATTCCCGAGGAGCAGTACCTGGACGTCACCCAGGGCAACGCCGCCAACGGTGCGAAGGTCTTCCTCGCGAACTGCGCCATGTGCCACAACGCCGCCGGTGCCGGTGGCGCGCTGACCCGCGGCAAGTACGCACCCTCCGTGATGGACGTCGAGGAGAAGCACATCTACGAGGCCATGCAGACCGGCCCGCAGAACATGCCGGTGTTCAACGACGCGAACATCACCCCGGAGGAGAAGCGCGACGTCATCACCTACCTGAAGACCCTCGAGGACAGCCCGAACCCGGGCGGTTTCGGCCTCGGCGCCCTCGGCCCGGTCTCGGAGGGCCTGTTCGTCTGGACCATCGGGCTCGCCGTCATCATCGGGTTCACCGTCTGGCTCACCTCGCGTTCCGCCTGACGCCCCGTGCCGACAGCGAATGTCGGACCCCGAAGCTACGATCAACTGCACCAAGAGAAGAATGAGGGACCACATGGGAAGCCACAGTGACGGCACTCCCCACCAGTCGGGAACCGTTGCCACCACGGGCACCACGGCAATGGAGCGTTTCCCCGACCCCGGACTGCCCCCGCACAGCCCGCGCCTGACGGACATCGACTCCTCGGCCGCCAAGCGCGCCGAACGGCAGGTCGTCCTGCTGTTCCTGCTCTCGATCGTCGGATCGATCCTGTTCTTCGTCGGATACTTCGGCATCCGCGTCGACGGTCCCATCTACGACGTCACGAACACCGAGCCCACGCGCGCGCTGCAGCTGCAGAACCTGCTGCTCGGCCTGGGCATCGCGCTGGGCATGTTCGGCATCGGCCTCGGCGTCGTGCACTGGGCCCGCACCCTCATGCCGGACCACGAGCTGGTCGAGAGCCGGCACGCGGTGCGCACGGAGGAGCAGCGCGCCGAGGCGCAGAGCATCCTGACCACGATCTACGACGAGTCCGGGATCAAGCGCCGGCCCCTGCTGCGCAACACCCTCATCGGTGCGGCGGTGCTCGCTCCCCTGCCGTTCGTCGGCCTCCTCCGGGATCTCGGCCCGACGAACCTGGACGTCCTCAAGGAAACCCTCTGGGACGAAGGGATCCGTCTGGTGCGCGATCCCTCCGGCACGCCCATCAAGGCCTCGGACGTCACGCTGGGGTCCACCTTCCACGTGCTCCCCGAGAATCTGAGCGGCATCGGGCACAACGAGGGCTACCTCGACGAGAAGGCCAAGGCCGTGGTCCTGCTCATGCGCCTCGACCCGGAGACGGTCAACGTGTCCCCGGAGAAGGCCGACTGGAACGTCGACGGCATCTTCGCGTACTCGAAGGTCTGCACGCACGTCGGCTGCCCGGTCGCGCTCTACGAGCAGCAGACGCACCACCTGCTGTGCCCGTGCCACCAGTCCACGTTCGACCTCGCCAACGAGTGCGAGGTCATCTTCGGGCCGGCCGCCCGGCCCCTTCCCCAGCTGCCGATCACTGTGGACGACGAGGGCTACCTCGTGGCTCGCAGCGATTTCCAGGAGCCGGTCGGTCCGACCTACTCGCAGCGCGGTACCCATGTCGAAGAGATGCAGGGTGAGGCGAACTGATGTCCACGTCCACTGATTACGAGTACAAGCCCCAGACGGGCACCGGCCGGATCGCCAACTTCGTCGACACCCGCATGGGCATGTCGCCGATGGTCAAGGAGTTCGGGCGGAAGATCTTCCCCGACCACTGGTCCTTCATGTTCGGCGAGGTGGCGCTGTACACCTTCGTCATCCTGCTGCTCTCCGGCACGTTCCTGGCTCTGTGGTTCGAGCCGTCGATGGCGGCCCTGGAGTACGAGGGATCCTACGTGCCGATGCAGGGCGTCGAGATGTCCGCGGCCTACGCGTCCACCCTCGACATCTCGTTCGACATCCGCGGCGGTCTCTTCCTGCGCCAGATCCACCACTGGTCCGCGCTGGTGTTCGCGGCCGCCGTGTCCGTGCACATGCTCCGTGTGTTCTTCACGGGTGCCTTCCGCCGGCCGCGCGAGCTGAACTGGCTCGTCGGCGTCGCGCTGTTCCTGCTCGCGATCGTCGCCGGCTTCACCGGCTACTCCCTCCCCGACGACGTGCTCTCCGGCAACGGACTGCGCATCGCCGACGCGATCTTGAAAGCCATGCCCATCGTGGGCGCCTACCTCTCGATGTTCCTGTTCGGCGGCGAGTTCCCCGGCCACGACATCATCGCTCGCCTCTACATCCTTCACGTGCTCGTCATCCCGGCCGTCATCCTGCTGCTGATCGTGGTGCACCTCTTCATGGTCGTGGTGCACAAGCACACCCAGTTCCCCGGTCCGGGCCGCACCGAGAACAACGTCGTCGGCTTCCCCGTGGGACCGATCTACGCGGCGAAGGCCGGTGGGTTCTTCTTCATCGTGTTCGGGATCATGGCCTTGATGGCGGCCACGACCACCATCAACGCGGTCTGGAACTACGGACCGTACGACCCGTCCCCCGTGCAGGCCGGCTCCCAGCCCGACTGGTACATGGGCTTCACCGACGGCGCCGTCCGTCTGATGCCCGGCACCTGGCCGTTCAACTGGGAGTGGACCTTCTGGGGCATGGCGATCCCGATGAACGTGCTGCTGCCGATGATGCCCCTCGCGGTGCTCTTCGGCCTGATGGCGGCGTGGCCCTGGATCGAGCGGTGGGTGACCAAGGACGACCGGGAGCACCACATTCTCGACCGTCCCCGCAACGCGCCGTTCCGCACGGCGATGGGCGCGGCGGGTGTGACCTTCTACACGGTCCAGCTGGTGACGGGCGCTGGTGACCTCATCGCCACGCACTTCCAACTGGCGGTCAACGACGTGCTGTACTGGCTGCGCGCCCTGTACTTCCTCGGGCCGATCCTGGCCTTCATCATCACGCGGCGGGTCTGCCTCGCGCTGCAGCGCAAGGATCGGGAAATCGTCCTCCACGGCCGCGAGACCGGGCGGGTGCAGCAGCTCCCCCACGGTGAGTTCATCGAGGTGCACGAGCCGCTCGACGAGTACAAGCGCTACCGCTTGGTGAACATGCCCAACTATGAGGTGAAGCCGGCGGAGCCGAACGCCAAGGGCAAGATCACGCGCACCGAGAAGACGCGCGAGCGGATCAGCCGCTTCTTCTTCGAGGACCGTGTCGCCCCCGTCACCCCCGCCGAGCTCGAGGCGGCGCACCACCACGAGCCCGAAGCCCTGACGACGGGCTCCCAGGACCGGGAGCTCGTGCGCTGAGCGGCAGACGCCTCTGACAGGGCCCCGAGAGGATCACTCCTCTCGGGGCCCTGTCGCGTCAGGATGGTCTACGACGGGGAACCGTTCGTGCTACCGGGTACACCGCTCCTTTTTGCAGCAGCTCGGGTCCTGCTGCTCGGCACCGGGAAGCTCGACCTGTCCCTCTCGTCCCAAGAGGCCCGCCGGGACGCACGCCGAACTCGCAGGCCGCACCAGACCGCCGACACCGTGGCGCGAGCACGCCCAGCACGACCGGCGGCCCGGCCGCAAGAATGTCGCCCGAGTGCGGCGGGTTGAAAAGGGGGCCAAATACTCACCGGTCTCGCCGAACGTGAGACCTGGGACGAAAGCGGGGAAGAACTCGAGCGCTGCGGAGACTGCGCCGATGCACCCCAGCAGCCAGCCGGCGGCATACGGCACCACGATGAGCACTGCCCACCGGAGGGAGCGTCCGGTCCCCTCTCCCAAACCGCCGGCAGCGCTCACGCCGACCATTGCTGCGACCCCGATGGCCACCAGGAGCAGCGCCCAGTACGAGAACACCCGACGCCGGCTCCGGCCGAGGAATGCCCCGAGGGCTGCCAGACCCGTGCCCGGCACGATGACCAGTTGCTAGCGGACATGCCAATCTCCCTGTAGGCGGACACGTATCTCCCTGCTGACGGACAGCTGATCTCCCTGTCCTGGGCCATGGGATCGGGCTCGTGTCGGTCCCCATGCAGACGTCCCTCCGGGGGTTCGCTCGAGGTCTCTGACCACCTTGAGCCATCACCCGCCGGAGGGACGCATGAAGAAGTCTGACAGGGAGATCATGGAAATTCCCGAAGCCTATGACGCCACCGGTTCCGCGCACTCGGCCGCGACCCTGGCCGGGGTGGACCCGAAGACGGTGCGCCGCTACGCCGCCGCCCGCGACGCGGGCCGGCCGGTGACCGGGCCGGGCCGCCGGCCCCGGATGATCGACGCCTACCTGCCGAAGATCGAGGAGTGGGTCGAGCGCAGCCAGGGCACGGTCCGCGCCGACGTCGTCCACGCCCGCCTGGTCGGGGTGGGGTTCTCGGGGACGGAGCGGACCACCCGCCGGGCGGTGGCGCAGGTGAAGGCGGCCTGGCGCACCGGGCACCGGCGCACCTACCGGCCCTGGATCATCGAACCGGGGCTGTGGTTGCAGTTCGACTGGGGCGAAGGCCCCAAGGTTCCCGGGGTCGACGGCACGCCGCGGCGCACGTGGTTGTTCTGCGCCTGGCTGGCGTGGTCACGGTACCGGGTCGTGATCCCGGTGTGGGATCAGACCCTGCCGACGCTGATCGGGTGCCTGGATGCGACCCTGGCCCTCATCGGCGGGGTGCCCACCTACGTGCTCACCGACAACCCCAGGACCGTGACCGTCGATCACGTGGCCGGGGTGCCGGTGCGCCACCCGCAGATCGTGGAAGCCGGCCGGCACTACGGCACCCAGGTGCACACCTGCGTGCCCTATGACCCCGAGTCCAAGGGCGGGTCGGAGTCCACGGTGCGCATCGCCAAGGCCGATCTGGTGCCCACCGACGCTAACCTCCGCCCCGTCTACGCCTCGTTCGCCGCACTCGAGGCCGCCTGTACGGCGTTCTGCGCCAAGGTCAACGGGCGCACCCACCGGGAGTCGGACCGGGTGCCCGCCGAGGCGCTGGTCGACGAGCGGGCTCGGTTGCACGTGCTGCCGACCGCCCCGCACACCTCCGCCCTGGGGATGACCCGCACGGTGGGCGCCGACCAGACCATCCGGTTCGGCTCGGTGCGCTACTCCACCCCGCCCGGACTCGTCGGGGCCGAGGTGTGGGTGCGGGTCGCCGGGGAGGAGCTGGTGGTCGTCGCCGACCTCGACGTGCTCCCCACGATGCCGGGCTGGGCCGCTGGCCGCGCCGGGCTCGCCGAGGTCGCCCGCCACCGCCTGTCGACCCCGGGGAATCCGCGGATCGACCTGGCCCACTACCCTGACCACCCGCAGGACCCCACCGGTGCGCCACGCCCGCCCCGGCCACGGGCCCGCAGCGCGGCGGAGAAGGACTTCCTGGGACTGGGTGCTGGGGCGCACACCTGGCTGATCGAGGCCTCCGCGGCTGGGGCCACCCGGATCCGGGCGAAGATGGCCGCCGCGGTGGAGCTCGCCGCCCTCATCGGGGACGGGCCCGTGGACGCCGCCCTCGGGATCGCCGCGGCCGCCGGGCGCTTCGGCGAGGGCGATCTGACCGCGATCTGCGACCACCAGGCCACCGGGGCCACCGCCGCCGGGCTCGTGGCCGCCGACGAGACCCACTCCGCCCAGCCCGGCACCGCCTCCTGGGCCGACTTCGGCACCACCCCGACAACCAGCACAACCACCACGACCCACAGGACCGAGGAGACCGCTCGATGAACACAGCCACCACCCCGACGGCACCGCCGCTACCGGAAGACCTCGCCGCAGTGCTCAAGCGCATGCGGATGCCCTACCTGCGCGCGGCCGCCCCCGAGGTGTTGGCCACCGCCCGCTCCCAGCGCTGGGACCCCACCGAGGTCCTGCGGGTCCTGCTGGCCGAAGAGGTGCGCGGGCGTGATGAGGCCACCAAAGCCGCCCGCCGCAAAGCCGCCGGACTGCCCGCCGGGAAGACCTTCGACTCCTGGCGCGAAGCCGATTCCTCGATCCCGGCCCCCACCCAGTCCGCCCTGGCCACCCTCGAGTGGGTGGGGCGGGCGGAGAACCTCGCCATCTCGGGGCCCTCGGGCACCGGCAAGACGCACTTCCTCGAGGCCCTGGCCCATCAGGTCATCGACGCCGGGATGCGGGTCTCCTGGTTCACCCTCGAGTCGCTGACCGCCGCGATCGGCCGCGCCGGGGTAGACGGATCGATCGCCAAGACTATCGCCCGCATCACCCGGGCCGAGCTCATCGTCGTGGACGACATCGGGATGCTGCCTTCGGGTCAAGCCGCCGCCGAGGCCTTCTACCGCCTCGTCGATGCGACCTATGAACGCCGCAGCCTCGCGGTGACCAGCAACATCCACCCGGCCGGGTTCGACACCATCATGCCCAAGACCCTGGCCACCGCCGCCGTGGACCGGCTCCTGCACCACGCCCACGTCATCCCTCACCGAGGGCACCTCGTTGCGGCTCACCGAGGCCACCGCCGGACGCGGGGTGGTCCCCTTGACCTGATACCGCCGGAGGGAGATTAACTGACCGCGGACAGGGAGATCACCTGTCCGCCGACGGGGAGATCACCTGACCGCCCACAGGGAAGTCCCGCTGACCGTTGACACCTGTGATCCCTCCAGGGGGTCGAGGGCGCCCAACATCATGGCGGCAAGGCCGGCGACGACCAGCCACCGCGCCCACAAAACACGTGCCCGCACATCCACTCCATTCCGCGATTCTGCGCACGGTCACCCTACCTTCCGGCATCTGATGGTGCGGCCGGGACGGGCAGTGGTTGGCAGTGGTTGGCAGTGGTTGGCAGTGTAGATTTTCGGCCACCACAAGGACGACGCCGGAGTCGCACCGCTTCACGACGTCGGACGAATACGGAGCAGGAGGATTATCCTGGCGCTGGAGGTGCGTCATGACGACCGGAAACCCGTCGGGAGCCCCCCAGCAGAACCCTTCCGCCGATCCTCCGCCCAGGCGGGGTCGGCGCCGAGCCGCGGGGGTCTGGAGCGCCGTCCTGGGCGCCCTCGGACTCGCTGCCCTCGCGTGGGTCTGGGCGGTGAGCCAACCCGGGATCGACCCGCCGCACTGGGCCCGGGTCGCCGGCATGCTCTGGTTGCCCGTCGGGGTGATCGGCGCTCCCCTGCTCGGGGCTGTCGGCCTGCGCGGTTCGGCACGGGCGTGGGCCGTGACCGGGATCGTCCTGGCCGCGGTCACCGTGGCCGGGCTGGTCGCACTGGAGGTCACCGCCGGCTGACCGCGTCCCGGACTGCTGCCCCGGGCCACGGGGGCGCTGACGGCGCTCTGCGACATGTGGGGGTCAGGGACGGGACCGTTGTCCCCCGGTGCCCGATGAGCAGTGATCGAGCGGCCTCGAGGCGGCGTACGCGGTGGGCGCACCAAGGTCGCGGACGACGGTGCCGGCCATGCCCGGGGACGACCCGGCTGGACGACGGACGGGGCTGGGCCGGCCCGGATACGCGAGAGGCCCCGGACACCAGGGTGTCCGGGGCCTCTCCGAGGGCCGGCCTCAAGCCGCCCGTGTCAGTGGGCGTGGTCGCCGGTGGAGTACTCGAAGATCAGACCCACGAGACCCAGGATCGCCAGCGGGGCCGCCAGGCCGAGGATCCACCAGCCCATGGCCAGGGCCGTGAATGCCAGGGCGCAACCGATGCCGAGCAGGAGCGGCCACCAGCTCCACGGGGAGAAGTGCCCGTACTCGCCGGCGGACTCGACGATCTCGCCGTCGAGCTTGTCCTCCGGCAGCACACCACCGGTGTTGCGGTCCACCAGCCACAGGTAGACCGCCAGCATGAAGGACATGGCACCGACGGCCAGGAGCGCCGGGAAGCCGACGAGCTCGTCGAAGCGGGTCAGGAAACCGTAGACCACACCCGCGAGAAGGCTGAAGAGGCCGAGGATGATGAACAGTTTGATGGAGAGTTTCATGCTCAGCCCTTCCGCGTGGCGATGGCGCCGTCGTCGACCGGGGATTGCTGCGGGGACTCCGCGGCAAGCTCCGGGTGGTGCAGGTCCAGCGCCGGGCGCTCGGAGCGGATCCGCGGCAGCGAGGTGAAGTTGTGCCGCGGCGGCGGGCAGGACGTCGCCCACTCCAGGGAGCCGCCGAAGCCCCACGGGTCGTCGACCTCGACCTTCGTGCCGTTGCGCCAGGTCGTGTACACGTTCCAGAACCACGGGATCATGGACACGCCCAGGAGCATCGCCCCGACGGTGGAGATCTGGTTCATCCAGGTGAAGTCGTCCTCGGGCAGGTAGTCGGCGTAGCGCCGCGGCATGCCCTCCACGCCCAGCCAGTGCTGGATCAGGAAGGTCATGTGGAAGCCCAGGAACAGCAGCCAGAAGTGGATCTTGCCGATCCGCTCGTTGAGCATCTTCCCGGTGAACTTCGGCCACCAGAAGTAGAACCCGGCGAACATGCCGAACACCACGGTGCCGAAGATCACGTAGTGGAAGTGGGCGACCACGAAGTAGGAGTCGGACACGTGGAAGTCCAGCGGCGGGGTGGCCAGGATGACACCGGTCAGGCCGCCGAACAGGAACGTGAACAGGAAGCCCAGGACCCACAGCATGGGGGTCTCGAAGGTGATCGAGCCCTGCCACATGGTGCCGATCCAGTTGAAGAACTTCACCCCGGTGGGCACCGCGATCATCATGGTCATGAACGCGAAGAAGGACAGCATCACCGCACCGGTGACGTACATGTGGTGGGCCCACACGGTGACGGAGAGGGACGCGATCGCGATGGTCGCGAAGACCAGGCCCTTGTAGCCGAACAGCGGCTTGCGGGAGAACACCGGGATGATCTCCGAGACGATGCCGAAGAACGGCAGGGCCAGCACGTAGACCTCGGGGTGGCCGAAGAACCAGAACAGGTGCTGCCACAGCACCGCTCCCCCGTTGGCCGGGTCGAAGATGTGCCCGCCCAGGGTCCGGTCCATGCCCAGCGCGAACAGCGCCGCCGCCAGCGGCGGGAAGACCATGATCACGAGCAGCGAGGTGATCAGGGTGTTCCAAGTGAACAGGCCCATCCGCCACACGGTCATGCCGGGAGCGCGCATCGCGATGATCGTGGTGATGAAGTTGACGCCGCCCATGATCGTGCCGAAGCCGGAGAGGGCCAAGCCGAAGACCCAGAGGTCACCGCCGGCGCCGGGCGAGAACGAGGAGTTGGACAGCGGTGTGTAGGCGAACCACCCGAAGGAGGCCGCGCCCTGCGGGGTGAGGAACCCGGCGGTGGCGATCAGGGACCCGAAGAGGAAGAACCAGAAGGCCAGGGCGTTCAGCCGCGGGAACGCGACGTCGGGGGCGCCGATCTGCAGCGGGACGATGACGTTGGCGAAGCCGACGAACAGCGGGGTGCCGAACATCAGCAGCATCAGCGTGCCGTGCATGGTGAACAGCTGGTTGTACTGCTCCTTGGTCTCCAGGATCTGCATGCCCGGCTCGAAGAGCTCGGCACGGATCAGCAGCGCCATGACGCCGGCGATGCAGAAGAAGGCGAAGGAGGAGATCAGGTACATGTACCCGATCGTCTTGTGGTCGGTGGACGTGATCCAGTTGACGACCATCCGGCCTTTGGACCGGGGCACCACGCGCGGAGCGACAGTGGCTGCCTCGTCCCGTGAATACTCGAGTGTGGACACCGGTACTCCTTAGTTTTCGAGCGGATTGGCGGGCAGGACGTCGTCCGTGCCGGGGTAGGAGTCGCGGCTGTACTCCTCGCCCAGGGCACCGGTCTGGCCTGCGTCGCGCAAGGACTGGATGTGGTCGTCGTACTCGGCCTGGCTGACCACGTTGACGTTGAACAGCATCTCGGAGTGGTACTCCCCGCAGAACTCGGCGCACTTGCCGAAGTACGAGCCCTCCTGGCCGGTGGTGATGCTGATGTTGTTGGTGCGTCCCGGGAACATGTCCGCCTTCTCGAGGAACGCGGGGACCCAGAAGGAGTGGATGACGTCACGGGAGGTGACCTGCAGCTCGACGTCGCTGTCGACGGGCAGGTACAGGGTGGGCACCCGCTCGGGGACGCCCTCCTCACCGTCCAGGTGGCCCTGGATGCCGGTGTCCCAGACGTCCTCGCTCAGGTAGTTGAAGTCCCAGGCCCACTGCTTGCCGTAGACCTGGACGGTGACGTCCGGGTTGTCGTGCTGGGCGAGGATCTCGGCCTGCGTCCGCTCGGTGAAGAAGAAGAGGGACATGATCAGGGCGATCGGGACGATCGTGTAGAAGACCTCGAGGGGGGCGTGGTACGCCACCTGGCGCGGGTAGCCCGTCTCGTACTTGCGCCGGCGGTAGGCGATCATGCACCAGAGCATGAGTCCCCAGGTCACCAGTCCCACGGCGAGGGCGGCGATCCAGGACCCGATCCACAGGTCGAGGATCATGTCGGCGTTGTCGGTGGTGCCCCGCTCGGTGGGCATCCAGCCGAGCTTCGCCTCTTCCGAGCAACCCGTCAGCGCGGTTGCTGCCAGGACTGCTACCGCAGACACCTTCGCCGTGCGGCGCCGGAGGCTGTCGGTTCGTGTGTGCGAACTCACAGACGGCCCTTCCTCTTCTTCTCGTGCTCGTCGCCTGCGCGCCGGAGGCCCCGATTCCGAGAGCCCGGACACAGTCAGGTGGAATGTTTCCCTCCGAGCTTACCCCGTGTCGCTGACATCTGGTGACACAGTGTCAGCTTCCGCGCGGCGCTCGGGAGCCCCGCGGCGGACGCCCTCCGGGGCCCCGCGGAACGCGGAGAGGCCCGCCGTCCGGGCGGACGGCGGGCCTCTCGGGACGAGCGGACGGACTCAGTGGAAGGAGTCGCCGCAGGCGCAGGATCCTCCCGCGTTGGGGTTGTCGATCGAGAACCCCTGCTTGGAGATCGTGTCCTCGAAGTCGATGGTCGAGCCCTCGAGGTAGGGCACGCTCATCTTGTCCACGACGACCTCGACACCGCCGAAGTCGCGCACGGAGTCCCCGTCCAGGATGCGCTCGTCGAAGTACAGCTGGTAGATGAGGCCGGAGCAGCCGCCGGGCTGCACCGCCACGCGCAGCCGCAGGTCCGTGCGGCCCTCCTGCTCGAGCAGGGCGCGGACCTTCTGGGACGCGACATCGGTCAGGTCGACGCCGTGGGTGGGGAGGCCGTCCACTGCGGCGTCGTTGTCGGTCGTGACGCTCATGATGCTCACTTTCTGTGGAGGGGTGCCGCACGGCGTCGGGCCGGCGGCGGGTCTACCAGGGGAACAACGGATGGACGTTCCGGTTCATTCCCGGGGCCGCTCGGGATGACGGGCCGCGTCGTCGAGGGCGAGGAGCATGAGGGTCTCGGCGACCACCGCGCGCTCGAACTCCCCCAGGTGCAGCGACTCGTTGGCGCTGTGCGCGCGGGAGTCGGGGTCCTCGACGCCCGTGATCAGGATGGCCGCCTCCGGGTAGACCTCCGTAAGGTCCGCGGTGAAGGGGATGGAGCCCCCGATGCCCGTCTCCACGGCGGGCCGGCCCCACGACTCCCCCAGCGCCCACCGGGCGATCCGGGCGGCCTCCGAGCTCATGTCGGTGCGGAACGGCTGTCCCGTCTCCTCGAGCTCGAAGCGCACGTGCGCCCCGAACGGCGCGTGGGCCTCGACGTGGCGCCGGAGCGCCTCCGCCGCCTCGGCGGGGTCCTGGCCCGGGGCCGTGCGCAGGCTCAGCTTCGCCCGGGCGGAGGGGGCGATGGTGTTGGCGGCGACGTCCACGGGCGTGACGTCCATGCCGGTGACGGACAGGGCGGGCCGGGTCCACAGGCGCGAGGCGATCGAGCCGCGGCCGGCCAGCCGGACACCGTCCTTGACCGCGGCGTCGGCCCGGAACCGCTCCTCGTCGTAGTCCAGGACGGTGCGGTCCTCGGCGAGCAGCCCCTCGACGGCCACGGCGCCGTCGTCGTCGTGCAGGGTGGCGATGAGGCGGGCCAGGAGCGTGGGGGCGTCCAGGACCGGTCCGCCGTACAGACCGGAGTGGACGGCGTGCTCGAGCACCGACAGCTCCACGACCGCGCCGACCATGCCCCGCAGGCTCGTGGTCAGGGCGGGCACGCCGACCTCCCAGTTGGAGGAGTCCGCGATCACGATGACGTCGGCGGCCAGCCGGTCCCGGTGGGCCTCGAGGAAGTCCCGGAAGGACGGGGAGCCGGCCTCCTCCTCGCCCTCCACGAAGACGGTCACGCCGAGGCCGAAGCCGTCCCCGCGGTGGGCGGCGGCGGCGCGCAGCGCACCGACGTGGGCCATGATCCCGGCCTTGTCGTCGGCCGCGCCCCGTCCGTAGAGGCGGCCGTCGCGCTCCTCGGCGGCGAAGGGCTCCGAGTCCCACAGCTCGCGCCGGCCGGGGGGCTGGACGTCGTGGTGGGCGTAGAGCAGGACGGTCGGGCGACCGGGCGCGGGGCGGCGGTGGGCGACGACGGCGGGGTGGCCCGGGCCGCCCCCGAGGGGCACCCGCAGGATCTGCACCTCGTCCATCCCGGCGTCCGAGAGGACGCCGGCCACGGCCTCCGCGCTGCGCTCGAGCTGCGCGGGGTCGAAGGACTCCCAGGCGATGCCCGGGATCGCGACCAGCTCGACGAGCTGCTCGAGCGTCCGTGGCAGGTCCGCGCGCACGGCCTCGCGCACGGCGTCGACGGGAACGGTCGGGGCACAGGGCTCGGTCATGGTGCCCACCCTATGTCCGGGGACCGGCGGGGACCGGCAGGTCCGTCGGCTATCCTTGACGGGTGTTTGGACGCAAGAAGGAAGCAGAGCGCGCAGGGTCCACGTCGGTGACCGCTGCCCCCGCCCCCACGGACCCGGCAGCCGCCCCGCGGCGGACGGAGGGCAAGGGCCGCCCCACGCCCAGCCGCCGGCAGCAGGAGGCCGCCCGGCGCCGCCCCCTGGTGCCGGAGGACCGCAAGGCCGCGAAGGCGCAGTCCCGTGACGCGGCCCGCGAGCAGCGGATGCGGGCGCAGGCGGGGATGGCCGCCGGGGACGAGCGGTTCCTCGGTCCGCGGGACCGTGGCCCGCAGCGCCGGTTCGCGCGGGACTGGGTCGACTCGCGGATCAACGTCGGAGAGTACCTCATGGTCGTGGCGCTGCTCGCGCTCGTCATCCTGTTCTTCCCCGTCCAGGAGGTGGCCACCTACGGCGTCTACCTCATCTGGGCGCTGATGGTCCTGGGCATCGTGGACGCCGTCCTGTCGACGGCGCGGATGAAGAAGGCGATGCAGGCGAAGTTCGGGACCGTGGAGCGGGGCGTGCGCTGGTACGCGGCCATGCGCTCCTTCACGATGCGCCGGCTGCGCCTGCCCAAGCCCCAGGTCGCGCGCGGCGAGCGGCCCGCCTGACCCCGCCGGCCCCGCCGCCCGCGGCGGGGCGCGGACCCGGCAGCGCTGCCCCCGGACCGAGCGGTCCGGGGGCAGCGCTGTTCCCGCCTCCGGGACGTCAGCGCCGGGCGCGCCGGGCCCGGTCGAGGCCCTGGTTGATGCGGCGGGCCCAGAAGGGGCCCTCGTAGAGGAACGCGGTGTAGCCCTGCACGAGCGCGGCACCGGCGTCGAGGCGCTCCTGGACATCCTCGGCCGTGGTCACCCCGCCCACGGAGACCAGGGTCAGCCGGTCCCCCACGCGCTCGCGCAGCAGGCGCAGCACCTCGAGGGAGCGCCGGCGCAGCGGGGCGCCGGAGAGCCCGCCGGTCCCGTGCGCCTCGACCTCGGACGGGTCGGAGAGCAGGCCCAGCCCGTCGCGGGCGATCGTCGTGTTGGTGGCCACGATGCCGTCCAGCCCCAGGTCGAGCGCCAGGTCCGCGACGGCCAGCACGTCCTCGTCGGACAGGTCGGGCGCGATCTTCACGAGCAGGGGCACATGCCGGTCCGCGGACTCGTCGGCGGTGCGGCCCACCGCGCTCAGGAGCGGGCGCAGGCTCTCGATCTCCTGCAGCTGCCGCAGCCCCGGGGTGTTGGGCGAGGACACGTTGACCACCAGGTAGTCCGCCAGGGGGGCCAGGGTCCGGGCGCTCTGCAGGTAGTCGTCCACCGCGTCCTCCAGCGGCACCGCCTTGGTCTTGCCGATGTTCACCCCGAGCACGGGACGGGCCCGGCCCCGGTGGTCCGCCTCGAGCTCGCGGCGCGCCCGCGCCAGACGCGGTGCCACGGCCTCCGCGCCCTCGTTGTTGAAGCCCATCCGGTTGACCACCGCGCGGTCCCGCACGAGCCGGAAGAGCCGTGGCCGGGGATTGCCCGGCTGCGCCTGGGCGGTCACGGTGCCGATCTCGACGTGGCCGAAGCCGAGGTCGGTGAGGGCGCTGACCCCCTCGGCCCCCTTGTCGAAGCCCGCCGCGAGCCCGAACGGGGACGGGAACCGCAGGCCCATCGCCTCCACCTCGAGCGCGGGGTCGGCACGGGTGTACACCCGCAGGGCCGCGCTGACCCGCGCGGCCCGGGCCGCCCGGATTCCGAGGAACCCCGCCCGGTGGGCCCGTTCGGGGTCCATCCGGGAGAAGACGGCCGTGAAGAACGTAGGGTAGAAGCGCATGGGCCCAGTCTTCCACAGGGCTCCCCTCCGGCCGGGCGGTCGCGGAGGGGCTCCCGGGCCGCCGTCCCGACGACCGCCCTCGCGAGGAGAGGGCATGGCTGCTCCCCCGGACCCGTGGGTCCCCGACGTGCTGGGGCCGGGCTTCCGCGCCCGGACCGTGGACCTGGACC
Organism: Kocuria cellulosilytica; assembly: GCF_040981245.1. NCBI lineage: Bacteria > Bacillati > Actinomycetota > Actinomycetes > Micrococcales > Micrococcaceae > Kocuria > Kocuria cellulosilytica. Next base: position 268,634 of record NZ_JAVFWZ010000003.1, on the reverse strand, counting down.
CCGGCTCCGCCCCGCACGCCACCGCCACGGTGGTCCGCTACCGGCCCGGTGACGTCCCGCTCGCGCCGGACCGTCTGCGCGGGGCGGTGCTGTACCTGCACGGCTGGTCCGACTACTTCTTCAACGCCGAGCTGGCCCGCACGTGCGCGGCCGCGGGGTACGCGTTCTACGCCCTGGACCTGCACGGCTACGGGCGCAACCTCACCGACGAGGTGCTCGCCGAGGAGGACGGCTGCCCGGGGCACACCACGGACCTCGCGGACTACGACGACGACATCGCCGCCGCCCTCGACGTGATGGCCGAGGACGGGGCTGCCGGCCCGGACGGCCGTCTCGTGCTCATGGGCCACTCCACCGGTGGCCTCACCGCGGCGCTGTGGGCCTCCCGGCACCCCGACCGCCTGGACGGCCTGGCCCTGAACGCCCCCTGGATCGGCAGCCACGGCGCAGACGCCGTGGGCGCGGCCCTGCGCCCCCTGGTGGCCAGGCTCGCCGAGCAGCGCCCCGACCGCCCGGTGCGGGCCCGGCTGCGCAGCCACTACTACCGGGTGATCAGCGAGCAGGCCGAGGGCGAGTGGCCGATCGATCCGCGCTGGCGCCCCGAGACGAGCTTCGACATCACCCCGGGCTGGCTCAACGCTGTCCTTCAGGCACAGGGTGAGGTTGCGAAGGGACTGAACCTTCAACTTCCAGTGCTGGTGCAGACCTCCGCCCGCTCGTGCATCCGGCCCTGGTGGAGCGAGCAGATGCGCTCGGCCGACACCGTGCTGGACGTCCGGCAGATCCGGCGGCACGCGCCCGACCTGGGCACCGACGTGACGGTGCGCTCCTACGAGGGCGCCGTCCACGACGTCCACCTCTCCCGCCAGGCGGTGCGGAGGGCCGCGCAGCGCGACCTCTCGTCCTGGCTGCGCGGCCTGCGGCGGCGCAGGCCTCAGGCGGAGGCGCCGGGTCCGGCCACGCGGTCGACCGCTCCGCCGTAGCGCCGGTCCCGCCGCGCGTAGACCTCGACCGCTTCCCACAGGGTGCGGCGGTCCACGTCCGGCCAGAGGACGTCCTGGAAGACGAGCTCGGCGTAGGCGGACTGCCACAGGAGGAAGTTCGAGATGCGCTGCTCCCCGGAGGAGCGGAGGAAGAGGTCGACGTCCGGCAGGTCGGGCTCGTCCAGATAGCGCTGGACCGTCTTCTCGTCGATGCTGCGCGGGTTCAGGGTGCCCGCCCGGGCGTCCGCGGCCATGGCCGCCGCGGCGTCGGCGATCTCGGCGCGGCCGCCGTAGTTCACGCACATGGTGAGGGTCACGACGTCGTTGTCGCGGGTCTCCCGCTCCGCCTCCTCCAGGCGGCTGATGACCGAGCGCCACAGCCGCGGCTTGCGCCCGGCCCACCGGATCCGGATGCCCCACTCCTGGAAGGTGGGCAGCTGGCGCTCCATGACGTCGGCGGTGTAGTTCATCAGGAACGTGACCTCGTCCAGTGAGCGCTTCCAGTTCTCGGTGGAGAAGGCGTAGGCGCTCACGTACGGGATGCCCATCTCGATGGCCCCGGCCATGACCTCGATGAGGGCCGCCTCCCCCGCCTTGTGCCCCTCGTTGCGCGGCAGGCCGCGCTGGTTCGCCCAGCGCCCGTTCCCGTCCATGACCACGGCCACGTGCCGGGGCACGAACTGCCGCGGGATCGGCGGGGCGCTGGCGCCGCTGGGATGGGCGGGCGGGGCGGCAAAGCCGGGCATGGTCAGCTCCGTTCCACGAGGTTCAGGGACCGGACGGCCCTCTCCAGGTGCCACTGTACGTAGCCGGCGACGATGCCGGCCGCGGCCCGGGCCGTGCGGGGCTCCACGGCGTCGATCCGCTCCCACTCCCCGGTGAGCAGCGCGGAGAGGTGCTCGACGGTGGCGGGGTCGGGGGCGGCGGCCCCCGGCGGGCGGCAGGCGGGGCAGACCGCGCCGCCGAGCTGGGCGGAGAACGCCTCGTGCGGTCCGGGGGCGCCGCACCGGGCGCAGTCGGTGAAGCTCGGGGCCCACCCCGCCGTGGACACGGCCCGCAGCAGGTAGGAGTCCAGGACGGCCCCCGGGTCGTGCAGCCCGCGGGCCAGGGCGGACAGGGCGCCGACGAGCAGCCGGTAGTGCTGGGCCGCGGACTCGTCGTCGTTCTCCGTGAACTTCTCCGCGGCCTCGGTCATGGCCGCGGCCGCGGTGTACTTGGCGTAGTCCGCGGCGATGGCGGACCCGTAGCCGCGCTTGCCCAGGGCCTGGGAGACGATGTCGAGGTTGCGGCCGGTGACGAGCTGCAGTTCGGCGACGTTGAACGGCTCGAGCCGGGAGCCGAAGCGGGAGGTGGTGCGCCGCACGCCCTTGGCGACGGCCCGGACCTGCCCGTGGTCCCGGGTCAGGAGCACCACGATCCGGTCGGCCTCGCCGAGCTTGTAGGTGCGCAGCACGACGGCGTCGTCCCGGTAGCTGCGTGATGCGAAGGTCGTCCTGGCCACCGGACCATTGTCCCACGGCGGGCGGACGGCGCAGGCGGGCGTGCCGGGGCCGGCACGACGACGACGGGCCCGCCGCGCCGTGCCGGCCGGGACGCTCAGGCCTGGGCGTCCCGCACGGCCCGGTTCACCGCCGAGACGACGGCCTTGAGGGAGGCCCGGGTGGTGTTCGCGTCGATGCCGACGCCCCACAGCACCCGGTCCCCGACGGCCGCCTCGACGTAGCTGGCGGCCTGGGCGTCGCCGCCGGCCGACAGGGCGTGCTCGCTGTAGTCGAGCACGCGCACGTCCACGCCCTCGGACGCGAAGATCGCCAGCAGCGCCTCGATGGGCCCGTTGCCCTGCGCCGTCCGGTGGTGCTGCACGCCGTCGACGTCCAGGCCGATCTCGAGGGTGCTCTCCCCGTCCTCCTCGGAGGTCGTGGTGATGTTGGTGATCCGGTACCGGCCCCAGCGCGCGGCGTCCCCGTCCTGGGCGGTGGGCAGGTACTCGTCCGAGAACACCTTCCACAGCTCCGCGCCGGAGACCTCCCCGCCGGAGGTGTCGGTGTGCTCCTGCACCACGCGGGAGAACTCGATCTGCGCCCGGCGCGGCAGGTCCAGGCCGTGCTCGTTGGCGAGCAGGTAGGCCACCCCGCCCTTGCCGGACTGCGAGTTCACGCGGATGACCGCCTCGTAGGTGCGGCCCAGGTCCTTGGGGTCGATGGGCAGGTACGGCACGGCCCACGCCAGCTCGTCGACGCTCCTCCCCTGCTCCTGCGCGTCCCGGGTCATCCGGTCGAAGCCCTTCTTGATGGCGTCCTGGTGGGAGCCGGAGAAGGCCGTGAACACGAGGTCCCCGCCGTAGGGGGCCCGCTCGGGGACGGGCAGCTGATTGCAGTACTCCACGGTCCGGCGGATCTCGTCGATGTCGGAGAAGTCGATCTGCGGGTCCACGCCCTGGGTCAGCAGGTTCAGGCCCAGGGTCACGAGGTCCACGTTGCCGGTCCGCTCGCCGTTGCCGAACAGGCAGCCCTCGATCCGGTCCGCGCCGGCGAGGTAGCCCAGCTCGGCGGCGGCCACCCCGGTGCCGCGGTCGTTGTGCGGGTGCAGGGAGACCACGGTGGCGTCACGGTTGTAGAGGTTGCGGCACATCCACTCGATGGAGTCCGCGTAGACGTTGGGGGTGGCCATCTCGACGGTCGCGGGCAGGTTGAGGATCATCTCCCGGTCCCCGCCGATCTCGAAGGTCTCGGCCACGGCGTTGGAGATCCGCGCGGCGAACTCGAGCTCCGTGCCGGTGTAGGACTCCGGGGAGTACTCGTAGGTCACGGACGTGTTCTTCAGCTGCTCCTCGTGCTTCATGCACAGCCGCGCCCCGGTGAGGGCGATGTCCACGATCCCGTCCATGTCCTGCTCGAAGACCACGCGCCGCTGCAGCGTGGAGGTCGCGTTGTAGAGGTGGACGATCGCCTTGTCGGCGCCGTCGATGGCCTCGTAGGTGCGCTCGATGAGGTGCTCGCGGGACTGCGTCAGGACCTGGATCGTGACGTCGTCGGGGATCCGGTCCTCCTCGACGAGCCGGCGCACGAAGTCGAAGTCGGTCTGGGAGGCGGAGGGGAACCCCACCTCGATCTCCTTGTAGCCCATCCGCACGAGCAGCTCGAACATCTTGAGCTTGCGGTCGGAGTTCATGGGGTCGATGAGCGCCTGGTTGCCGTCGCGCAGGTCCACGGCGCACCAGCGGGGCGCCTCGGTGATGACCTGGTCCGGCCAGGTGCGGTCGGAGAGGTCGAAGGGGAACTGCTGCTGGTACGGGACGTACTTGTGGATCGGCATGCCGGAGGGCTGCTGGTGGTTGCGCATGGGGTGGGCCTGTTCTGCTCGAGTCGTCTGCGGGTGGCCGGGCATCAGGAACTCCGCAACGGGAGGCCGGCCATGCTGTCGACGGGTCAGGCCCCGTTGCGGCACGTAAGGAGGAGGAGCGTCCCGGTCCGCATGTGTTCAACTTATCACGGGGTGCCCGGCGTGCCGGGTCGCGCGCTCACCAGTCCCCGGCCGCCTCCTGGCAGGTGTGCTGCTCGGCGGTCTGTCCGTTGAACTCCCCGGGCAGCCCGGGGCCCAGGGCGAGCCGGTCCCCCTCCCGGAAGTCCTGGCCCACCGAGACGAACACCCCCGTGACGTCGGTCGTGGGCACGATCTGCGAGGAGGGCACGCCCAGCACCTCGGCGACCTCGACGGCCGCCTCGTACCAGCCCGCGCCGAAGAAGACCTGCGTGCCCGGCAGCTCGGTGGCCTGCGGGCCGGACTCGACGGCGGTGTACCCCTCGTCCTCGAGCACGTCGGCGATCTCGGCGTCCCGGCCGTCGACGCCGGAGACGTTCGCGACCGTGAGCGGGACCGTGGCGGGGTCGACCGTGGGGGCCGGGGTGGCGGCGTCGGGCGACGGGGTCGCGGAGGAGGTGGGGGCGTCGGTGGGACCCGCGGACGGCGACGTGAGCGGGCGGTCCTCGCGCAGGGCCTCGAAGAGGTGCTCGGCCGGCTCCTCGTCGAGCTGGAGCCGGTTGGGGTCCGGCTCGTAGGGCTCCGTGGGCACGGTGACGAAGACCATGGCGCCGAGGTCGATCCCCCGGACGGCCGTGGCGAGGCCCACCACGGTGGGGACGGAGCCCAGTCCCTCGTCGACGTGCAGGTTGCGGGTGGCGACGTCGGCGATCTCGTAGAGCCTGGGCAGGTCCCGCAGCGTGCCCTCGTCCTTGATCTTGCGGGCCAGGGAGGCGAGGAAGGACTGCTGGGACCGGATCCGGCTCGTGTCCCCGCCGTCGCCGAAGGCGGCACGGCTGCGCAGGAACGCCAGGGCCTGCTCGCCCTCCACGGAGGACACGCCGGCGGGCAGCTCGAGACCGGACTTCGGGTCGTCGACGGCTTCGTTGACGCACACCTCGACCCCGCCCACGGTCGAGGAGAGCTCCTTCACCGCGTTGAAGTCGGCGAGCATGAAGTGGTCGATCTTGAGCCCGGTCATCTCGTTGACGGTCGCGACCGTGCACCCGGGCCCGCCGTTGGCGATCGCGGAGTTCAGCATCGCGTCCTCCTCGGCCGGGTGGACCTCGCCGGTCTCGGGATCCGTGCAGCGCGGGATGTCGGCCACCAGGTCGCGGGGCAGGGAGACGACGGTGACGCCGCTGCGGTCCTCGTTCACGTGCACCAGCATCATGACGTCGGTCAGGCCGGACCCGGAGCTGTCGTCCTCGTCGCCGTAGCGCTCGTTGCCCTCGCCGTCACGGGTGTCCGTGCCCATCACGAGGATGTCCAGGGGGCCGGCCTCGGGCCCGGACCCGTCGCCGAGGTCGAGCGGGGAGGTGTCCAGGTTGGACTGCAGCCGCCAGGTGGCGGCCACGCCGGCCCCGAGGACGGCGAGCAGCACGGCGACCAGCGCGACGGCGGCCCAGCGCTTCCGGGACCACCGGCGGGCGCGCGGACGTGCGGGGGCGTCGGGGGGCGATGAGGACACGGTGTTCTTCTCCTGGGGGCCCCGGGCACGAGGCCCGGGGTCGGGGGACGGCGCCCGGCCGGGGCGCCGGGTGTCATGGTAGTCGCCGACCCCGTGGCCGGGGCGGGCGACGCGGCGGGGCCGGGACGCGGCCGTGGTTCAGAAGCCCAGCCGGGAGAGCTGCTTGGGGTCGCGCTGCCACTCCTTTGCGACCTTCACGTGCAGGTCGAGGTAGACCTTCGTGCCCAGCAGGGCCTCGATGGCGGTGCGGGAGCGGGTGCCGATCTCGCGCAGCCGCGCGCCGCCCTTGCCGATGATGATGGCCTTCTGTGAGGACCGCTCGACGTAGACGTTGACGCGCACGTCGAGCAGCGGACGGTCCGCGGGGCGGTCCTCGCGGGGCACCATCTCCTCGACCACGACCGCGAGGGAATGCGGCAGCTCGTCCCGCACCCCCTCCAGCGCGGCCTCCCGGACGAGCTCGGCGACCATCGTCATCTCGGGCTCGTCGGTCAGCTCGCCGTCGGGGTACAGGGCCGGGGACTCCGGCATCCTGGCGATGAGCAGCTCCGCGAGGGCCTCGACCTGGAAGCCGTCCACGGCGGAGACGGGGATGACGTCGGCCCAGCCCGGGTCGTCGGCGTCCGGGCGGGGCGCGTGCGCGGCTCCGGCACGGTGGCGGGGCTTGCGGGCGGCCCGTTCGGCCCGCTCCGCGCGGACCCGGTGCTCGGCCTCCATGACGGTGCGGCCCAGCTCGGTGACCGCCAGCAGCTGCTCCGTGAGCTCGGCGCGGGAGACGGTGTCCGTCTTGGTCACGATCGCCACCACCGGCTTGTTCCCGGAGGCCGCGAGCTGCTGGGCGATGAACCGGTCCCCCGGACCGATCTTCTCGTCGGCGGGCACGCAGAAGCCGATGACGTCGACCTCGGCGAGGGTGTCGGCCACGAGGTCGTTGAGCCGCTCGCCGAGCAGCGTCCGCGGCCGGTGCAGGCCCGGGGTGTCCACGAGCACGAGCTGGCCCTCGGGCCGGTGCACGATGCCCCGGATGGTGTGCCGCGTGGTCTGCGGCCGGCTCGAGGTGATCGCGACCTTCTGCCCGACCAGGGCGTTGGTGAGCGTGGACTTCCCGGCGTTGGGGCGGCCGACCAGCACGGCGAAGCCGGCGCGGAACGGGGCGTGCTCCCCGGCTGCGGGCTCACCGGCGGGATCGGCGGGTGTGGGCTCAGACATGGTGGTGGGACTCCTCCTCGGACTCCTGGGCGGCGGGCTCCACGGCCGTGGACCCCGGAGGGACCCAGTCGGGGTCCCGGCGGACCTCGAGCTGGCCCACCCGGTTGCGCCGGCCCTCCAGGGTGACGGCCTCGAGCACGATGCCCTCGACGGTGGCGCGGGAGCCCACGATGGGCACCCGGCCGATGGACTTGGCGAGCAGGCCGCCGGCCGTGTCGACCTCGTCGTCCTCGAGGTCGACGCCGAACAGGTCGCCCAGGTCCTCGACGCCGAGCCGGGCGGAGACGCGGTAGCGTCCGCCGCCGAGCTCGGCGACCTCGGGCTTCTCCCGGTCGTACTCGTCGACGATCTCCCCGAGCAGCTCCTCGATGAGGTCCTCCAGGGTGACGAGCCCGGCCGTGCCGCCGTACTCGTCGACCACGACGGCCACGTGGATGGACTCGAGCTGCATCTCGCGCAGCAGCTCGTTGACCTTCTTCGACTCGGGCACGTAGCGCACCTCCCGGGCGAGCTCGGAGAGCCCCCCGAGGCGCAGGCCGGTGCCCAGGCGGTGCACCCGCTCCGCGAGGTCCTTCTGGTACAGGATGCCGAGGACGTCGTCGGCGCTCTCGCCGATCACCGGGATGCGGGAGTAGCCGGAGCGGAAGAACAGGTTCAGGGCGTTGTCCACGGTGTCGTCGTCGTCGACGGAGACCATGTCGGTGCGGGGCACCATGACCGCCCGGACGTTGGTGTCGTCGAGGTCGAAGACCGAGTGCAGCAGCTCCGCCTCGTTGTCCTCGATGAGGGCCTGGCCCGTGGAGCGGTCGACGAACTCGAGCAGCTCCTCCTCGGTCAGGTAGCCGGGGGCGGTGCGCTCCGGGTCCCGGGCGACGGACGAGCCCAGGCGCACGAGCATCCCGGGGACCGGGCCGAGCACCGTGCGCAGCACGCGCACGAGGCCCGCGGTGGCCCGCACGGTGCCTGCGGCGTTGCTCCGGCCGACCTGGCGGGGCGAGACGCCGGTGAGGACGAAGCCGACGGCCGCCATGACCACGGTGGCCAGCAGCCCGGCCAGCCAGACGTCGTCGAGACCGTCGAACATGGCGAGGGCGACCGCCACCGCGGAGGCCGTCTCGAACCACACGCTCCAGAAGCGCAGGGCCTGCAGGTGCGCGGTCGGCGTGGCCAGGATCCTGGCGGCCGAGGACTCGGGGGCGTCGCGGGTGATGGCCTCGGCGTCCGCGCGGGGCAGGTAGGTGAGGCCGGTCTCGGCGGCCGTGAGGACGAAGGCCGTGCCCAGGAACACGATCGCCGCGACGACCAGGACGGCAGTGGTCATCATGGGGCGCTACTCCATGGTCTCGACCGGCGCGGGCCGGCCGAGGAAGTCCGTGAGCAGGTCCCGCTGGAGGGCGAACATGACCCGCCGCTCCTCCGGCTCGGCGTGGTCGTGCCCCAGCAGGTGCAGGATGCCGTGGGTGGTGAGCAGGCACAGCTCGTCCGCGACGGAGTGCCCCGCGGCCTCGGCCTGCCGGAGAGCCACCGGGGGGCACAGCACGATGTCGCCCAGCGTTCCCTCCGCGGGCTCCTCCGGGGTGCCCGGACGCAGCTCGTCCATGGGGAAGGACAGGACGTCCGTGGGGCCGGGCAGGTCCATCCACTCGACGTGCAGGCGCGCCATCTCGTCCTCGTCGACGACCGCGACGGACAGCTCCGCGTCGGGGTGCACGTGCAGCCGCTCCAGGACGTGGTCCGCGAGCCGGCCCAGCAGCTCAACGTCGACCGCGGACCAGGCCGGGCGGTCCGCCGCCGGGACGTCCTGCGGGTCGGCCCGGAGGTCGAACTCGACGGCCATCAGGCCTCCTCCCCGTCCCCGGCCGGGGCGGCGTCGCGGGCGGCGCGGGTCTCGTCCTTGCGGCGGCGCCGCTCGTTGCGGTGCCGGTTGGTCGTGTCGAAGGCGTCGTAGGCGCTGACGATCCGGCTCACCAGCTCGTGGCGCACCACGTCCTCCGCGGTCATCTCCGTGAACGCGACGTCCTCGACGCCGCCCAGCACGTGCTGGACCTGGCGCAGCCCGGAGGACGTGCTCCCCGGCAGGTCCACCTGGGTGACGTCCCCGGTGACGACCATCTTGGAGCCGAAGCCGAGCCGGGTGAGGAACATCTTCATCTGCTCCGGCGTGGTGTTCTGCGCCTCGTCGAGGATGATGAACGCGTCGTTGAGGGTGCGGCCGCGCATGTACGCGAGCGGGGCCACCTCGATGGTGCCCGCCTCCATGAGCCGCGGGATCGAGTCCGGGTCCATCATGTCGTGCAGCGCGTCGTAGAGCGGGCGCAGGTACGGGTCGATCTTCTCGCTGAGCGTGCCGGGCAGGAAGCCGAGCCGCTCCCCCGCCTCCACCGCCGGGCGGGTGAGGATGATCCGGGACACCTCCTTGGCCTGCAGCGCCTGGACCGCCTTGGCCATGGCCAGGTAGGTCTTGCCCGTACCGGCCGGGCCGATGCCGAAGACCACGGTGTGCTCGTCGATGGCGTCGACGTAGGCCTTCTGGTGCAGCGTCTTGGGGCGGATCTTGCGCCCGCGGCTCGAGAGGATGTTCTGGGTGAGGGCGCCGCTGGGCCGGGCGGTGAGGTCCCGGCCGATCAGCGCGAGCAGCTGGGTGATGACCTGGGGGGTGATCGAGGTCTCGCGGCCGGCCAGCACCTTCAGCTCGTCGAACAGGGTGGCGACGATCTGCACGGCCCCGCCCGGGCCCTCGATGCCGAGCTCGAGTCCGCGCGGGCTGGTCGCGAGGCCCGGGAACGCGGTCTCCACCTGGCGCAGGGTGTCGTCCCCGGAGCCGAGGCAGCGGACCATCGTCTCGCGGTCGGGGAAGGTGATGACGGTGCGGGCCGTCAGTGGGTGCGTGGTGCCGGGCAGCGTCTCAGTCATGGGTTCGGCCGCGCGGGCCGTGCTCTCGCTCTCGATCGGGTTGCCGTGGATGGGTCGGCGGACGGCGCTCGTCCTCCTTCCAGGGTACCGCGCGGCTCCGGCGCCGGAGGCCGCGGGGGCGCACATTCCGATTTGGTATCGGTCACGGCCGCAGGGGCTCCTCGGCTGGGGGCGCCCTCGGCCGCTGTGCTGGAATGGTGCGGTCCTCCGGCAGGGGGACGGGTGCGGCCTCCCCCCGGTGCCGGCACCGCCCCCCCAGCAGATCCCGGAGAGCCGAGGTGCGCGTCCCCCCATGACCACTGCCCGTTCCCGGCGCCCGTCCGCCCGCGCCCGGTTCCCCGTGCCGGCGCTGTCCGCGGTGGGCGTCCTCGTCCTCGGCGCGTGCGCCACCGGTCCAGGGAGCTCCCTCGACGGCGCGGTCCCCGGGTCGGGCACCGTTCCGGCGGCGCCCGCTGCGTCGGGCACCGCCGAGGTCAGGGTGGCCACCACGAAGCTGCCCGTCTACTGGGTGGGCCGCGCGGCCGGCGAGGAGCGGCTGTTCCGGGAGTTCCGGGACGCCTCCGAGGCCGCCGCGGCCGTGGACCCCATCGCCGCGGCGGCCGCGCTGATGACCGGGGCGACCCCGCGGGACCCGGACTACCGGACGCTGTGGTCCCCGGTGGACCGGGTGGGCGCCTCGACGTCCCCGGAGGGGACCATCACGGTGGACATGCCGTCGGAGGCCTTCCGCGCGGACCTGGACGGGCGCGAGGCCCGGCTCGCCCTCCAGCAGCTCGCGCACACGGTCACGGCCGCCGCGGGAACGGCGGGCCTGCTGCCCGAGGGCTCCGAGGCCGAGGTGAAGGTGCTCGTGGACGGCCGTTCCGACGAGGAGGTCTTCGGCGCCGTGCGCCTCGACGCCCCCCTCCGGCCCGACGAGAGCGTCGAGGCGCCGATCTGGCTCGACGAACCCCGGCAGGACGCCCGCGCCGAGGGCTCCCTGACCGTGTCCGGCCGGGCGCTGGACGGCGTCCGGAGCGGCCGCTGGACCGTGGCCGAGCCGGACGGGCGGCGCGTCTCGAGCGGCGCGGCCGCCGTCGTCCCGCGCGCCGACGGGACCACCGGGTTCCGGGCGGAGCTCGAGCTGGAGCCCGGCGACTACGTCGTGACGGTCGTCGGCCGGAACGCGGAGGGCGACACCGTGCGCGACGACAAGGACGTGGCGGTCCTCCCGGGCTGATCCGGTCCGGCCGGGCTCAGCGGGGTGCGGACGACCAGCGTCCGAGCGCGGCGCTGAGCACCGCCAGCGCGGCGGGTCCGGCGGTCGAGCTGCGCAGCACCTCGTGGCCGAGCCGCACCGCGTGGGCTCCCGCACCGGCCAGGGCGTCGAGCTCCGCCGGGGCGATGCCCCCTTCGGGCCCCACCACCAGGACGATCCGCTGCGAGCCCGCCCACGGCGCCCCGGGGGCGGCGGTCAGCTCGGCGAGGGAGTCGCCGGCCTCCTCGTGCAGCACGAGGCCCCGCGTCCCCGGCTCCCCGAGCAGGCGGGCGAGCTCCCGGGTGGTGCACAGCGGCAGCACCTCCGGCCAGGCCGCCCGGCGGGACTGCTTGGCGGCGGCCGCGACGGTGTGGACCCACTTCTCGTGGCTCTTGGCGGCGCGCTCCTTCTTCCACCGCACGATCGAGCGGTCGGCCTGCCACGGCACCACGGCGTCCACGCCCAGCTCGGTGGCCGTCTCCGCGGCCAGCAGGTCCCGGTCGCCCTTCGCGAGGGCCTGGGCGAGGACGAGCCGAGGCGTGCGGTCGGGCTCGGTCGTCACCGAGACGACGACGACCTCCATGCTGTCGCGGTCGGCCGAGCGCAGCTCCCCGGTGGCCCGGGCCCCCGCGCCGTCGACGAGCTCGAGGGGATCGCCGGGCGCGAGGCGGCGCACGGTGACGGCGTGCCGGGCCTCCGGGCCGGTGACCGTGAGCGCCGCGCCGGGGCCGAGGCCGGTGAGCCGGCCCGGCTCGACCTTGAAGACCGGCAGGCTCACAGGTCGGAGAACCTGTCCTTGAGCCGGGAGAAGAAGCCGCCGGAGCCGGCCGGGGAGTTCAGGGTCGTGCCGGTCGACTGGTCCTCGCCGCGCAGCCGGGACAGCTGCTCGAGCAGCTCGCGCTGCTCGTCGTCGAGCGCCGTGGGCGTCTCGACCTCGAGGTGGACGAACAGCTCGCCGCGCCCGCCGCCGCGCAGCCGGGTGGCCCCGAGCTCGTGCAGGGTCACGGTGTGGCCGGTCTGCGTGCCGGGGGCCACGGGGACCTCGCGCTCGCCGTCGAAGGTCTCGAGGGTCACGGTGGTGCCGAGGGCCGCGGAGGTCATGGGCACCCGGACGCGGGCGTGCAGGTCGTCGCCCTGGCGCTCGAACGTGGGGTCCGGGTCGACCTTGAGCTCGACGTAGAGGTCCCCGTTGGGGCCGCCGGCGGTGCCGGCCTCGCCCTGTCCCGAGAGGCGGATCCGGTTGCCGGTCGAGACGCCGGCGGGGATCTTGACGGTCAGCGGGCGGCGGTCGCGCACGCGGCCCTCGCCGTAGCACTCGTGGCAGGGGTGCTTGATGACGGTGCCGAAGCCCTGGCAGGTGGCGCACGGGGCGGCGGTGACCACGGTGCCCAGGATGGACTGGACCTGGCGCTGGACCTGGCCGGACCCGTGGCAGACCTCGCAGGTCTCGGGCTGGGTGCCCTCCTGGCAGCAGCTGCCGTTGCAGGTGGGGCAGATCACGGCGGTGTCCACGGTGATCTTCTTCTCCGTGCCGAAGACCGCGTCCCTGAGGGAGACGCGGACGTTGATCAGCGCGTCCTGGCCCTGGCGGGTGCGGGACGCGGGGCCGCGCCGGCCGGAGCCGGCGCCCCCGGCGCCCTGGAAGAAGGTGTCGAAGATGTCGGCGAAGCCGAAGCCCGAGCCGGGGAAGCCCCCGCCGAAACCGGTGTCGGTGCCGTTCTCGTTGCCGGTCGCGTCGTAGACCCTCCGCTTCTCGGGGTCGGAGAGGACGTCGTTGGCGTGGGAGAGGCGCTTGAAGTCCTCGGCGGCCTCGGGGCCGGGGTTGACGTCGGGGTGCAGCCGGCGGGCCTTCTTGCGGTAGGCCTTCTTGATCTCTTCCTGGCTGGCGTCCCGGGACACGCCCAGGGTCTCGTAGTGATCGCTCACCGTGGTCCGTTCTGTCGAGAGGTCTGTGGTGGGTTTCGCTGGAGGGCCCCGGGAGCGGGGCCCGCGGGGGCTCAGCCCCCGAGGATACGGGAGAGGTAGCGGGCGACGGCGCGCACGGCGGCCATCGTGGACGGGTAGTCCATGCGCATGGGACCGACGACCCCCACCTTCGACTGCGGCCCGTAGCCGGTGGCCACGACGGCGGCCTCGGACAGGGGGCCCTCGGCGTTCTCCGTGCCGATCCGCACGGCGACCCCGCGGGCGTCCTGCTCCATCTCCGAGAGCAGCCGGAGCATCACCACCTGCTCCTCGAGGGCCTCGAGGACCGGGCCGATGCTCAGGTGGAAGTCCCCCGTGGCACGGGCGAGGTTGGCGGTGCCGGCCATGACCATGCGGTGCTCGGCCCCGCCCGCCGCGAGGGCGGCGACGGCCTCCCCCACCGCCGCGGCGGCCGGCTGGAGCGGCGGGGCGGTGCCCGCGGCCATCACCGCGAGGGCGTCCGGCACCGCGGTCAGGGAGCGCCCGACCACGGCGGCCAGCACCCGGGCGCGCAGCTCGAGCAGCTGGGACTCCTCGAGGGGCGTCCGCAGCACGGCCACGCGCTGGGCCACCCGCCCGTTGGTCGGGATGAGCACCACGAGCACCCGCCCGGCCCCGAGGTCCACGACCTCGACGTGGCGCACGGTCACGCCGGAGGCGTGCGGGTACTGCACGACCGCGACCTGCTGGGTGAGCTGCGCGAGCAGCCGCACGGTGCGCTCCATCACGTCGTCGATGTCCGCGGCGTCGTCCAGCAGCCGCTGGATGGCCCGCCGCTCCGGCCCGGACAGCGGCTTGACGGCCGCGATCTGGTCCACGAACGTGCGGTAGCCCTTGTCGGTGGGAATCCGGCCGGAGCTCGTGTGGGGGGCCGCGATCAGGCCCTCCTCCTCGAGCGCGGCCATGTCGTTGCGCACGGTGGCCGAGGAGACGCCGAGGCGGTGCCGGTCCACGAGCGCCTTGGAGCCCACGGGCTCGCGGAAGTGCACGTAGTCCTCCACGATGGCCTGCAGGATCTGCAGTCGTCTCGGATGGTTCACGCCGCTCCTCCCCGGTCCGTGCTCGTGCTCCGGCCGCCCTGGCACTCGGGTGGCCACAGTGCTAACGCCGTCCAGTGTAGCCCCCGTGTCCGACCACCGGGCCGCCGCCCCCGGTTTGGTACGCTTCCGGCTGATCCGCGCCGGACGCGCGGCACCGCGACCCGGGAGGACGACCATGAGCGACCACGGCTGGGGGCCGCGCAGCCTCGACGACGACGCCCTCGCCCGCCGCCGGCCCGCGTCCGCGGAGGTCCCGGTGGCGCCGGGCATGCTCCTGGAGGACGTGACGACCGGCTGGGTCGGCGCCGTCGTGTCCCTGGAGACCATCGGCGGCATGCGCGTGCTGGGACTGGAGGACCGCCGGGGCCGGGTCAAGGCGTTCCCGCTGGGACCGGGGTTCCTGCTCGAGGGCGAGCCAGTGGTCGTCGTCGAGCCCCGCCGGACCCCGGCGGCGAGGACGCCCGCCCGCACGCGGTCGGGGTCCGTGGCCGTCGAGGGGCTGCGCGCGAGCACCGCGAAGGCTTCCCGGGTGTGGGTCGAGGGCTACCACGACGCCGAGCTGGTGGCGAAGGTGTGGGGCCACGATCTGGCCGTCGAGGGCATCGTCGTGGAGCCGCTGCACGGCATCGACGACCTGCCCGCCGCCGTGCGGGAGTTCGGGCCGGGTCCCGGGCGGCGGCTCGGGATCCTCGTGGACCACCTCGTGACCGGCTCCAAGGAGTCCCGGATCGCGGCCGAGACCATGCGCCTGCCCGGCGCCGCGGGCAACGTCCTGGTGCTGGGCCACCCGTACGTCGACATCTGGCAGGCGGTCAAGCCGCGCGCCCTCGGTGTCGACGCCTGGCCCGTGGTGCCCCGCGGCACCGACTGGAAGACCGGTGCCGCCGCCGCCCTCGGCTGGCCGCACCGGACCCCCGGGGACCTGGGACGGGCCTGGCAGCACATCCTCGCCCGCGTGGACAGCTACGCCGACCTGGAGCCGTCCCTGCTGGGCCGCGTCGAGGAGCTGATCGACTTCCTCACCGCGCCCGGGGCCTGATCCGGCCAGCTCCCGCACCCTCCGGCGGCCGGGAGGAGCCGGTCGTGACGTCACAAAGGCACACGTGCACGGCCGCGATCCGCCGCCGTCCGGACCGGTCGGTAGGATGGTGGAGTCCCACCCACCGGCCGCGGTCCCGCCGCGGTCCCACCGCCGAAGGACTTCCGTGCCCGTGCAGACCGACCCCCGATCGAGCCGCGAGAACGCCGGGGCCCCGTTCGAGGGCCTCTCCCCCGTGGCCCAGCCCCTGACCGTCACCGAGGACCACCAGTGGGCGACCCTCGCGCACTTCGGCGGCGTCATCGGCTTCCTCCCCTCGTTCCTGCTCCACCGCGTCTTCCGCGGCCGGGGGCCGTTCACCGAGCAGGAGTCCATGGAGGCCATGAACTTCACCCTGCTGCCGACCCTCGTGGTGGTGGCGGGCATCCTGCTGGCCCCGGTGCCGTTCATCGGCTGGTTCTTCGCGCTCGCCGCCGCCGCAGCGTGGCTGCTGCTGGCCGTCGGGTCCCTGATCGGCGGGGTCCGCGTCAACCGGGGCGAGCCGCACCAGTACCGCTTCAACACCCGGCTCTACGACCGGCTCGCCGAGAAGCTGCGCGAGCGGTCCCGGGAGCGCACCGAGCGCGGCTGACACCGCTCCCCGTCCACGGGGGCGTCCCGCGGACGGGCCCGCCCGCCTCGGGCGGCAGAAGGGATCCGCGCGCTCAGGCGAGCAGCCGCCGCACCACGGCGTCGCCCAGGAGCCGGCCCCGCAGGGTCAGCACCACCGAGCCGCGCAGCGCCGCCGCGGGCTCCACGAGACCGTCGGCGATCAGCCCGGCGACCGCACCGCGCCCGCTCTCGGTCAGGGCGGTCGTGGGCAGACCGTCACGGATCCGGGCCTCCAGCATCACACGCTCGAGGTGCCGGGTCCCGGCGTCGAGGATCTCGCGCCCGGCCGCGGGCGACTGCTGCGCGCGCACCCGGTTGGTGTAGGGCACGGGGTGCTTGAGGTTCCACCAGCGCGTCCCGCCCACGTGCGAGTGCGCACCGGGGCCGATGCCCCACCAGTCCTGGTTGCGCCAGTACGCGAGGTTGTGCCGGCTGCGGTGGGCCCCGGGGTCCGCGCCGCCGGCGGGGCGGGCCCAGTTGCTCACCTCGTACCACTCGAAGCCGGCGTCCCCGAGGATCCGGTCCGCGAGCTCGTACTTGTCGGCCTGGTCGTCCTCGTCGATGGGCGGGACCTCCCCGCGCCGCATCCGCGCCGCGAGCTTCGTGCCGTCCTCGATGATCAGCGAGTACGCGGAGACGTGGTCCGGCTCGTAGCCCACCGCCGTGCGCACCGAGTGCTCCCAGTCGGCCAGGGACTCCCCGGGGGTGCCGTAGATGAGGTCCACGCTCACGCCCAGGCCCGCCTCGCGCGCCCACCGGACGGCGCGGGGCACGTTCTCCGGGTCGTGCGTGCGGTCCAGGACGGCGAGCACGTGGGGGACGGCCGACTGCATCCCGAAGGACACCCGGTTCACCCCGGCCGCCGCGAGCACCGCGAGGGACTCGGGCGTCACGGAGTCCGGATTGGCCTCGGTGGTCACCTCCGCGCCCTCGGCGAGCCCGAAGCTCTCCCGGGCCTGCGCCAGGATCGCCGCGAGGTCCTCGGCGGGCAGCAGCGTGGGGGTCCCGCCGCCGAAGAACACGCTGTGCAGCGGGCGGGGGGCGGCCCCGGAGTCCGCCAGCACCCGGTGCGCCCAGCGGACCTCCGCCGCGGCGTCGCCGGCGTAGGCGTCCTGGGACACCCCGGCGCCGAGCTCCACGGCCGTGTAGGTGTTGAAGTCGCAGTACCCGCACCGGACCGCGCAGAACGGCACGTGCACGTAGAGGCTGAGCGTGCGCCCGGCGGAGCCCTCCGCGGCGGAGGCCGGCAGCAGACCGTCGAGCGGGCCGGGCAGGCCCTCCGGCTGTGCGGGGGCCACTACTTCTTCTTGTCCTTCGCCCCGGCCTCGTCGGAGGACAGCGCCGCGACGAACGCCTCCTGGGGGACCTCCACGCGGCCCACCATCTTCATCCGCTTCTTGCCCTCCTTCTGCTTCTCGAGCAGCTTGCGCTTGCGCGAGATGTCACCGCCGTAGCACTTGGAGAGCACGTCCTTGCGGATCGCGCGGATGTTCTCGCGGGCGATCACCCGGGAGCCGATGGCCGCCTGGATGGGGACCTCGAACTGCTGGCGCGGGATGAGCTCGCGCAGCTTGCCGGTCATCATCACTCCGTAGGCGTACGCCTTGTCCCGGTGGGTGATCGCGCTGAAGGCGTCCACCGGCTCGCCCTGCAGGAGGATGTCCACCTTGACGAGGTCGGCGGCCTCCTCGCCCTCGGCCTTCCAGTCCAGGGACGCGTAGCCCTTGGTGCGCGACTTCAGCTGGTCGAAGAAGTCGAAGACGATCTCGGCGAGGGGCAGCCGGTAGCGCAGCTCCACCCGGTCCTCGGAGAGGTAGTCCATGCCCTTGAGCTGACCGCGCTTGGACTGGCACAGCTCCATGATCGCGCCGATGAACTCGGACGGCGCCAGCACCGTCGCGGCGACCATGGGCTCGCGGATCTCGGCGATCTTCCCCTCGGGGAACTCGGACGGGTTCGTGACCACGCGCTCGGAGCGGTCCTCGAGGGTGACGTTGTAGCTCACGGAGGGCGCCGTGGAGATCAGGTCGAGGTCGAACTCCCGCTCCAGCCGGTCCCGGGTGATCTCCAGGTGGAGCAGGCCCAGGAACCCGCAGCGGAACCCGAAGCCCAGGGCCGCGGAGTTCTCGGGCTCGTAGACCAGGGCGGCGTCGTTGAGCTGGAGCTTGTCGAGGGCGTCGCGCAGCACCGGGTAGTCGGAGCCGTCGATGGGGAAGAGCCCGGAGAAGACCATCGGCTTGGGGTCCTCGTAGCCGCCCAGGTTCTCGGCCGCCGGCCGCTGGTGGTTGGTCACGGTGTCGCCCACCCGGGACTGGCGCACGTCCTTGACCCCGGTGATGAGATAGCCCACCTCGCCCACGCCGAGCCCCTCCGTGGGCTTCGGCTCGGGCGAGATGACCCCGATCTCCAGCAGCTCGTGCTGGGCGCCGGTGGACATCATCCGGATCCGCTCGCGCGGGGTCAGCTTGCCGTCGACCACGCGGATGTAGGTGACCACGCCGCGGTAGGTGTCGTAGACGGAGTCGAAGATCATGGCCCGCGACGGCGCGTCGGCCCGGCCCTCCGGGGGCGGGACCTCCCGGACGATCCGGTCCAGCAGCGCCTCCACGCCCTCGCCGGTCTTCCCCGAGACCCGCAGCACGTCGTCCGGGTCCACGCCGATGAGGTTGCCCAGCTCCTGGGCGTACTTCTCCGGCTGGGCCGCGGGCAGGTCGATCTTGTTCAGCACCGGGATGATCGTGAGGTCGTTCTCCATGGCCAGGTAGAGGTTGGCCAGGGTCTGCGCCTCGATGCCCTGGGCGGCGTCCACCAGCAGCAGGGCCCCCTCGCACGCGGCCAGGGAGCGGGAGACCTCGTAGGTGAAGTCCACGTGGCCCGGGGTGTCGATCATGTTCAGGGCGTAGTCCGTGCCCGCCACGTTCCACGGCATCCGCACGGCCTGGGACTTGATGGTGATCCCGCGCTCGCGCTCGATGTCCATCCGGTCCAGGTACTGGGCCTTCATCTCCCGGGGCGTCACCACGCCGGTGGCCTGCAGCATCCGGTCCGCGAGCGTGGACTTCCCGTGGTCGATGTGGGCGATGATGCAGAAGTTGCGGAGGATCGACGGGTCGGTCGAGGCGGGAACCGGGGCATTGACGGCCAGCGGTGACACGGGCGGTCCTTTCTCCGGGAGATCGTCGCTTCCGGCAGGTCCTGGGGCTACCGGCGGGTGGATCGCGCCGGGGATTCAACTGTCCAGTTTCCCACGTTTGGCGGTGGGGGGCCATTTGACCGGCTGCGCCGTGGCCGGCGCGGACCGCTGGTGGTCGGCGCACGGGTCCGGACCGGGAGGATCGGCCGGCCGGTGGGACAATGGGCACTGTTCGGCGCAGCACCCGGCGCGGCGCCACCGACCCCAGGGGGCAGAGCCATGGGCCGTGACGACTTCCAGCTCTCCGTGGACGCCGCGGAGGTCTACGAGGCACAGTTCGTGCCGGCCCTGTTCGCCCGCTGGGCCCCGCACACGGTGCGGGCCGGCGGCGTTCGGCCCGGGCAGTCCGTGCTCGACGTCGCCTGCGGGACCGGCGTGGTCGCCCGGGAGGCGGCGCGCCTCCTGCAGGGCAGCGGACGCGTCGTGGGACTGGATGTGAACGCCGGGATGCTCGCCGTGGCCCGGCGCGTCGCGCCCGCGCTCGAGTGGGTCGAGGCAGACGCTCTCGACCTGCCGTTCCCGGACGGGTCCTTCGACGTGGTGCTGTGCCAGGCCGGCCTGATGTTCGTCGCGGACCCGGTGCGGGCCCTGCAGGAGATGGCCCGTGTGGCCGCCCCGGAGGGGACGGTCGCCGTGCAGGTCTGGGACGAGCTGCCCGCTCAGACGGCCTGGGTGCCGTTCTACGACGTCGTCGAGCGCCACGCGGGCCCGGACGCGGTCGACGTGATCGGTTCCTACTGGCGTCTGGGCGACCTCGCGGGGCTGCGCGACAGCCTCGCCGCGGCCGGGCTGCGGCCCGTCGACACGCTGACCCGCACCGACACCGCCGCCTTCCCGTCCGTCGACGGGTTCGTCGCGACCGAGGTCGGCGGCACCCCCCTGCGCAGCCGCCTCACGGACGAGGCCTACGCCCGGATCCTCGAGGGCGCGAGGGACGCCCTCGGCCCGTACCGGACCGGTGACGGAAGCCTGGAGCTGCCGATCCGGGGGCACGTCGTCACCGCCCGCCCGGAGCCCCGCACCAGCGGCCGGGACCCCGTAGGTACCCCTGCCGCCCCAGTCCGCCGCGGCGGACCGGCCGCTGGCTAGAGTGGACGCATGAGACTCGATCTCGGCACCCTGGCCCGGCTCGCCGCCCGCGCCGTGGACGCCTACCGGCGCGCCGGCGGTCGCGGCCCGGAGCGCCGCCGGCCGCACGGACGCGCCGCCCGGCCCACCGTGCCGTCCCGGGCCGGCGACGGCCGCACCGAGGGGCTGTCCCGTCCCTACCCCGGGGACTGGACCGGCCCCGTCCGGCCCGTCTACCGCCCGCTGTCCGACGGCGAGGCCGATCCCGGGGAGATCGTGTGGACCTGGGTGCCCTTCGAGGAGGACCACCGCCGCGGCAAGGACCGCCCGGTGCTCGTCGTGGACCGGGCCGGGGACCACCTGCTGTGCCTGATGCTCACCTCCCGGGACCGCAACAACGGGCTGGAGCAGGACCCCGCCTACGTGGACGTGGGGACGGGCCCGTGGGACCCCCGGGGCCGGCCGTCCGAGGTCAAGCTCGACCGCGTGGTCCAGGTGCTGCCCGCGGACGTCCGGCGGGAGGGCGCGGTCCTGCCCGAGCACCTCTTCGACCGGGTGGCCGGGCGGCTGCACCGCCTCCGCGGCTGAGCGCGCCGTCCCGCGGAGTGCCGCGTGTCGCCGCCGCCCGGCGGCGGGGCGCGGTCTGCTAGACTTTTCTGCTGTGTGTCCGCGCTGGTCGTCGGGCACTGCAGGGCGGTCGCCACACGGGCGTCCCCACTCCCACTCAGTCACATGACGGTCCTGTTTGCCCTCACTGACCGAATTCCGCACCCATCGCCAAGGAGTTACACGTGGCCAACATCAAGTCCCAGAAGAAGCGCAACCTCACCAACGAGAAGGCGCGTCTGCGCAACAACGCGTACAAGTCCGAGCTGAAGACGCTGGTCCGCCGCGTCGACGAGGCCGTCGGCGCCTCCGACAAGGAGACCGCCCAGGACGCCCTGCGCGTCGTCTCCCGCAAGCTCGACAAGGCCGTCAGCAAGGGCGTCCTGCACAAGAACAACGCGGCCAACAAGAAGTCCGGTCTGGCCAAGCTGGTCGCCAAGATCTGATCCCGGTTCTCCGCGAGCCGCGACCGCCGCACCGGCGGTCCGCACGGAGGCCCCGTCCCGCTCAGGGACGGGGCCTCCGTCGTGCGCGCTCCCCGGCTCAGCGCCGCCCGGACAGAGCGATCGTCGTGATGGCCCGCTCCACCGCGTAGGCCGGGTCCCGGCCCTCGCCCTTGACCTGCGCGTCGGCCTCGGCCAGCGCCCGCAGCGCCCGCACGAGGTCCTCCTCGGAGAAGCGCCGCGACTCCTCCTGCGCCCGCTCCACCTGCCACGGGGCCGCCCCGATGCGCTGGGCGAGCTGTCCCGCGCCGCCCCGGGTCCCGTGCACCTGGGCGATGGTGCGCAGCTTGGCCGCCAGCGCCCCGACCATCGGGACGGGGTCCACCCCGGTGTCGAGAGCCTGGCGCCACAGCTTGAGGGCGCTCTCGGCGCGTCCGGCGAGGGCGGCGTCCGCGACCTTGAACGCGGTGGCCTCCACGCGCCCGCCGTAGTACTTCTCGACGTCGTCGAAGCTGATGCTCTCGGGCCCGTCGGAGAGCAGCTGGGCGCACGCGGCGGCCAGCTCCGCCGTGCTGCTGCCCACGGCCGCCGCCAGGGCACGGGCGGCGTCCGGGTCGATGCGGCGCCGGTGGGTGCGGAACTCGGTGACGATGAAGTCGGTCTTGTCGCGGTCGTTCTTGAGGGGCTTGCACTCCACGACGGCGGCGCCGGCGGCCTTGAGGGCGTCGAGGAGCTTCTTGCCGCGGTTGCCGCCGCTGTGCTCCCACAGCACGACGACGTCCGGGTCGGGTGCCTGGACGTAGGCCAGGCCGTCGGCGAGGCAGTCGTCGTTCATGGCCGCGAGGTTGCTGACGTGGATGAGCTTGGCGTCGTCGAACAGGGAGGGGCTGGCGAGCGCGGCGAGCTGTCCGGGGGCGTAGGCGGCGGCGTCGACGGTGGAGAGCTCCACGGGTCCGCGCTGGTCCTTGAGGGCGGTGCGGACGCGGTCGCGGGCGCGGGCGGCGAGGTAGTCCTCGGGGCCGGTGAGCAGGATGAGCGGGGTGGGCTCGACGTCGCGCCAGGTGGGTCCGGCGGTGGGTGCGGGGCGCCTCGGTGGGGTCATGGCCGCGTCCTCCTGTGTGGCGGCCGGTCCGGGCCGCGTGCTGGGGTGGGGTGGGTCCCAGCTTCCCACGTCCGGGCGACATCCGGTGGCGCGCTGGCCCCGGCAGGGGGTTCGGGGACTCGCCGGCGCCGGAGGACGGTGGAACCGGCCGCCGGCCTCCTGTACCGTCGGCAACGGCATGCGTGATCCCCGTCACCCCTCGAAGGACGACCCATGACCGTGCTCCGCCGCTTCGCCGTCCCGGCCCTCGTCCTGGGCGTCCTGGGCATGACCGTCTCCCCCGCGGCGGCCGACGGGACCGGCCCCGACACGGTGTCCGTCACCGGGCCCGACACGGTGTCCGTCACCGGCCCCGACGCGGTGTCCGTCACCGGGTCCGACACGGTGTCCGTCGGCGGGTCCGTCACCGGGCCCGTCGCCGAGAGCGCGCCCGCCGCCGCGTCCGGCGCTCCGGGCTACGCCGTGGCCGGAGCGGGCGTGCTGGCCGTGATCGGCTCCGGCGTCGTCGCCCGGCGCCGCGGCGGCGGTCTCCCCTGACGTCCCGCACCGGCGGGTCCTCGCGGCCCGGGTCCCGGAGGAGAAAGGCTCGGGCGCCCGGTCGCCGGCGCTAGTCTGGGGGCACTGTCGAGCGATCGAGGCCTCCGTGAGTACTTCCTGGCACACCAGTCCTGCCGCGGCCGTCACGGCACAACTCGACGTGGACCCGGCGCGGGGACTGTCGAGCGAGCACGTCGCCGAGCGAGCCCGGCGGCACGGCCCCAACGTGCTGGCCGAGGCCGCCGGGGTGCCGGTCTGGCGCAAGGTCCTGGGCCTCCTCTCGGACCGGATGACCATCGTGCTGCTGGTCGCGGCGCTCGTCTCCGCGCTGGTGTCCCAGGAGTGGAAGACGCCGGTGGTGATCCTGCTCGTGGTCGGCTTCAACACGGTGCTCAACTACGTCCAGCAGGCGCGGGCCGAGTCCTCCCTGGCGGCCCTGCGCACGATGTCCGTGGTCACCGCACGGGTCCGCCGGGACGGGCACGAGGTGGAGGTGGACCAGGCCGAGCTGGTGCCCGGGGACATCGTGCTGCTGGAGGCCGGGGACCTGGTCCCCGCCGACGCCCGGGTGCTCGAGGCGGCCCAGCTGCAGGTCGCCGAGGCGGCTCTGACCGGGGAGTCCCAGCCGGTGGACAAGAACCCCGCCGTGGTCCCCGATCCGGACGTGCCGCTCGGAGACCGGTCCAACCTGGTCTTCATGGGTACCGAGGTCACCCGGGGGCGCGGCGTCGCCGTGGTCACCGGCACCGGCACGACCACGCAGATGGGATCGATCGCCGGGATGCTCGAGACCGCCGGCGAGGCCCGGACCCCGCTGCAGCGCCGGATCGACCGCCTGGCCCGTCTGCTGACGCTCGTCGCCTTCGTGGTCGTGGGCGTCGTCGTCGTCCTCGGCCTGGTCCGCGGGCAGCCCTGGACGGAGCTCATGCTGACGGCCGTGTCCCTGGCCGTGGCCACCATGCCGGAGGGGCTTCCCGCGGTCGTCGCCTTCACCCTGGCGATGGGCGCCCACCGGCTGGCCCGGCGCGGGGTGATCGTCAAGCAGCTCTCGGCGGTGGAGACCCTCGGCTCCACCACGCACATCGCCACGGACAAGACCGGGACCCTCACCCTCAACGCGATGACGGTGCGGAGGCTGGTCCTGGACGGCTCCGCGTACCACGTCACCGGCGAGGGCTACTCCACGGACGGGCGCATCGTCGGTCCCGACGACGTGCCGGCCCGGCCCGCGCCCGAGATCTACCTCGCCATGGCGCTGTGCAACAACGCCACCGTGCGCGACGGGCAGACGATGGGCGATCCCACGGAGGGCGCGCTGGTCGTGCTGGCCCACAAGGGCGGCGTGGACGTCGAGGGGGCACGCCAGGAGCACCCGCGCGTGGCGGAGGTGCCCTTCGACTCCGCCTACAGGTTCCACGCCACCTTCCACGAACGGACCGCCGTCCCCGGGACCACCGCGGCCGCCGGCTACCAGATGTTCGTCAAGGGCGCTCCGGGGGTGCTGCTGGACCTGGCCGACTCCGTCCTCACCGCCGAGGGCCCCCGGCCCCTCACCGCCGAGGACCCCGCCCGCATTCTCGCCGGCGTCGACGAGCTGGCCGGGCAGGGACTGCGCACCCTGCTGATCGCCGGCGGCCGCCTCGACAGCGGCGGACCCGGCGCGGGTCCGCTGCCCGACGACGGAGCGCAGCTGCGGGACCTCGTGACCGGCCTGACCCTGTACGGTCTCGTGGGCATCATGGACCCGCCGCGGCCGGAGGCCGCCGACGCCATCGCCGCGGCCCACGGCGCGGGCATCGCCGTGCACATGATCACCGGCGACCACCTCCGCACCGCCTCGGCCATTGCCCGGTCCCTCGGGATCCCGGCACGGGCCGTCTCCGGAGCGGACCTCGACGCGATGGACGACTCCGAGCTGGCCGACCGCGCGTCCGGCTACGGGGTGCTGGCCCGGGTCGCCCCCGAGCACAAGATCCGCTTCGTGAAGGCCCTGCAGAGCAACGGGCAGGTGGTGGCGATGACCGGCGACGGGGTCAACGACGCCCCCGCCCTGAAGCAGGCCGACATCGGCATCGCCATGGGCATCACCGGCACCGACGTGGCCAAGGGCGCCGCCCGGATGATCCTCACCGACGACAACTTCGCCACCATCGTGGCCGCTGTCGAGGGCGGACGCGGCATCTACGACAACATCCTCAAGTTCGTGCGCTTCCAGCTCTCCACGACCTGGGGTTTCGTCATGATCTTCCTGATCTGCGGGGTGACCGGGCTCGCCGGCGGGGCGCCGTTCACGGCCCTGCAGATCCTGTGGGTGAACATCATCATGGACGGTCCCCCCGCCCTGGCCCTGGGGGTGGACCCCGCCGATCCCGAGGTGATGCGCCGGCGCCCGCGCCCGCCCGGGGAGGCCCTGCTGAACCGGGGACGGGTGGCGCGCATCCTGCTGGCCGCGACCGTGATGACCGCGGGCACCCTGTCCGTGCTGCTGCTGGTCGACACGTGGTTCCCCGGCATCTCCGCGGCCGCGGCCACGGCCCTGGCGTTCACGACCTTCGTCTTCTTCCAGGTCTTCAACCTGCTCAACGTCCGCTCGGAGAACCGCACCGTGTTCAGCCGGCGCACGTTCACCAACCGGGCCGTCTGGGTGGCCCTCCTCGCGGTCGTGGTCCTGCAGGCCGCGGTGGTGCAGGTCCCGGTGCTGCAGGGCGTGTTCGACACCGCCGCGCTGACCGGCGCCCAGTGGCTCGTGGCCGTGACGATCGGTTCCACGATCCTGTGGGCCGAGGAGCTGCGCAAGCTCGCCGGGCGGCCCCGGCGCTGAACGCCGGTGCCGCCAGGCGAGCACCGTCATCACAGGGGCACGGCGAGCAGCCGCTGCTCCTGGTGCACGAGCGCCACGCCGCCGTGCTCGTCGGTGCGCACGAGCGGGACGCCGCGGCTCCGGAGGTGGGCGAGGATCCGGGGGTGGGGGTGGCCGTAGTCGTTGCCGCGGCCGACGGAGACGACGGCCAGCCGGGGGTCGGCGGCGTCGATGATCGCGGTGCCGCCGTTGCGGGCGCCGTGGTGGGAGACCTTGAGGACGTCGACGTCGACGAGGGGGCCGGCGGTGCGGAGGAGGGCCCGGGCGCCTTCCTCCTCGAGGTCCCCGGTGAGCAGCCACGAGGTGGTCCTGCCGTCCTCGCCGGTGAGCTCGGCGCGCAGCACGAGGGAGGCGTTGTTCTCGTCGGAGGACGACGGGTCGCTCCAGCGCCCCGGCGCGGTGGGGCCGGGGGCGAGGACGGTCAGGCGCAGCCCGCCGAGCGTGCGGGTCTCCCCCGCGTGCGGGCGGTGGGCGGGGGTGCCGGGCAGGGACCGGGTCAGCTCGTCCGGCGGCGCGGCGGCCGCCGTGGCGTACCAGACCTCGCCGACCCGGCCGTGCCGCGCGAGGGCGGGCAGGCCGCCGGTGTGGTCGGCGTGGGCGTGGCTGAGCACCACGAGGTCCAGGTGCTCGATCCCGCTGCGGCGCAGGCACCGTGCGAGGGCCCGGGGGTCGGGCCCGGTGTCCACGAGCACGGCCCGGCCGGGCCCGGTGCGCAGCAGCACGGCATCGCCCTGGCCCACGTCGCACAGCACGGCCTCCCACGCCGGCGGCGGACGCCGGGCGTCCACGGCGGCGCGGACGGCGAGCAGCACCACCAGGAGCAGCACCGCCGCGGCGGCCGCCGTGCGTCGCCGGCGGCGCCGGCGGGCCTGCGCCCGCCACCGCTCCTCCGGGACCGGGGCCGGGGCGGGGTCCGTGCGCAGGGTCCCGGCGCACGGTGCGGGACGTCGCCGGCGCACGTCGAGGGCGTGCACGGCGGCCAGCACCGAGGAGCTCGCCAGGACCATCAGGAGCACACCGGGCAGGCCCGCGGGCCAGGGGGCCAGCGCCCCGGGGGCACCGGCCAGCGCCCGGGCGGTCCCGGCGAGCAGACCCGCCCCGGCCGAGCCGACCCCCAGGGGCAGCACGGCCGCCGCGGCTCCCGCAGGGTCGGGGAGGTTCAGCAGGAGCAGGCCGGCGAGCCCGCAGACGGTCACCACCGGCACCAGCGGGGCGGCGAGCACGTTGGCCGGCAGGGAGTACACGGGCACGGCGGGCTGAAGGAGCACCAGCACGGGCGCGCACCACAGCTGGGCGGCCGCCGGGATCGCGACCGCCACGGCGAGCACGTCGGGGACGCGGGCGCCCAGCCACCGGGTCAGGGGACGTCCGCTGACCACGATGCCCGCGGTCGCCAGCACGGAGAGGACGAAGCCGTACTCGGCGGCGAGCGCGGGCCGGACGACGACGAGGGCGATCACGGCGCCCGAGAGGGTGGCCAGGGACACGGCCGTGCGGCCCGTGAGGAGGCTGAGCGCGGCGAGCCCGCCCATCACGGCGGCGCGCAGCACGGACGGATCGGGGCCGACGAGGAGCACGAACGCCGCCAGGGCGCCGAGCCCGGCCGTCAGGCAGGTGCGCCGTCCGGCGCCGAGGGACAGGGCGGCGTGCCCGGCCAGGGCCGTGACGAGGGCGCAGTTGGCGCCGGAGACGGCCGTCAGGTGGGTGAGCCCGGTGTCCCGCATGGCCTGCTCGAGCTCCGGGCCGATCCCGGAGCGCTCGCCGAAGGTCATCCCCGGGAGCAGCCCCGCGGCGTCGGGGCCGAGGCCGGCGGTGGCGAGCACGAAGCGCTCCCGGACCTGCTCGCGCGGGCCGGGCCGCTCCTCCGGGAGGTCGGCGGGCGGCGCGGCGGCGCGCAGCACCGGAGGGCCGGGGGACGGCGGGCCGGCGGTGAGCACCGCGGTGATCCGCCGGCCCGGGACCAGAGCGGCCCACGCGGGTCCGTCCGCGAAGACGGTGGCCGCGACGTCCACCGGCCCGCCGCGGCCCCCGTGGACGACGTGCTCCAGGCGCAGCTCGAGGACCACTCCGGTGCGGTCCTCGCCCCCGTGGGCGGCCCCGGCGGCGGGGGCGGCCCACCGCCGGGGCGGTCCGGTCACCTCGGCGGTGACGGCCAGCGTCCCGCCCCCGGCGAGCGCTTCCCCGAACGGGCCGGAGGAGGTGTCGTGCCGGGCGGCCGTGCTGCTCAGGAGCACGGCCGTGACGGCGAGGGCGCTCAGGGCCACGGCCGACCACGGCACGGCCCGCCACACCCCGGCGGCGGGCCGCCCGCGCGGGACGTGCTCGCGCCGGAGGAGGGATGCCGCGGCGCGGACCAGGACGGGGCCGAGCACCAGCGCCGCCAGGTACAGCGCCCCGCCGGCCGCGGCCCGGTCCGGGGGCAGGTGGACGGCGAGCAGTCCCGTGAGCCACGCGCCGAGGGCCGCGGGAACGAGCCGCAGGTCCCAGGTGCGTCCCGGGGCACGGGCATCGCGGTGCTCCTGGTGCTCCAGGGCCCGGGCCCACCAGGCGACGGGGTGCTTCACACGCTCACCAGCGGGCCGAGGGCCTCCATCAGGGTGGGACCGATCCCCGGCACGGCGTCGAGGTCGGCGACGGCGGCGAAACCGCCGTGCTGCTGCCGGAACTCCACGATCCGTGCGGCCAGCACCGGGCCGACCCGCGGCAGGGACTCCAGCTCCGCCGCGGTCGCCGTGTTGAGGTCCAGCGTCCCGGACGGGTCCGGGACGCCCGCCCCCGCGGGCCCGGCCGGCGCTCCGGGGTTCGCGGGGACCGGGGCCGCGGGCGCATTCGGGGCCGGGCCCCCGGTGCCCGGGGCGGGAGCGGTGTCGCGGTCCGGGACGAGCACCTGCTGACCGTCCGTGACGGGGGCGGCCAGGTTCACGGTGTCCGTCACCGCGGCGTCGGTGAGGCCTCCGGCGGCCTCGACGGCGTCGACGACCCGCGCCCCGGCCGCGACGGACACGACGCCGGGACGGGCCACCTCCCCGGTCACGTGGACGACGAGCACCGATCCTGCCGAGGGCGTCGGCGCGGCGGGAGGTCCCGCCGGGTCCGCCCCGGACCCGGTCTCCGCGCCGGCCCCGCCGCCGGGGTCCGCACCGGGCTCGGCTCCGGCCGCGTGGCCCTGCCCCGGCTCCTGCCCGGCGCCCTGCTCGCCGGCGGGCTCCACCGCGCCCTCCAGGTCCGCCTCGGCGAGGACGGGACGGCCGGCGGTCTCCGGGACCTCGCCCGTGCCCTGCCCGGGCCCCAGGACGGTCCAGGCGAGCCAGGCGAGCGCGGCCAGGGCGAGCAGCAGCAGGGTGCCGGGGACCCGGGTCCTGGCCGCGACCTTCCGGCGGTGGCCGGGGACCGGCCTCGGCGGCGGGCCCGCGTCCGGGCCCGCCTGTTCCCGGGCGGCGGGGCGGGCGCCGGCGTCGGCCAGGAGCGCCGCCAGCCGCTCCTCGGGCGCCGGGTTCCCGGTCACCGCACGGTCCACGGCCGACGGGGCGGGCGTCGACGGGGCGTCAGGCACGGGCAGGGCGATAGCCGCAGGCAGGGCGCCGGGCAGGGCTCCAGTCGCAGGCAGGGCGCCGGGCAGGGCTCCAGTCGCAGGCAGGGCGCCGGGCAGGGCGCCGGCCGCAGGCGGGGTGGAGGCCGCTCGCCGTCGGGCGCGCGGTGCGGTACCGGTCATGTCCCCAGCTCATCCCGGCCGGACACACCGGGGGGCCGCCCGGGGCCCGGCTGGGGACGCGCACGGGCCCGGAGGGCGCCTGTGGAGCCCGGGCACCGGGGCGGGCCCTCAGGGGCCGACCCTGGCCTTCAGGGGCCGACCCTGGCCTTCAGGGGCCGAGCCTGGCCTTCAGGGACCGGGCCGGACCGTCTCAGGGACCGGGCCGGACCGTCAGGGCCCGCACCGCGGCACCGGGGGCCGGGCGGGGCGTCGTCGTGCTCCCCGCGCGGAGCCCCCGGATCAGGCCACGATGTTGACGAGCTTGGGCGCGCGGACGATGACCTTGCGGATCTCGGCGTCGCCCAGCTGGCGGCGGATCGTCTCCGAGCCCAGTGCCAGCTCGCGCAGCGCGTCCTCGCCGATGTCGGCGGGCACCTCGAGCCGGTCCCGGACCTTGCCCTTGATCTGCACCACGGCGGTGACGGTGTCGTCCACCAGCAGCTCCGGGTCGACCTCGGGCCAGCCGGCGACGACGACGGAGCCCTCGTGGCCCAGCGCGTGCCACATGTCCTCGGCCGTGTACGGGGCGACCAGCGACAGCAGGACCGCGACGGCCTCCGTGGCCTCGCGCACGGCCGGGTCCGCGGGTCCGCAGCCGGAGTCGATGGCCTTGCGGACCACGTTGACCAGCTCCATGGTCTTGGCGATCACCACGTTGAACTTCGAGGCGTCGAGCAGCTGGGCGGCGTCGTCGACGGCCCGGTGGGTCGCCCGCCGCACGGAGGGGTCCCCGGCCGCCGGGTCGGTCCCCGGGGCGGAGGCCACGTCCTGGGCCAGCCGCCAGGCCCGGGCCAGGAACTTCTGCGAGCCCTGCGGGGACACGTCGGCCCAGTCCACGTCGTCCTCGGGCGGGGAGGCGAAGACCATGGTCAGGCGCACGGCGTCGACGCCGAACCGGTCGAGCTGCTCGCCCAGGTCCACGCCGTTGCCCAGGGACTTGGACATCGCCCGGCCCCCGTTGAGCACCTGGCCCTGGTTCAGCAGCGCCTTGAACGGCTCGGTGAAGTCCACCAGCCCCAGGTCGAAGAGCACCTTGGTGAAGAACCGGGAGTAGAGCAGGTGCAGGATCGCGTGCTCCACGCCGCCCACGTACTGGTCCACGGGCAGCCACTTGCGGGTCTCCTCGAGGTCGAACGCGGCGTTCTCGTCGTTCGGGGAGGCGAAGCGCAGGTAGTACCAGGAGGAGTCCACGAAGGTGTCCATGGTGTCGGTGTCCCGCAGGGCGGGACCGCCGCAGGAGGGGCACTCGACGTGCACCCAGGACTCGGCGGCCGCGAGCGGGGACCGGCCCTTGGGCGCGAGCTGCTCGCCGCGCAGGTCGTCGGGCAGCCGCACGGGCAGCTGGTCCTCGGGCACCGGCACCTCGCCGCAGGCCCCGCAGTGCACGATGGGGATGGGCGCCCCCCAGAAGCGCTGGCGGGACAGCAGCCAGTCGCGCAGCCGGAAGTTGACCTGGCGGTTGCCCGTCCCGGCGGCCTCGACCAAGCCGATGGCGCGCTCGACGGCCTCGGTCTTCTCCAGCCCGGACAGCTCGCCCGAGTTGATCAGGGTGCCCTCGCCCGTGGTGGCGTTCCCGGTCTCGGCGGGATCTTCCTCCCCCGTGTCCAGCACCGCGCGCACGGGCAGGCCGAAGGTGCGGGCGAAGTCGAGGTCGCGCTGGTCGTGGGCGGGCACGGCCATGATCGCGCCCGTGCCGTAGTCGGCCAGCACGTAGTCCGCGGCCCATACGGGCAGCTTCTCGCCGTTGAGCGGGTTGACCGCGTGGCGGCCCAGGAACACCCCGGTCTTCTGCCGGTCGGTGGCCTGGCGTTCGATGTCGGACAGGGCCTTGACCTGCTCGCGGTAGGCGGCCAGCTCCGCGGCGTGCTCGGGGGCGACGATCTCCCCGGCCAGCTCCGCGTCCGCGGCGACCACGAAGAACGTGGCGCCGTAGAGGGTGTCGGGGCGGGTCGTGAACACGGTCACGTCGCGGTCCGTCCCGTTCTCGCCGGCGCCCTCGACGGCGAAGCGCACGTGGGCGCCCTCGGAGCGACCGATCCAGTTGCGCTGCATGGCCAGCACCCGCTCGGGCCAGTGCCCCTCGAGCGCGGCCATGTCCTCGAGCAGCCGGTCGGCGTAGTCGGTGATCTTGAAGTACCACTGGTTCAGGGCCTTCTTGGTCACCGGGGTGTGGCAGCGCTCGCACGCCCCGTTGACGACCTGCTCGTTGGCGAGCACCGTCTGGTCCTTGGGGCACCAGTTGACCGGCGAGTTCTTCCGGTACGCGAGTCCCTTGGCGTGGAACTGCAGGAACAGCCACTGGGTCCACCGGTAGTACTCGGGATCGGAGGTGTGGATCTCCCGGGACCAGTCGGCGCTGATCGCGTAGCGCTGGAAGGAGGCCTTCTGGGTCTCGATGTTGGCGTAGGTCCACTCCGCCGGGTGCGCGTCGCGCTTGATCGCGGCGTTCTCCGCGGGCAGCCCGAAGGAGTCCCAGCCGATCGGGTGCAGCACGTCGTAGCCGCGCTGGCGCCAGTACCGGGCCACCACGTCGCCCATCGCGAACGCCTCCGCGTGCCCCATGTGCAGGTCGCCCGAGGGGTACGGGAACATGTCGAGGACGTAGCGGCGCTCCCGCGTGCCGTCGTCGACGGGCGCGTAGACCTGCTGCTCCGCCCAGAACGACGGCCACGTCGCCTCGATGGCGCGGAAGTCGTACCCGGTGCTCTCGGTCGTGTGCTGCTGTTCGGTCACGGTCCTCGCCTTCGCGGTGGTGGACCGCCGCCGGCCTCGGAGCGGGCGGCGCGCGGTCGCGTGGGCGGCAGCCGGGCATCACGGATGCCCGGCGGTGCGCCGACGGTGGTGGAATCCGTCCCATCCTAGCCCAGGGCCGCCCGGCGTCCCGGCCCGCAGCCGTTAGCATCGACAGCGGGCCGGGACGCACCGGGCGTCCGGCGGACCCGCAGGGAGGAACCATGACGGCAGCGGCCGGCGCACGGCACGGCGCCCCGGACGGCGGCGGGCGCACCGGCCACGACCCGCACGCGGAGGTCCCCGGCAGCGCGGTGCGCAACCCCTCGGCCGAGCGGCGCAGCATGGTCCTGGACGGGCACAAGGTGCGCTACTGGTTCTACGACGTGGACCCGGACCCGAAGCCGCTGATCGTGCTGGTCCACGGGTTCCGCGGCGACCACCACGGCCTGCAGCTGATCGCGGACCGGCTGCGCGGGCGCTACCACGTCGTCGTCCCCGACCTGCCGGGCTTCGGCCGCTCCGAGCCCTTCCCCGACCGCCCCCACGACATCGCCGGGTACGCGCAGTTCCTGCGCGGCTTCGTCGAGACCCTCACCGACGGCGCGGTGCACGACGGCGCCCGGCACGGCGTCGCCGTCCTGGGCCACTCCTTCGGCTCCGTGGTGGCCGCGCACTTCGCCGCCGCCCACCCGGCGATGGTCGAGCGGCTGGTGCTCGTCAACCCGATCTGCGAGCCCGCCCTCGAGGGCGGACCGGCGCTGCTGAGCCGGCTGACGGCGGCGTACTACCGGCTGGGCCGGGCGCTGCCCCGGCGGCTGGGCCACCGGCTGCTCTCCAGCTGGCTCGTGACGGACGCGATGAGCGGGGTCATGACCACGTCGCGGGACCCCCGGGTGCGGAGCTACGTGCGCCATCAGCACCGGGCGTACTTCTCGGCCTTCGCGGACCGGGACGTGCTGCTGGAGGCCTACGAGGCCTCGGTCTCGCACACGGTCGCGGAGGTCGCGATGCAGCTGTCCATGCCGACCCTGCTCGTCGTGGGCGCGCAGGACGAGCTGGGCTCGGTCGCGGCGCAGCGGACGATGGCGTCCTGGATCCCCCGGCACCGCCTCGAGGTCCTCGAGGGCGTGGGCCACCTCATCCACTACGAGGCCCCCGTGCGCACCGCCGAGCTGGTCCACGACTTCCTCTCCTCCCCCGCCCCGGACCCGGTCCCCGCGCCGGAGGGCGAACCGCCCGCGCTGCACGCGCAGGCACCGCCCGCCGAGGCCCCGGACACCGCCCCGTTCACCGGGCTGCAGCGCATCGTGCGCCGCGCACCCCGCGGACGCCGAGGACAGCAGGGAGGACGTCGCCGGTGAGGCTGCTCCTGGACGCCCGCTACACCCGGCTCGAGCGCCACGACGGGATCAGCCGCTACGGGGCGAGCCTGGCCCAGGCCGTCGCAGGACTCGCCTCCGGGATCCCCGGGCTGGAGGTGGCGCTGCTCGTCAGCGACCCCCGCCAGCTCGCCATGCTGCCGGACCTCCCGCACGTCACCGGTCCCTCCCCGGTCTCGGCCGCCGAGGCCGCCACGGCGCTGGTGCTCAACCGGTACGCGCCCGACGTCGTGTTCTCCCCCATGCAGACCATGGGCTCCGCGGGCCGCCGGCACGGGCTGGTCCTCACCGTGCACGACCTCATCTACTACGACCACCCCCAGCCGCCCGCGGACCTGCCCGCCGCCGTGCGCGCGGCCTGGCGGCTCTACCACCGGGCCTGGTGGCCCCAGCGGGTCCTGCTGGACCGCGCCGACGCCGTGGTGACCGTCTCGCACACCACCCGCGAGCTCATCGCCGCCCACCGGCTCACCCGCCGGCCCGTGCACGTGGTGCCCAACGCCCCCCAGCCCGGCTCCGTGCTCGCCCCCGGGACCGCCCTCGAGCGGCTGCCCCGGCGCGGGCGGAAGCTGCTGTACATGGGCTCCTTCCTGCCCTACAAGAACGTGGAGACGCTGCTGCGGGCGGCCGGACGGCTCCCGGACCACGAGCTGCACCTGCTCTCGCGGATCTCCCCCGCCCGCCGGGCCCAGCTGGATGCCCTGGTCCCCGAGGGAGCGCGGGTCGTCTTCCACGACGGGGTGGACGAGGACGAGTACGCGGCCCTGCTCGCCGAGGCCGCCGCCCTGGTGCACGCCTCGCGGGCCGAGGGCTACGGGCTGCCGCTCGTGGAGGCGCTCGCGGCGGGCACCCCCGTGGTGTGCAGCGACCTGCCGATCTTCCGGGAGGTCGCCGGGGACGCCGCCGCCTACGCCGCCCCCGACGACGACGCCGGGTTCGCCGCCGCCGTCCGCGCCCTCGAGGACCCGGTTCGCGCCCGCGCCCTGGTCCTCGCCGGGCTCGACCGGGCGCGAGCCTCCTCGTGGGAGGAATCAGCGCGGGAGCTGCTGGCCATCGCCCGCGGGGTGCACGAGCGGCGCTCCCGCCGGCCCGCCTGAGCTGCTCCTGCCTGGCCGGCGAGCGCACCACGGGATTCCGGTGGCCGCGCTCTCTGCGGCGGCGAGGGCTTGTGGTGCGCCTCTGCGCCCCCGAGGCGGACCCGGCCGGGGTGCCCCGACCTGCCCGTCGGGGTCGGGTCAGGCATCGCTCCCTGCCCCGTGCGGAGCAGTCCGGTGTTCTCCTGCCCCCAGCACCGACCACGTCGGACCGTCGGCCGGGACTGCCCCGGGTGCACGCGACTCGTGCTGTGCGTCGGCGCGTGGACAGGACGGGGCATGCTCTCTCGACCTGTCCCGACGCGGCCGGTCGGAGCGCCGGTGATGAGCCACCTGTGAGGAATTTGACAGTCATATTTCTCCGCACCCGCTACTGGTCCCACGTCACGGGGAGAATTCGTCCTGACATGGGAATCCAGGGGCCGGGGGCAAGCATGAACCATTCACTGGCGTCGAGGCTGGTCACAGGGGCGTCGAGCGCCGGGGTGGTGGCCGCCGGAGTCGTGGTGGCCGGCCCGGCTCACGCCGCAGCCCAGCCGTACTTCACCTACACCAACGGCTGGCGGGTCGACGAGCACGTGCGGGAGCTGGCCGACGTCAACGGCGACGGCCGCGCCGACGTCGTCGGCTTCGGGGACCCCGGCACCTTCGTGGCCTACGGCCGGGCCGACGGCACCTTCACCGCCCCCGTGCTGGCGATCCGCGACTACGGCACCGACCAGGGCTGGGCCTGGGAGGAGGCCCAGCGCACCACCGGCGACGTCAACGGCGACGGGCGGGCCGATCTGATCGGCTTCGGCACCAAAGGCGTGCAGGTCTCCTACGCCCGCCCGGACGGATCCTTCACCCCGGCGGCGCAGACGGTGGACGACTTCGGCTGGGCCCAGCGCTGGACGGTCGAACGCCACCCTCGCCACGTGGCCGACGTCAACGGCGACGGGATCGAGGACATCGTCGGCTTCGGTGACGCCGGGGTCCGGGTGGCCTACGGCCGGGCGAACAGCACCTTCGCCCCCGCCGCCCTGAAGATCGGCGACTTCGGGGTGAATCAGGGCTGGCGCGTGGACCAGCACCCGCGGCAGCTGACCGATGTCAACGACGACGGGGCCGCCGACGTGGTCGGCTTCGGCTACGGCGGCACCTGGATCTCCTACGGCCGCACCGACAGCACCTTCACCGACCCAGGGCTGGAGGTCCGCGACTTCGGGGTGGCCCAGGGCTGGCAGGTGGACCAGCACCCGCGCACCGTCGGAGACGTCACCGGTGACGGGCGGGCCGACATCGTCGGCTTCGGACACCGCGGGATCCACGTGGCCCGGTCCATCCCCACGCTGCCGAGGAACATCAACTTCTACCCGACCGCCCTGGAGGTCGCCGACTTCGGGGTGGCCCAGGGCTGGCGGGTGGACCGCCACCCGCGACTGCTGGCGGACCTCACCGGGGACGGGGTGGAGGACGTGGTCGGCTTCGGCAACGCCGGCACCTGGGTCTCCTACGGCAGTGCCGCTCCCCTGACCGGACCGCAGCTGCTGACCCCCGAGTTCGGGTACACCAGCGGCTGGACCCCGCAGAAGTACCCGCGGCTGCTCGGCGACGTCAACGGCGACGGCCGCGACGACATCGTCGCCTTCGGCCACTCCCAGCTGAGCGTGCGCCTGTCCTGAACCATCGCACCGGCGGCTGGGCCGGGCCTTCGACCACGGGATCTGGAGCGAGCACGTCCCGGGGTGTTGCACGCGGTCATGGGCGGTGCCACGATGACCGCTCTGCAGGGTCCGCCCGGCGTCCTCTCCTTCGTCCTCCTCAGGGCGTTGTCCCTGGTTTTGATCATTGGCGTCAAAGCTTGATAACGACGCCACCACCCGTTTCTCCCGGTCTTCGGCCCTGGTGTGAGCGGGCATTCCAGAGCCACCCCATTTGTCGGGTGATGGGCACTGCAGACGGTACCGCCGACGGGTGACCCACCCTGGTATACGCCTTGCGGCCGAGGCGCAGCCGGACCTGGCCGGGTGCGGGACGGCGAAACATCGTCGCACCCCGTCCTCAGACACCGGGGGCGGACCTACCCTGAAACCGGAGGTGGACACGATGTCACGCACGATGGTGGGGGCCGTGTTCGGCGCGCTCCTGCTGGCCACTGGGGTGCTGTTGCTGCTCGAGGCGCTCGGTGTGCTGATCGCCTCGGGGCTGTTCTGGGGGGCACTGTTCGTGACGGCCGCAGGCGTCTTCTGGTACTGGTTCGCCATCGATCGCCAGGCATGGTGGGCGGCGATTCCCGGCGGGGCCCTGGCCGGGCTGGGTCTGGTGATGCTGGCCGATGAGGCGCAGGTGGCCGGTGAGGACCGGTGGGGCGGGGTACTGTTCCTGGCCGGGATCGGAGCCGGGTTCGCCGCGGTGTACCTGCGCGAGCGGGACCGTTGGTGGGCGGTGATCCCTGCTGGGGTGCTGCTGACCCTGGCGGTGCAGGCAGGCCTGACCGAGGACGGACTGGCCGAGCCGCTGCAGGGGGCCTTGTTCTTCGCCGGGCTGGCCCTGACCTTCGCGCTGGTGGCGGTGCTGCCGGGTGGGTCAGGACGGCGGTGGTGGGCGTGGATTCCCGCGACGGTTCTGGCGGTGCTGGGAGTGCTCAGTGCCTTGGAGGCCACGGACTTGTGGGCGGTGTTCAACTACCTGTGGCCCGTGGGCTTGATCCTCGCTGGGGGCGTGCTGCTGTGGCGCGCACTCGGTGCGCGCCGCGGGTCCTCCGCCGGTCCGAACGCCGTGGCGGGGCCGTCATCGGCCCCGTCGACGCGCGATCCCGCCCACGCCGCAGAACCACACAGCAGGGAGGAACTGTGATGAAGGTTCTCGTCGCCTATGCCACCCGGCACGGCGCCACCGCCGGGATCGCCGACCGGATCGCGGCCGCGCTGCGTGCCGCGGGCCAGTCCGCCGAAGCGCGGCCCGTGGACGAGGTCCACGACCTGGCTCCCTACGACGCCGTCGTGCTGGGTGGGGCGGCCTACATGTTCCACTGGCTCAAGGACGCCACCGCCTTCGCCCACTGCCACCGAGACGAGCTCTCCCAGCGACCGGTCTGGCTGTTCAGCAGCGGCCCGCTGGGCACCGACCGGGTCGACGCCGAGGGCGCCGACGTCCTTCAGGCCGCCCGCCCCAAGGAGTTCGACGAACTCACCGAGCTGCTGCACCCGCGCGGGGAGCAGATCTTCTACGGGGCCTTCGACCCCCAGGCCCCTCCGATCGGCCTCACCGAGCGACTGACCCGCCACCTGCCCGCAGCCCAGGAGGCCACGCCGGCGGGTGACTTCCGCGACTGGCCGGCGATCGACGCCTGGGCCGCGCAGATCGCCACGCACCTCGCCTCGGGGGAAGCGGATCACCGATGACCACCGCAGAGGCCCGGCGGCGCAGAGGGCGGACGGAGGCGAGCCGGAGAACCCCGGAACCGGTGGAGATCGCCACCGGGGTGCACCAGCTGCCCACCGGGCGCAGCCGGTGGGCCTCCAACGTCTACCTGGTGACCTCCGGGACAGGGTGGGTGCTGGTGGACGCCGGGTGGACCGGCCATCAGGAGCTCATCGCGACGGCGGCGGAGTCGTTGTTCGGGACCGGGGCCCAGCCGGCGGCGATCGTGCTGACGCACATCCATCCCGATCACTCCGGGGCGGCCCCGGAGCTGGCCCGCCGGTGGGGGGTACCGGTGTGGGTGCACCCGGACGAGCTCCTGCAGGCACGAGGGAAGCTGTTGGACGAGTACGCCAACCCGCTGGACCGCTGGCTGATGCGGCCCTTGCTGAAGCTCTTGCCGCCGGGAACGATCCAGGAGACCGACATGACCGGCGTCGTGCGGCCTTTCGACCCGGCCGGGGGCGTGCCCGGGCTGCCCGGGTGGCGGTGGGTGCCCACTCCGGGGCACACCCCCGGTCACGTCGCCCTCCACCGGCCCGAGGACGGGGTGCTGCTGACCGGGGACGCGGTCCTGACCGTGGATGTGAACTCAGTGCGCGGGCTGCTGGCCCGCGCACCGCGAGCCGGCGGGCCGCCGTGGATCGCGACCTGGGACCGGCCGGCCGCGGAGGCGGCGATCGCCGTGCTCGCCGGGCTGCGGCCGCAGGTGCTGGGCACCGGCCACGGGCCCCCGCTCATGGGGCCCGAGGCCGCCCGGCAGCTGGCCGACCTCGCCGCCCGCTGTCCGGTCCCGGCCACGATGCAGCAGACGGCGCCCGCGCAGTACCGGACCGTGGTCGCCACCCGGGCGGGCGGCCCGGAGGTGCTCGACGTCGTGTCCCGCCGGCTGCGCACGCCGCGCCAGGACGAGGTGCGGGTGCGGGTCGAGGCCTGCAGCGTGAGCGCGGTCGACGTGCAGGCCCGCCGGGGGCTCTCCACGTATCCGCCGCGGTTTCCGTTCGTGCCCGGCTACGCCGTCGTCCGGGCGGTGGACGCCGTCGGGGACCGGGTCACCGCCGTGACGCCCGGGGACCGGGTGGTGGTGATGACCGAGAAGGGCGGCTACGCCGAGTACGTCTACGTGGACCGCCACCCGCTGCTGCGGGTTCCGGCCGGTCTGGACGCGGGTGAGGTGGTGGCCGTGGCGCTGAACTACCTGGTCGCCCACCAGGTGCTCTCCCGCACCGCCCGGATCCGGCCGGGGCAGGCAGTGCTGATCACCGGGGCCGCCGGCGGGATCGGCACGGCGATCGTGCAGCTCGGACAGCTGCTCGGGCTGAGGATGTACGGGGCGGATACCGCCGCGAAGCACCCGTGGCTTGCTGACCACGGGGTGGTGCCCCTCGGTGTGTCGGGGGAGGACGTCGTCGAGGCTCTGCGGCGTCTGGACCCCGCCGGGGTGGACGCGGTGCTGGACGGGGTGGGCGGGACCTGGGTGGACCGGGGCCTGGCCGTGCTGCATCCGGGGGGCGTGCTCGTGGCCTACGCCAACCCCGGTACCCCGCCCGCCACCCTGCGCCTGATCGGCCGGGCGGTCGGGCGCCGCCTGCTCCCGGGCGGCAGGAGGATCCGTCTGTACGGGACGACGTCGTGGCGGCTGGACCGCCGCCCGCTGCTGGCGGCCTGGGCCACCCTCTACGAGCTGCTCGAGGCCGGGCGCATCCGCCCGGTGATCGCCGGCCGCCTCCCACTGTCCGAGGCGGCCCGGGCGCACGCGATGCTGGAGAGCGGGGACGTCGTGGGCACCCTGGTACTCCTCGCCCCCGCCCCGGATACGGCATGATCCGGCGCCGTCGGTAGCGGCACGTCCCGGCGAAGGACAGCACGGTTTCTGCGCGTGGACCGGTGGAGGAACGTGCATGACGATGACCCTGGTCCGGATCTCTCATCAACGGTGAGGAACGGCCGGTAGTGCTCCCCACCGAAGCATTGGAGGCCCGAAGATGCCCTCCTCGTCACAGTGGCGGCTGCGGTGGTGCACGTTCGAGGCCCGTGGTGGAATGCGTCTCACCGGTCGTCGACTGCGCCCCCGATGTGGGGGCACCTCCGCGGGCGTTCGTCGATGACCAGGCCGGGGACGAAGGGGAGGACACTGTCATGGGCTTTGGGGCAGACCGAAACCGCCGCGCTGGTGCCGCGCGCCGGCGCGCCGACCGGGGCCGGGACACGGGTGGGGGGTGGGCCCTGGCCACCCGGGCGGTGGGGATCTATTTCGCCGGCTCAGCGGCGCTGAACGCGGTGTACACCGTGCGCCACTCCCACCGGTTGATGAGCTGGTTCCACGACAGTGCCTGGTTGCCGCCCTACCGGTCGGTGCTGGGCGCGATGGAACCGGCTGCCCCGGCCGTCGTCACCGCCACCGTCGTGTTCGAGGCCGTTGTGGGCTGTCAGCTGCTGCGTCTGCGCCGGATCTCCGGAGCCCTGCGCTGGGCACAGGCCTGGGTGCTGGGCTTGGTGCCGGCTCTGCCGTGGCCGTACTGGGTTCCCAACGCGGTCTCGGCGGTGGCGTTCGAGGCCGTCCGCCGCGGTGCTCGCGCTTCGGTGTCCTGGCAGCGTTGATCTCGCACGAGTGGTCGCAGCCGAGGGTACTCCACGCAGCGGGCGTCGGAATCCCTCAGCTCGCGAGACCGGAGTGCACGGGATCAAAGTTTGCAGGCCACAGCCTGAGCCCCGCCGTCCTGGCGCGGGCTGCCGGCCGGAATCGACATCGCGGCACGACCTCTCTCCGACCGACGTCCGCTGCTGTCACTTCCACCTGTGGGAGGTGGGACGATCATCGAGCTTCCCGTGCGGATGGCCGTCGCGTCACGGACCGTGCCGTCCACGGCGGGGGCACTATGCTGGCGTCCCACACCGGCCGGTCCGGCGTCCGGGGGCGGGCACCGGCCGCGTCTGCTGCGGAGGTGGATCATGACACGTGCTTCGGAGAGTGCGGGACCACCGCACCGGTCCGGCAGGTCCGCCGCGTCCGGGCCGCGGGATTGGGCAGGCACCCATCCGGTCATCGGGTACCTGCTGCTGGCCTACGCGTTCTCGTGGTCGTCATGGGGGCTGGCGTCGCTGATCGGCGGGGCCGGGGCGTTCGTGCTGGTGGTGGTCGGCGGGTTCGGCCCGCCCGCCGCGGCTGCGGTGATGCTGAGGCTCACCGGCCGATCGCTGCGGGACTGGGGCCGGAGCATCCTGGCCTGGCGGGTGCCGTGGCCGTTCTACGCCTACGCCCTGCTACTGCCGCTGTGCGTGCAGCTGGGTGTCAACATCGTGCTCTCCGTGAACGGCGCAGAGGTCGACTGGGCCGCCCTTCCCGACCGGTTGCCCGGCTACGCGGCGTCACTGGTCATCACGGCGGTGCTGTTCGGCGGCATGGAAGAACCGGGCTGGCGGGGCTACGCCCTGCCGCTGCTGCAGGACCTGCACCGACCCGCGGTGGCCACGCTGCTGCTGGGGTTGGCGTGGGGCATCTGGCACGTGCCGCTGTACGGGCCGGCCGGATTCGTCGTGCCCCTGGTGCTGGCGTTCTTCTACACCTGGCTCTACAACCGCACCGGCAGCGTGCTGCTGTGCATCCTGCTGCACGGCGGCTTCACCGCCGCCCAGGACACGTTGCTGCTCACCGCGGACTCGGCCACGGTCGACCTCACCATCCTGTCCCTCTACGTGCTCGGTGCGGCGCTGCTGCTGGCCGCCACCCGCGGACGGCTCGGCCACCCGCGCGGCACGGACACCGACCTGCGCCAGGAGACAGCCCGGTGAGCATGGGCGGGGCGGAAGGCCAGATGCGTCCAGGCCGTGACGGCCAGGAACGCCTGGATCGATGCCAGGACCAGCACCGCGGTCTGCTGACCGGAGCTGAATTCGCTCCAGCACCGGACGTGCCGGCCCGTCCTCTTCCCGGTCATGGTGGTCCTCTCGCTCGTGCGGTGGGTGGCCCCGCAGCTGACCCGGAGTGCGCTCATGCGGACACTTCAGGGTCACGACCAGCGCCAGGAGCAGCACCAGGGACGAGGTGAAGATCCGCAGGTCGCTCCATGGGGAGGCCAGCACAGGCAGCAGCGGGGCGAGAGGATCTGCGCCACGCTGTCGGCCACCGCAGACAGGAAGGCTGTCCAGGAGGCCCAGGATCCCCACTTCCTCACCGGTTCCGTCAGCGACGGGACCGAATGACGGCCCTGTGGTTCCGGGCCTTCGGTCCGCGGCGTGATCACCGCGACCCATCCGCTCGTACCCGCGGTGCTCCTCCGGCCCGGGTCGCCGCGGCGGAAACCGAGCGCAGGATCACCCACAGCACCGCGGCCGCCGCCACGGCCAGGAGCACGAACCCGATCATGGGCCCGATGATCTCCGGCAGGGTGAAGGTCACCCCGGCGCGCAGTTGCATCACCGTCTGGGCGATGATCAACGGCGCCAGCAGGACCTCCAGCACCAGCAAGGAGACCGCGATCAGGTACCCCCGCGGGTCCCGGCGCAGGATCAGCACCCCGGCCCAGGCCGTGGCCGGGGTGATCACCGCCAGATCCAGGGCCTCGGTGAACTCGGTCGAATACGGGCCCAGCCCCTCCGGGGTCGCCCCCATGAGCGCAGCACTCACCAGCGGGACCCCCCACACCACCAGCAGCACCACGGTGCTGGCGAACATCAGCACGGCCGGTCCTCGCCGCGGTGTGCCGGGTGAGAACAGCCGGGCCGGGTCCTGCCGGAAGAAGGCCGCGAAGACCAGGACGAAGGCATACAAGGCTGCGGAGAAGAGCACCACGTAGAGCAGGAACAGCTCGTTGTAGGCGATCGCTCCCAGCGCGTAGCCGGCGTGGACGTAGAGGAAGTACCCCAGGGTGCCCAGCAGCACCAGCCCGGCCCGGGTGCTGCCACGCCACCACCCGACTGTGGCTCCCAGGAGCAGGGGGATCCCGATCATCAGGGTCACCAGATCGGTGGCCTGACTCCCGGCGGCGGTGAAGACGGTGTCGTAGCGGTACAACCCGTAGCCGGAGATCTCGGCGGACCGGCCCCGGACCGTCTCGACCGCGAAAGGACCTGGGCCGCCCTGTTGCAGCAGACCGGTGGCGGCGGCGATGCCCGCCAGCACCGCGATGACAGCGCACCACCACAGCACCGGGCGCCCTGGCCCTCCAGGGACCTGACGCTCGTCGTGCGGGTGGCGGTGGCCGGGGTTCGCGCGCATCACCCTCCGGCGCCTTCGGCGACCGATCGCACGTCCAGCTCCTGGGCGATCTGCTGGAACCAGGCCTCGATCGCCGGCCGATCACGGTAGTCCCCGAAGGGAGCGCCGACAGCTCGGAAGGTGACTCCCACCCAGCGGGGCAGCTGTTCGGGCCGGCACACGCCTGAGAACGCACGATGGCCGCGTGGTTGCACATCCTCGCGCAGGGCGGCCGCGACCCGCTGGTCCTGGGCGGTGCCCGCCATCCGGCGCAGCGGCCGGGGCAGACCGTCGGACCTGCCCACGCCGAACATCCACAACGGCCGGGACGACGGGACCGCGGCGTGGCGGTGGGCGACATCGGCGGTCTCCGGTGACCAGGGCTGGTTGTGGACTGCGCTGTCCAGCACCACCGCGTCGTAGCCGGCAGGATCGCCCACTTCCCCCACCGGGGCCGCCTCCACCGCGGCCACGGCGCGCTCGGGCGTGGCGGCGCTCCGCCGGGCGATCCCGACGGTGGGCCCCTGCCGGCTCGCATGACCGACCAGAATGCGCATCCGACACCTCCTTAGGCGTCCTCAGCCTAGGAAGAGAGCGGCCGAGCGAGAAGTGCGTGGCGGTTCCCGGCCACATGTGACAGCTCGATCCCCGGCACCGGCTTCACCACCGTGAATTCACGTCAGGGAGGTGGCAAGGTGCGAATGGGCCCGGCCGTCCACAACGGCAGACCGACAGTGCTCCGCCCTTGATTCCCACCGAGCGGTACCCCTGCTCGATCGACGGCCTGCCCGCGGGACCGTCGTCGGCGAGGAGAAGTGATCCCCGTGAAAAAGCTGCGCACGGCGAGCCCGATCCGGCATGCCATGGTCTGGATCATTCTGCTGATCGTCCTGGTCGGGATCGGTGACGCCACCTCGGCGGAGCTGGGCCGGGCCAACGCCGTGACCGCCCCGATCCTGGTGGTGCTGTCCGTGGTGCTGGTCCTGTACGTGGAGGCCAACGGGTGGCTGGGCTACTGCGGTGTGCGCGCCCCGCTGCCCCCGCTACCGGGCCACCCTGTACTTCCTGCCGCTGCCGGCCATGGTCCTGCTGCAGCTCATCGAGGGCTTCGACCACCAGCTCGACGCCCTCGACATCGGCCACATCGTGAACCTGGCCCGCGGCCACACCCGGGAGCAGCAGCTGCTCCAGATCCTCGTCGCCGTCGCGATCGGTCGCGTCCTGGACTGCTGGTGGCCCTGACCGGGTTCGTCCTGCCCGGAGTGGTGTTCCACATCCTGATCAGCATCAGCGGCGACCTCACCACCACGGACCTGCAACAGGCGTTCTACGTCTCCGCGGTAGTCCTCCTGATCTGCGTGACGTACGGGGCCTGCCTCGTCCGGCAGCTGCGCCGACACGGGCCGGCCGTCCGCGCGACCCCGAAAAATCCGGGCACCCAACGGCCTTCGGCACACCCGCGGACGTCGCGAAGCCGATCGTAGAATCCATTTCACGGGCGACGATGCCTTCCGCCGGGGCGGTCGCGCCGTGATGGTCGAGGGAGGTGTCACCCCGGTTCAGCGCCGGGGCCTGTCCCCGGTGGACAACGTGTCCCGC
Source organism: Kocuria cellulosilytica (assembly GCF_040981245.1). Lineage (NCBI taxonomy): Bacteria > Bacillati > Actinomycetota > Actinomycetes > Micrococcales > Micrococcaceae > Kocuria > Kocuria cellulosilytica. Next base: position 223,640 of record NZ_JAVFWZ010000003.1, on the reverse strand, counting down.
GCTACTCCATTCGGGTCCTTGTCACCACACCGCGAGACAGTCAGGAGCAGCACGCATGACCGCCCTGCGCAGGTTGACCTCAGCCGCCGCCGCCGCTTTCGCCGTCGGTGCTCTGCTGCGCCGTACCCATCTCTGGAGCGACGGCAAACCCCTCCCGGTCGTCGGTGCGGACGGCTGCCCGGCAGCCGGAGGTCTGGCAGAAAAGGTCTACCTGGACGTCAACGGGGTGCGACAGGGCATGTTCCTGCGCAGCCACGATGCCGCGCGACCGGTTCTGCTCTTCCTGCACGGAGGGATGCCGGAGTACTTCCTCACCGAGAGGTATCCGACGGTTCTGGAGCACCACTTCACAGTGGCCTGGTGGGAACAGCGCGGGACGGGACTCTCCTACAGTCCGGACATCCCTTCCAAGGCCATCACCTCGGAGCAGCTCATCGCTGACACGCTCACCGTGACCGACTACCTGCGCCAGCGATTCGGCACGGACAAGATCTACCTGATGGCGCATTCCGGCGGCACCTTCTTCGGGCTGCAGGCCGCAGCCCGGGCACCGGAACGGTACCACGCCTACATCGGCATGGCGCAGATGGCCGACCAACTGCAGTCGGAGGTCCTGGCCTACCAGTACATGCTGCGACGGTCCGAGGAACTCGGCGACCAGCGGATGATCCGGCGGCTCCGGAAGGCGCCGGTGACCGTGACGGGGGGAACGCCGCGCGCCTATCTCGCGATCCGCGACACCGCGATGCACCGGTTGGGGGTCGGCACTGCCCGGGACATGCACTCGGTGCTCTCGGGTATTTTCTGGCCGTCACTGCGCAGCCCGCAGTACACCCCCACGGAGAAGCTCAGGCTATGGGGCGGCAAGTTCTCTTCCGGCGTCAGCGCCCTGTGGGACGAGAGCCTGGCGACCGATCTGGGAGAGACCGTGACCGAGCTGACCATTCCGCTCTACCTCCTGCACGGGATCCACGACTACACCTGCTCCTACCCCCTCGCACGAAAGTATTACGAGAAGGTGCAGGCACCGCTCAAGGGCTTCTACACCTTCCAGCGGTCCGCCCACAGCCCACTGTTCGAGGAACCCGAGCGGGCACAGAAGATCCTGCGCGACGACGTGCTGGGGGGCACAACGAGTCTCGCCGACCGAACGTGAGAGACCCCTCGGACCCGCCAAATGGCCGGCCTGTAATCCGCCATATGCAAAGCGGAAGGGTGCTGAAGCAGGAGCAGATGTCACCTGGTGGCACGGCAGGTCCCCGCTCTTCCCAACGCACGGCATGTCGGAAAAGAATCTGGTCATGGACTTTCCCCGCATCTTCACCATCCGTGAGAGCACCCACCGGATCCACAACCCGCTGACCCCGGACAAGCTGGCCGCCCTGGGCGAGGCGCTCCACCTGGCCCCCGGAACCCGGGTGCTCGACCTGGCCAGCGGCTCGGGCGAGATGCTGTGCACCTGGGCCCGTGACCTCGGTTTCACGGGCACCGGGGTGGACATCAGCACAGTCTTCACCGAGCAGGCCCAGGCCCGCGCCGCCGACCTCGGCGTCGCCGACCGGGTCGAATTCGTCCACGGTGACGCCGCCGGCTATGTCGCACACCAGCCGGTCGACCTCGCCGCTTGCCTCGGCGCCACGTGGATCGGCAACGGCGTCGCCGGAACCGCCGAGCTGCTCGAGCGCAGCCTCCACACCGGAGGGCTGATGCTGATCGGCGAGCCCTACTGGCGGCGGACCCCTCCGGACGAGGACACTGCCCAGGCGTGCCACGCGACCGGCATCGCCGATTTCCTGCTCCTCCCGGAACTGATCGCGCACTTCCAGGAGCTCGGGTACGACGTCGTCGAGATGATGCTGGCCGACCAGGACAGCTGGGACCGATACGCCGCCGCCCAGTGGCTCAACCTGCGCCGCTGGCTCGACCGGAACCCGGACGACGAACTGGCCACCGAGGTCCGGGAGGAACTCACCACCGAGCCCGCCCGCTACGCGCGCTCCACGCGGGAGTATCTCGGCTGGGGAGTCTTCGCCCTCATGAAGCGCTGACCACCGTCCGTGCGGGTCCCGGGCGCCACACCGTTCGGGACCCGCACGGGACCTCTCGTCACTGCGGCATGGCGTCGGCAGCATGAGTGAGTCGTACCCCCCTCTCTCCAGGCCTTGGCCTGCCGGCGGGCCTGGGAGTCGGTTGCGACGCGCGTGGGCGGACGGGACCGAGACGACCCGCGCGGACGGGCGTCGGCAGATGTCCGCTGCCGGGGCGGGGCCGAAACCCTGCAGCGACAGCGGTCGCCCTGCTGCACCAGCACCGGCGGCAGTCCGTCGACCAGGTCCTGGTGTGCACTCCCCCGATCGGCCCGGCCTCGGCCATGCTCCGGATTCGCCGACGGGCGCCCCTCAGACGACCGGTACGGGAAGTCCCCGGATCCGCCGGTACAGGGTCGCCCGGGACATCCCCGGATCCCGGGCGACCCTGAGTGGCCGGCTCCCCGTCCTCGATGAGCCGCAGGGCGTTGCGGATCTGAGAATCCGTGCAGGTCCGGCGTCGCCCTCCGAGGTCCTTGCCGGCGGCCCGGCGCTTGGTCACCGAGTCGGTGATCCGTTCTCGTTCGATGTCCAGCTCCATCTACGCCAGGGCGGTCGTGACGGTGAACACCGTCGACCCCATCGGGGTCGCGGTGTCCACGTCTCCCCCACCGAAGTTCAGCACCCGCAACCCGGCACCCCTGCCCCGCAGCGCCTCGGCGAAGGCCGGCATGTTGTCCCGGAAACATGCGGGCGCAAAATTCCCCAACGAGACGTCTCGCATCCCATCGGTCGCGAAACGTCCCGTCCGGGAGAGTCGTGGCCGCCTCTGTGACGTGCGACGGCAAGCGGCGATGGTCCGACGGAGCCGGGAAGCCGCCTCGGCGTCGCCCTACCGGGAACCCTGTCGGCGGTCCGGCCGGGTTCGAGGGGCTCGACCGCCCTACGGCACCGGCCAGGTGTGCACCGGCTCGTTCTCGTCCATGTGCTCGGCGTAGGCCTGCAGCATCCGGCGCAGGGCGGTGGGCCGGTCCGCGCCGTGGCGCTCGAAGTGCTCGACCGCCCGGGTCTGCCACACCGCGCCGTTGACCCCGGAGACGCACCGGCCCTCGATGATCCCCAGGTAGCGCTCGCGCACCTCCGGGGCCACCCCCCACTCCTCGAGGCCCTGGTGGGCCAGCGGGAGCAGGTGGCGCAGCACGAGCTCGTCCGCGCTGACCTCCCCGAAGCCCGGCCAGTAGAACCGGGCGTCGAGACCGTCGCGGGCGGCGCGGGAGAAGTTCTCGGCGCAGGCGGGGAAGCTCATCCGGGTCCACACCGGCCGCTCCTGCCGGGCCAGCACCCGGGTGGCCCCGTAGTAGAACGCGGCGTTGGCCATCACGTCGGCGATCGTCGGGCCCGCGGGCAGCACCCGGTTCTCGACCCGCAGGTGCGGCCGCCCGCCGACCACGTCGTAGATCGGCCGGTTCCAGCGGTAGACCGTCCCGTTGTGCAGCCGCAGCTCCGAGAGGTCCGGGGCCAGCCCGGCCCGCAGCTTCGCGGCCGGGTCCTCCTCGGAGCACTCGGCCAGCAGCGCCGGGAACCAGCGCACGTTCTCCTCGAACAGGTCGAAGATCGAGGTGATCCAGCGCTCGCCGAAGAACACCCGCGGGCGCACCCCCTGGTTCTTCAGCTCCACGGGGCGGGTGTCCGTGGCCTGGGCGAACAGCGCGATCCGGGTCTCGGCGTGCAGCCGCCGGCCGTAGAAGTACGGGCTGTTCGCGCCGAGGGCGATCTGCGGGGCGGCCAGCGCCTGCGCGGCGTTCCAGTGCGCGGCGAACTCGGCCGGGGCGACCTGCAGGTGCAGCTGCACGCTCGTGCACGCCGACTCGGGGGCGATCGAGTCGCAGTAGGTGGAGATCCGCTCGCCGCCGGGCCCGTCGATCTCGAGCCGGATGTCCTCCCCGCGGGCCACGAAGATCGAGTCGTTGAGCGCCGTGTAGCGGTTGTTGTCGCTGATCCACTCCTGCTCGTAGTGCTCGGGACGCAGGGTGGGCAGGATGCCGATCGTCACGATCCTCGAGCCGACGCCGCGGGCCGCGGCGTCGGCGGCGTTGAGCGAGGCGCGCAGGTCCTCCTCGAGGTCGAGGGCGGCCCGCCCGGGCAGCGGCCGCGGGGGCACGTTGAGCTCGATGTTGTACCGCGCCAGCTCGGTCTGGTACCCGGGATCGGCGATCGCGGCGAGCACCTCGTCGTTGTGGAAGTGCGGGTCGAACCGCCCGTCCACGAGGTTGAGCTCGATCTCCAGGCCCGTCATGGGACGGTCGAACTCGAACGAGGCGCGGGCGAGCATCTGCTCGAACACGTCGAGGTCCTCGCGGACCTTCTCCCGGTAGCGCTGGCGCTGCTCGCGCGTGTAGCTGCGGGAACTGACCTCTTCGCCCACGGTGGCCTCCAAATCCCGGCCGCGGCGCGGCCCCACGACTCCAACCAACCACACCGCGGCCCGTGCGCCAACACCCGCGCCCGCCCGGGGCGCGGGCGGGGTCCCCCCGGGTGCCCGGCGGGGCTCAGAGGAGGTCGGTGACGTCGCAGCGCACGTGCACCGGGGGGTGCTTGCGCAGCGCGGAGGCCTTCGACCGGACGGCCCGCAGGCGGCGGGTGACCTCGCCGGCCACGCCGTAGCCGAAGAACAGCAGCGCCCGGTGCGGCGCCGGCTCCCCCTCCGGCCCGGGCTCGTGGTCCTCCAGGGGCGTGGGCCCGATGACCCGCACCGCGGGCGGCAGCTCGAGGTCGGCCAGGAACGCGGCGACCGCCGCGGCGGGGCCCGTCAGCGCCGCCGAGCGCACGGCCGGGGGCAGGCCCAGGGACTGGCGCTCCACGAGCTCGCGCTCGGCGTGACCGGCCGGGTCCCACCGCACGAGCGCGCCCACGGCGGCCTCGTGCTCCGCGGTGACCACCACGATCCCGCCGTCCCGGGCCCGGCGCACGAGTGCGGCCGCGTTGAACCACCGGCGCAGCGTCTGCTCCGCGGCGCGCAGGGCCGGGCGCATCAGCATCTGGTTGCCGTCGAGCAGCAGCGCCGCCGCGTAGCCGCCCTCGGCGACCGGCTCCGCGCCCGGGGTGGCCACGACGAGGGCGGGGGCCCCGGTGACGTCCGCGCGCACCGCGTCCCCCGAGGACGCCACGACGGGCACCCGCGGGAACGCCCGCCCGAGCTCCTCGGCGGTGCGGAGCGCGCCGACGGTGACCAGGCGCATCCGCGGGGACCCGCACGCCGCGCAGGACCACGCGTGCGCCGAGCGGCCGCACCACCCGCACCGGGGGACCCCGCGCCGGGACACGACCCCGAGCGGGCCGTCGCAGGCGGTGCAGCGGGCGGGCTCGCGGCAGCGCTCGCACGCGAGGTGCGGGGCGTAGCCGGCGCGGGCGACCTGGACCAGGACGGGGCCCCGCTCGAGGCCCTCGCGGGCGGCGCGGTAGGCCGTCTCGGGCAGCCGGGCGCGGGAGGCGAGAGGGTCCCGGGCGGCGTGGAAGGAGTCGGCCGTGGAGACGATCCGCGGCGTGTGGACCCGCAGCACGTCCCGGGCCGGCGCGATCCGGCGGGCCCACCCGGAGACGACGAGCCGCTGGGCCTCGGGGCTCACGGCGTGCCCGGCGAACAGGGCCGCGCACCCGCTGCGCCCGGCGCGCAGCAGCAGCACGTCCCGGACGTGCTGGTACGGGGCGCGCTGCTCCACGAGGTTCTCGTCGCCGTCGTCGAAGCAGGCCACGAGCCCGAGGTCGTCCACGGGGGCGTAGGCGGCGGAGCGGGTGCCCAGGACCACCCGGACCTGGCCGGTGGCCGCGGCGAGGAACGCCCGGTAGCGGGGCGTGGGCCCGTCCTCGGCGTGCAGGCGCACGAGGTGCTCCCCGCCGATCTCGTCCACCACCGAGCGCTCCAGCCGCGCCAGCGCCTTCTGGTCCGCGACGACCGCCACCGCTCCGCGCCCGGCCCGCCAGGCCGCCCCGATCGCCGCGGCGAGCACGTCCGTCCAGTCGTGGGCGGGATGGGCGGGGAGCACCTCGACGACGGCCCGCGGGGACGCCCCCGCCGCGAGCTCCGCCAGGAACGCCGCACCGCCGGCGTAGTCCGCCAGCGCGGCGTCGTGGGAGGGGCCGGGGGCCTGCGGGGACAGCCCGGTGGAGTGGCCCGGGGCCTCGGCCAGCCGCTGCTCGATCTCCTTCTCGACGCGGGCGACCCGCGGCGGGACGGCCACCCGCACGACATCCGCGACGGTGCCGGCGGAGCGGGCGGCGACGTCCTCGGCCAGCCGGGCGATCTCGGGGGCGAGCACGGGCAGCGGGGACAGCACCCGGCGCAGGGGCTGGATCCGGTGCATGACCTCGGAGCCGGCGGCGCGCTCGAGCACGTAGCCGGTCAGCTCCTGGCCGCCGAAGCCGACCTTGACGCGCGCGCCCGGCACCGCCGCCGCGGCCATCCCGGCGGGCACGAGGTAGTCGAACGGCCGGTCCAGGTGCGGGACGTGGGTGTCGAGCAGCACCCGGGCCACGGGGTCCTGCTCCGCCGCCTGGACGGCACCCACGCCCTTCGCGTCCTCGCGCGGAGGCCGGGGCGGGAAGCCCGAGAGGAGCGACAGCTGCCGCGGGCCCTCCGCGGCCGCCCCGGGGTCCTCCGGGTCCACGGTCAGAGCCCGGCGGCCGACCGCAGGTCCGCGACGCGGTCCGTGCGCTCCCAGGTGAACTCGGGCTCGGAGCGGCCGAAGTGCCCGTGCGCGGCGGTGCGCGCGTAGATGGGGCGCTTGAGGTCGAGGTCCTCGATGATCGCCAGGGGACGCAGGTCGAAGACCTCGCGGATGGCGCGCTCGATCCGGGCCGGGTCGACCTGCTCCGTGCCGAAGGTCTCCACGTAGAGGCCGACGGGGGCGGCGCGACCGATCGCGTAGGCGACCTGGACCTCGACGCGGTGGGCCAGGCCGGCCGCCACCACGTTCTTGGCCACCCAGCGCATCGCGTAGGCCGCGGAGCGGTCGACCTTCGAGGGGTCCTTGCCGGAGAAGGCGCCCCCGCCGTGGCGGGCCATCCCGCCGTAGGTGTCCACGATGATCTTGCGCCCGGTCAGCCCGGCGTCCCCCACGGGACCGCCGCGCACGAAGTTGCCGGCCGGGTTGATGATGACCTGGGTCCCGGACAGGTCCAGCCCGGTCTCCTCGAGCACGGGGGTGATCACGCTCTGCCGCAGGTCGGAGGCCAGCTGGTCGAGGTCGTAGCCCTCGACGTGCTGGGCGGAGACCACCACGGTGTCCACGGCCACCGGCCGGTGGCCGTCGTAGCCGAGGGTGACCTGGGTCTTGCCGTCGGGGCGCAGCCCGGGCAGCACGGCGGTCTTCCGGACCCGGGTGAGCTGCTCGGAGAGCCGGTGCGCGATGAAGATCGGCGCCGGCATCAGGACCTCGGTCTCGTCGGAGGCGTAGCCGAACATGATGCCCTGGTCCCCGGCGCCCTGGGCGTCACGGGCGTCGCGGGCGGTGCCCTCGCGGACCTCGAGGGACTGGAACACGCCCTCGTAGATCTCCGGGGACTGCTCCCCCACGCTGATCGACACCCCGCAGAACTCGCCGTCGAAGCCGTGCACCGAGGAGTTGTAGCCGATGTCGAGCAGCGTCTTGCGCACCACGTTGGGGATCTCCACGTATCCGCGGGTCTTCACCTCGCCGGCGACGTGGACGAGCCCCGTGGTCACCATGGTCTCGACCGCCACGGAGGACTCGGGGTCCTGGCGCAGCAGGTCGTCCAGGATGGAGTCGCTGATCTGGTCGCAGATCTTGTCGGGGTGTCCCTCCGTGACGGACTCGGAGGTGAACAGTCTCAGGTGCTGGGTCGTCTCGCTCACGGGAGACCACACTACCGGGCGCCCCGGACGGCGCAGCGCCGCGCCCGCCGGCGGCAGGGAGCGGGGCGGCCGGCTCAGGCGCGGACGGCGGTCAGCTCCTCGGCGATCCGCGCCACGAGCCCGCGGGCCACGTCCGCCTTGGACCCCTCCAGGACCTGCTCGGGGGTGCCGGCGGCGCTGAGCACGGTCAGGACCGTGCTGTCCTGGCCGAACACCAGGTTCTCCCCCACGTGGTTGACGGCCAGCAGGTCGCAGCCCTTGCGCACGAGCTTCCGGCGCCCGAACGTCAGCGGGTCGGTCTCGGCGTCCCCGGTCTCGGCGGCGAAGCCCACGAGGAGCTGGCGGCGCCGGGCGGTGTTGCGCAGGTCCACGAGCTCTCGCAGCACGTCGGGGTTGCGCACCAGCTCGAGCACGGGGTTGGAGCCGTCCTCGGCCTTCTTCAGCTTCGCGTCGGCGACCCGGGCCGGGCGGTAGTCGGCCACCGCGGCGGCCATCACCACGACGTCGGCCCGCGCCGCGGCGCGCACGCAGGCGCGGCGCAGCTGCTCGGCGGTGCCCGCGTGCACGACCTCGACGCCGGCGGGCACCGGGGTCTCCAGGTGGGCGGCCACGAGGGTCACCGCGGCGCCGGCGTCCCGGGCGGCGGCGGCGATCGCCACGCCCTGCTTGCCGGACGAGCGGTTGCCCAGGTACCGGACGGGGTCCAGGGGCTCGCGGGTGCCGCCGGCGCTCACGAGCACCCGGGTGCCGGCCAGCGGGCCGTCGGGGGCGTCGCCCCGTCCGGCGAGGGCCAGGGCGGCGTCGCGGACGGCCTCGGGCTCGGGGAGCCGGCCGGGGCCGGAGTCGGGACCGGTGAGCCGGCCGTCGGCGGGCTCGAGGACGGTGTGCCCGTGGGCGCGCAGCGTCGCGACGTTGGCCTGCACGGCCGGGTTGAGCCACATCTCGGTGTGCATCGCCGGGGCGAACAGCACGGGGGCCCGGGTGGCGAGCAGCGTGGTGGTCAGCAGGTCGTCGGCGTGCCCGTGGGCGGCGCGCGCCAGCAGGTCGGCGGTCGCCGGGGCGACGACGACGAGGTCGGCGGCCTGGCCCTGGTGGACGTGGTTGACCTCGTCCACCCGGTCGAAGACGTCCGCGCTGACCCGCTGGCCCGAGAGCGCCTCCCACGTGGGGGCGCCCACGAACCGCAGCGCGGCCTCGGTGGGGACGGGCACCACCGTGTGGCCGCCCTCGGTGAACAGGCGCAGGAGCAGCGCCGCCTTGTACGCGGCGATGCCCCCGCCGATGCCGAGGACGATCCTCATGCCGCCGCGCCCCGGCGCGAGGGTGCCGGGCGGCTCACTGGTCCTGGAGGTCCCCGGGCTCCCGCCCCGGCTCCTCCGGAGCGGCGTCCGCGGCGTCGCCGGCGCCGTCGGAGGCGCTGTCGGCGGCGATGGCCGCGGCGCTGCCGGGCAGGTCGCCCAGCGGCTCGGCCGGGGTCTCGGCGCCGGAGGAGAAGTCGACCGAGGTGCCGCCGGAGAAGGCGGCGTCCGCGGAGAAGTCCACGGCGCTCTCCTCGGTGCCCTGGGCGAAGAAGTCGGCGCCGAACACGTCGGCGGCGAGGTCGGCCTCCGTGGTGAGCTGGCCGTTCTCGGCGAACCCGGCGTGCTCCACCGGGCGGCCCTCGATGAGGCCCTCGTCGATCTCGCGGAACGCGATCGACAGCGGCTTCTCGTTGAGCTGGGTGTCCACGAGGGGACCGACGTACTCGAACAGGCCCTCGTGGAGCTGCGAGTAGTAGGCATTGATCTGCCGGGCCCGCCGGGCGCCGAAGATCACGAGCCCGTACTTGGAGTCGGACTTCTTCAGCAGGGCGTCGATCGGCGGGTTGATGATGCCTTCGGTGTGGGTAGACAAGCGATTGCTCCAGACGGGGTGGACGGGTATCAGGATGCCTGCTCGGGGTCGATCCCCATGAGCTGCACGAGTTCGGCGGCGGCGCGCTCGACCCGGTCGTTGACGACGGTGTGGTCGAACTCCGGCTCTGCCGCGAGCTCCAGTTTAGCGGTTTCCAGCCGGACCCGCTGTTCCGCGGCCGTCTCGGTGCCCCGGCCGACGAGCCGGGCGACCATCTCGTCCCAGCTGGGCGGGGCGAGGAACACGAAATTGGCGTCCGGCATGGTGTCGCGGACCTGCCGGGCGCCCTGCAGGTCGATCTCGAGCAGGACGCGGTACCCGTGCTCGATGGCCTGCTCCACGGAGGAGCGCAGCGTGCCGTAGCGGTGCGAGTTGTGCACCACGGCCCACTCGAGCAGCCGGCCGTCCCGGGCCATCGCGTCGAACTCCTCGTCGGAGACGAAGAAGTAGTGCGTGCCGTCGACCTCCCCCGGGCGGGGGGCCCGGGTGGTCGCGGACACGGACAGCCACACCTGGGGGTAGTGGTCCCGGACGTAGGTCGAGACCGTGCCCTTGCCCACGGCCGTGGGTCCGGCGAGCACGGTCAGGGGCGGGCGCGCGGCGCGGGGCGCGTCGGGGCTCACGGGCATCCTCCTGGGACTGGGGTGTTTCCCCCAATCTAGCGGATCGCGCCCCGGCCCCCGCGCCCCGCCCGCCTCAGCGGTCGAGGTGCTCGATGAGCGCCCTGCGCTGGTGCACGCCGAGCCCGCGCAGCCGCCGGGTGCGGGCGATGCCGATCTCGTCCATGATGGCCGCCGAGCGGACCTTGCCGATGCCGGGGGTGGCCTCGAGCAGGTCCGAGACCTTCAGCCGGCTCACGGCCTCGTCCCGGTCCGCCCGCTCGAGGATCTCGGCGACCGTCAGGCGGCGCTCGCGCAGCCCCTTCTTCACGTCGGCGCGTGCGGTCCGCGCTCGGGTGGCCTTCTCCCGCGCGGCGGCGCGCTCCTCGTCGGTCAACGGACGCAGTGCCATGTGGTTCCTCCTCGTCGCCACGGACTGCAGCCCCCGTCCCGCGGGGGGACGGACAGCCCGTTTGCTAAAGAAACTACATGAAGAACGATGTTCTGCACGGCAACACGACCGTGGCGTGACCAGGGGTGTCGTCATCGGGGACCCCGCCGCAGCGCGTCCCGGGACCGGCGGGTGGCTCAGCCCAGCGCGGCCGCCAGCTCCCCGGCGGAGCGGTCGACCGCCTCCCGCAGCGCCGCGGCGTCCGGTCCGCGGCGCAGGATCGCCCGGCTCGAGGCCGCGAGCACCTGGCCGGCCGCGGCGCCGAACACGCCCGGCAGCTCCTCGGCGCGGGCGCCCTGCGCGCCGTAGCCCGGGGCGAGCAGCGGCCCGCGCACGGCGGCCAGGTCGAGGCCCAGCTCCGCGGGGGCGCCGCCGACCGTGGCGCCCACCACGAGCCCGCAGGAGCCCAGGCGGTCCCGGGCCGCCCCGGCGGCGGTCCCGTCCGCGGACGCGAGGAGCCGGGCGTTCTCGGCCGCGGCCGCGGCGCACACCGCGCCCGCCACCGACTCGCGGCCCCCGGCGTGCTGGACGGAGCGGCCCTCGGGGTTGGAGGTGAGCGCCAGCACGAACGTGCCGCGCCCGGTCCGGGCGGCCAGGTCCAGGGCCGGGCGCAGGGACTCGAAGCCGAGGTACGGGCTCAGGGTCACGGCGTCGGCCGCGAGCGGGGACCCCTCCCCCAGCCACGCGGCCGCGTAGGCCTCCATCGTGGAGCCGATGTCGCCGCGCTTGGCGTCGGCGACGGTCAGCAGGCCCGCCGAGCGGGCCTCGGCGAGCAGCTCCTCGAGCACGGCGAAGCCGGCGGCGCCGTAGGGCTCGTACAGCGCCACCTGGGGCTTGAGGGCGGCGGCGCGGCCGGCGGCCGCCTCCAGGACGGTCAGGGTGAACCGGCGCAGTCCCTCGGCGGAGCGGGGCAGGTCCCACGCGTCCAGCAGGCCCGGGTGCGGGTCGACGCCCACGCACAGGGGGCCGTGCTCGTCCATCGCCGCCCCCAGCCGGGCGCCGAAGGGCGCTCGGCCGGGGGCGGGGGGCACCGGGGCCGCGCCCTCAGGCACGCACGGCCTCGGGCTCGGACTCCTCGGCGCGGAGCAGGACCTCCAGGCGCTGCTCGTGCTCCTGCAGGCTCGTGACGTCCCACGAGTAGGAGCGCAGCGCGGTGACGGCCTGCAGGGCGGCGCCCAGCACGGAGACCGTGGTCATCAGGGGCACGCCCACGCTGGTGGCCGCGGCGCGGATCTCGTAGCCGTCGCCGCGGGCGGCGCCGCCGGCCGGGGTGTTGAAGATCAGGTCGATCTCCCCGTCCGCGATCAGGTCCACGATGGTCCGCTCGCCGGGTGCCGTCTCCCGGATCTTGCGGACCACGGTGGACTCGATGCCGTTGCGGCGCAGCACGTCCGCGGTCCCGCCGGTGGCGAGGATCTCGAAGCCGAGGTCGCGGAACATCCGCACGTAGGCGATCGAGGAGCGCTTGTCCTTGTTGGCCACCGAGACGAACATCCGCCCGGACGTGGGCAGGGAGACGTTCGCGGCGGCCTGGGCCTTGGCGAAGGCCGTGTCGAAGTACTTGTCCAGGCCCATGACCTCCCCCGTGGAGCGCATCTCCGGGCCCAGCAGGGAGTCGACCACGGCCCCCTCGGCGGTGCGGAAGCGCGCGAACGGCAGCACGGCCTCCTTCACGGCCACGGGGGCCGAGGCCGGCAGCGTGGAGCCGTCGATCCGCTGGGGCAGGTGCCCCTGGGCCCGCAGCTGGGCGATGGTCGTGCCGGTGCCGATGAGGGCGGCGGCCTTGGCCAGCTGCACGCCCGTGGCCTTGGACACGAACGGCACGGTGCGGGAGGCCCGCGGGTTCGCCTCGATGACGTAGAGGATGTCGGAGGCCACGGCGAACTGGATGTTGATCAGCCCGCACACGCCCACGCCGCGGGCGATGGCCAGGGTGGCCTCGCGCACGCGCTCGACCACGTCGGGGCCCAGGGTGATGGAGGGCAGGGTGCACGCGGAGTCGCCGGAGTGGATGCCGGCCTCCTCGAGGTGCTCCATGACGCCGCCCACGTAGAGCTCCCGGCCGTCGTAGAGGGCGTCCACGTCGATCTCGATGGCGTCCTCGAGGAACTTGTCGATCAGCGCGGGCCGCGAGGCCGAGACCTCCGTGGCGTTCTGCAGGTAGCGGGCCAGGGCCGGCTCGTCGTAGACGATCTCCATGCCGCGGCCGCCGAGCACGTACGAGGGGCGCACGAGCACGGGGTAGCCGATGTCGTCCGCGATCCGCTTCGCGTCCGCGAAGGTGGACGCCGTGCCGTTCTTGGGCTGGCGCAGGCCGGCCTCGCCGAGCACGCGGGCGAACTCCCCGCGGTCCTCGGCGAGGTCGATGGCCTCCGGCGTGGTGCCGAGGATCGGCACCCCCGCGGCCTTGAGCTGGGCGGCAAGCTTGAGCGGGGTCTGCCCGCCCAGCTGCACGAACACCCCGAGCAGCCCGCCGGAGCGCCGCTCGGTCTCGACGACCTCCATGACGTCCTCGAAGGTCAGCGGCTCGAAGTACAGCCGCGTCGAGATGTCGTAGTCGGTGGAGACGGTCTCCGGGTTGCAGTTGACCATGACGGTCTCGTGCCCGGCCTCGCGCAGCACCATGGACGCGTGCACGCACGAGTAGTCGAACTCGATGCCCTGCCCGATCCGGTTCGGCCCCGAGCCCAGGATCATGATCGAGGGGCGCTCGTGCCGGCCCACCTCGCTCTCCTCGTCGTAGGAGGAGTAGTGGTAGGGGGTGAACGCCTCGAACTCCGCCGCGCACGTGTCCACGGTCTTGAACACGGGCCGGATGCCCAGCGCGTGGCGCACTCCGCGGACCACGTCCTCGGACAGGTGGGCGAGCTCGCCGATCTGGGCGTCGGAGAAGCCGTGCCGCTTGGCCAGGCGCAGGGTGCGGACCGTGAGGTCGCCGTCCTCCCGCACGGCGTCCGCGACCTCGTTGAGCAGCACCAGCTGGTCGAGGAACCAGGGGTCGATGCCGGTGGCCTCGTAGAGCCGCTCCACGGACGCGCCGGCCAGCAGGGCCTGCTGGACCTGCTGGAGGCGCTCCGTGGTGGGCGTCCGCGTGGCGTCGACGAGCCGCGCCAGGGCGTCGTCGTGGAGCTCGGCGCGCACGAACGAGAAGCTGGAGCCCTTCTGCTCGAGGGAGCGCATGGCCTTCTGCAGCGCCTCGGTGAAGTTGCGCCCGATGGCCATGGCCTCGCCGACCGACTTCATGGTGGTGGTCAGCGTGGGGTCCGCGGCCGGGAACTTCTCGAACGCGAAGCGCGGGATCTTCACGACGACGTAGTCCAGCGCCGGCTCGAAGGACGCCGGGGTCTTCTGCGTGATGTCGTTGGGGATCTCGTCGAGGGTGTAGCCGAGCGACAGCTTCGTGGCGATCTTGGCGATCGGGAAGCCGGTGGCCTTGGAGGCCAGCGCCGAGGACCGGGAGACCCGCGGGTTCATCTCGATGACGACGACGCGGCCGGTGTCCGGCTCGACCGCGAACTGGACGTTGCACCCGCCGGTGTCCACCCCCACCTCGCGGATCACGGCGATCGCGATGTCGCGCAGCTTCTGGTACTCGCGGTCGGTCAGGGTCATGGCCGGGGCCACGGTGATCGAGTCCCCGGTGTGCACCCCGACGGGGTCGAGGTTCTCGATGGAGCACACGACCACGACGTTGTCGTGCTTGTCGCGCATCATCTCCAGCTCGTACTCCTTCCAGCCGAGGATCGACTCCTCGAGGAGCACCTCGGAGGTCGGGCTGTACTGGATGCCGGCGCCGGCGATGCGGTGCAGGTCCTCCTCGTCGTAGGCCATGCCCGAGCCCAGGCCGCCCATCGTGAAGGACGGACGCACCACCATGGGGTAGCCCAGCTGCTCGGCGGCGGCGAGGGCCTCGGGCATGGAGTGCACGATCACGGAGCGGGCGGACTCGGCGCCGCAGCGCTCCACCACGCCCTTGAACGCCTCCCGGTCCTCGGCGAGGTTGATCGCCTCGACGTCCGCCCCGATGAGCTCCACACCGTACTTCTCGAGCACGCCGTTCGCGTCGAGGGCGATGGCCGCGGTGAGGGCCGTCTGCCCGCCCAGGGTCGGCAGCAGCGCGTCGGGCCGCTCCTTGGCGATGATCTTCTCGACCACCTCGGGGGTGATGGGCTCCACGTAGGTCGCGTCGGCGAACTCCGGGTCGGTCATGATGGTCGCGGGGTTGGAGTTCACGAGGATGACCCGCAGGCCCTCCTCCTTGAGCACCCGCAGGGCCTGCGTGCCCGAGTAGTCGAACTCCGCGGCCTGGCCGATGACGATCGGCCCGGAGCCGATGACCAGAACGCTGTTGAGGTCTGTCCTGCGCGGCATGTCAGTTCTGCCCTTCCGTGTCTGCGTCCCGGGACTCCTGCGCGCCCTGGGCGCCGCCGGGGACGGCGTTGTCGATGGTCGGGTCGGCGCGGCCGTCCCGGTGGCTGTCCATCAGCTCGATGAACCGGCCGAAGAGGTAGGAGGCGTCGTGCGGGCCGGCGGCGGCCTCCGGGTGGTACTGCACCGAGAACGCGGGCAGGTCGAGGCAGTTGAGCCCCTCCACCACGTCGTCGTTGAGGCACACGTGGCTGACCTCGACGCGTCCGAACTCGCCGAGGGGCGCCTCAACCGGGCCGTCCAGGGGGGCGTCCACGGCGAAGCCGTGGTTGTGGGCGGTGATCTCCACGCGCCCGGTCCTCCGGTCCAGGACCGGCTGGTTGATCCCCCGGTGGCCGAAGACGAGCTTGTAGGTGCCGAAGCCCAGGGCACGGCCCAGCAGCTGGTTGCCGAAGCAGATGCCGAAGAACGGGATGCCGGCGCGGAGCACCTCCCGCAGCGTCTCGATCTGCCGCTCGGCGGTGGCGGGGTCGCCGGGGCCGTTGGAGAAGAACACCCCGCGCGGGTCCAGGGCCCGGATCTGCTCGAAGTCCGTGCCGGCGGGCACGACGTGCACGCGCACGCCGCGCTCGGCGAAGCGGTGGGGGGTCATCGACTTGATCCCCAGGTCCACCGCCACGAGCTCGTGCAGCACCTCGCCGGTCCAGCCGTGCTCGACGGGCTCGACGACGTAGGCCTCCGGCGCCGTGACCGTCTCGGCGAGCCGGCGGCCCTCCATCCGCTCGGCGGTGCCGACCTCGGCCACGAGCTCGGCGTCCGGGCGCAGCGCGGCGTCCCCGGAGAAGATCCCGCCGCGCATCGCGCCGCGGTCCCGCAGGTGACGGGTGATCGCCCGGGTGTCGACGTCCTGGATGCCGACGACGCCCTGCGCGGCCAGCTCCTCGTCGAGGGAGCCCTCGGAGCGCCAGTTGGACGGGCGGCGGGCCGCGTCGCGCACGACGTAGCCGGACACCCAGATCCGCCGGGACTCGGCGTCGGCGGCGTTGACGCCGGTGTTGCCGATGTGCGGGGCGGTCTGCACGACGAGCTGGCCGGCGTAGGAGGGGTCGGTGATGGTCTCCTGGTAGCCGGTCATGCCGGTGGAGAACACGGCCTCGCCGAGGGCGGTGCCGAGCGCGCCGTAGGCGCGGCCGCGGAAGACGCGGCCGTCCTCCAGCACGAGCACGGCGGGTTCAGTGGTGATCGAGCTCAAGGTCGTCCTCACGTTCAGGTCTGTGGGTCGTCAGGTCTGGGGGTCGTTGCGGCGGGGCGGCGGGGTGCCGCCGGCGGGTCAGGAGTGCGGTGCCGGGACGATCGCCTCCACGGCGGCGAGGAGCCGCTGCTTGTCCTCGGCCCGCTGGGTGCGGAAGCCGGTGTCCACCACGGTGGGGCCGAGCCTCCAGGTGAGCACGGCGAGCCCGTCCCGCTCCACGAACTTCCCGACCATGCCGGAGCTGGTGCCCACGGCCACGAGGTCGGCGGCGGGGACGAACAGGGCCGGGGCGCCCTGCCGGTCGAGGAGCACGCCGTCCTCGAGGACCAGCGCCCTCGCCCGGGCGCGCACGCCCAGTCCGTGGGCGGCGATCCGCTCGAGCGGGGCGCCGGCCTCCGTGGTGCTCACGTACATGCCCGGGACCACGAGCCGGGGCTCGCGCTCCTCGAGGCCCGCGGGCGGCGCGGCCGGCGCGGGGATCCCGGACTGGCGTCGCACACGCGTGGACCAGCCCCGGCGGAGCAGGGCGAAGAGCACGGCGAGGACGAGGACCGTGACGAGCACGGTGGGGAGCTGGTCCATGGGACGGGGGCCTCCGGGCGGTGGAAGAGGGGCGGAGCGGTCAGGCGGCGGGCACCGGGGCGGGGGTGCTGAGCGCCCCGTCCAGGACGGTGGGGTGGCCGCGGAAGAAGGTGGCCCGGACCGCGCCGGGCAGCTCCATGCCGCGGTACGGGCTGTTGCGGCCCTTGGACGCGTGCCGGGCGGGGTCCACCACGGTGGTGGCCGCCGGGTCCCACAGGGTGATGTTCGCCGGCTCGCCCTCCGCGAGCGGCCGGCCCTGGCCGGCCAGGCGGCCGATCCGGGCGGGGGTCGCCGAGGTGATCCGGGCGACGTCGCGCCACGTCAGGAGGCCGGTGTCCACGAGGCTGAGCTGGACCACGGACAGCGCGGTCTCGAGGCCGGTCATCCCGTTGGCCGCGCAGGACCACTCGCACTCCTTGTCCTCGGCGGGGTGCGGCGCGTGGTCGGTGCCGATCACGTCGATGGTGCCGTCGGCCACGGCCTCGCGCAGGGCGTGCACGTCCTCGTCCGTGCGCAGCGGCGGATTGACCTTGAACACCGGGTCGAAGCTGCGGACCCGCTCGTCGGTGAGCAGCAGGTGGTGCGGGGTGGCCTCCGCGGTGACATCGATGCCGCGCCGCTTGGCCCAGCGGACGATGTCCACGGAGCCCTTCGTGGAGAGGTGGCAGATGTGCACGCGGGAGCCGACGTGCTCGGCGAGCAGCACGTCGCGGGCGATGATCGCCTCCTCCGCGACGGCGGGCCAGCCGGTGAGCCCGAGCTCGGCGGAGACGGAGCCCTCGTTCATCTGGGCGCCCTCGGTCAGGCGCGGTTCCTGGGCGTGCTGGGCCACGACGCCGTCGAAGCCCTTGACGTACTCGAGCGCCCGGCGCATCAGCACCGGGTCGTGCACGCACATGCCGTCGTCGGAGAACATCCGCACCCCGGCGCGGGACTCGGCCATCGCCATGATCTCGGACAGCCGTTCCCCCTTCAGGCCCACGGTCACGGCGCCCACGGGCCGGACCTCGACCCAGCCGGCGGAGCGGCCCAGCTCGTGGACCTGCTCGACGACGCCGGCCGTGTCCGCCACGGGATCGGAGTTCGCCATGGCGAAGACGGCGGTGTAGCCGCCGAGGGCGGCCGCGCGGGTGCCCGTCTCGACGGTCTCGGCGTCCTCCCGGCCCGGCTCGCGCAGGTGGGTGTGGATGTCCACGAGCCCGGGCAGGGCCACGAGCCCGGCGGCGTCGACGACGCGCGCGCCGCCCGCGGCCCCGGCGAGGTCGGGGCCGATGCGCCGGACCACGCCGTCCTCGACGAGGATGTCGGCGGCCTGCTCGCCGTACGGCCGGGCGCCCTGGATGAGGTACGAGGTCACGAGAGGTCAGCGCTCCTGGGGTGCGGGGTGGAGGTGGGGTCGAGGTCGTCGCCGGACAGCAGCAGGTAGAGCACCGACATCCGCACGGAGACGCCGTTGCGCACCTGGTCCAGGACCGTGGAGCGCGGGGAGTCCGCCGCGGCCGAGGAGATCTCCAGGCCCCGGTTCATGGGTCCCGGGTGCATGATCGCCGTGGAGGCCCCGGCGGCGTCGAGGGCCGCGACCCGCTCGGGGGTCAGCCCCCACTCCCGGGCGTACTCCTGGGCGGTCGGGAAGAACGCCGCGTGCATCCGCTCGCGCTGCACGCGCAGCATCATCACGGCGTCCGGGGCCGGGTCCAGCGCCTCGTCGAGCGAGAAGACCACCCGGCACGGCCAGTCCGCGATGCCGACCGGCAGCAGCGTGGGCGGGGCCACGAAGGTCACGCGGGCGCCCAGGGTGGTGAACAGCCACAGGTCGGAGCGGGCCACCCGGGAGTGCAGGACGTCGCCGACGATCACCACGTGCAGGCCGTCCAGGTCGAGTCCGCGGGTGCTCTCCCGGCCCTCGGTGCGGGCGCGGTGCTGGCGCAGCGTCATGGCGTCGAGCAGCGCCTGGGTGGGGTGCTCGTGGGTGCCGTCCCCGGCGTTGACCACGGCCGCGTCGATCCAGTCCGACTCGGCGAGCTGCTGCGGGGAGCCGGAGGCCGAGTGCCGGATCACCACGGCGTCGGCGCTCATCGCCGCGAGGGTCTGGGCGGTGTCCTTGAGCGACTCGCCCTTCGAGACCGAGGAGCCCTTGGCGGAGAAGTTCAGCACGTCCGCGGACAGGCGCTTGGCCGCCGTCTCGAAGGAGATGCGGGTGCGGGTGGAGTCCTCGAAGAAGAGGTTGACCACGGTGCGGCCCCGCAGGGCGGGGAGCTTCTTGACGGAGCGCTGACCCACGGCGGCCATCTGGTCCGCGGTGTCCAGGACCGTCAGGGCGGCGTCGTAGGAGAGGTCCTTCGTGGACAGCAGGTGCCTCACGCGCCGGCCCCCGGCACGGTGGTCTCGATGACCACGCAGTCCGCGTTCTCCTCCGCGCGCGGCTCCGGGTCGGTCTCGGCCAGGCGGACCCGGACCTTCTCCTGGGAGGACGTGGGCAGGTTCTTGCCCACGTGGTCGGCGCGGACGGGCAGCTCCCGGTGGCCGCGGTCGACGAGCACGGCGAGCCGGACCACGCGGGGGCGCCCGACGTCCACGAGGGCGTCGAGGGCGGCGCGCACGGTGCGCCCGGAGTACAGGACGTCGTCGACGAGGACCACGGTGCGCCCGTCGATGCCCTGCACGGGGATGCGGGTCGGCTGGGGGGCGCGGGCGGGGTTCTTGCGCAGGTCGTCGCGGAACATCGTGACGTCGAGCTGGCCGAGGCTCGCGGCGGCGTCGAAGCCGGGGTCGGTCGCGGCGATCTTGGCGGCGATCCGCTGGGCCAGCGGATAGCCGCGGCGCGGGATGCCGAGCAGCACGAGGTCCGAGCTGCCCTTGTTGGCCTCGAGGATCTCGTGGGCGATGCGCGTCAGGGCGCGGTCGATGTCGGCTGCCGAGAGGATGACGCGCGCGGCCGCGGGTCCCGTGGCGGGACCGGCCGTGGAGGTGTCGTCGTTCATGGGTGCCGCCTCCTTCCCCGCCTCACAGGACGGACTTAAAGGTTGCTTGCTCGCCCCAAACTAGCACAGCGGCCCGCACCCCCCGGGCCGGGAGTGACCTGCGCCTCCTCCGGCCGTGCGGGCCCGGTCAGGCGCTGTGGTCGGCCCGCTCCCACCAGGCCGCGGTGGCCGCGGACGAGCCGAGGGCGACGAGCCCGACGCCCAGGGGCCCGGCCCAGCCGGTGTCCGCGGCGGCCGGGCCGGCGGTCCCGGCCAGCAGGGCGGGCACGGCCCAGGGGAACCACGCGCCGTGGCCGACGGCGGCGAGCACCTGGGCCGTGAGCACGGTGCAGCAGCAGCAGCTTCGCCAGGACCACGGCGGTGCGGGAGGTGGGCAGGGCCAGCAGGTCCGTGGCGGTGCGGTCGGAGAACTCCCGGCCGAAGAGCCAGATCGCCGCGCTCCCGGAGATCACGAGCCTGCCCACCGAGACGGTCTGCGCGGTGAGGGAGAAGTACCCCGCCCAGTCCGCGGTGCCCCCGGTGAGCTGGGCCTTGGTCCCCAGCAGCCCCAGGGTCCGGGCGCGGTCGACGTCCTGGAGCACGAACATGAAGAACGCCCCCACGGCCCCGGCGAGCAGGACGGCCCCGGCGGTGGCCCACGGCACGCGCGAGCGGCGCAGCTTCAGGGCCTCCGCGTGCAGGGCGGCCACCAGGTCAGCGGGCACCGGAGGCCTCCTGCCGCTCCGGGGCCTGCGCGCCCACCAGGCGCAGGAAGTAGGCCTCGAGGTCCTCGCGGACCACGGTCAGGCCCGTGGGCGGCACGCCGCCGAGCACCAGGGCGGCGGCCACGTCGTCCGGCCGGTCCGTGGCCCGGTCCTCGTCGAGCACGAGCGCGCGGGGCCCGCGCCGGGCCGCGAAGCCGGCGGCGGCCAGGACCCGCACCGCCCGGTCGTCGTCGCGCGTGCCGAGCTCGAGCCGGCGGCGGACCCGGTCGGGCATGGCGGCGGTGGCGAACTCGTCGAGCAGCGCGCCACGGTGCGGGACCCCGATCCGGGTGGCCACGCGGGCGACCTCGCCGAGGATGTGGCTGGAGAGCAGCACGGCGGTGCCGTGCTCGCGGGCGAGGCGCTCGAGCAGGGCGCGCACCTCGACCGCGCCGGCCGGGTCCAGCCCGTTGACGGGCTCGTCGAGGACCAGCAGGGACGGGCGGTGCAGCACGGCCCGGGCCAGGGCCAGCCGCTGCAGGTTGCCCCGGGACAGGACGCGGGCGCGGCGGTCGGCGTGCTCGCGCAGGCCGAGGAGCTCCACGGCGTCGTCGACCGCGGCCGGGGACCGCAGCCGGCGGGCGACCTCCAGGTTCTCCCGCACGGTCAGCTCCGGGTAGGCGGAGGCGGCCTCCACGAGGTAGCCGACCTCCGCCCACACCGACCGCTCGCCCCGGCCGCGGCCGAGCACCGTGACGGAGCCGGCCGCGGGCCGGACCATGCCGAGGACCATCCGCATCACCGTGGTCTTCCCGGCGCCGTTGAGCCCCAGCAGCGCGTAGATCTCCCCCGGGGCGACCTCGAGGCCGACGCGGTCGACCGCGCGCACGGTCCCGTAGTGCTTCGAGACGCCCTGCAGGCGCAGTGCGGGAGCTGTCGTGGGGACCTCCCCGGGAGCGGCCGGCCGTGCTCCCGGCCACGGTAGCGCTCCGGGCGTGCCGATCAGCCCAGCAGGGTCGGCTTCATCTTCTGCAGCCGGCCCAGGAGGCCGTTGACGAAGCGCGGGGAGTCGTCCCCCGCGAGCTCCTTGGCGAGGGACACGGCCTCGGCCACGGCGACCCCGTCCGGGACGTCGTCGTTGAACAGCAGCTCCCAGGCGCCCACGCGCAGCACGTTGCGGTCCACGGCCGGCATCCGCTCGAGGGTCCAGCCCTGGGAGTACGTCTCGAGGTACTCGTCGAGCTCACCGCGGCGCATCGTGACGCCGAGCACGAGCTCCTCGGCGTACGGGGAGACCAGCGAGTCGCTGTGCAGCCGGCGCCGCTCCATGACCTCGCGGGCGTCCTCGGAGCGCTGCTCGGCCTCGAAGAGGATCTCCACGGCGCGCCGGCGCGCCTTGCCCCGGGCGCTCACTCGTTGACGCGGCCCAGGTAGTCACCCGTGCGGGTGTCGACCTTGACCTTGGTGCCCTGCTCGAGGAACAGCGGCACCTGGATCTGGTAGCCGGTCTCCACGGTGGCGGGCTTGGTGCCGCCGGTGGAGCGGTCGCCCTGCAGGCCCGGCTCGGTGTAGGTGATCTCGAGCACCACGGACGCGGGCAGCTCGATGTACAGCGGGGCGCCCTCGTACATCGCGATGGTGGCGTTGAGGTTCTCGAGCATGAAGTTGGCGGCGTCGCCCACCACCTCACCGGGGACGGTGATCTGGTCGTAGGTCTTGTTGTCCATGAAGACGTAGTCGGCGCCGTCCTGGTACAGGTACTGGTACTCGCTGCGGTCCACGGTGGCCGTCTCGATCTTGGCGCCGGCGTTGAAGGTCTTGTCGACGACCTTCCCGGACCGGATGTTGCGCATCTTGGTGCGCACGAACGCCCCGCCCTTGCCCGGCTTGACGTGCTGGAACTCGATGACGTTCCAGAGGTTGCCCTCCAGCTTCAGGACGGTGCCGTTCTTGATGTCGTTCGTGGTAGCCACAGGTTCTCTCTCTGTCTGTCTGCGAAGTCGGCAGGTCGGCGCGGTCGGCCGGTGTCGTCCCGGACCGCGGACCAGTCTAGCGGGGCGCGCCCTCGGCGATCTCCTGGTAGGTCGCGAAGAGGATCGCGGGGTCGGGGACCTCGAGGACGCGGGGCTTGCCGACGGCGTCGAGGACGACGAAGCGCAGCAGGTTCCCGCGGGTCTTCTTGTCCCGCTTCATGACCTCGAGCAGCCGGGGCCACTGGTCCCACCGGTAGGCGGTGGGCAGCCCCAGGGCGGTGAGCACGCTGCGGTGGCGCTCGACGACGTCGTCGGCCAGGCTGCCGGCGGTGCGGGCGAGCTCCGCGGCGAAGACCATCCCCACGGCCACCGCGGCGCCGTGGCGCCACTGGTAGCGCTCGTTGTGCTCGATCGCGTGGCCGAGCGTGTGCCCGTAGTTGAGCACCTCCCGGCGCCCGGCCTCCCGCAGGTCGCCGGAGACGATCTCGGCCTTGACCCGGATGCCGCGCTCCACGAGCTCGCGCACCACCTCGGACTGCGAGTCCCGCACCGCCTCCGGGTGGCCCTCGATGAGCTCGAGGATCCGCTCGTCGGCGATGAAGCCGCACTTGACGACCTCCGCCATGCCGGTGAGCAGCTCGTTCTCGGGCAGCGTCCGCAGCGTGTCGAGGTCGCACAGCACGGCCGCGGGCGGGTGGAAGGCGCCCACGAGGTTCTTGCCCTCCGCGGTGTTGATCCCGGTCTTGCCGCCCACGGCGGCGTCCACCATGCCGAGCAGGGTCGTGGGCACGTGCACCACCCGCACCCCGCGCAGCCAGGTGGCGGCCACGAAGCCCGCGAGGTCGGAGACCGCTCCCCCGCCCACGGAGACGATCGCGTCCGAGCGGGTGAAGTCGTTCTGCCCCAGGACCTGCCAGCAGAAGGACGCCACCTGGACGTGCTTGCCCTCCTCGGCGTCCGGGATCTCGGCGGTGAACGCCTGGTAGCCCTGGCCGCGCAGCTCCTCCATGACCACGTCGCCGGTGCTGCGCAGCGCCCTCGGGTGGATGACCAGCACGCGCTGGACCCGGTCGCCGAGCACGCGGGGGACCTCCCCGAGCAGCCCGTGGCCCACGAGGACGTCGTAGTTCTCGGCCGGACGGTCCCCGGTGACGGGGATGGTCGTGACGGTGCGGGGAGCGGACTCGCTCATGCCTGGACCTCCTGGGTGCTGTCGGTGGTGCCGCCGGCGGTCCGCGCGGACCGCAGGCGGACGAGCTCCGCCTCGAGGTCGGCGCCGATCTCCGCGACGGGTCGGTTGCGGGTGCCGTCGAGGGTGATGTCGGCGAGCTCCTCGTAGCAGGCGCGCCGGGACTCGTAGAGCTCCTGCCAGCGCCGCTCCGGGTCCGGCTGGAGCATGGGCCGGGTGCGGTTGCCGCTGATCCTGGGGAGCACGGTCTCGGCGTCCACCTCGAGGTAGGCGACGAGCTCGTGGCGCAGCAGCTCCCGGGTGGACGGGGTCATGGGGGCGCCGCCGCCCACGGAGAAGATCGCGTTGGCGTGGTCGGGGTCCCGGAGGATCTCGGCGATGGTGTCCGCCTCGAGGTCGCGGAAGTACTTCTCGCCGTGCTCCGCGAAGATCCCCGAGATCACGCCGTAGCGGGAGACGATCACCTGGTCGGCGTCCACGAAGTCGTAGCCGTAGAACTTGGACATGTGCAGGGCGAGGAAGGACTTGCCGGCGGCCATGGGGCCGATGAGCACCACGGGCCGCTGCGGGACCGCGGTGCCGTCGGCCGGGGCGGGGAACTGCGCGTTCACGCCTGGCCCTCCCCCGTCTCGGCGGGCGCCACCAGCGGGTCGCCCATGTGGTCGTCGCGCGCCGCCGCGGCGTCGCCCTCGAACTGCCCGAGCCCGGCGGAGGAGTGCAGGTTCTCCGGGACGGCGGCGAGGTAGGCGTCCTTGTTGCGGGCGGTCTCGGCGATCGAGTCCCCGCCGAACTTCTCCGTCACGGCGTCGGCGAGCACGAGGGCCACCATCGCCTCGGCCACCACGCCGGCCGCGGGCACGGCGCACACGTCCGAGCGCTGGTGGTGGGCCCGGGCGGCCTCGCCGGTGGCGACGTCGACGGTGCGCAGCGCCTTCGGCACGGTGGCGATGGGCTTCATGGCCGCGCGCACGCGCAGGACGTCCCCGATGGACATGCCGCCCTCGATCCCCCCGGCCCTGTTGCTCACGCGGCGCACCGCGCCGTCGGCGCCGCGGGCGATCTCGTCGTGGGCCTCGGACCCGGGGCGGGACGCGGTCAGGAAGCCGTCCCCGACCTCGACGCCCTTGATCGCCTGGATGCCCATCAGCGCCCCGGCGAGGCGGGAGTCCAGCCGGCGGTCCCAGTGCACGTAGGAGCCGAGCCCCGGCGGCAGGCCGTAGGCGAGGACCTCCACGACGCCCCCGAGGGTCTCCCCGTCCTTGTGCGCGGCGTCCACCGCCGCCACCATGGCCTCCGCCGTGGCGGGGTCGAAGCACCGCAGGGGGTCGGCGTCGAGGGCGGCCACGTCCTCGGGCAGCGGCCGCGGGGCGTCGACCGGCGCGCTCACGGCGCCCACGGCGGTCGTGTGGGAGACGAGGCGCACGCCCACGGCCTCGAGCATCTTCGCGGAGACGGCGCCGAGGGCCACGCGCGTGGCGGTCTCCCGGGCGCTGGCCCGCTCCAGCACGGGGCGGGCCTCGTCGAAGCCGTACTTCTGCATCCCGGTCAGATCGGCGTGGCCGGGGCGGGGGCGGGTCAGGGGGGCGTTGCGGGCACGGCCCTCGAGCACCTCCGCGTCCACGGGGTCCGCGGACATCACCTCGCGCCACTTGGGCCACTCGGTGTTGGCGATCTCGATCGCCACCGGCCCGCCCTGGGTCACGCC
This sequence comes from Kocuria cellulosilytica, assembly GCF_040981245.1. Classification (NCBI taxonomy): domain Bacteria; kingdom Bacillati; phylum Actinomycetota; class Actinomycetes; order Micrococcales; family Micrococcaceae; genus Kocuria; species Kocuria cellulosilytica. The sequence continues at coordinate 198,065 of NZ_JAVFWZ010000003.1, read as the reverse complement.
GTGGCGCACGCCGCCGAGCAGGCGCACCTGGTCCTGCTCGAACTTCATCCGCGCGCCGCGCCCGTAGCCGAGCCGCCGGCGGGCGAGGGCGTCGCGGACGTCCTGGCTGGTCAGGCTCACCCCCGCGGGGACGCCCTCGATGATCCCGACGAGCGCCTCGCCGTGCGACTCGCCGGCCGTGAGCCAACGCAACATAACAACTCTTTCCGTTTCGGGGTCTCGTCGGCAGGGTCCGCAGGGCGCGGCCGCCGACGGGTCTCAGGTGCGGGGCAGGGACGGGACGGGGAGGATGGGCCGCCCCACCGCCGTGCACATCGCCGCGATCACGTCCTGTTCCCGGGGCAGGGGTGTGCCCGGATCGCGGCCGGTGAACAGGCGGATCTGGTCCACCGCCTGGAAGATCAGCATATCGAGTCCCGGGGCCACCGCTCCCCCGGCCCGGGCCCAGACCCCGGCGACCGCCGACGGCCACGGGTCGTAGGCGGCGTCCAGCAGGACGCCCGTGGTCGCCGGGGAACCGGCCTCGAGCTGCGCCGCCAGCTCGTCCGCGCCGTGCGGCGGGAGGGTCGAGACGACCACGTCGTAGCCGGCCAGCCGGTCCGGCGCCTCCTCCCAGGCCCGCAGGTGCACGGGGATCCCGAGCCGGCGCCCCGCCTCGGCGGCGCGCCCGGCGCGGGCCGCGGAGCGCACGAGGACGTCCACGGAGGGGGCCCCGAGCAGCTGCGCGGCGGCGACCGCGGCCGTGGCCGTGCCGCCACCGCCCAGCACGGCGGCCCGGGGTCGGTCCGGGACCGTGCCCGCCGCGAGCACCGCGCCCACGATGCCCGCGACGTCGGTGTTGTGGCCCAGGACGGACCCGTCGGCGCGGAAGAGCAGGGTGTTGACCGCGCCGACCGCGTCCCCCAGCCCCGTCAGCTCGTCGGCGCACGCCGCGGCGACCGACTTGAGGGGCATCGTCACCGACAGCCCGCGCCAGGCGGGGTCGCCGCGGCGGGCGTCGACGAACGGCGGGAGCTGCTCCTCGACGAGGTCGTGGGCGTCGTAGTCCACGTCCTCGCCCAGCACCGCGTACGCGGCGCGGTGCAGGTCCGGGGACCTCGAGTGGCCGATGGGGTGGCCCACCACGGCCGCGCGGGCGGGGCTCACCCGCACCGGCCCTCGTTCTCGCTGCACCACTGGTTGTACTCCTCCACGTACTCGAGGTGCTGCGCGTAGGTCTCGGAGAACTTCGTCTCGCCCGTGTCGAGGTTCACGGTGACCCAGAAGTAGTAGTCGTTCTCCTGCGGGTCAGCGGCCGCCGCGATGGCGGCGTCGCCCGGGGAGCCGATCGGGCCCACCGGCAGCCCCGGGTTGGCGAAGGTGTTGTACCGGTTGGACTCGTCGCGGCGCTCCTCCTCCGTGAAGTCGTAGCTCCTGCGGTCGAGGCCGTAGGTCACGGACGCGTCGGACTGGATGAACCCGGAGGTCTCGCCGTCGGGGTTGTCGAGGCGGTTCTGGATCGCGCCCGCCACCACGTCGTAGTGCTCGGGCTGGACCTCGAACTCGATGATCGAGCCGATGGTGAGCACCTCGAAGATCCTGTCCTCGCCGCTGACACCGTTGTCCTCGAGGGTCGCCCGGGTGCGGTCCACCATGTCGCGCAGGATCTGCTCCGCGGTGGCGTCCAGCGGGAACCGGTACTCCCCCGGGTGCAGCCAGCCCTCGAGGGTCGGGAAGCGGCCGGGGATCCCGAACGCCTCCGTGTCCTCCTCGTAGGCCTCGAACTCGGAGACCGGGATGCCCGTGGACTCGCTGAGGACCCCGAAGACGTCGGACATGCGCAGGGTCCGGTTGACCGCCGCGTAGTGGGTGGCCTCGTCCTCCTCCATGAGCGCGTCCACGGCGGCCTCGGAGCTCATCTCCGTGCGCAGCTCGTACTCGCCCGGCTGGATGAACTGCTCGGCGTGCTCCTCCTGGTAGGTCTCGACGAACGTCTCGGCGTCCGCCACGATCCCCTGCTCCTGGAGCGCCACGGCGATCTGCCCGGTGGTGGCGCCCTGGGCCACGGAGAACGTCACGGGGTCCTTGCCGTCGCCGCGGTAGTCGCGGATCTCGAACCAGCCGAAGGTCGAGCCGAGCACGGACACGGTGATCAGCGCGGCGAGCAGGAACAGGGCGATGGCCGTGGTGAGGGACACGCGGCCGCGGCGCTGCCGCCGCTTGACCTGCTCCGGCGTGAGCTCCTCGTGCTCGAAGACGCCGCGCAGGCCCGTGGAGGGCTGCCGCGAGGACGGCGCGTCCAGGAGGCTGCCCAGACCCCCGCCGCCTCCGGAGGACTCGCGGGCTCCCTCGGGTCGGCGGGACGCCGACTGGTCGTACGGATCGTCGCTCACGAATGCTCTCCGTCCGGATCGGTGGTCGTCAACGGCGCCGTCCGCGCCCAGTCGGGCGCTCCGGCGGTGTCCTCGGCCGTGCTCCCGGCCTCGCGGGACGGCTGCCCGTCCTGCGCCCCGGCGGGACCGTGCCCGTCGAGGTCCCCCCCATTATGCGCGACCGCAGGTTCCGCGGCGGCAGGGGCCGGCGGGTCCACCGGCGCCCCGGGCTCCGCACCGGTCGCCCTGGCCCGGTCCACGGCGCTCTGCAGGATGGTGGCCGCGGCCACCTGGTCGACCTTGTCCATGTGGTCCCGGCGGGAGACCCCGGCCTCGAGGAGCGCCCGGTGGGCGTCCACCGTGCTGAGGCGCTCGTCGACCAGCCGCACCGGCACCTCGCGGCCCTTCACGCGCAGCCGCCGCACGAGGGCCTCCGCGTAGTCGCGGGCCATCGCGGTGGAGGCGTTCTCCCCGCCGTCGAGGCTGCGGGGCAGGCCGACGTAGACGGCGACGACGTCGTGCTCCTGGACCAGGCCGGCCAGCAGCTTCACGTCGAAGCCCTTCCGGGGGTCGCGCCGCAGCGTGGTGAGCGGCGTGGCGAGGATGCCGTCGGGGTCGCACAGGGCCACCCCGACGCGGACGAGGCCGACGTCGACCCCCATCCGCCGTCCCCGGGCGAAGGCGTCGCTCACGCGGCGGCGCCGCCCGTCGCCCGGGCGATGTCGGCCAGCACCGCGTCCAGGGCGGCCCCGACCTGGGCGGGGTCCTGCCCGCCGCCCTGGGCGATGTCGTCCTTGCCGCCGCCGCCGCCGCCGAGGACCTGGGCGGCGGTGCGCACGAGCCGGCCGGCCTGCACGCCCGCGCCGCGGGCGCCCTCGGTGGTGGCCACGAGAACCAGGGGCCGGCCCTTGGCGGTGCCCGTGACGGCCACGACGAACGGCTCGGCCGTCATCCGGCCGCGCAGGTCGAGCGCGAGCGAGCGGACGTCGTCGGCCCCGGAGACCTCCCCCATGTCGTGGGCGAGGACCTTGACCGGGCCGACCTGGCGCACCCCGTCGAGCAGGGACCCCGCCTGCGCCTGCAGCTTCTCCCGGCGCAGCACCGCGAGCTCCTTCTCGGCCGACTTCAGCTTCTCGAGGGTGCCCGCCAGGCGCTCGGGCAGCTCCGCGGAGGACTGCGCCTTGAGCATGCCGGTCAGCTGGTGCACGAGGGTCCGCTCGGCGGCGAGGTGCCGGAACGAGTCCAGCCCCACGAGCGCCTCGACGCGGCGGTTGCCCGAGCCCACGGACTGCTCGGTCAGCAGCGTGAGCGAGCCGATCTGGGCGGTGCCGCCCACGTGCGTGCCGCCGCACAGCTCACGGGACCACGGGCCGTTGAGCTCGACCACGCGCACCCGGTCCCCGTACTTCTCGCCGAACAGGGACATGGCCCCCATGGCCTTCGCCTCGGCGAGGGCCATCTCCTGGGTCACGACCTCGTGGTTGGCGTGGATCGCCGCGTTGGAGACCTCCTCGATCTCCTGGCGCTGGGCCTCGCCGAGGCCCTCGCCCCACGCGAAGTCGAAGCGCAGATAGCCCTCCTTGTTGAACGAGCCGCGCTGGACGGCCTCGGGGCCGAGGACGTCGTGCAGGGCCGCGTGCACGATGTGGGTGCCGGTGTGGGCGGCCTCGGCGGCACGGCGCCGGGCGACGTCCACCTGGGCGTGCACCGTGGCGCCGGAGAGGGCCTCGCCCTCGCGCACCACCGCCTGGTGCACGGACAGCCCCTTGACCGGCTGCTGGACGTCGGTGACCTCGAGCACGAACCCGTCGCCGGAGATCGTGCCCCGGTCGGCGGCCTGGCCGCCGGCCTCGGCGTAGAACGGCGTCTCGTCCAGGACCACCTCCACGTGCGCCCCGGCCGGCGCGGCGGGGACGCTCACGCCGTCCTGCAGCAGGGCGCGCAGCACCGTCCCGTGCCCCAGCCGCGTGTAGCCGGTGAACACCGAGCCACCCTCGTCCACGAGCCGGCGGAACACCGAGAGGTCGGCGTGGGCGCCCTTCTTGGCTCGGGCGTCCTGCTGCGCGCGGTGGCGCTGCTCCTCCATGAGACCGCGGAAGGCCGTCTCGTCGACCGCGACCCCGGCCTCGGCGGCCATCTCCAGGGTCAGATCGATCGGGAAGCCGTAGGTGTCGTGCAGGGCGAAAGCCTCCGCGCCCGAGACGGTCCGGCCCTGCTGCCGGGCGCCGGCCACCGCCTCGTTGAGCCGGGTGGTCCCGGACTCGATGGTCTTCAGGAACGCCCGCTCCTCGGCGTAGGCGATCCGGGAGATCCGCTCGAAGTCCTCGGCCACGTAGGGGTAGACGCCGCGCATGGCGTCCCGGGAGGCGGGCAGCAGCACGGGCAGGCAGGGCTCGGTGACGCCCATCAGGCGCATCGCGCGGATCGCGCGGCGCAGCAGGCGGCGCAGGATGTACCCGCGGCCCTCGTTGGATGGGCTGACGCCGTCGGCGATGAGCATCAGCGAGGAGCGGACGTGGTCGGCGACCACGCGCATCCGCACGTCGTCCTCGTAGCCCTCCTCCCCCGGCTTCTCCGAGCCGCGGTAGCGCTTCCCGGAGAGCTCGGCCGCCCGGTCGAGGACGGGCCGGACCTGGTCGGTCTCGTAGAAGTTCTCCACGCCCTGCAGGAGCATGGCCAGGCGCTCCACGCCGAGGCCGGTGTCGATGTTCTTCTCGGGCAGGTCGCCGAGGATCTCGTAGTCCTTGCCCGTGCCCTCGCCGCGCTGGTACTGCATGAAGACGAGGTTCCAGATCTCGATGTACCGGTCGTCGTCGACGGCCGGCCCGCCCTCCCGGCCGTACCGGGGTCCGCGGTCGTAGAAGATCTCCGAGTCGGGGCCCGCGGGGCCGGGCTGGCCGGTGTCCCAGTAGTTCTCGTCCCGGCCCATCCGCTGGATCCGCTCGGCGGGCACGCCCACGGTGTCCTTCCACAGCGTGTAGGACTCCTCGTCGTCCTCGTAGACGGTGACCCACAGCCGGTCCGGGTCCAGGCCGAAGCGGCCCTCGTCCACGGGTCCGGTGAGCAGTTCCCAGGCCATGGGGATGGCCCGCTCCTTGAAGTAGTCCCCGAAGGAGAAGTTGCCGGCCATCTGGAAGAACGTGCCGTGCCGGGCGGTCTTGCCCACCTCGTCGATGTCGAGGGTGCGGATGCACTTCTGGATGGACGTGGCGCGCCGGTAGGGCGCGGTCTCCTGGCCGAGGAAGTACGGGATGAACGGGACCATGCCCGCGATCGTGAACATGGCACCGGGCTGGGAGGAGATGAGCGAGGCGGAGGGCACCACGGTGTGGCCCTGGCCTTCGAAGTAGTCCAGCCAGCGCTTGGTGATTTCCTGAGACAGCATTACCGGTGCTTTCCTTCGCGGTGGGTCGAGGGGGGTGTCGAGGGGTCGGTGGGGTCCGCCGAGGCCTCGGCCCCGTGGGGGGCGCTGGTGCCGTCGAGCACCGGCGGGGCGGTGTCGCGGGCGGCGAGGCGCGCGGCCGGAGGCCGGGGCGCGGCCACGCCGAAGGACTCGCGCAGCTCGGCCTCCCGCTCGTCCATGCCCGCCCGCACGGCCGCGGCGAACCGGTAGAGCCGGGACCGCCAGTCCCCGGCGCGGGGCGTGCGCGCGGCACCGGCGGCCTCCCGCACGGCGAGGTCCTGGCCGGTCGAGCGGGCGAACCGCGTGGCGGCGGCGCCGAGCACCCCGCCGGCGGCCACGAGGGCGAGCCTGCCCCAGAAGCTCATGGCCGGTCCTCCCCCGGAGCGCCCGGAACCGGCTCGTCGGCGGTCCCGAAGCGGTCGGCCCGGTGGGCGCCCCCCGTCGCGGTGTCGCCGGTGAACGCCCGGCGCACACCGTGCGAGAACGCGGCGACCTTGATCAGCGGCTGGCCCACGGTGGAGGCCACCAGGGAGGACAGCGCGGAGACGTTCGCGGAGGCGTCGGAGACGTTGGTCGTGATGCCGTCCACCTTCTCGAGCTGGGAGTTGGTGGTCGAGACGGTGCGGGTGACCTCGTCGATGAGGGGGACGGTCTCGTTGTTGAGCGAGCGGATCGTCAGCCGCAGCTCGTCGAAGACCTTGCCGAGCTTGAGGATCGGCACCGCGAGCAGGAGGACCAGCACGGCGAACACCCCCGCGGCGAGCAGTCCTGCGATTTCTCCACCGGTCATGGGGCGGCGCGCTCCTTGCTGGTCGGGTCGAGGGGACCGGGGCGGCGGGGCCGCCCCGGGCGTGCGGGAACGGGCACCGGTGCGGTGCCCGGGGACCAACTGTACCGAACGGGAGAGCCCGCGGCGCAGGCGCCGCGGGCTCTCCGCCGGGAAGGCCCTGCTCCCGGGGCGTCCCGGGAGCAGGAGCCCGCAGGATCAGGCCATGCGGGCGTAGTACTCCACCACGAGCTGCTCCTCGCAGGTCACGGGGACCTCGGCGCGCTTGGGCTTGCGGACCAGCTTGGCCTGCAGCTTCTCGATCTGCACGTCGAGGTAGCCCGGGGTGTCGGGCAGCACGGCCTGGTGCGCGCCGGCGGCGGCGACCTGGAAGGGCACCATCTTCTCCGACTTGGCGTGCACGTGGATCAGCTGGCCCTCCTTGACCTGGTAGGAGGGGCGGTCCACCCGCTCGCCGTCCACCAGGATGTGGCGGTGCACGACCATCTGGCGGGCCTGGGCCATGGTCCGGGCGAAGCCGGAGCGCAGGACCAGGGCGTCCAGGCGGGACTCCAGCAGGGCGACCAGGTTCTCACCGGTCTGCCCCTCCTGGCGCTTGGCCTCGACGTAGGCGATGTGCATCTGCTTCTCGCGGATGTTGTACTGCGCCCGGAGACGCTGCTTCTCGCGCAGCCGGACGGCGTAGTCCGAGTCGGCCTTCCGGCGGGCACGGCCGTGCTCGCCGGGGCCGTAGGGACGGCGCTCGAAGTACTTCTCGGCCTTCGGGGTCAGGGCGATCCCGAGGGCGCGGGACTTGCGCACCTGGCGGCGCGCACGCGTGTTGTTAGCCACGTTTACCTTTCACAATGCGGTGCCCTCCCCCGTCCGGTGCCCGGCGCGGGGGGAGCGTGTTCTGTTCGGTCCGGCCTCCGAGGACGGGATCGGTCCCGCCGGAGAGGTGAGGATCAGCCGCAATCCTCCGGTCCTACAAGCGCCGTGGCCGCTCGCCGTGCACCGTGGTTGAGGCGGTGCGCCGGGCGTGCGGGAGCACGGGCCTTGCCGGCCGACGTCCCACTATAGCGTGTGCGGGCCCGTGGCGCGCCCCGGGCCCGCGCAGTGCGGGCCGACCCCGGCAATGCGGACCGGCCCCCGGAATGCGGACCGGCCCGCGCCCCGGTCCCGGCGCGCCGGAGCGCCGCCCGGGAGTCCCGGACGGCGCTCCGGCGGTGAGCCCGCGGCGCGGACGCGGTCAGTCGACGTCCTCGTCCACCCAGTCGAAGGTCTTGGTGACGGCCTTCTGCCAGTTGCGGAACAGCCGGGCGCGCTGGGCGTCCTCCATCTGCGGCTCCCAGCGCTTGTCCTCGGCCCAGTTGGCGGTGACCTCCTCCGTCCCGGACCAGAAGCCCACGGCGATGCCCGCGGCGTAGGCGGCGCCGAGGGCCGTGGTCTCGGTGACCTCCGGGCGGATCACGGGCACCCCCAGCTGGTCCGCCTGGAACTGCATGAGCAGCTCGTTGGCGGTCATCCCGCCGTCCACCTTCAGCTCGGTGATGTCCACCCCGGCGTCGGCGTTCATCGCCTCGACCACCTCGCGGGACTGGTAGGCCGTGGCCTCCAGGGCGGCGCGGGCGATGTGGCCCTTGTTGACGTAGCGGGTCAGGCCCACCAGGGCGCCGCGGGCGTCCGAGCGCCAGTACGGGGCGAACAGGCCGCTGAAGGCCGGGACGAAGTAGGCCCCGCCGTTGTCCTCGACCGACGCGGCCAGGGACTCGACCTGCGGCGCGGAGGAGATGAGACCCAGGTTGTCGCGCAGCCACTGGACCAGGGACCCGGTCACCGCGATCGAGCCCTCCAGGGCGTAGACGGCGTCCTGGTCGCCGATCTTGTAGCACACGGTGCTCAGCAGGCCGTTCTGCGAGTGCACCACCTCGGTGCCCACGTTCATGAGCACGAAGCTGCCCGTGCCGTAGGTGTTCTTGCCCATGCCCTTCTCGAAGCAGGCCTGGCCGAACATCGCGGCCTGCTGGTCGCCCAGGATCCCGGCGATCGGCACGTCCTTGAGGAAGCCGCGGGTGCGGCCCTTGCCGTAGACCTCGGAGGAGGAGCGGATCTCGGGCAGCATCGACGTGGGGATGCCCATGTCGGCGCAGATCTCCTCGTTCCAGTCGAGGGTCGCCAGGTTCATCAGCATGGTGCGCGAGGCGTTGGTGACGTCGGTGACGTGCACCCCGCCGTCCACGCCGCCGGTCATGTTCCACACCAGCCAGGAGTCGGTGTTGCCCATGAGCAGGTCCCCCCGCTCGGCCCGCTCCCGGGCGCCGTCCACGTTGTCCAGGATCCACTTGACCTTGGGGCCCGAGAAGTAGCTGGCCAGGGGCAGCCCCACGCGGTCCTTGTACCGGTCCGGGCCGGCGTCCCCGCCGAGCTCCTCGGCGATCTTCTGGGTCCGGGTGTCCTGCCAGACGATGGCGTTGTAGACGGGCTCCCCGGTGGTGCGGTCCCAGACCACGGTGGTCTCGCGCTGGTTGGTGATGCCCACGGCGGCCAGGTCCCGGGCGTTGATCTCGGCGGAGGCCTCGGCGTCCGCGACGACCTTGCGGACGTTGCGCCAGATCTCCATCGGGTCGTGCTCCACCCAGCCGGCGCGCGGGAAGATCTGCTCGTGCTCGAGCTGGCCGGTGCTGACGATCGTGCCCCGGTGGTCGAAGATGATGGCCCGGGTGCTGGTGGTGCCCTGGTCGATGGCCATGACGTGCTGCGGTTCGGTGCTCACGGGTGGTACCTCACTTCGTTGTGGTGTGCTGCGGGTCGGACGGGTGCGGGCCGCCGGGCTCAGGCCGGCGGGTTGGAGTAGAGCTGGAAGAAGCCGCCGGCGAGCATCGCGCCGAGGACCGGGCCGAGGACCGGGACCCAGGCGTAGGCCCAGTCGCTGGAGCCCTTGCCGCGGATGGGCAGCAGGGCGTGGGCGATGCGGGGCCCGAGGTCACGGGCGGGGTTGATGGCGTAGCCCGTGGGTCCGCCGAGGCTCGCGCCGATGCCGACCACGAGCAGGGCCACGGCCAGGGGGCCGAGCTGGGACGGGGTGTTGCCGAAGAGCAGGATCACCGCGACGAGGACGAAGGTGCCGACGATCTCGGTGACCAGGTTCCAGCCGTAGGAGCGCACCGCCGGCCCGGTCGAGAACACGGCGAGCTTGGTCGCTCCGAGGACCTCCTCCTCGATCTCCTCGTCGAAGTGCTTCTTGTAGGCCAGGAACGCCACGACGGCGCCGAGGATGCCGCCGACGAGCTCGCCGGCGAAGTAGACGAGCGTGCTGACCGCGGTGATGGCCACGCCGGGGGCGTACTCCTCGGCCCCGCTGGCCCACAGGCCCACGGTCACGGCGGGGTTGATGTGGGCGCCGGACTGGTAGGCCACGTACACGCCGGCGAACACGGCCAGGCCCCAGCCGAAGTTGATCATCAGGAAGCCGCCGCCGACTCCCTTGGTCTTCGGCAGCACGGCGTTGGCGACGACGCCGCAGCCGAGCAGCAGCAGCATCGCGGTGCCCGCGACCTCGGACCAGAAGACGGTGGACAGGGGGATCGGCACGGCAGGCGCGACGGCCTGGACCACTGCGTTCGACATCGACAGCACTTGCGACTCCTCGGTTGGTGCGGACTGGGTGGACCGGTCGTCCGTCGGGGACGGCCGGTGGGGTGGGTTTCTGGGGGACGGGGTCCGGTGGGACGCGCGGCGGCGGGACGCTCAGCCGTCGGTGGGGCGCACGAGCTCCAGGACGTCGGGGGCGGCGGCGCGCGCGGAGGCCGCCGCGGTGTCGTCCGCGGTCCCGGCGGCGGCGTCCTCCGCCGCGCAGCGGAGCCGGTAGGCCTCGACCTCGGCCTCGCGCCGCCGCCCGTCCCAGCCGAGGGCCTCGGCCGCGAGGTCCGCGACCTCCTCCACGGCGTCGAGGCCGTGGCGGGCCTGCTCCCACGTGAGCCGGGTGCGGGTGTCGTAGAGGTCCTCGAGGTGCAGCGCGCCCTCGTGGGTGCAGGCGTGCACGATCTCGGCCCGCAGGTAGGCGGGGGCGCCCGTCAGCGGGCGGCCCAGGTCGGGGCGCTCCTCCACGAGCTCGGTGATCTCGGTGATCGCCGAGCCGTAGCGGCCGAGCAGGTGCTGCACCCGCTCCTCGTCCCAGTCGTGCCGGGCGCCCAGGGTCCCCGCCTGCCGGCTCAGCGCGAGGTAGCCCTCGGCGCCCAGCAGCGGCGTCCGGTCGGTGACCGAGGGGACGGCCTCGGCCCGCTCCTCGCCCAGGGCGAGGTCCACGGCGTCCCGGGCCATCACCCGGTAGGTGGTGAGCTTGCCGCCGGCGATCGTGATCAGGCCGGGGGCGACCTCGGTCACGGTGTGCTCGCGGGAGATCTTCGTGGACTGCGCGTCCCCGTCGTCCTTCTTCGTCCCGGGCTGCAGCAGCGGCCGCAGCCCGGCGTACGTGCCGATGACGTCCTCGCGGGTGAGGGGCCGGTCCAGGACCACGTTGGCGTGGTCGATGACGTAGTCGATGTCCTCCGCGGTGGCCACCGGGTTCACGAGGTCCTGGTGGTACGGGGTGTCGGTGGTCCCGATGATCCAGTACCTCGCCCACGGGATGATGAACAGCACGGACTTCTCGGTCTGCAGGATCAGCCCCTTCTCGCCGCGGATCCGCTCGCGGGGCACGATGATGTGGATCCCCTTGGAGGCGAGCACCTTCAGCCCGCCCTCGGCGTGGGCCAGGTCCTGGGTCTGCTCGGTCCACACCCCGGTGGCGGCGATGACGGTCCTCGCCCGGACCGTGTGCTCCTGGCCCGTCTCGAGGTCCCGGACGGTGGCCCCCACGACGCGGCCGGAGTCGTCCTTCGGGAAGTCCACCGCCCGCGTCCGGTTGGCGGCGAGGGCGCCGTAGCGCACTGCGGTGCGCACGATGGTCAGGACGAGACGGGCGTCGTCGACCTGGCCGTCCCAGTACTGGACGGCGCCCACCATGGAGCCGGGCTTCACGTCGGGGAAGACCCGCTGGACGCCCTTGAAGCCGTAGTGGCGCTGGTAGGGCAGGGTCGCGACCTTGGCGCCAAGGTGGGCCAGGGCGTCGTAGAGGCCGATGCCGGCCGTGACGTAGGGCCGCTCCCAGAAGCGGTGGGTCAGCGGGTACAGGAAGGGCACGGGCTTGACGAGGTGGGGGGCGAGGAAGTCGAGCAGCAGCTCCCGCTCGCGCAGGGCCTCGGAGACGAGCTTGAAGTCGAGCTGCTGGAGGTAGCGCAGGCCGCCGTGGACGAGCTTGGAGGACCACTGCGAGGTGCCCCCGGCCCAGTCCTGGGCCTCGACGATCCCGGTGCGCAGCCCCCGGGTCACGGCGTCCAGGGCGATGCCGGCGCCGGTGATGCCTCCGCCGACCACGAGGACGTCGAGCTCGGGACCGCCGGAGAGCTCGGCGAGCGCCCGGTCGCGCTGGGTGCTGGAGAGTGCGGGGTGAGCCATGGTGGGGATCTCCTCGTGGCGGGTCGTTGCGGATGGAAACGTGCTCTGCATCACACTCTGTCCCGGATTGCACCTATGCTCAAAGAGAATGAACGGACGTGCAGCACGAGGAGGACACCGTGCACGGTGATGCCGAGCTCCACCACGCGGCGGAGCTCTACTACGTGCAGGGCATGACGATGGAGGCGGTCGCGGACCGGTTCGGCGTCTCCCGCCCCACGGTCTCGCGGATGCTGCAGGCCGCCCGGGAGCGGGGCATCGTGCGGATCAGCCTGAGTGCTCCGCCGCACGCGGGACACGACCTGTCCCACCGGCTGCGGGAGGCCTTCGGGGTCCAGGTGCACGTGGCGGGCACGCCCCGCACGGCCACGGAGCCGCAGCGGCTGGAGTCGGTGGCGCGCGCCGCGGCCGGGCTGCTCGGCGACTGGTTCGGGGACGGGATGACGCTGGCGGTCGCGTGGGGGACCACGACCTCGGCGATCGCGGGGCACCTGCAGCCCAAGGCCGTGCGGGACGCCGTCGTGGTGCAGATGAACGGTGCGGTGAGCGTCCGCTCTCCGGGCGCGGCGCAGTCCTCGGCGCTGCTGGGGCAGATGTCGACGGCCTTCGGGGCGGCGCTGGTGCCCTTCCCCACCCCGGCGTTCTTCGACCAGGAGGAGACCCGCCGGCTGATGTGGCAGGAGTCCTCGGTGCGCCGGGTGCTCGCGGTGCGCAATGCGGCGGACCTGGCGGTGTTCAGCGTGGGGGCCTTCCGGGGGCCGATGATCTCCCAGGTGTACAGCAGCGGCTACCTGCCGGAGGACGCGCTGCGGGAGCTGTCCGCCCACCGCGTGGTCGGCGACGTGTGCACCGTGTTCCTCCGCGAGGACGGCACCTACGCGGACATCGACTACAACCGCCGGGCGAGCGGGCCGACGCCCATGGAGCTGCGGCGGATCCCGCGCCGGCTGTGCGTGGCCGCGGGGGACCACAAGGTGCCGGGCGTGGTGGGCGCGCTGCGCGCGGGCGTGGTCACGGACCTGCTCCTCGACGAGCGCACGGCCGCGGCGGTGGTGCGCCACCTGTTCGGCCGCTGAGCCCGCCGGTCACCGGCCCCTCGGTGCGCGGCCGGTGCGCACCCCGCCTCACCGGCCCCGGACGATGCCCCGCAGGATCTCCAGGCGGTGGGCGATCTCGCGCTCGCGGCCGTGCTCGGTCGGCCGGTAGTAGTCGGTGCCGACGAGCTCGTCCGGAGGGTACTGCTGGGCGGCCACGCCGTTGGGCTCGTCGTGGGAGTAGACGTAGCCGCGGCCGTGGCCCAGCTGGCCCGCGCCGGGGTAGTGGGCGTCGCGCAGGTGGAGCGGGACGGGCCCGGCCCGGCCCGCCCGGACGTCGGCGACGGCCTCGTTGATCGCGGTGTAGGCGGCGTTGGACTTCGGGGCGGTCGCCAGGTGCGCCACGGCCTGGGCCAGCGGGATCCGCCCCTCGGGCATGCCGATGAGCTGGACCGCGTCGGCGGCCGCGACCGCGGTCTGCAGGGCGGTCGGGTCGGCGGTGCCGATGTCCTCCGAGGCGGAGATGATGAGCCGGCGGGCGATGAACCGCGGGTCCTCCCCCGCCTCGATCATCCGGGCGAGGTAGTGCATCGCGGCGTCGACGTCCGAGCCGCGGATCGACTTGATGAACGCGCTGACCACGTCGTAGTGCTGGTCGCCGTTCCGGTCGTAGCGCACCGCCGCCCGGTCGAGGGCCTCCTCGGCGTGCTCCCGGGTGATCACGGGGACCGGACGCCCGCGGGCCTCCTCCGCACCGGCCTCCCCGCCGTCCTCCTCACCGTCCTCCTCCCCGGTGCGGTCCACCGCCGCCGGCTGCTCGGAGAGTGCGACCCCGGCGGCGGCCTCCAGGGCGGTCAGGGCCTTGCGGGCGTCCCCACCGCACAGGTCCAGCAGGTGCTCGCGGGCCTCCGGGGAGAGCTCCACCTCGCCGTTCAGGCCCCGGGGGTCGGCGACGGCCCGGTCCACCAGCGCCCCGATGTCGGCGCGCTCCAACGGCTGGAGGGTCAGCAGCAGCGAGCGCGAGAGCAGGGGCGAGATCACCGAGAAGGACGGGTTCTCCGTGGTCGCCGCCACGAGCACCACCCACTGGTTCTCCACCCCCGGCAGCAGCGCGTCCTGCTGGGCCTTGGTGAAGCGGTGGATCTCGTCGAGGAACAGCACCGTGGTGCGCCCGTGCAGGTCCCGGTCGGTGAGCGCCTCCTCCATGACCTTCCGGACGTCCTTGACGCCGGCGGTGATCGCGGAGAGCTCCACGAACTTCCGGGACACCCCGCGGGCGATCACGTGGGCCAGGGTGGTCTTGCCCGTGCCGGGCGGGCCCCACAGGATGATCGACGACGGTCCCGCCGGCCCCCGGTCCTCCCCCGCCAGCACCTGCAGCGGCGAGCCGGGCTTCAGCAGGTGCTGCTGGCCCACGATCTCGTCGAGGCGGCGCGGGCGCATCCGCACCGCGAGCGGTGCCCGGGAGCGGGTGCGCCGTCCCCGCCCGGCGGGGCGGGCCGGCGCGGCTGCGTCGCGCCGGTCGCCGTCGGAGGCGTCGAGGTCGTCGAAGAGGGAGCCGGTCACCCCCTCAGGCTAGCGGCTGTCCCCGTCGTGCCTGTCGGACGAGAGACGATCGGCGTACGATCAGCACGCTGATCACGTCGGTTCCCCCGGTGGGCGGACGGCGCAGGACGACGGTCGACCAGGAGCGGGCTCCACCCGGGAGCCCGCCCGGCCGTCCGAGGGACGAGGTACCGGTGTTCGAACCCCCCAGTCTGGTCTTCGCCGCCGCCGGTCTGGCCGTGTTCGCGGCCGCCCTGCTGCCCCGTCTGCTCGTGCGGGCACCCGTGTCGATGCCCATGGTGTTCCTGGCCGCGGGCGCGGTGGTCTTCTCGCTGGCCGACAGGCTGCCCGATCCGGACCCGGTGGCCTACAGCGACGTCACCGTGCACCTCAGCGAGGTCTGCGTGATCGTCTCGCTGATGGGTGCCGGGCTGGCGCTGGACCGCCCGCCGGGGCTCAGGCGGTGGGCCACGACCTGGCGGCTGCTGGGGATCGCCATGCCGCTGAGCCTGCTCGGGGCGGCGCTGCTCGGGTGGTCGGTGCTGGGCCTGAGCGCGGCCGGCGCCGTGCTCGTGGCCGCGGCGCTCGCCCCCACGGACCCGGTGCTGGCCTCCGAGGTCCAGGTCGGGGAGCCCTCGGAGACCCAGGACGACCTCGAGGGCGAGGACGAGGTCCGGTTCGGGCTCACCTCCGAGGCCGGGCTCAACGACGGCCTGGCCTTCCCCTTCGTCTACCTCGCCATCGCCCTCAGCCTCGTGGGCACCGACCCCGCGGCGTGGTTGCCGCACTTCCTCGCCGTGGACGTGGCCTGGCGGATCGCCCTCGGCTGCCTCGTCGGCTTCCTGGTGGGCCGGCTCCTGGGCCGGATCTTCCTGCGCTCCGCGCTCGAGAGCGTCCGCACGACCGTGCACTCCGAGGGATTCGTGGCCCTGGCCGCGACCTTCCTCACCTACGGCCTGGCCGAGATGGTCGAGGGCTACGGCTTCGTCGCCGTGTTCGTGTGCGCGGTGACCATCCGCGCGGTCGAGCGGGTCCACGGTGTGCACGGCGTGCTGCACAGCTACATCGAGCAGCTCGAGCGGCTGCTGACCGTCGTGGTGCTCGTGCTCCTGGGCGGTGCCGTGGCCCGCGGCCTGCTCAGCGGTCTCACCTGGCGCGAGGTCCTCGTCACGGCGGCCTTCCTCCTGCTGGTCCGTCCCCTCGCCGGGTGGATCGGTCTGCTCGGCGGCCGGACGGGCCCGTGGGAGCGCGGCGTGATCGCCTTCTTCGGCGTGCGCGGCATCGGCTCCGTCTACTACCTCGGCTACGCCCTGTCCGAGGGCGAGTTCGCGGCGGAGGACCAGGCCCTGTGGCGCATCGTGGGGCTGGTGGTCGTCTCCTCCATCGTGCTGCACGGAGTGACCGCGGGTCCCGTCATCACGAGGCTCGACCGTGCCCGGAGGCACAGGGCGCGGAAGGGGACGGGGACCGAGGAGGCCGCCTCCCGCACCCCGATCTGACGCCCCCCGCGAGTCAGGGGCGAGCGGCGCCGAGGCCGGGCACGGCGGTCCCGGGCTCAGGCCCGCCGGGGCCGTTCCAGCTCGGCGCTGTCCAGGACCAGGGTGAACGGGCCGTCGTTGACGAGCTCGACCTGCATCGCCGCCCCGAAGCGCCCGGTCTGCACGCGCGCGCCGAGCTCCCGCAGGGCCCGTACGTAGGCCTCGAACACCGGCTCCGAGACGGGTCCGGGAGCGGCCGCCGACCACGAGGGGCGCCGGCCCCGGCGGGCGTCGCCGTAGAGGGTGAACTGGCTGATCGCCAGCACCGGGGCGCCGAGGTCGGCGCAGGACCGCTCCCCCGCGAGCAGCCGCAGCGTCCAGGTCTTCTCGGCGAGCTTCGCGGCGGTCGCGGCGTCGTCGTCGTGCGTCACCCCCACGAGGGCGACGAGGCCCGGCTCCTCGATGGCCCCCACGACGTCTCCTCCGACGGTCACGGCGGCCCGGGCCGCCCGCTGCAGAACGATGCGCATGCGCCCCAGTCCACCACAGGCGCGGGCGGACCGGGAGCACCGCTAGCCTCGTCCCATGACAGCAGCGCGCACGACGTCCCGGCCGAGCACCGTGCCGGCGGAAGTGGTGGCGGAGGTGTTCGCGCCGGCCCCGCTGGTGCTGTCCCTGCTGGTGCTCGCCGGCTGGTCGGGAGCCGGGTGGCCCGGGGCCGTGTGGGGCCTGGGCACGGCGGTGGTCGTGGCGTCGCTGCCGATGCTCGTGCTGCGGGTGCTGGCCCGCCGGGGGCGGGTGGACGGGCACTTCGTGCGCTCCCGGGCGCAGCGGCTGCCGGTCTACGCCGCCACGGGGCTGCTGACGGCCCTCGTGGTGGTGGCCGAGCTCGCGCTGGGCGCCCCCGTCATCGTGCCGGTGACCGCGGGCTTCGTGCTGCTGGGCATCCTGGTGCTGCTGCTCGTGACGCTGCGGTGGAAGGTCTCGGCCCACGTGGCGATGGCGGCGTGCTGGGCCGTGGCCCTCGGTGTCCTCGCCGCCCCGTGGGCGGCGCTCGCCGCCGCGCCGGTGCCGTTCGCGGTGGCCGTCTCGCGGGTGCGCACCGGGGACCACACCTCGGCGCAGACGGTCGTCGGCGCGCTGATCGGGGTGCTCATCGGGGTGGGCTACGCGGCCACCGCCGGCAGGGTGCTCTGACGGAGGCCCGGGCCCGTGCAGCGCGGCTCCCTGGGACGGGACGGGCCTTGTTCAGGGCAGGACCGAGAACCCCGGCGGCAGCGGCCGCCGGCCCGTGAGCGCCAGCAGGATCCCGGGCAGGTGCCCGCCGTCGGCGGCGATCTCCAGCAGGGTCTGCCCGGCGTCGGCCAGGACGTGCTCCGGGGGCGTCCGGTCCAGCCCGCAGGCCTGGGCCACGTCGAGTCCGTGCACGGCCAGCTCGAACGTGCGGGTGGGCACGTAGGCGCGCAGCCGGGTGCCGCCCACCACGGTGCGGATCAGGGGGTCCTCGTCGAGCGGCACCTGCGCGAGGGCGTCCCGGGCGCGGTCCAGCGACGCCCGGACGGTGTCGGCCGGGTGCCGGCCGAGCTCGTGGCCGGCGGCGACGCCCCGGGCCGCGACGTCGGCCGGGTCCGCGGCCGCCGCGGCGAGCGCGTAGTACTGGGCCACCCCGGTGCAGGTCTCGTCCTCGGCGGGGACCGTGAGGTAGCTGCCGAGCGTCACGAGCGCGCGGTGGGTGTGGCCCACCAGCGCCCGGACGTCCCAGACGCCCGGGCCCGGACGCGTCCAGTGGTGCGGGCGGAGCTCCTCGACGAGCTCGGCGAACCAGGCCCCGGCGTCGAGCAGGGCGGTGCGGGCGGCGGCGGGATCACGGCTCATGGGCTCCCCTGGGGTGCTGCGGCGGGGACGGGACACGGCCCCGGACGTGACGGAAGCCTACTGCGGGGCACCGGCGGCGGGACCCATGTTGCGTCCGGTTGCGCCCGCACACCCTTCGGCCCGGGCGCGGGCGCGCGGTGGTGCCCGCCGTCCGGGCACGGCACGGTCGCGGGACGCCCGGCGGCGGCCGGGACGTCGTACGCTCGGGGGAGTCCGCACGGGCGCACGCGCCGGCGGCCCGCTCCTGCCCCGTCCTCGTCCCGTCCTCGTCCCGGAAGGTCCAGCATGCCGCCCCGCCCCTCCTCACGGACCATGGCCGCCGCCTCGATCGGCGCCCTGACGATCGCCCTGACCGGCTGCGGCCAGGAGACCCAGGACGTCCAGGAGGTGGACTCCGACTACGCCCGCATCTGCGTCGAGGACCCGGACGGGGAGGGCGGGGCGGAGCCCGTCCGGGTCGACGACGACGAGTGCGAGGACGACCGCGGCCCTCGGGTCGGCGGCTTCTTCCCGATGTGGGTGCTCATGAGCTCCTCCCGCGCGGCGCCCGTGCCCGCCGTCGGCTCGCCCGTGCCGTCCTCGGCGGGCTGGACCACCGGCCGCCCGCCGGCCTCGGCCACCGTGGCCCGCGGGCTGCCCCGGGACGGGACCGCCGTGGGCAAGAGCGGCGTCTCGCGCGGCTTCGGCGGCTCGAAGACCGGCTGGGGCTCCTGATGCGGCGCATCGACGGCCTCGCCCCGCGCCCCGGCTGGGAGCGGACCGTGCGCGACGAGGGACTCACCTACGCCCTCACCGAGCGCCCCGACGGCCGGCGCTTCTCCTACTGGAACGAGACGGCCGCCTACGTCTTCTCCCCCGACGAGGTGGACGAGCTGGAGTCCGTCACGGACGAGCTGCACCGGATGTGCGCCGAGGCCGCCCGGTACCTGGCCACCGGCGCCCTGGGCACGCTGGGCCTGTCCGAGGCGGCCTTCGAGCTCGCCCAGCACTCCCTGCGGCTGCGGGAGCCCTCGATCTACGGCCGCTTCGACCTGGCCTGGGACGGGACGGGCCCGCCGAAGATGCTCGAGCTCAACGGCGACACCCCCACCGGTCTGGTGGAGGGGGCGATCTGCCAGTGGAGCCGCGTCGAGGCGCTGTTCCCGGGCCTGGGCGAGGAGCACCCGGAGTTCGACCAGCTCAACGGGCTGTGGCCCATGCTCGTGGAGCGGTGGCGGCAGCGGCTGCCGTTCTCGGCCACGAAGACCCTGCACGTGGCCTACACCCGTGCGGAGGAGTCCGGGGAGGACGCCGCCAACGCCGCGGTCCTGGCGAACACCGCCGCCGAGGCCGGCTACCGGACCGTCCTGCTGCCCGTCGAGGACGTCCGCTACGACACCCGGTCCCGCGGCTGGGTGCACGCCACCGGGGACGTGGACCACCCCGTGGTGGTGGGGCCCATCGAGGAGATCTTCGCCCTGCACCCGTGGGAGCAGATGGTCGACGACGTGCCCGGGGCGTTCGTGCTCGAGGACCCCACCCTGATGCACCACTGGTACGAGCCGCCGTGGAAGATGTTCCAGTCCAACAAGCTCCTGCTCGTGGCCCTGTGGCGGTGCTTCCCCGGCCACGAGAACCTGCTGGCCGCCCACCCGGACGGGCCCGGTGAGCTGCGGGAGTGGGTGCGCAAGCCCGTGTTCGGCCGCGAGGGCGACGGCATCGAGGTGCACGCCCGCGACGTGCGGATCCGCGCGGAGCACCCCCACGACTCGCCGCTGGACGTGTGGCAGGCCTACACCCCCGTCCGGAGCTTCCCGGGCTCCGACGGCGCCCCGAACCACCCGGTCATCGGCTCCTGGGTGGTGGGCGAGGCCGGCGCGGCCGGCATCGGGATCCGGGAGTCCGACGGCCCGCTCACCGACTACTACTGCCGCTTCGTCCCGAACATCATCGACAAGAAGGGCCTGCTGTGACCACCCACCTGCTCCCCCGGTCGATCTCCACCACGACCTCGGCGGTCATCGGGTCCACCTCGATCGCCCCGCTGTACTCGGCCGTGGTCACGGTGGGGCTGATCCACGCCCTGGTGGGCGCCTGGACCCCCGTGGTCCTGGTCGGCGCCGTGCTCCCCATGGCGGTCGTCTCACTGTGCTTCGCCCGCCTGGACGCGCTCTACGAGGACCAGGGCACCGTCTACCGGTGGGCCCGGGAGGCCTACGGGGCGTTCACGGGGTTCCTGGGCGGCTGGGGGCTGTGGCTCTCGGCGACCCTCGTGCTCGCCTCCCTGGCCTGGGTCACGGCCGACTCCGCCCTGTTCGCCCTCGGGATCGGCGCCGGGCCCTGGACCACGACCGCCGTGGCCGTCGTGCTCATGGCGGCCTTCGCGGCGGTCTCCTCGACCGGGATCCGGGTCTCGGCCGCCGTGCAGTGGGTCCTGGCCGTGCTGCAGCTGATCGGGGTGGG
The DNA here is from genome assembly GCF_040981245.1 of Kocuria cellulosilytica. Lineage (NCBI taxonomy): Bacteria > Bacillati > Actinomycetota > Actinomycetes > Micrococcales > Micrococcaceae > Kocuria > Kocuria cellulosilytica. Next base: position 177,675 of record NZ_JAVFWZ010000003.1, on the reverse strand, counting down.
CGTGCTGGTGTGGGCCGTGCGCACCGCGCCGGCCCTCCCGCCCGGCACGAGCGCCGAGGACGGGGAGTGGACCGGGTTCTACGGGGCCGCGGAGCTCGCGACCGGCGCCGGCGTGTCGGCCGGGGACGTGGCGGCGGCCCTGCTGCTGGCCCTGTTCCTGTACTGGGGGTGGGACTCCACGTTCTCGCTGACCGAGGAGTCCACCACCCAGCGCGCGCCGCGGGTCTCGGCGTGGATCGCCCTGGGCGTGGTGGCCGCCGCCTACGCCGCCATCGGCTGGGCCTACGCCCCGGGCTCCTCGGTGGCCTCCCCGCTGCTGGCCGCGCTCGTGGCGGTCTCCGCGGGCGCCTCCATCGGCACCACGATGATCCCCACCTCCCGCGGCCTGATGTCCATGGCCCGCGGCGGGCACCTCCCGCGCCGCTTCCTGTCCCTGTCCTTCGCCACGTGGACCACCGCAGCCCTCGCGGCCGCGTGGATGGCCTTCTCCGGGCCCCTGTTCGACGACTCGATCGGGATCATCTCGGTGCTCGTGGCCCTCTACTACGGCCTGGCGTGCGCGGCGGTCGTGAAGCTCGGCCGGAGCGCCGGGGCGAGGGCGCTCGGCGCGGTGGGCACGGTGCTCATGGCCGTCGCCCTCGTGCTGACGGCCGCGGAGTACGCGCTGACCGCCTCGTGGGTGTGGGTGGGCCTGCTGCTCGGGCTGCTGGTGGTCCCGCTGTGGTACCTCCTGGGCCGGGGCCGCGACCCCCTGCCGGGCGCCCACGAGCGCACCCCGCACCTGGAGAGCCTGCTCGACTGACTGCGCGCACCGACCGGCTCGGGCGCAGCAGCTCACGCGCACCGGTTCGGCCGGGCCTGCGCTGCCGGGTCTGCGCTGCCGGGTCTGCGCAGCCGGGCCCGCCGGGCCGGGACGGCACGGCCCGACCTGCGCTGCCGGGCCAGCATGCGCGGGGGCCGGGCCCGTCGTCGTCGTGCACGACCGGACCCGGCCCCCATGGGCACCGTGGACGGCTCAGGCGTCGACCGGCTTCTTCTCCCGGGCTCCGGGCTGCGCCCCGGCACCGGACTTGGCCTCGGGCTCGGCGTCCACCCCGGCCTCCTTGCGCTGCTGCGGGGTGATCGGCGCCGGTGCGGCGGTCAGCGGGTCGTAGCCGTTGCCGGTCTTCGGGAACGCGATGACCTCGCGGATGGAGTCCGTGCCGGCCAGCAGGGCGACCACGCGGTCCCAGCCGAAGGCGATGCCGCCGTGCGGGGGCGCGCCGTACCGGAAGCCCTCGAGCAGGAAACCGAACTTCTCGTCCGCCTCCTCGCGGCCGATGCCCATGACCTCGAAGACCCGCCGCTGCACGTCCTGCTGGTGGATGCGGATGGATCCGCCGCCGATCTCGTTGCCGTTGCAGACGATGTCGTAGGCGTAGGCCAGCGCGTGCTCGGGGTCCTGGTCGAAGGTGTCCAGGAACTCGGGCTTGGGCGAGGTGAACGCGTGGTGCACGGCGGTCCACTGGCCGGCGCCCACGGCCACGTCGCCGGACTCGACGGCCTCGGCCGCGGACTCGAACAGGGGCGCGTCCACGATCCACACGAACGCCCAGGCGTCCTCGTCGATCAGCCCGGTGCGGTGGCCGATCTCCACGCGGGCCGCGCCCAGCAGGGCGCGGGAGGACTTCCGCTCGCCGGCGGCGAAGAAGATGCAGTCCCCGGGCTGCGCCCCGGTCGCGGCGGCGAGGCCCTCGCGCTCGGCCTCGGTGATGTTCTTGGCCACCGGCCCGCTCAGGGTGCCGTCCTCCCCGACGAGCACGTAGGCCAGGCCCTTGGCCCCGCGCTGCTTGGCCCACTCCTGCCAGGCGTCCAGGGTGCGGCGCGGCTGGGAGGCCCCGCCCGGCATGACCACGGCGCCCACGTAGGGGGCCTTGAACACGCGGAAGGTGGTGTCCTGGAAGTACTCGGTCAGCTCGGTGAGCTCGAGGCCGAAGCGCAGGTCCGGCTTGTCGGAGCCGTACCTGGCCATCGCCTCGGCGTAGGTCATCCGGCGGATCGGGGTGGGGATCTCCACGTCGATGAGCTTCCACAGGGCGGCCACGATGCGCTCGCCGAGGGCGATGACGTCGTCCTGCTCCACGAAGGAGGCCTCGATGTCGAGCTGGGTGAACTCCGGCTGGCGGTCGGCGCGGAAGTCCTCGTCCCGGTAGCAGCGGGCGATCTGGTAGTACTTCTCGATCCCGCCGACCTGCAGCAGCTGCTTGAACAGCTGCGGGGACTGCGGCAGGGCGTACCAGGAGCCCGGGGCCAGACGGGCCGGGACCAGGAAGTCGCGGGCGCCCTCGGGCGTGGAGCGGGTCAGCGTGGGCGTCTCGACCTCGGTGAACCCGTCCTCGTGCAGCATCTCGCGGGCCACCCGGTTGGCGTCGGAGCGCAGACGCATGATCCGGGCCGGCTCGGGCCGGCGCAGGTCCAGGTAGCGGTGCCGCAGCCGCGCGTCCTCGCCGACCTCCACGTGCTCGTCGATCTGGAAGGGCAGGGCGGCGGCGGTGTTGAGCACGGTCACGGTCTCGGCCATGACCTCGACCTCGCCGGTGGCCAGCGCCGGGTTCTCGTTGCCCTCGGGGCGGCGCTCCACCGTGCCGGTGACCTGCAGCACGAACTCGTTGCGCAGGTGGTGGAAGTCCGCCTCGTCGCGCACCACGATCTGGGCGACCCCGGAGGCGTCGCGCAGGTCCAGGAAGGCCACTCCTCCGTGGTCGCGGCGCCGGCCGACCCAGCCGGCCAGCGTGACGGTCTCTCCGATGTGCTCGGCGCGCAGGGCGCCGAGGTTGTGGGTGCGCAGCACTGAAAAACCCTTCGTTGTTCGGGAGGTGCGGACGGGGCCGCGCTCATCGCGCGTTGGTCCGGTGTTTCCCCGGTGCCCCTACTCTCGTTCCGGGACGAGTTTACAGGCCGCCCCTCGGACCCCAGGACGACGACAGGACGACCATGAGCACCTCCCCCGGCCACCCCGCCCTCGCCCGCCGCCTCGGCACCGTCGACGCGGCCGTGATCGGCGTGGGCTCGATGGTCGGGGCCGGGGTGTTCGTGGCCTTCGCCCCGGCCGCGGCGCTCGCCGGTCCCCAGCTGCCGCTGGCCCTGCTGCTGGCTGCCGTGGTCGCGTGGTGCAACGCGAGCTCCACCGCCCAGCTGGCCGCCGTCCACCCCGCCTCCGGCGGCGCCTACCTGTACGCGAACCGCCAGCTGGGCCCGTGGCCGGGCTTCGTGGCCGGCTGGGGGTTCGTGACCGGCAAGACCGCGTCCGCGGCCGCGATGGCCCTGACGTTCGGCCTCTACACGGCGGAGCTCACGGGGGCCGACGACGCCGGGGCGCGGCTGCTCGCCGTGGCCGCGGTCCTCGGCCTCACGGCGGTGAACCTGGGCGGGGTCACCCGCACGGCCCGGCTGACACAGCTGCTGGTCCTCCCGGTGCTGGTGGTCCTGCTGGCGGTGGTCGTCCTGCTGTTCGCGGGCACCGGTCCGGCCGCGGGCGGGGCGGGGTCCGACGGCCGGGACGGCGCGGGGTGGGACGGCACCGCGTGGGGCGTGCTGCCGGCGGCGGGGACCCTGTTCTTCGCCTTCGCCGGGTACGCCCGCGTGGCCACGATGGGCGAGGAGGTCCGGGACCCGGCGCGGACCATACCGCGGGCCGTGCTGGGGGCGCTGGCGTTCACCCTGCTGCTCTACGGGCTGCTCGGTCTCGGACTGCTGCGCTTCCTCGGGGTCGACCGGCTGGCCGCGTCGACCGCCCCGCTGCTGGCCGTGGTCCGGGACGCCGGCTGGGCGGCGGGACCGGCGACCGCGGGCGCCGTCGTGGTCACCGCGGCCGCCGCCCTGGCCACGCTGGGAGCGCTGCTGGCGCTGGTCGCCGGGATCTCCCGCACGGCCCTGGCCATGGCCCGCGAGCGGGACCTGCCCGGGCCGCTGAGCGCGGTGTCGCGGCGGCACCGGGTGCCGTGGGCTGCCGAGCTGGCCGTGGCCGGGGTCGTGGTGGTGCTCGTGCTGGTCGGCGACGTGCGCACGGTCATCGGGTTCTCGAGCTTCGGGGTGCTCGTCTACTACGCGCTGGCCAACCTCTCGGCGCTCACGCTGACGCAGCGCCCCCGGTGGGCGCCGCGGGCGGTCAACGCGCTCGGTCTGGCCGGCTGCCTGGTCCTGGCGTTCACGCTGCCGTGGCAGTCCGTGGTCACCATGCTCGGCGTCTTCGCCGTGGGCCTGGCCGGGCGCGCCCTGGTCCTGGCCCGGCGACGCTGATCCCGCAGCACCGGGCCCCGCCGCACCGGTTCCCCGGCCTCTCGCCGCGACCGCGCGCCGGGCCCCCGGTCACCCGCCACCGTCCCGCGCCGAATCCCCACGGTTCATTCCCCACCAGCGCCGAGCCCCCGGTCACGAGCCACCGTCCCGCGCCGACCCCCCAAGACACGCTCCCTTCCAGCGCCGAGTCCCCACTCGGGTCGCAGTTCCCCAGGAAAAGGACTGGGGAATCGCGGCCCGACTGGGGACTCGGCGGAACGGGCGTCCGGAGAGTGGGGGCTCGGCGGCGGTGAGGGCCGGCTCGGGCCGGCCGGGGCCGGCGGGGGCCCGCGCGATCAGGACCCGACGGCCCGCACGACCGGGCGCAGGTCCTCGGCCGGCGGCGTCCACGAGGCCGGGTCGGCGCGGACCTGCTCGCCGGAGCGGATGTCCTTGACCTCGTGCGCGAGCGAGCCGTCCTCACCGCGCACGGTGAACCACACGAAGGGGATGCCGCGGCGCTCGGCGTACTTGATCTGCTTGCCGAACTTCGCCGCGCTCGCGGAGACCTCGCACGCGACGCCGCGCTCGCGCAGCTGCTGCGCCACGTCCTGGGCCGAGGACCAGGACTCCTCGTCCACCAGGGAGACCAGCACCGCGGTGGGGACCTTGCGGGAGGGCGCGGCCATCCCCTGGGAGAGGATGCGGGACACGAGCCGGGTCACGCCCACGGACAGTCCCACGCCCGGGTAGGTCTTCTTGCCGGTGGAGGCGAGGGACTCGTAGCGCCCGCCGGAGCACACGGAGCCCAGCTGCTCGTGGCCCACGAGCACCGTCTCGTAGACGGTGCCGGTGTAGTAGTCGAGGCCGCGGGCGATCGAGAGGTCGGCGACCACCGTGCCGGGGGCGCGGCGCGAGGCCTCCCCGACCACCTCGGCCAGCTCGCGCAGGCCCTCCTCGAGCAGCTGGGTGTTCACCCCGAGCGCGCGGACCCGGTCCACGAAGGAGGTGTCCTCGGTGCGGATCGCCGCGAGCTGCAGGGCGGCCTGCGCCTGCTCGGGGGTCGCGCCGACCTCCTCGCACAGTGCCTGGGCCACCCGCTCGGGGCCGATCTTCTCGAGCTTGTCGATGTTGCGGAGCACGCCGGCGGTGTCCTGCAGCCCGATGCCCTGGTAGAAGCCCTCCGCGAGCTTGCGGTTGTTGACGCGCAGCACGAACGGCGGGATGGGCAGCTTCGACAGGGCGTCGATCATCACGAGCGCGAGCTCCACGTCGTAGCGGAACGGCAGCGTGCCGTCGCCCACCACGTCGATGTCGGCCTGGGTGAACTCACGGGCGCGGCCCTCCTGGGGGCGCTCGCCGCGCCACACCTTCTGGATCTGGTAGCGGCGGAACGGGAAGGCGAGGTGCCCGCCGTTCTCCACCACGTACCGGGCGAAGGGCACGGTGAGGTCGAAGTGCAGGGCCAGCTGGTCGTCACCGCGCTCGGCCGGGGCGTCCTCGTCCTCCTGCAGCCGGGAGACGACGTAGACCTCCTTGTCGATCTCGCCCTTGCGCAGCAGCTGCCCGACCGTCTCGACGGCGCGGGTCTCGATCGAGGAGAAGCCGTGCAGCTCGAAGGTCTCCCGCAGGACGTCGAGGACGTGCAGCTCGACCAGACGCTCCTCCGGAAGCCATTCGGGGAAACCGGACAGGGAGGTCTTGCGGGCCATGGGGACGTGCTCCTCGGGTGGGTCGACGGCGGGGCGGGTGGACGGTCGGCCCGGGCGGGCCCGACGGTTCCGCACTCATCCTAGGGATCCCCGGGCGCACCGCCCAAAGCACCGCGGTGCGCCCGGCCGCCGGACGCACCGCGGGCCCGCGGCGGCCGGATGAGGCGTCCTCGGTAGTATGGGGCTGACGATTGTCCGGAGCCGGGCGACGACGCCGGGCACGTTCCCGGTGCCGCAGCCCCGGCGAGAGCGAAAGAGTTTCAGCGGTGACAGAACGTCTCGAATCCGACGACCAGCCCACGCCCCGCCCCGCCCCCACCCCGGGGCCCGTGCCGAAGCCGGGGGCCCCGAGACCGGGCGCCCCGGCGGCCCCCGCCCAGGCCTCCCCCGGCCCGGCGGCGGCGCCCACGCCCGCGGCCCCGGCCGCCCCGGCGCTGGCCTCCCCGGAGTCCGTGGCGCGCGCCCGGGCCTTCGGCCGGGTCACCGAGGACGGCCACGTCTACGTGGTCGTCGACGGCGAGGAGGTCCTCTGCGGGCAGTTCCCGGACGCCACCGAGGACGAGGCGCTGGGCTACTTCGCCCGGAAGTTCGACGACGTCGAGGCGCAGGTGGCCCTGCTGGAGCAGCGGGTGGCCGCCGGTGCGCCGTCGGCGGACATGCTCAGCACGGTGGACCACCTCACCGAGCAGGTCGGCCAGCGCACGATGCTCGGGGACGTCAAGGGCCTCGAGTCCCGCCTGGAGGCCCTGCGCCCGGCGATCCGGGAGCTCGAGGCCGCCGAGCGGGCCGCCCACGAGGCCCAGCGCGCCCAGAACGTCGCGGCGCGGGAGGCGATCGTCGCGGAGGCGGAGCAGATCGCCGCCCAGGACCCCCAGCGCACGCAGTGGAAGCAGTCCTCGGCCCGGATGGCCGAGCTGTTCGACCAGTGGAAGACCCACCAGAAGTCCGGCATCCGGCTGGGCCGGGCCGCCGAGGACGCCCTGTGGAAGCGGTTCCGCACCGCGCGCACCACGTTCGACCGGCACCGCCGCGCGTTCTTCTCGCAGCTGGACGCCGACAACGCCGAGGCCAAGAAGGCCAAGGAGGCCCTCATCGCCGAGGCGGAGGCCCTGTCCGGCTCCACCGACTGGGGCGCCACGGCCGCCGAGTACCGCCGGCTGATGGACCGGTGGAAGGAGTCCAAGCGCGCGTCCAAGAAGGACGACGACGCCCTGTGGGCGCGGTTCCGCGCCGCCCAGGACACCTTCTTCGCGGCGCGCAAGGCCGACAACGACCGGATCGACCAGGAGTTCGAGGGCAACCTCGCCGTGAAGGAGCAGTTGCTCGCCGAGGCGAAGGCCCTGCTGCCGATCACGGACCTCAAGGCCGCCAAGCGGGCGCTCGGCGACATCCTGGACCGGTGGGAGCAGGCGGGGAAGGTCCCGCGCGCCCACATGCGCCGGGTGGAGGCCGAGCTGCGCACCGTGGAGGACGCCGTGCGCCAGGCCGAGGACGAGAAGTGGCAGCGCTCCAACCCCGAGACCAAGGCCCGGTCCAACTCGATGCTCACGCAGCTCGAGTCGAAGATCGAGGACCAGGAGGCGGCACTGGCCCGGGCGCAGTCCACCGGGGACACCAAGCGCGCGGCCAAGCTGGAGGGCGAGCTCGCCACCAGCCGCCAGTGGCTGGAGACCCTGCGCCGCTCCGCGGCGGACCTGCGCTGAGCGCAGGCGCACCGGAAGGCCCCGCGGCCGCGCTGTCCACAGCGCCCCGCGGGGCCTTTCCCGTGCCGGGGCCGTGGGCGAGAGTGGCCCCATGGACGTCCCGCCCTGGCATCCCGACACCCTGTTCCTGCCGGCGCGCCCCTTCTCGCGCACCGAGCTCTCGGCCCTCGTCACGGACGGGGTGCTCGTCCCCGTGGTGCTGGAGGCCCACGTGCTGCGCGGCCGTCCCGTGACCCGGGCGGTGAAGGTCGCGGCCCTGGAGGCCCAGCTGCCCCCGCACCTGCTGCGGCGCGGGGTGCTCGGACGGCTCTCCGCCGCGTGGTTCTACGACTGCGCCGGACGCCCCAGCATCCTGCCGGTGCTGCTGGACAAGCTGCGCCGCACCACGATGTCCCCGGTGCCGGAGGGCTTGGCGCTGCACCAGGTCACCCTGGGCGGCTACGACGTCCACGACGCCGGGCCGGTGCACGTCACCACGCCGCTGCGCACCGCCGTGGACCTGGCCCTGCACGTGCCGGGGCGGGAGGGGCTCGCGGCCCTGGAGAAGCTCATGCACGCCCCGCACCTGCACTGCCCGCCCCCGCTGGTCCAGGCCGCGCTCGAGAGCTTCGAGCGGATGCCCGGCCGGCAGGCGGCGCTGCTGCGGGTCCGCCGTGCCGCCCGCGCCGTCGGGCGCCCGCTGCGCTGACGGCGGCGGGCGCGGACGGCTCCGGGAGCGGCCGGGGCGGCGCGAGGACGGCTTCCGCGAGTGACCAGGCCGGTGCGAGGACGGATCCCGGGAGCGACCGCGTCAGCGCGAGAACGGCTCCAGGAGCGACCGCGTCAGCGCGAGGACGGCTCCAGGAGCGACCGCGTCAGCGCGAGGACGGCTCCGAGATGGGCCGGTTGCCCGAGGTGCGGTAGACGTCGTAGACCCCGTCGATGCGGCGGACCTGGTTGAGCACGTGGTCCAGGTAGCGCGGATCGCCCATCTCGAAGGCGAAGCGGGAGATCGCCAGCCGCGCCTTCGAGGTGTGCACCGAGGCGGCGAGGATGTTGACGTGGTTCTCCGAGAGCACCCGGGTGACGTCCGAGAGCAGGGACTTGCGGTCGAGGGCCTCCACCTGGATCTCGACCAGGAACACGCTGGACTGGGTGGGCGCCCACTCGACCTCGACCACCCGCTCCGTGGACGTCAGGGCGAGCATGTTGGCGCAGTCCTTGCGGTGCACGGAGATGCCGGCGCCGCGGGTCACGAAGCCCATGATCTCGTCCGGCGGCACCGGCGTGCAGCAGCGGGCGAGCTTGACGTAGACGTCGGAGGCGCCCTGGACCGTCACCCCGGAGTCGGACACGCGCGGGCGCACCGGCTGGGTGGCGATGGTGGTCTCCGCGAAGTCCTCCTCCGCCCCGTCCGCCCCGCCGAGGTCGCCCACGATCTTCTCGACCACGCTCTGGGCGCTGACCACGTCGGAGCCGATCGCCTCGTAGAGGGAGCTGATGTCGGTGCGGTGGAAGTCCTGGGCCACCGCGAGCAGGGACTCCTGGGTGAGCGTGCGCTGCAGGGGGAGGTGGTGCTTGCGCAGCGCGCGGGTGAGCGCGTCCTTGCCCTTCTCGATCGCCTCCTCGCGGCGCTCCTTGGAGAACCACTGCCGGATCTTGTTGCGGGCCCGCGGGGACTGCACGAACTTCAGCCAGTCCTGCGAGGGCCCGGCGTGCTCCGACTTGGAGGTCAGCACCTCCACCCAGTCCCCGTGCTGGAGCTCCGAGGACAGGGGCACGAGCTTGCCGTTGACGCGGGCCCCGATGGTCTTGTGCCCCACCTCGGTGTGCACGGCGTAGGCGAAGTCCACGGGCGTGGAGCCGGCGGGCAGGGCCATGACCTCGCCCTTGGGGGTGAACACGTACACCTCGGACGTGTTGATCTGGTAGCGCAGGGAGTCGAGGAACTCGGAGGAGTCCTGGGTCTCCTCCTGCCAGGACACGAGCGAGCTCAGCCAGGCGAGGTCCCCCTCCTGGGCCTTCGGGGTCGCCGAGTTGGCCTGGTTGGCCTGGTCCTTGTACTTCCAGTGCGCGGCCACGCCGTACTCGGCCCGGCGGTGCATCTCGTGGGTGCGGATCTGGATCTCCACGGGCCGCCCGTCCGGGCCGATGACCGTGGTGTGCAGGGACTGGTACATGTTGAACTTCGGCATGGCGATGTAGTCCTTGAACCGCCCCGGCAGCGGCCGCCACCGCGCGTGCAGGGCGCCCAGCGCCGCGTAGCACTCGCGCACCGTGTTCACCAGGACCCGCACCGCCTGCAGGTCCTGGATCTCGTCGAAGTCCTTCCCCCGCACGATCATCTTCTGGTAGATCGAGTAGTAGTGCTTGGGCCGGCCGGTGATGGTCGCCTCGATGCCCGCCTCGGAGAGGTCCAGGGCGATCCGCTCCCGGATCTTGGCCAGGGACCGCTCGCGCTGGGGCTGGCGCTCCCCCACCATCCGCACGATCTCCTCGTAGACCTTGGGGTAGAGCGCCGCGAAGGCCAGGTCCTCGAGCTCCCACTTGATGGTGTTCATGCCGAGGCGGTGGGCCAGCGGGGCGAAGATCTCGAGGGTCTCGCGGGCCTTCTTCGAGGACGAGGTCTGCGAGACGAAGCGCCAGGTGCGGGCGTTGTGCAGCCGGTCGGCGAGCTTGATGACGAGCACGCGGATGTCCTTGGCCATCGCCACGATCATCTTGCGCACGGTCTCGGCCTGCGCGGCGTCCCCGTACTGGACCTTGTCCAGCTTCGTCACGCCGTCCACGAGGGCGGCGACCTCCTCGCCGAACTCGGCGCGCAGCTGGTCGAGGGTGTAGTCCGTGTCCTCCACGGTGTCGTGGAGCAGGGCGGCCACGAGGGTGGCGCCCGTCATGCCGAGCTCGGCGAGGATCGTGGTCACGGCCACGGGGTGGGTGATGTACGGGTCGCCGCTCTTGCGCTTCTGGCCCTCGTGGCACTTCTCGGCGACCTTGAAGGCGCGCTGCAGGACCTCGAGGTCCTCCTCCGGGTGGGTGGCGCGCACGGTGTGCAGCAGCGGCTCGAGGATCGGCGAGTGGTCCATGGGCCGCCCGGACAGGTAGGACAGGCTCGACCGGGTGCGGTCGCTGCGCCCCGGGAACACGGCGCGGCCCAGGAGCGGCCGGGACGCGGGCACCACGTAGTGGGTGCCGGCCATGTCCGACCGGCGCGGCGGGGTCGGTGCGGCGGCCTGGTCCGCGGGGACGGCCCCGTCGTCGGACGAGCTCATGACCGAGACTTCCTTCCCATCGATGCACGCGGGGCGGCGGCCGTGCGGCCGCCGCCCCGGTCGTCGCCTCCGGTTCGGGTTCGACGTGTGCTGCTGTGCGGGGGGCCGCTCCTGCACGGCCCGCCCTACGGTGGCTACAGTCTAGTGCGCCGCGGCCTCCTCGGCGGCACGCTCGACGGGCGCCCCCGCGCGGGCCTCCTGCTCCTGGACCGCGGGCTCGCCGCGGCGCAGCAGCGCGTAGAGGGGCGCGGCCACGAACAGGGTGGCCGCGGTGCCCACGATGATGCCGACGAACAGGGACAGCGAGAGGTCCTTGAGGGTGCCCGCCCCCAGGACGAGCCAGCCGATGAACAGGATCGAGCCGACCGGCAGGATGCCCACCACGGAGGTGTTGATGGAGCGCACCAGCGTCTGGTTGACCGCGAGGTTCACCTGGTCGGAGAACCTCCGGCCGGCCCGCTCCGGCGGGGCCGTGCCGTCGAGCAGCCCCTCCGTGTTCTCCCGGACCTTGTCGAAGACCACCACGGAGTCGTAGAGCGAGTAGCTGAGCACCGTGAGGAAGCCGATCACCGCCGACGGGGTGACCTCGAAGCCCACGAGCGAGTAGATCCCGGCGGTGATCGCCACCGAGGCGAGCATGCCGGCGACCGCCGAGACGGACATCTTCCAGGTGCGGAAGTACAGGGCCATCAGGGCGGTGGCCAGGACCACGAAGACCACGAGGCCCTGCAGGGCCTGGGTGGTGACGCCGGCGCCCCAGGTGGGACCCACGAAGTTGGAGGTGACCTCCTGCTCGCTCACGCCGTAGGCGTCGACCAGGGCGTCCTTGACGGCCAGGGTCTGGTCGTCGTCGAGCTGCTCCGTGCGCACCCGGACGGTCTCCGGGGCGATGTTGGTGACCTCCACGCCGGCGGCGTCCGAGGACTCGGTGACGGCCTCCCGGCCGGTCTCGATGTCGGGGTCGGCCACGGAGGACACGGTGAACTCGGACCCGCCGGTGAAGTCGATGCCGAGGTTGAAGCCGCCCTTGGCCACGGGCACGAGCAGGGACAGCAGCACGAGGACGCCCACGACGGCGAGCCACTGCTTGGCCCGGCCCACGAAGGGGTAGGAGGTCCGTCCGCTGTGCAGGGCGTTGCCGAAATCTGCGAACTTGGACATCAGGCGTTCTCCTCGGGGGTGCGGGCGGCGGACGACGACGCGCCGACCGGCGCGCCGTCCGGAGCCGCCGCGGACGGGGGGTCCTCCGGCGCGGTCCGTGCCGCGCGGCGGCGCCGTTCGGCGATGGTCAGGCCGTCGTGCTCCGCCTGCGGCTCGCGCAGCCGGCCGGCGCCCCGGTACAGGGGCACCGCGTCGAGGGCCTCGGGGCTGAGCCCCGAGTGCTTCCCGCCGCCGCCGAAGTAGCGGGTGCGGGCGAGCGTGACCATCACCGGGTGCGTGAAGAGGAAGACGACGAGCAGGTCGGCGATCGCGGTCAGGCCGAGGGTGAAGGCGAAGCCGCGCACGTTGCCCACGGCCACGAAGTACAGCACGGCCGCGGCCAGCAGGTTCACGGCCTTGGACGCGAGCACGGTCTGGCGGGCGCGCTGCCAGCCGTGGTCGACGGCCGCCGGGATGGAGCGGCCGCTGCGGATCTCGTCGCGGATGCGCTCGAAGTAGACGATGAACGAGTCCGCGGTCTGGCCGATCGCCACGATCAGGCCCGCCACGCCGGCCAGGGACAGGCGGTAGTTCGCGGACCAGCCCAGCAGGGTGATCGCGAGCCAGGTGAGCACGCCCGCGACCACGAGCGAGCTGATGGTCACGAGGCCCAGCAGCCGGTACTGGAAGAGCGAGTACACGCACACGAGCACCAGGCCGATGATCCCGGCGATGATGCCCATCCGCAGCTGGTCGGCGCCCAGGGTCGCGGAGATCTGCTGCTCGGACTGGATGTCGAAGCTCATCGGCAGCGCGCCGTACTTGAGCTGCTCGGCCAGGAACTTCGCCTCTTCCTCGGTGAACTGGCCCGTGATCTGGGCCTGGCCGTCGGAGATCACGGCGTTCATCGACGGGGCGGAGACCACCTGGCCGTCCAGCAGGATCGCGAACTGGCTGCGGGGGTCGCCGGACGTGGCGGTGCCGATCCCGTAGAGCCGCTCGGAGAGCTGCCGGAAGGTGTCCGTGGCCTCCGGGCCGAACTGGAGGTTCACGGCGAACTGGTTGAGGGACACGCCCTGGGAGTTCTGGGCGGTGCCGTAGGAGGCGTCCTCGATCCCGGTGCCCTGGATCTCCACGGGTCCCAGGAGGTACTTGGTGCCGGTCTCGGGCTCGCACGCGACGATCGGCTCGCCGGGCTCCTGGGTCTCCCGCTCCTCGGGGGACTGCGGCGCGGTGCAGTCGGTCGCCTCGAACTCCCGGAACAGCTCCGGGGTGATCCAGTTCGGGTCGGAGGCGTCGGTCGGCTCGGCGGTGGGCTCGGGCAGCTCCTCGTCGGTGGCGCGCTGGTCCTCGGGGACCGGCTCCGCCGCGGCGGTGGTGAGCACGGGCCGGAAGTTCATCTGCGCCGAGGTCTGGATGAGCTCGCGGGTCTCGGCGGAGGGCACGCCCGGCATGGAGACCACGATGTTGTCGCCGGACTGGGTGGCGATCTCCGCCTCGGCCACGCCGGAGCCGTCGACGCGCTGGCGGATGATCTCCACGGCCTGGTCCAGCTGCTCCGGGGAGACCTCCTCCCCGGCGTCCTCCCCCTGCAGGGACGGGGAGAGGATCATCTGGGTGCCGCCCTCGAGGTCGAGGGCCAGCTTGGGCCCCCAGCCGGTGCGGTCGGTGCCCGCGCCCCAGGCCAGCAGCCCGCCCAGCAGGGCGAGCAGCACCAGCAGCCCGATCAGGGACCGCCGGGCGGTCGAGAGGGCGGCCCGCACCCCCGAGCGTGCCGGCGCGGTCGAGCCGCCCCGCCCGGGCGTGCCGTCCGGTGCGGCGGCCCCGGGGTCACCGGGGGTCTTGCGTGTGGTCAGTGCCATGGTCTTCCTTACGAACGACGGCCCGGTGCTGCCGGGCCTGTGCATGGGAACGGGCCGACCAGTGGTCGGCCCGTCGTCCCGTGTGGGGGGTCAGTCGTTGCGCTGCCCGGGATCGCGCCGGGTGTCGTCGTCGAGGGGGTCGACGGGGGTCGACCCGGTGCCGGGGGCGTCGGGCTCGATCACCGACGGTTCCGCCTCGGTCACGGGGGCCGGAGCGGGTGCCGTCTCGTCCTCGACGACCGTGGTGACGGTCTGCAGGTGCACGGTCACGGCGGTGCCGGGGGCGATCTCGAGGACGACCTTGTTGGTGTCCCGGTCGATCGAGCGCACCGTGCCGTAGAGGCCGTAGTTCGTCATGACCTCCGTGCCGGGGCCCATGGCCGCCTGCTTCTCCTTGACCTGGGCCATGGCCTTCTTCTGCCGCCGCATGGGCAGCCAGAGCAGGAGCACCATGGCCACCAGCATCAGCGGCAGCAGCCAGGCGGTGCCGCCTCCCGTGGACTGGGGGGCCTGGGCGGCGAGGGACTGGGTGGTGAGGAGCGGGCTCACGGACTTCCGTTCGATCGGTGGTGGGTGTCCTCACCATGGTAGGCGATCCAGCCTGTCCGCGTCCTGGACGGCGCCCGGTGGACGGCCGCCGCTCCGCGGACGGGCCCGGGGCGGCCCGCGGCGCTCGGTCCCGGTCCTCGGCGCTCGGTCCCCGGTGCTCGGTCCTCGGAGCCCGGGCCTCAGTCCTCGAACAGGGGCGGGACGTCCTCGGCGGCCGGCGCCGGCGCGGTCCCGCCGAAGGCGGCCCGCAGCCCGGGGTCCTTGAACGCGGCGTGCTCGGGCGGGCGCAGGCCCAGGTGGTCCCAGGCCGCGGCCATCGCGATCCGGCCCCGGGGCGTCCGGCCGAGCAGGCCCTCGCGGACCAGGTAGGGCTCGGCCACGGTCTCGACCGTCTCGGTCTCCTCCCCCACGGCGATCGCCAGGGTGGACAGGCCCACCGGCCCGCCGCCGAACTTCGTCACGAGCGCCTCGAGCACCGAGCGGTCCAGGCGGTCGAGGCCGCGGGTGTCCACCTCGTACATGTCGAGGGCGGCGGACGAGGTGCGGGCGTCGATCCGCTCGATGCCGTGCACGAGCGCCCAGTCCCGCACCCGGCGCAGCAGCCGGTTGGCGATGCGCGGGGTGCCCCGGGACCGGGAGGCGACCTCGGCGAAGCCCTCGGCGGTCATCGCGAGGTCCATGAGCCCGGCGGAGCGGCGCAGCACGAGCTCGAGCTCCTCCACGGAGTAGAACTCGAGGTGGCCGGTGAAGCCGAAGCGGTCGCGCAGCGGGCCGGGCAGCAGGCCCGCGCGGGTGGTGGCGCCCACCAGGGTGAAGGGCGGCAGGTCCAGCGGGATGGACGTGGCGCCGGCGCCCTTGCCCACCACGATGTCCACCCGGAAGTCCTCCATGGCCATGTAGAGCATCTCCTCGGCGGGCCGGGACATGCGGTGGATCTCGTCGAGGAACAGCACCTCCCCCTCGGTCAGGGAGGAGAGGATCGCGGCGAGGTCGCCGGCGTGCTGGATGGCCGGCCCGGAGGAGATCCGCAGAGGAGCGCCCATCTCCTCGGCGATGATCATGGCCAGGGTCGTCTTGCCGAGCCCGGGCGGGCCGGAGAGCAGGACGTGGTCGGCGGAGCGGCCCCGCAGCCGGGAGGCCTCGAGCACCAGGGAGAGCTGCTGGCGCACCCGCTTCTGCCCCACGAACTCGTCGAGGTTCGCGGGCCGCAGGGCCGACTCGAGCTGCTTCTCGTCGGGCTCGTCGTCGGCCGAGACCAGCCGGTCCCGGGCGTTCACGGCGGCACCGTCCTCGCGGGCCACGCTCAGCTCCCCCGCTCGGCGCCGGCCCGCGAGCCGGCCTTGGCGGCGCCGAGCCACCCGAGCACGGTGCGCAGGATCGTCGGGACGTCCCCGGAGGCGGCGAGCTCCTCCCGGTCGGCGAGGGCGTCGGCGATGCCGCGGGCGGCGTCCTTCTCGCTCCAGCCCAGGCCCACGAGCGCCTCGAGCACCTGCGCCCGCCACGGCTCCATCGGGGCGGCGGCGGGCTGGGCGGGTCGGTCCGGGACGATGAGCTTGTCGGCGAGCTCCAGCACGATCCGGCGGGCGCCCTTGGGGCCGATGCCGGGGACGGTCGTGAACGCCTTGGCGTCGCCCTGCGCGATCGCCCGGTGCACGTCGTCCGGGCCCAGCACGGAGAGCACGGCCAGGGCGGTGCGGGGGCCCACGCCGCTGACCCCGAGCATGATCTCGAAGACCTCGCGCTCGGCGGGGCTGCGGAAGCCGAAGAGCAGCGGGGACTCGTCCTTGCGCGCCACGTAGGCGGTGTCGAGGCGGACCTCGCGGCCGATCCGCAGCCCGGCCAGGGTCTCCGGCGTCGCCTGGACCTGGACGCCGAAGCCGGCCACGGCCACGACGGCGGTGGTGAGGCCGACGTGCTCGACCTGTCCCGTGATGGACGCGATCACCGGGCAACTCCTTCCCGTGCCCGCCAGGGGCCGAGCACGGTCGATCGAACAGATCTACGAATGACGACCACTCTAGCAGTGGGCACCGACTCAGCCGCGCCGGCCCCGTCGGGCGCGGTGCTCGGCCTCGGCCCAGGCCCGCTGGGCGGGGGTCATGCCGGTGCGGGCGGCGGCCAGGGGGCGGGCGCCCTGGTGCGTCTCGGTCCCTGCCGTCGCGTCCACGCCCGTGCCGCCGCCGCGCCAGCCGTGGCAGATGGCGATGGCGAGGGCGTCGGCGGCGTCGGCGGGGCGGGGCGCCGCGTCGAGCCGGAGGATGCGCACCACCATGCGGGCCACGGACGCCTTGTCCGCCCGCCCCTCCCCCGTCACCGCGGCCTTGACCTCGGAGGGGGTGTGCCACGCGACCGGCACGCCGTGGCGGGCCGCGGAGGCGATGACGGCGCCCGAGGCGTGGGCCGTGCCGATGACGGTGTTCACGTTGGTCTGGGCGAACACGCGCTCCAGGGCGAGAGCGTCCGGGCGGTACCGCTCGATCCACCGTTCGGTGGCCTCCCAGATCCGCAGCACGCGCACGTCGAGCGGGTCGGCGGCGTCCGTGCCGGCCACGCCGACGTCCACGAAGGACGCGGTGCGGTTGCCGGCCATGTCGATCAGGCCGAACCCGCACCGCGTCAGTCCGGGGTCCACCCCGAGGATCCGCTGCGTGGCCGTGGTCAGTCCTCGGAGTCGAGCTGGGCCAGGACGTCGGCGGGGATGTCCGCGTTCGAGTAGACGTTCTGCACGTCGTCGAGCTCCTCGACGGCGTCGACCAGGCGCAGGAACTTCCGGGCGCCCTCCGCGTCCAGCTCCACGAGCATGCTCGGGCGGAACTGCGGGTCGTCGTTGTTGTACTCGAGCCCGGCCTCGTCGAGGGCGGTGCGGATCGCCGGCAGGTCGGTGGCCTCGGAGACGACCTCGAAGACGTCCTCCTGCTCCACGACCTCGTCGGCGCCCGCGTCCAGCACGGCCATCAGCACGTCGTCCTCGGTCAGCCCGTCGGTGCGGGTGACCTCCACGACGCCCTTGCGCTCGAAGAGGAACGCCACGGAGCCGGAGTCGGCCATGGTGCCGCCGTTGCGGGTCACGGCCACGCGCACCTCGGAGGCGGCGCGGTTCTTGTTGTCGGTGAGGCACTCGATGTACAGCGCCGTGCCCTGGGGGCCGCGGGCCTCGTAGAGGATCTCGGTGTAGTCGACGACCTCACCGGTCAGGCCCGCGCCGCGCTTGATCGCCCGGTCGATGTTCGCCACCGGCACCGAGTTCTTCTTCGCCTTGGACACGGCGAGGTCCAGCGCCGGGTTGCCGGCGGTGTCGGGCCCGCCCATGCGCGCGGCCACCTCGATGCCCTTGATGTACTTGGCGAAGGCCTTGGCGCGCTTGGCGTCGATCGCGGCCTTCTTGTGCTTGGTCGTGGCCCACTTGGAGTGTCCTGACATGCGTCCCTCCTCGGGAAGTCGTTCGTGCTCGGCCGGGACGCGCCGGTCGTCGTCCCGGCACGGCCCGCCCCGGCGGTGGCCGGGGCGGGCCGTGCCGGCCACCGCCGGGGCGGGCCGGAGAAGTCCCGACCCATTCTACCGGGTGCGCCCGCCCCGGACCGGGGGGTCTAGCGGGGCCGGGCCTGCGCGACCTCGCGGGCCCGCTCGGCCAGGGTGTCGTCCAGCGGCGCGGCGTCGAAGGCCCCGAGCCGGCGCTCCACGGCGGCGCGGATGAGGTGGTCGGCCACGGCGGGGTTCTTGGGCAGCATCGACCCGTGCAGGTAGGAGCCGACCACGTGGTGCACGCGCGCGCCCTCGGTGCCGTCCTCGCCGTTGTTGCCGGCGCCCTTGAGCACCGTCCCGAGCGGCGCCTGGCCGGGGCCGAGGCGGGTGACCCCGGAGTGGTTCTCGTAGCCGACGACGGTCCCGAACTCCGGGGACTCCAGCACGATGTTGCCGATCAGGCGCGTCGGCCCGCCCACGGTGGTCAGGTCGAGGATGCCGATGCCGGGCAGCGTCTCGCCGGCGCCGGTGCGGAACTCGTGGCCGAAGAGCTGGTAGAGACCGCAGATCGCGAGCATCGGCACGCCGTCGGCGGCCATGGCCCGCAGCTCGGGGGCGATCCGCTGCAGGTCCTCCTGGACCCGGAACTGCCCGGAGTCCTGGCCGCCGCCCCCCACCAGGAGGTCCGCGTCGGGCGGGAACGGATCCCCGGGGTTGTGGTCGCTCAGCCGCACGGCGTAGCCGTACTTCTCCAGCCGGCGCTTGAGGGTGAGGGTGTTGCCCCAGTCCCCGTAGATGTTCATGTCCCGGGGGTAGAGCTGGACGAGGTGGACGGTGCGGTCGGTCACGGGGGCTCCGCTCAGATCTCGGCGACCTCGGCCACGCGGGAGAGCTCCCGGCGCAGCTCGAGCATGGACGTGTAGGTGCAGAAGACGCGCATGGGCCGCTCGCCGGCCCCGGCGACGAAGCTCCGCAGGGCGTCGCCGAGCCCCGGGACCACCTCGCGCACCGGGACCTCGTCGTAGTCCAGGCGCAGGGCCATGTCCCACGCGCGGGTGCCGGCCACCACGTCCACGCCGCCGGTGCGCAGGGAGTGGAAGTCGACGTCCCACAGCCAGGAGACGTCGCGGCCGTCGGCGTACTCGTCGTTGATGGCGATCATCGTGGCGTAGTCGCCCGGCCGGGCCGAGGCCAGCGAGAGCCGGAACCCGGCGGGGTTCTTCACGAGCAGCAGCTGCAGCGGCCGGCCGGCCACGGTGATGGTCTCCCCGCGGCCGAAGGCGGGGGTGACCCGGGAGAGCTCGTCCACCAGCGCGGCGCGGTCGGCGTCGGGCCCGGCCACCGCGAGGGCCAGGGCGAGGGCGGCCGCCGCGTTGTACATGTTGTAGACGCCGTAGAGCTCCACGGTGGTCTCGACGGGCTCTCCGCCCACCGTGAGCCGGACCCGGTTCGCCTCGAAGGACGTCAGCTCCACGTCGGCGGCGGGCCGGGGCGCCAGGTCGCTCTCGTGGTCGTCCTCGGCGTCGGGCCCGCCGGCCGAGCGCATGTCGTCGTCGGAGGGGAACATCGGCCGCAGCGGCGCGGACAGGCCGAACCATCGGGTCTGCGTGCCCTCCGGGACGTGCTCCGCCAGGGAGACGATCCTGGGGTCCTCGCGGTTGAGCACCACGGTGCCCGTGGTGGCCGCGGCGATCTGGGCCAGCATCCGCCGGGTGGTGTCGATCTCGCCGAAGCGGTCGAGCTGGTCGCGCATGACGTTGAGCAGCAGCGCGTGACGGGGCTTGACCTGCTTGACGAAGTGCACGGCGTGGGCCTCGTCGAGCTCGAGCACGGCGACGTCCGCGTCGAGGCGGCCGGTGAGGCTCATCTCCCCGAGCAGGGCCGCGGCCACGCCGCGCACGAAGTTGGACCCCGTGCGGTTGGTGAAGACCTTGAACCCCTGCGAGCGCAGCAGCTGGACGGCCATCTTGGTGGTGGTCGTCTTGCCGTTGGTGCCGCTGACGAGCACCACGCCGTGCGGGAGCTTCGCGAGCTCCTCGGCCACGAACCCGGGGTGCAGCCGCTCCATCACGAGGCCGGGGAAGGCGGAGCCTCCGCCGCGCAGTGTGGTCAGGTACCGGATGCCTTGGCCGAGCAGGCGCACGTGGGGTCTGGACATGCGCTCCATCCTATGGTCTGCGCCCCGGCGACGGCGGGCACCCGGGTGCCTCCCGGGGAGCGTGGCCCCTGGTCCGTCCGGGGCCGCGCGGGGCGCGGAGGACGACGACGGAGGACACGATGCCGCCGCCGCGTGCCGTGCGAGGTGGGGCGCCGCCCCCGTAGGGTCGGACCATGGACTCCGCCGGCCCCGCCACTGCTCCGTCCGTCCCGCCGCGAAGGCCGCCCCTGTGGTGGGTGGTCCTGGCGCTGCTGGGCGCGGTGCTGGTGCTGGGCGGGGCGCTGCTGGTGCTGCTGCATCCGGCCGACGCGGCGTTCGGGTGGTTCGGGGACCTTCCTGCGAGCGGTGAGACGCTCCCGGCCATGACCGTGGTGACCCCGGAGGCCACGGCGGGGTGGTCCGGCGTGGCCGCGGGTCTCGTCCTGTGGGCCTTCTGCGCCGGCTGGCTGCTGGGCCGGCGACGTCGCCCGGACGGGCCTGCTCGGCCGCAGAGGCGCTGAGGAGCACAGCCGCAGCGGTGGAGGAACACGGTCGCGCCCGGGGCGGCGAGCTCGACGGCCACCGCGCACCCGGTGCCGCGGCGGCGGGAGACCCCGGTGACCCGGGCGGTCCTGCCCTGGAGCGGGTGCGCGGACGGAAGGGCGGGACGTGACGGCGCTCCTGGCGTGCTCGGTCGGCGGAGGGTTGCCGGGCCGGTCGGCCGGGCCCTTCACAGCGGTGGATCGACGGGTGGATCGAGCGGTGCGTCGACGGCGTGGAGCTCGTTGGAGAGAGCCGTGCCCTCGACGCCGTCCAGCGGGGTGATGTCCACCACGACGCCCGTCCGCACGTCG
Source organism: Kocuria cellulosilytica (assembly GCF_040981245.1). Lineage (NCBI taxonomy): Bacteria > Bacillati > Actinomycetota > Actinomycetes > Micrococcales > Micrococcaceae > Kocuria > Kocuria cellulosilytica. Next base: position 156,748 of record NZ_JAVFWZ010000003.1, on the reverse strand, counting down.
AGGTGCACGCGGTAGACCGTGGCGAGGTCACCGTTGGTGAGGGTCGGGTCCTCGGGGCCGTACTCGAGGATCCGGCTGGCGCGGCTCTCCAGCAGCGGGCAGCATCCGCACCGCGGCGTGTAGCCGTTCTCCCACTCCTCCCCGTCACCGAGCAGCGGCCGGCAGGTGGCGGACCAGGTCGGACGTCCCCGCAGCGTCGTGGCCAGGACGTCGCTGACGTCCACGCCGCGGCTGAGCTCGGCCGGGTCGAGCATGGCCGTCCACCGGTAGTCCTGCCACAGGGGATCACCGTGGTCGTAGTGCCAGTCCTCCGGGCGCCGGGCGACCAGCCCGTCGGGGCGCAGCACCAGCTCCGGCTCTCGAGCCGGAGTCGGCGATGACGGCGGGCCGGCGCACGCCACGCCGTCGTCGCGGCAGGCCACCGCGCTCACGGCCTCGCCGTAGGGCGGGCCCTCGGCGACCTCGACCTCACCGGCGGAGCGGACGACGAGCCGACCGAGGCGCCGGTCGAGCCAGGCCTCGGCCGGTTCGCCGCTCGCGGTGCTCCCGCGGTCCACCTGTTGCCGATGGGTGAAGTGCAAGGTGCTGAACCGCCACGGCGAGCTGCGCGCCAGCGCGCGGAAGTCCTCCGCCGTGGGCGTGTCGGGCAGGGAGGTGCCGGTCATGCGACCGAGTAGAGCACATCCCGCTATCGTCGGACCACGGCCGGGCACGACACTGTCGGCGCGGGCCGGGACGCGCCCGGCGCAGCCGGAGACCGCGGTAGATGCCCCAGGAACCAGCAAGCCCCAGGACCAGCAGAGGAGCCGATGCCGGTGGACGTCCAGGTCGGTCCGGTGCCCCCGGAGGGACCGTGCCCTGCCCCGCGCGCGCAGAACGGGACGTCTCCGACGGCTCCGGCGGGGACGCGGCCCGCCGCCCGGGCCGACGCCCAGCGGCAGGAGGTCCGGGCCGCCCTGGGCCGGCGCACGGCTCCGCTGTGGCCGGCTCATGCACCGGTGCGGCCGGCACCGGGAGCGACCCCTCAGGACCGGCGGCAGGTCCGCCGGCTGGCCGGGCTGGAGATCCAGCACCACGCACTGGTGCTGCGCCGGATCACCACGGCCTCCGTCGTGGCCGTTGCCGAGCCCTGCTTCGACGCCGGGTGGACCGTCGCCGACGTCCTGCACGCCCTGGACTGGACTCCGCAGGGGGCGCGCTACGCCCACGACTCGGTGACCGGGATCGAGAACCCCGGGGCCTGGTTCGCCGCCCGGCTGCGCACCTGGACCCACCAGGACGGCACCCCGATGCGCTCCGCCGACCAGCGTGCCGCCGCCGAGGCCGAGCAGCGGCGGGCCGAGGCCCTCGCCGCCGCCCGACGGCACGCCGACCGCCGGCCACGGCAGGAGGGCCCCGGGACGGACCTCGGCGCGACGGACGCGGCCGTGGATCCGCCGGGGACCGCGGCGCAGGACCCGCGGCCGTTCCGGGTGCGCTGGGCGGCCCAGATCGCCGCCGGCCGCGCCGAGCGCGAGCGCCAGGACGACCGGGACCGCGATCCGGACCCGCCTCTGCACGGCACCGCCTCCGATGCTCCGGCGGAGCCCAGCACCGGGTCCGTGCTCGCGGGCCGGGACCGTCCTCCCCCGCACGACGAGCGGTAACCCGGGCGTGGGCCCGGGCGTGGGCCCGGGCGGGGACCCGGGCGTGGGCCCGGACGGTGAGTCCGACCCGGTGGGTCCGGCCCGGCCGGCCTGCTCGGACCCCTCGGTCGCGAGCGCCCGTGACAGCGTCCCGGCGCCGGTGGCAGCGTCCCGGCGCCGGCTCGGCTCGGCCGTGCGCTCCGGCCGGGGACCGGCCGGAGCGCACGGCCGCGGCGTGGAGGTTTCCGTCAGGTGCGTCTGCTCTGCTGTAGCCGGAATCCCCGGGCGACGAGCGGGAGCAGGTGCGTGATCGTGGGCAGAACCGCTGTGCGCGGCGCCGGGAGCCTCGGACCCGCCCCGGCCCGTCGGCCGGCCGGCGTCCAGCAGGCCTCCGTGCTCGCAGCCGGTCCGCCGTCGTGATGGCGGGCGAGGACACGCATCGGCGCCGGTCCGGCTCCGTGCGCACGCTCGTGGGTCTGCTCCTCGTGCTGGGGGTGCTCGCGGGCGCACTGGGGCTCCTGGGGCCCGCTCTGCTCGGCGGACTGCGCACGGGGGACAGCTGGCTGCCGTGGGGCCCGGAGTGCACGGTCGAGACCGCCGAGGGAGAGATCGGGCTCGACCGAGCGCAGGCGAAGCGGGCCACCACGGCGGTGGCGCTCGCGGCCCGCGGCGCGGAGGCCCCCGACACCTCAGGCATCGACGAGGCGGTGCTGCAGCGGCTGGCCGACGGGCCGCCCGGGGACGCCGGCGCGAGCCTCTCCTGCCGGGGCTCGGCGGCCGGTGGTCTGCCGGAGCAGGAGCTGACCGGCTCCGGCCTGACCCCGCGCGCCGAGCGGCTGCGCGAGGCGATGACCGAGGTGTTCGGTGCGCAGAGCCTGGGCGGGTTCGCACCCGGCGGAGTCGACCACGGCCACGGGGCGGAGTCGACGCACTACGACGGCCGGGCCGTCGACGTCTTCTTCCGCCCGGTGACCGAGGAGAACCGGCGGGCGGGCTGGCTGCTGGCCCACTGGCTGGTCGCGCACGCCGAGGACCTGGACGTCCAGTACGTCATCTTCGACGACCGGTTCTGGAGCGCCCACAGCTCCCGGGGGCAGTGGCGGGACTACGACGCACCCGAGCCCGGCAACGAGATCCTCCGCCACCTGGACCACGTGCACGTGGACGTCCTGCGCGGAGGCGCCGGCTGAGCTGGTGCCGGGCATAGGCTGGCGTCATCATGCCGATCGTCGATGTCCGGAAGAAGCAGCCGCCCGCGGTGCCGCGAGGCCGCGGCGCGAGCACCCTCGCCGATTCCGCGTGCCCCGGCGGCGGGGCCCTCGTCACGGACCTCGGCCGGTGCTGAACGGCTCGGTCTGGCGGGCGCCGGGGATGCCGCTGCTGCTGACCATGACCGCCCTGGGCTTCTCGGGCTACGCCGCGCTGCTGGCGGTCGCACCGCTGTGGGCGGTGCGCGGCGGCGCCGACGCCGTCGGCGCCGGGCTGGTGAACGGCGTGCTCATGCTCTTCACCGTGCTCACGCAGCTGTTCGTCCCCCGGGCGCTGCGCCGCTTCGGCTGGGGACCGGTCCTCGTGACGGGCATGCTCCTGCTGGGCCTGCCCGCCCTGGCGCACGGCGCCAGCGCGGCGCTCGGCCCGACCCTGGCGCTGTCCGCGGTGCGCGGGCTCGGCTTCGGGGTCCTGACCGTGACCGGCAGCGCCCTCGTGGCCGAGCTGGTGGAGCCGCAGCGGCGCGGGAAGGCCATCGGTGCCTACGGCCTGGCGATCGCGGGACCGCAGGTGCTGTTCCTGTCGGCGGGACCCTGGATCGCCGAGCAGCTCGGCTTCTGGGTCGTGTTCGCCCTGGCGTCCCTGCCCGCGGCGGCCGTCGTCCCCGCCGTCGGCCTGGCCCGGATGCTGGACCACGTCCCCGAGGCGGTGGACGCCCGGGCCCCCTATCTGAGTCTCCTCCCTCCCATGGGACTGCTGCTCGGCGTCACCCTGGCCGGCGGGGCGCTGATCACCTTCATGGCCCAGATGAGCAGCAGTGCCGTGCTGACCACCCTGGCGCTGCTGCTGATGAACGTCGCCGCCGCGCTCGCGCGCTGGCGGATCGGCTCGTGGTCCGACCGGCACGGGCCGCGACGGTTCATCCCGCCGCTGGTGCTGCTGACCACGGCGGGCATGGCGGTGCTCGCCTGGGCGGTCCACGACCCCCGCGCGACCGTGGCCCCGGCGCTGCTCGTCGGCGCGGCGATGGTGGGCATCAGCTACGGCGGCCTGCAGAACCTCACCCTGGTCGTGACCTTCCAGGCCGTCAGCCGGCAGCACTACGGTCCTGCCAGCGCGGTGTGGAACATCGGCTTCGACGCCGGGACCGGCATCGGAGCGGTCGTGGTGGGGATGGTCGCCGCAGGGACCTCCTTCAGCACCGCGCTGCTGGTGGCCGGAGCGATCTCCCTGCTGACCCTGCCGCTCGCGCTGGCCCGGGCCGGGCGTCGTACTCGTGCCGGCAGACCCCCGCGGGGAGCACCGTGACCTCCCCCCGCGATCGCGACGACGGTCCACCCGCCGAGGCCGCCGCGCACGCGGAGTCCGAGGCGGCCGGTGACCCCACGGTCGAGCTGAGAAGACGCGTCGTGGACGGAACGAGGCTCCAGCAGATCGCCGTGCAGGTCGCCGCCGGGTTGCCGGCCGTGTCCTGCACCTGTCCCTTCGGCCCCGAGCACGACGTGTTCAAGGTCGGGGGCAAGATCTTCCTGCTGACCACGGAAGCACCCGGGGAGCCGATCGTGACGCTCAAGTGCGAGCCCCCGCACGCGGCGGCACTGCGCCAGGAGTTCCCCACGATCACGCCCGGCCACCACATGAACAAGCAGCACTGGATCTCCCTCGCCGCCGGCCCCGGCATCACCCCGGAGCTCGTCGGTGAGCTGGTGCTGAACGCCTACGAGCTCGTCGTCGAAGGACTTCCCCGCAGCGAGCGCCCCGTGCTGCGCCACCACCGCACCGGTGGGCACCCCTGAGCGGACGTCCTGCTGCCCGTGTCCGGAGGACATCCGCCGTCGTGGTGGGCGTCCTCACCGGGGCGGCCCGTCGTCGCGGACTCAGTGCTCGTCCGGTGTCGACGGCCGGCTTCGATGAGCGGCCTGGCGCAGCGCCGTCAGGGTCGTGTGGATCAGCCGCGCCCGGGTGGGGTGGGTGCGGGTGTGCGCGACGATGCGCCGGTGGACGGCCGGGTCCACCAGCGGCCTCGCCGTGAGGTTCGCCGGCAGCCCGTTGAGCGCGATCCGGGGCAGCACCGTGACGCCCAGCCCGGCCGCGGCGAGAGCGGTGGCCGCGTGGTGGTCGTCGAGACGAGCGACGTAGTGCGGGGTGTAGCCGGCGGCGTGACAGGCGCGGGTGATGATGCGCCCGGTGGGGCCGTCGTGGATGTCGTGGTCGATCCAGGGCTCGTCACGCAGCTGGGCCATGGTCACCGCGGGATGTGCGGCCAGGGAATGGCCGACCGGCAGCACCACGCAGAAGTCCTCCTCGTGCAGGGCATGGCGCTGGTATCCCTCCAGGTGGACGGGGGGCCCGTCGAGGGATTCGTTGCGCACGTCGATGTCAGGGGCCCGGCGGCCTCCGGTGGGATGCAGTTCGTTGATGCTGATCTCCACCACCACGTCCGGGGACCGGGCGCGCAGGGCGAGCACGACCTCGGGCATCCAGGCCTGGGCCACGGACGCGAAGCAGGCGACGGCGATCTGCTCGGCCCGGCCCTGCCGCAGATCCTCCACGGTGCGCTCGAGGCGTTCCAGGCTGTTGAGGGTGTCCGCGCTGGCCTCGCACAGGTGCCGGGCGGCCGGGGTGGCCTCGATGCCCCGGCCGTTCTTCTCGAACAGCACCAGCCCGGTCTGCCGGGCCAGGGCGCGGAGGTGCTGGCTGACCGTGGCCGGGGCCAGATGGAGGTTCCGGGCGGCGGCGTGGATCGAGCCGGCGGCGATGACCGCGCGCAGGATGGCGAGCCGGTGCGGATCGAGCATGCCCCGATCGTACGTTTCCACCTGCCAATGGCACAGAAATCATTGCTGGTTCCGAAGGCTGGTGCGGTGGCACGGTGGAGACTGCTGAGCACTGACCGACAAGGAGCTGCCGTGGACACCTCGAGCTATCTGGCCCTGCTGGGAGTGGCTGTGGTCCTGGCCCTCACTCCGGGACCCGACACCGTCCTGACCCTGGGCCATGCCCTGCGCGAGCGGCGGGCCGGGATGCTGGCCGCGGCCGGTTCCGCGCTGGGGGTCTTCGCCTGGGCCGGGCTGGTGGCGGTGGGCGTGGCCGCCTTCCTGGACGACTCCCCGGCCGCCTTCCAGGCGCTGCGGGTTCTCGGGGGCGTCTACCTGTTCTTCCTGGGCTACCGAGCGCTCACCCACCGCGCTCCTGCCCCGGCCACCGCGGTGCCGACGGCCGTCGGCGTCGGACGGACCGCGGGGTCGGCCGTCGGCGTCGCACGGACCGCGGGGACGGCCGTCACCGCCGCCCCGGTCCGCCCGGAGCCGTCCCGGCGGAGGGCGCGATCGGCTTTCGCGGCAGGGCTGGTGTGCTGTCTGACCAATCCGAAGACCGGGCTGTTCTTCCTGGCCCTGCTGCCCCAGTTCACCCCGCCCGGGGCCGGGGCGCTGTTCGTCGTGGTGGTGATGGGCGGGACGGTGGCGGCAGCCATCGGGATCTACCTGTTCCTCGTGGCCCTGGTCGCCCACACCGCCGGCACCTGGCTCAACCGCCCCGCCGTGCACCGCAGGATCGAGCTCACCTCCGGAGCGGTCTTCGTGGCGCTGGGACTGACGACCACGGTGCCCGTGCTCACCTCTTGGATCTGAACGGCCCCGGCCCCGCAGGGACGCGGGTGCCCCGGGGCACGGGGAGGTTGACCTGCCACCGGCCGGACTGGATCATCGGCTACGAACGGGGTGCCGGACACCCCGTGGCACGGCCCGGTTCTCATCCCCCGTCGGTCCGGGGGCAACCGAGAGGCATCCCATGGACGTGATCGATCTGGCCCGCATCACCCCGGGGACGATCGGGCTCGTCGGCGGCAAGGCCCTCGGCCTCGGGGCCCTCCTGTCCGCGGGCGAGCGGGTGCCGGACGGGTTCTGTTTGACCACCGAGGCCCACCGCTCGGGCGCCGTTCCCGAGCAGGCGGTCCTGACGGCCTACGAACGTCTCGGTGGTGGGCCCGTCGCCGTCCGCTCCAGCGCTGCGGCCGAGGACCTGCCGGGCGCCAGCTTCGCCGGCCAGCACGACACCGTCCTCGACGTCGAGGGCGGGACCGCGCTGCTCGAGGCGATCCGGCAGTGCTGGGACTCCGTGGACAGCGAGCGCGCCGTCGCCTACCGGGCCGAGCAGGGACTGGAGGCCGACGACCCGGCGATGGCTGTCGTCGTGCAGCGCATGATCGACCCGACGGCCGCCGGGGTGATGTTCACGGCCAACCCGCTGACCGGTACCCGCACGGAGACCGTCGTCGACGCGGTCCCGGGGCTCGGCACCGGCGTCGTGGACGGCACCGTGGACACCGACCACTACGTCCTGCCCGGGCACGGCCCGCTCCCCGGGCAGCAGGACCACGGCTGCCTCTCGCCCGGTCAGCTCCGCGAGCTCCAGCAGGCCGGGCAGCGGGTGCAGCGCGCCCTCGGCAGCCCGCAGGACGTCGAGTTCGCCTACGACGCGGAGGGCACGCTCTGGCTGCTGCAGTCCCGGGCCATCACCACGCTCTTCCCGCTCCCGCCCGGGACCGACCCGGTGCAGGGCGACCCGCGCGTCTACCTGGAGATCGGCCACATGCAGGGCCTGCGGCGCCCGGTCACCCCCATGGGCGTGTCCGTGCTGCGGGAGACGACCCGCCGCTGGCTGCAGATCATCGGCGTCGACGACACCGTGGCCGATCAGTACCTCGTCGACATCGGTGGCAGGCTGTTCACCGACCTCACCGGCTTCGTCCGCAGCCCGCGCCTGCACTCCCGGGTCCCCGAGCTGCTGCAGGTCTACGGTCCGGCCGTGGCGCGGGGGATGCGGCGCGTCGTGGACGACCCCCGCTACGCGGCCCGTCCCGCTCCACCCGGTCGGCGCGCGCTCTCCGCCGGTGCGATCGCGCGGCTGCTCCTGACCGTCGTGCCGGCCTCGTTGCTCGGCGCGCTGCGGGCCCTGGCACGGCCCGCGGCCGCCCGCGAGCGCGCGTTCCAGGAACTCGAACAGGTCCGCCGGCAGCCCCGGACCGAGCCGGCGGACACGGCGAGCCGGATCCGCTGCGCCGCCGGCCTGCAGGACGCGACGATGACCGGACCGATGATGCGCTCCCTGCCACCGCTGTGGGCAGCGCTCATCGCCCAGGGGGTGGCCGGCGGGCTCCTGCGGGGCGTCCTGCGGCCCGGTGAGCTGAACGCGACCCTGCGCGGCATGCCCCACAACGTCACCACCCAGATGGACCTGGAGCTCTGGTCCGTGGCCGTTGCCGCGCGTCCGCACCGCGATCTCCTGGTCGGCACCGCCCCGGACGAGCTCGCCGCACGCTTCTCGCGCGGCGAGCTCCCCGAGTTCGGCCTGACGGCCTTCCTGGAGGAGTACGGGATCCGCGGCAGCGCCGAGATCGACGTCGGCTCCCCCCGGTGGGCCGACGACTCCACCCCCGTGTTCGCGGCCCTGGCCGGGTACCTGCAGGTGGCCGACCCGGACCAGGCCCCGCCCGCCCGGTTCGCCCGCGCCGCCGTCGAGGCCGAGGCCGCCCTGGCAGAGCTCGTCGACCGCGCGCGGCGCACCCGGCCGCTGCGGGCCCGCCTCGCCGGTGCCATGCTGCGCCGCAGCCGGGAGCTGGCCGGTCTGCGCGAGCTGCCCAAGTTCCTGTGGCTGACCCCGCTGGCCGAGGTGCGCCGGCAGCTGCTCGCCGCGGGGGCCGAGCTCACCGGGCGCGGCCTGCTGGAGCAGCCGGAGGACATCATGTTCCTGACCCTGGACGAGGCTCTCGACGCCTCGCACGGCACGGACCTGCGCGCGGTGGTGACCGGCCGGCGTGCGGAGCACCACCGCGAGGCCCGACGGCGGCAGGTCCCGGGCCTGCTGCTGTCCGACGGCACGAATCCCCAGGCCCTGCAGGACGACACCGCGGCCGAGCACGGGCCGGACGTGCTGGTCGGCCAGGCGGCGGCCACCGGGGTCGCGACCGGGCCGGTGCGCATCGTCCACCATCCGTCCGAGGCGAGGCTGCAGCCCGGTGACATCCTCGTCGCGCCCACCACCGATCCGGGCTGGACCCCGCTGTTCCTGACCCTCGGCGGACTCGTCACGGAGACCGGCTCCACGATCGCCCACGGCCCGACGGTGGCCCGCGAGTACGGCATCCCGGCCGTCATCTGCGTGCCCGACGCCACCACCCGGCTGACCGAGGGCCAGGCGGTCACCATCGACGGCGCCACGGGGCTGATCCACCTGCACGAGACGGACGGCGAGACGCAGCGCCTGGGGGCCCCGGGCGCCCGCGAACATCGGGCCGGTGAGCCGGGCCGGGCCGCACCAGGAGAATAGGCGCATGTCAGAACGATTCGCATGGGTGCCCGACCTCGAGCGGGGCGAGTGGCTGCGCCCGATGGAAGCTGAGCCTCCGGAGAGCATCCTGTCGGTGGTGCCGCGCGGCTTCGAGGCGTACGCGCGCGTGCTCCATCCGGTCGAGCGCGACCGTCCGCGGAGGACGAGGACCTGGCAGGGCCTCGACGAGACGACGTACTTCGAGGGTGTCGACGACATCGAGGCGTCGCTCGAGATCGAGCGCACCACGTGGGCGCAGGCCGCGGCGTCGTTCGGCACGACCATGCACGCCCAGGCACAGTACGCACGGCTCGTGCGGCGTGACGACGGCGAAGTCGACGGGGCGATCGCCGCCGACGGCTGGCGGTACGGCGACACGTCCGAGGGCTGCCTCGACGCCGCGTCGCTGGCCGCGGCCTCCGCGGTGCTGGCCCGACACACCACGACCCCGGACGCCGGCGTCGCCGCGGTCTGGGAGGGCTGGGGCGGTCTGCTGAGTTCGGCAGGGGTTGCGCACTTCGTGCCCGAGCCGAGCGGGAGGCGGCCCACCCGGCACGCGCGGCACGCCGACGAGAACGCCGACGAGGACACCGACGAGGACACCGACGAGGACACCGACGAGGACACCGGGCGCGGCGCCGCCCCGTCGCTCCGGGACCGGCTCGCTGCGGCCGGGCGGGCGGGGCTCGCCGGAGCGCAGGCGGTGCTGACGGCTCGTCCCAGGGCTGCCCGCAACGACCCGGAACCGGGCTCCGGACTGCTCTCCCGGAGGATCGCCACCGGGCCGCGGTTCGAGCTGCACGGGGACACCGGGCGGCGCTACGTCCTGTTCGAGGCGGGTGCCGCCGACTTCGCGGATGCCGCGTGGCCTGCCCGCGCGCCCTGGGTCGACGACGTCGTGTGGGCACACTCGCCCAGCATCCTGTGGCCGGACGACCACGCCTGGGTGCTCGCCACGGAGATCGACTTCGACTCGACGCTCGTAGCCGGGACCAGGGCGCTCGTGCGCGAGCTCATGGAGACCCCGGGGCTCGAGGTGCTGTCCATTCACACCGACGCCGACCTCACCCGGGACGGCGACCTGCTCAATCGCCCCGAGTGACATCGAGGGTGGGCACCGCGGTGGACGGCACGGACTCCCCGGCCGTTCTGCCGAGACGTCGTCGACGTCCGCGTCGCGTGGCCGACCGGCGCGGCGTGGAATCACCACCGTCACACGGGGCGGCTAGTCTTGAGCGCACCCGTCCGCCCACCACGACAGAAGCCGGCCCTTGGACAACCCACTCCTGCGCCCCAGCGACCTCCCCTACGAGCTGCCCGACTTCGGGCGGATCAAGGAGGAGCACTTCCTGCCGGCCTTCGAGGCCGCGATGGCCCAGGACCTCGAGTGCGTGCAGGCGATCCTGGCGGACCCGGACCCGCCCACCTTCGCGAACACCGTCGAGGCCCTCGAACGCGGCGGGCTGCCCCTGGACCGCGTCGAGTCGGTCTTCTTCACCCTGACGGCCGCCCACAACACCGAGGGCATCCAGCGGATCTACCAGGAGCTCGCGCCGCGGCTCTCGGAGCACAAGGCGGACTTCACCCTCAACAAGGCGCTCTACGCCCGGGTCCGCCGGGTCGACCGCGAGGATCTGGAGCCGTGGCAGCTGCGCGTGCTGGACGAGTACGTCTCCTGGTTCGCGAACTCGGGCGCCGAGCTCAGCCTGGACGACCAGCAGCGGCTCCGGGCGATCAACGACGAGCTCTCGGAGCTGAGCATCCGCTACGGCAACGACCTCATCCGGGAGGTCAACGCCTCGGCCGTGGTCGTCGACGACCCCGCGGAGCTGGACGGGCTGTCCGCCGCCGACATCGAGGCGGCCGCCTCCGCGGCCGCCGAGAACGGCCTGCCGGGACGCTACCTCCTCACGCCCTCGCTGTTCACCGTCCAGCCGGTGCTCTCGGTGCTCACGGACCGCGCGCTGCGCCGGCGGATCCACCTCGCCGCCGTGAACCGCGGCACCGGCGAGCACGGCGGTGCGGGCTCGCAGAGCCGCACGGACCTGCTGCCCGTGGCCGCGCGGATCGCCCGGCTGCGCTCGGAGCAGGCCCGGCTGCTGGGCTACCGCAGCCACGCCGACCACGTCCTGGCCGGGAGCACGGCGCCGTCCCTGGAGGCGGTGCTGGAGATGCTGGAGCGTGTCACCGGCCCGGCCGTGCGCAACGCGCTCGAGGAGCGGGCCGAGCTCGAGGAGCTGGCCGGCCACCCGATCGAGGCGTGGGACTGGCCGTTCTGGGCGGAGCGGCTGCGCCGGGAGCGCTACCACGTGGACGCCGCGGCGCTGCGGGAGCACTTCGAGCTGGAGTCCGTGCTGGAGCACGGCATCTTCCGCACCGCCCGGGAGCTCTACGGGCTGGTCTTCACCGAGCGCCCCGACCTGTACGGCTACCTGCCCCAGGTCCGGGTGTGGGAGGTCACCGACGAGCAGGGCCGCGGCGTGGGCCTGTTCCTGGGCGACTGGTTCACGCGCCCCACCAAGCAGGGCGGGGCCTGGATGGGCTCGCTCGTGCACCAGAACCGGCTGACCGGCCAGCGCCCCGTCGTCGTCAACAACGCGAACTTCACGCGACCGCCCGCGGGCAGGCCCAAGCTGCTGACCCTGGACGAGGTCGTGACGGTCTTCCACGAGTTCGGCCACGCCCTGCACGGGCTGCTGTCCGACGTGCACCTGCCCTCGTTCTCCGGGACGAAGGTGCCGCGGGACTTCGTGGAGTACCCCTCCCAGGTGCACGAGATGTGGGTGCTGCACCCGGACGTGCTCCGGCACTACGCCCGCCACCACCGCACGGGCGAGCCGATCCCCGAGCAGACCCTGAGCGGGCTGCGGGAGGCCTCCGCCCACGGGCAGGGCTTCCGGACCGTGGCGTACCTCGCCTCGACCTGGCTCGACCTCGCCTGGCACGGGATCGAGGACCCGGCCGAGCCGGCGGACCCGCGGACCGTGGAGCGGGAGGCGCTCGTCCGCGCCGGGGTGGACGTGCCCGGCATCGACCCGCGCTACCGGACGGGGTACTTCAAGCACGTCTTCGCGGGCGGCTACTCCGCGGGCTACTGGTCCTACATCTGGTCCGAGATCCTCGACGCCGACACGGCGCAGTGGTTCACGGACCGCGGCGGGCCGACCCGGGAGAACGGCCGGCGCTTCGCCGCCGAGGTGCTCTCCCGGGGCAACGAGACCGCTCCGATGGAGTCCTTCGAGGCCCTGCTGGGCCGCCGCCCGCACCTCGGCGCGCTGCTGGAGCGGCGCGGGCTCCAGCAGCGCGAGGAGTTCGTCCACCGGCAGCGCGGGGCGCCCGCCCCGGACGCCCGCGGCTGAGCGGCACGGCTCCCGGACCGGGTGCAGGGGCCCGGCCCCGGCGTCGGGCCCCATGACCGGGCCGGACGACCGGGACCCGGCCGGGCGGCCGGAGCGCACGATCGAGCCGGAGGACCGGCCCGGGGCCCGGCCGGGCGGGTAGAGCACGCCGGAGAGCGCGGGCCGGGAAGCCCGGGCCGTCGAGCTCAGTCCACGGGCCAGGCGTCGGCGATGTCCTGGCGGGTGTCCCCGAGGGTCTGCATGATCGCCTTGGTGCCCGCGAGGACGGGCATGAAGTTGGCGTCCCCGTTCCAGCGCGGCACCACGTGCTGGTGCAGGTGCCCCGAGAGGGAGCCGCCGGCCGCGGCCCCCAGGTTGATGCCCACGTTGAAGGCGTGCGGGGACGCGACGCCGCGGATCGTGGCGACCGCGGTGCGGGTCAGGTCCGTCAGCTCCCGCAGCTCCTCCGTCTCGAGCTCCGTCAGGTCCGCCACGTGCCGGTACGGGCAGACCATGAGGTGCCCGGGGTTGTAGGGGAACAGGTTGAGGATCACGAAGCAGTGCTCGCCGCGGTGGACGATCAGCGACTCCTCGTCCGCACGGTGCGGGCCGTTGCAGAACGGGCACCCGGGGTCCTCCCGCACGGACGGGTCCTCCCCGCGCACGTAGGCGAGCCGGTGCGGGGTCCACAGCCGCTGGAAGCTGTCGGGCACCCCCGGGATCTCAAACTCGTCCTGGCGGATCCAGTGGTGCGGGGGGCCTGCGTCCTGCGCCGTCCCGGTCACTGCCCCACCCCCGCCGTCTCCGCGGCGGCCAGGGGGTCCTGGGGCAGGGCGGCCGTCGGCTCCTGGTTCACGCGGCGCTGGACGTGCGCCACGATCCGCTCGACGGCCTCGCCGACCGGGACGCCGTTGTCCTGCGAGCCGTCGCGGAAGCGGAAGGACACGGCGTTCGCCTCGGCGTCCTCCCCGCCCGCGATGAGCACGAACGGCACCTTCTCCTTGGAGGCGGTGCGGATCTTCTTCGGGAACCGGTCCGAGCCCGCGTCCAGCTCCACGCGCACGCCGCGGGCCCGGAGGGTGTCCACCACGCCCTGCAGGTAGTCGTTGAAGGCCTCGGCCACCGGGATCGCCACGACCTGCACGGGGGCCAGCCACGCGGGGAACGCCCCGGCGTAGTGCTCCACGAGCACCCCCATGAACCGTTCCACGGACCCGAACAGGGCGCGGTGGATCATCACGGGCCGCTGCCGGGTGCCGTCGGCGGCCTGGTACTCGAGGTCGAAGCGCTCCGGCAGGTTGAAGTCGAGCTGGATGGTGGACATCTGCCAGGTCCGCCCGATCGCGTCCTTGGCCTGCACCGAGATCTTCGGGCCGTAGAACGCGGCGCCCCCGGCGTCCGGGACCAGGTCCAGCCCGGACTCGGCCGCGACCTCGGCGAGGGTGTTCGTGGCCTCCTCCCAGAGCTCGTCCGAGCCCACGAACTTCTCGGGGTCCTTGGTGGAGAGCTCGAGGTAGAAGTCGTCCAGCCCGTAGTCCTTCAGGAGGTCGAGCACGAAGGTGAGCGTGGTGGTCAGCTCCGCCTTCATCTGGTCCCGGGTGCAGTAGATGTGGGCGTCGTCCTGGGTCATGCCCCGGACCCGGGTCAGGCCGTGGACCACGCCGGACTTCTCGTACCGGTAGACCTGCCCGAACTCGAACAGGCGCAGCGGCAGCTCGCGGTAGGAGCGGCCGCGGGACCGAAAGATGAGGTTGTGCATCGGGCAGTTCATGGGCTTCAGGTAGTAGTCCTGGCCCTGCTTGGTGAGCTCCCCGGTCCGCGGGTCCCGTTCCTCGTCCACGTGCATCGCGGGGAACATGCCCTCGCGGTACCAGTCGAGGTGGCCGGAGACCTCGTAGAGGTGCCCCTTGGTGATGTGCGGGGTGTAGACGAACTCGTAGCCGGCCTCCGTGTGCCGCTCCCGGGAGTAGTCCTCCATGGTCCTGCGGATGATCCCGCCCTTGGGGTGGAACACCGGCAGGCCGGAGCCGAGCTCGTCGGGGAAGGAGAACAGGTCCATCTCCGAGCCGAGCCGGCGGTGGTCGCGCCGCTCCGCCTCGGCGAGGCGGTCCTTGTAGGCCTTGAGGTCCTCCTTGGTCGGCCACGCCGTGCCGTAGATGCGCTGCAGCTGCTTGTTCTTCTCGGAGCCGCGCCAGTAGGCGGCGGCCGAGCGCGTGAGGGCGTAGCCGTTGCCGATCAGCTTGGTGTCCGGCAGGTGGGGGCCCCGGCACAGGTCCTTCCAGACCGTCTCCCCGGTCTTGCGGTCCACGTTGTCGTAGATCGTCAGCTCGCCGGCGCCGACCTCCACGGAGGCGCCCTCCGCGGCGGCGTCCACGTCCCCGCCGGAGCCGGGGCCCTGGGACAGGCCGATCAGCTCGAGCTTGTACGGCTCGTCCGCCATCTCGGCCCGCGCCTCCTCCTCGCTCACCGCGCGGCGGCGGAAGGACTGGGTGGAGTTCACGATCCGCTGCATGCGCTTCTCGATGGCCTTGAGGTCCTCGGGCGTGAACGCCTGCTCGACGTCGAAGTCGAAGTAGAAGCCGTCGGTGATGTAGGGGCCGATGCCGAGCTTCGCGTCCTCGTGCAGCTGCTGCACGGCCTGGGCCATGACGTGGGCGGCGGAGTGGCGGAGCACCTCGAGGCCCTCCGGCTCGGAGACCAGCACCCGCTGCACGTCGTCCCCGTCGGCCAGCTCGGTGGCCAGGTCCTTGAGCACCCCGTTGACCCGGGCCACCACCACGGAGCGGTCCTCGCGGTAGAGGTCCGCGGCGGAGGTCCCGGTCCCCACCGTCCGCTGCTCGCCGTCGACGGTGATCGTGAGGGGGGCGGACTCGGGCTGGTGCTCGGGCACGGTGGTCATGGGAAAGGTGCTCCTCGGGTCGGCATCGGCACGCACCGGTACGGGGGGCGCGTGGCAGCGGCACCGCGGGCGGCGCGCACTGCATCGATGGTACCTGTCGGCCGGGGCGGCCAGCGGCGGGGCCGGTGGCGCCGGGCCCGGTCCGCCGCGCGGCCGTGCCCGCCGCGCGGGGCCGGCGGAAGAGCGCGTGCTCATACCCGGCACGAGGACGGGGCCCGTCCACCCGGCACGACGACGGGGCCCCCGCCACGCGATCGGTGACGGGGGCCCCTGGGGGATCGGGCGCGATCAGATGCGGTCGCGGCGATCGTCGTCGGTGAGGCCGGCGCCGCGCTCGGCGTCGTTCTCGACGTCGACCTGCTCCTTGCGGACGTCGGCGTCGACGCGCTCGGTGTCGCGGACGGTCTCCTTCTCGAGGCCGACCTTCTCGACGCCCACGGTCTCCTTGGCGACGACGGGGCGCTCCTCGTGGAGGCTCACCTCCACGTCCTCCTCGCCGATGGTGCCGGTGGTGGCCTCGTCGCCGTTCAACGGGGTGCGCTCGACACGGACCTCCTCGCGCTCGAGGGGCACGTCCACGGTCTCGTGGTCGGTGACCACGTACTTGCGCAGACGGGCACGGCCGGTCTCGCGCTGCTCCTTGCCGACATGCAGCTGCTCCTCGTGCCGGACCACGCCGTTGTCGGCACGGTCGGTGAGGTCGCGGTCGCGGTCGGCGAGGCCCCGGTCGACGTCGGCGATCCCGGCGGTGCTGTTGCGGTCCGTGGTGTCGCGGTCGACCTCGGCGTAGCCGGCGGTGTCGCCCGTGCCGGTCGCCGGGACGGCGTTGCGGTCGGTGTCCGCGGCGTAGCGGTCGTCGCGGTCGGCGACATCCGCGGTGCCTGCGGCACCGGCCACACCGGCGGTGCGGTCGCGGTCGGTGAGGTCACGATCGCGGTCACCGCCGTCGGCGCCGGAGTAGTTCATCTTGTAGTAGCGGTAGATCTCCTCCTCCTCGGCCGGGGAGAGGTGCTGGTCCGCGTCCACGTTCGGGGCGTCCTTGACCACGTCCTTGGTGTAGGGGAGGACGAGGCGGTCGCCGTCCTGCTGGGCGCCGTCGACCGGGACGAAGCTCTCCTTGGCGCCGAAAAGACCGGTGTTGACGGTCACGAAGGTGACCTCTTCGGTGTTGTCGTCCAGGAAGACCTGCTCGACCTTGCCGATCTTGTCGCCGTCCGAGCCGTAGGCGGTGGCCGAGAGCAGTGCGTTGACGTCGTACGTAGCCATGAGAACTCCTTCTCTATTCTGCGAGGCAACGGGCTCCCCTGGACGGGGGGCTCGCCACGGACGATCTCCGCCCGGGGGGCGGGGTGCAGCTCGTCCGCTGTCATTAGTAACCATACTGGCAATCAATGCCCTGGCCAATGGCTTCACCAAGAGTGAAACTCCTGGAACCGCGCGGTTCCCCGGCCCATCCTGGGCTCCTTCCCGGGAGGCCCGGCGGGGCGGCGGCGCGCACGGCCGCCGGTGTTCCCGGGTCGGCGAGGTCCCAGGCCTGCTCCGCGCTGAGGCTGATCCCCCGGGGCCCGGTGCGCCGCGTCCGCCCCCGCACCAGCAGCATCCGCGTGCCGAACAGGTGCTGCCCCGACCGGTCCTGGGCGTCGGCGAAGAAGGCGCAGTCCACCGTGCCCGTGCCGTCGTCGAGGCTGACGAAGACCACCCGGCGGCCGCTGCGCACAGGAGGGGTCATGGTGGAGACCCGCACCCCTGCCACGAGCACCTCGGAGCGGTTGCGCAGCTCCAGCAGCCGCTCCGCGGGCGTGACCCCGAGCTCGCGCAGCACGGGCGCCCAGCTCTCCAGCAGGTGCGCCGAGACGTCCACCGCGAGCAGGTCCAGCTCGGTGCGGACCTTCTCCGCCAGGGTGGGCTCGGGGCGCTCCGCGGGCAGGGCGCGCAGCTCGAGGTCCTCGAGCGGAAGGGCCAGCTGCCCCTCGACCTCCCCGGCGGGCCGGGGCGGCCGGCCGCTGTCCGCCCGGGCCCGCAGGGCGTGCACGAGGTCGGCGCGGGAGGCGGCGCCGCCGGACCGGCGCAGCAGGCCGTCGAAGGCCCCGACGGCCGCGAGACGCTCGAGGGTGCGCCGGGCGGGACGGGCCCGCTGCCGCAGGTCGGCGAGCGAGGCGTAGGGCTGCCCGGCCACGATCCGGCGGACCTCGGCCCGGGAGACCCCGTGGATCCCGGTGAGGGCCAGGCGCACGCCCAGGCGGGCGGAGTCCTCCTCGAGGCGCTCCACGCGGTAGTGCTCGTCGGAGCGGTTGACGTCCACGGGCAGGACGGGGATGCCCATCCGCCGCGCCTCCCCCACGAGCAGGCGCTTGGGGTACATCCCGGGGTCGTGCTCCCACAGCCCCGCGAGGAAGGCCTCCGGGTGGTGGGCCTTCAGCCACGCGGACTGGTAGGTGGGCACGGCGAACGCCGCGCCGTGGGCCTTGCAGAAGCCGAACGAGCCGAACGCCACCAGGATCTCCCAGACCCGGTCCACGACGTCGAGGGGGTAGTCCCGTGCGCGGGCCCGCTCCCGGAAGAACTCCTCCACCTCGAGCCGGCGCTCCGAGCCCAGCAGCCGGCGCAGCTCGTCGGCCCGGGCGAGACCGCACCCGGTGAAGGTGTCCAGGATGCGCAGGACCTGCTCGTGGAAGACGGTCACGCCGTGGGTCTCGGCGAGGATCGGGTCGAGGGCCGGGTGGATCGAGACGGGCGCGGACCAGCCGTGGCGGTGCTCCAGATAGGGACGGACCATGTCCGAGTGCATGGGCCCGGGGCGGAACAGGGAGATGTCCACGATGAGGTCCCGGAAGCTCGTGGGCGCCATCTTGCCGATGAGCTCGCGCTGGCCCGGGGACTCGATCTGGAAGCAGCCCAGGGTGTGGGTCGAGCGGATGAGCTCGAACGTCCTCCCGTCGTCCACGGGGATCGCCTCGAGGTCCAGGCGGGGCCGGTCCGGATGAACGCGGGCCACCTCGTCGACGGCGTGGGCGAGCGCCGACTGCATCCGCACGCCGAGGATGTCGAGCTTGAGCATGCCCATGGGGTCCATGTCGTGCTTGTCGAACTGGCTCATGGGCATCCCGGTCCCGCTCGGCTGCACCGGGGTGCGGTCCAGGAGGCTCAGGTCCCCCAGGATCACCCCGCACGGGTGCATGGAGATGTGCCGGGGCAGCCGGTCCAGGCGCTCGGTGAGGTCCACGAGGAGGTCGAGCTGCTTCTCCTGGGCCACCTGCTCGGCGAAGTCCCGCAGCTCCGGCCGGCGGGCGATGGTCTCCCGCAGCGCCGAGGCCGGCAGGTTCCACAGCTGCTTGGCGGCGCTGTCCACGGTCTCGGGGTCGATCCCGAGGGCCAGCCCGGCGTCCCGGACGGCGCCGCGGGCGCGGTAGGCGTTCTGCATGCTCATGAGGCTCACCCGCTCGGGGCCGAAGCGCTCGAAGATCCGCCGGTAGACGCGGTGGCGCTGGGCCGACTCGACGTCGATGTCGATGTCCGGGAGCGTCGAGCGGTCGGTGGAGAGGAAGCGCTCGAAGAGCAGCTCGTGCTCGAGCGGATCCACCGGGGAGACGTCGAGCAGGTGGTTGACGAGCGAGGACACCCCCGAGCCGCGGGCGGCGTGGCGGACGCCCATCTCCTCGATCATCGCGGAGACCTCGGCCACGGTGAGGAAGTAGGAGGCGAAGCCGAGGTCCTCGATCACCCTCAGCTCCCGCTCCAGCCGGTCCCGCACGGTCCGTGTGGCGCGGCGGCCCGGGTAGCGGCGCCCCAGGCCGGCCTCGCACCGGGCCCGCAGCTCCGCGGGCGCCGGCCGTTCCAGGTCCAGCACGGAGGCCTCCGGCACCACCGGGCGCCCCCAGCCGCAGTCGGCGACCGGGTCCAGCCGGCACCGGTCGGCGACCCGCTGGGTGCCGGCCAGCAGGGCCGCGGCCCCGGCGGCGCCGAGGTCCGCGGCCCGGGCGATCTCCGCGGCGAGCGCGCGCATCCGCCGGGCGGACTTGAGCCAGCCCTGGCCGTTGGGCTGCAGCGGCTCCGGCGCCGCGGTCCGCCGGGACCCACCGGCCCGCCCGGTGCCTCCTCCCCTGCCGCCGGGGACGAGGCCGGCCCGAGCCCCGAGGGTCTCGAGCGGGGTGAGGGCGCGGGCGGCGTCGAGGACGTCGGCGGTGGCGGCCTCGGCGGGGGTGGCGTAGCGCACCGCGTTGGTCAGCACGGGGGTCAGTCCTGCCTCGAGGGCGGCCCGCAGCATCCGGGCCGCGTGGGAGGTGCTGCACGCGGTGCCGGGGGCGGCCAGGTGCGAGACCACCTCCACGGCGAGCGCCGGCGCGGGGAGCAGGGACCGCCACCTGGCCAGGGCAGCGCGCCCGGTGCGGTAGCGGCGGGCCGCGAGCTCCTGCCCGACGTCGGAGACGGGTCCGAGCAGCACGGTCAGGACCGGCTCCTCGTGCCGGGGCGGGACGGCGGCGGCCGCGATCTCGGCGGCGGTCGCCCCGGGCGGGCCCTCCGCGGCGTGGGCGGTGGAGACGAGCCGGCACAGGGCGGCGTAGCCCGCGCCGGCGGTGTGGCCGGCCGCGAGGACCACCACGCGGCCGAGGACGCGCTCGCGGCCGGGGGCCAGCAGGGCGAGGTCGACCCCCAGGACCGGGTCGAGGCCGTGCTCCCGGCACGCGCCCAGGTGCTTGATCGCCCCGTAGAGCCCGTCCCGGTCGGTGCAGGCGAGCACGTCCGCGCCGTCCGCCGCGGCGGCCGCCGCCAGGGCGGCGGGCCGGCTGACCCCGAAGTGGGCGCTGAAGGCGGTGGCGACGTGCAGGTGCGGAAAGCTCACGCCCCCCATTCGAATACGTGTTCGAATATTAAGTCAATTGCAAACCGCCGGGAGGACCGCCGGGCCCCCGGGAGGAGGAATCGCCGCACGAGCGTCCCGAGGACGACGGGCGGAACAGCTCTCGCCGGGCCCGCCGCGCTCCCCGGCCCTATGCTGGGCTCGGACGGCTGCTGCGATCGGACGGCCGCACGGCAGAGCGGCAGCGGCCCTCGTCACGACGGAGGGGTGCACGGCATGGCGGAGAGCTACCGGTACGACGTGGAGGTCCTGCACCTGCTCGTGTCCCCGGCCCACGCCTACTTCGGCCGCGCCCGGGACGGCGCCGCGGACGTCCCCAGCACCGACGCCGACCGGGCCGAGCTGGTGGCCGGCAAGGGCGTCGTCGGCGACCGGTTCTTCGGCAAGGCCGCGCACCTGGACGCCGCCGTCACCCTGCTGGCCGTCGAGGCGCTCGAGGCCATGGCCGAGGACCTGGGCGCACCCCCGTTCGACCCGCTCCTGACCCGGCGCAACGTGGTCCTCCGGGGCGCCCAGCTGGCCCCGCTGCTGGGCGAGGAGTTCGCACTGGAGTCCCGGGGCGACATCCTGCGGCTCCGCGGCGGCCGGCCGGCCCACCCGTGCGCCTGGATGGACCGGGTGCTCGCCCCGGGCGCGCACGCCGCCATGCGGGGACGAGGAGGCCTGCGCTGCCGGCCGCTGTCCAGCGGTGCCCTGCACCGCGGACCGGCCGTGCTGCACAGCCCGGTCCCGCTCGATCCGGAGGAGGCCGGGGCGGCGGTCCTGCGGCGGCCGTCCCGGTTGCCGTAGCGCCCACGGGACGCCCGGCCCCGTCCCCCTCCGTGCCCGGCGGCCGGGACGGCCCCGGGGAGGCTCAGGCCTGCGCGAGCTGGGGCAGCACCGCCTCCCCGAAGGCGTCGAGGAAGGGGCCCTGCTCCTGCCCCACGTGGTGCAGGTAGATCTCGTCGAAGCCCAGCTCGGCGTACTCGTACAGCCACTGGGCGTGCCGGCCGAGGTCGGCGGAGACGTTGACCGCCCCGGCGACCTGTTCGTCCCCGACGTCCTCCTGGACCGCCTTGCGCAGGTAGTCCTGGGGCGAGGCGAGCTCGGCCATGGTCACGGGGTCGAAGACGTTGGTGCGCCACTGGTCGAGGGCGATCGCCCGGGCCTGCTCCTGAGTGGCCGCCCAGCTCAGGTGCACCTGGAGCGCGGCACGGCCGGTGCCGCCGGCCTCGCGCCAGGCGTCGAGCATCCGGCGCAGGTCCTCCAGGGGCTGCTGGACCGTGATGAACCCGTCGGCCACGGGGGCGAAGCGGCGGACCGTCGTCGGAGTGAGCGCGGCGACGAGCAGGGCGGGCGGGACCTCCGGCGGGTCCCAGACTCGGGCGCGGTCGGCGTGGAAGGGTTCGTGGCAGGACACCTCCTCGCCGGCGTGCAGCCGGCGGACGACGTCGAAGCTGCCCTCGAGGAACCGCTGCCGCTGCTCCTTGGCCGGCCAGTCCGGGGTGACGGCCCGCTCGTTGAGCTTCTGCCCGCTGCCCAGGGCGGTCCAGACCCGGCCGGGGAACATGCGGGCGAGGGTGGCCGTGGCCTGGGCGGTGACCACCGGGTGGTAGCGCCGGCCCGGGGCGTGCACGAACCCGAACGTCAGGTCCGTGGTGGCCAGGGCCGCGCCCAACCAGGACAGCGCGAACCCGGAGTGGCCCTGGCGCGGTGACCACGGCTCGAGGTGGTCGGAGCACATGGCCGCGCCGAAGCCGGCCTGCTGGGCGTGCCCGACGTCGAGCAGCAGCTGCTCGGGAGGGATCTGCTCGTGGGAGGCGTGGAAGCCGATCGTCGCCATGGGGTCCTCCGGTCGAAGGCGGGAACAGAGAAGTGGGAACGGGTGAGCTCGGGACGGATGAGCCCGGGACGAGTGAGCTCGGGACGGATGAGCCCGGGACAGGTGAGCTCAAGACGGATGGGCTCAGGACAGGTGAGCTCGGAACGGACGAGCCTAGGACGAGTGAGCTCGGGACAGACGAGGGCAGGAACAGGGCAGAACCGGGAGGGCCGGGTACCGGATCAGCCGGCCGCGGCCCGGAGGTCCTCGGCGGGGGTGCAGACGTTGCGCAGCTCGCCGATCCCCTCGATCTCGGTGACGACCTCCTGGCCGTCGCGCAGCCAGATCCGGCGGGGCTTCTTGGCCAGGCCCACGCCGGCGGGAGTGCCGCAGGCCACGAGGTCCCCGGGCTCGAGGGTCAGGAACCGGCTGAGGTACTCGACCAGCTCCACGGCGGAGAAGATCATCCGGTCGGTGCCGGAGTCCTGGTGCAGCACGCCGTCCACGGTGCAGCGGATCGCCAGTCCCGCCTCGGGGTCGACCTCGTCGGGGGTGACGACCACGGGACCCACCGGGGTGGTGCGGTCGAAGTTCTTGCCCTGGAACCACTCGGAGGTCCGGCCCTGCCAGTCCCGCACCGAGATGTCGTTCATGACGGTGTACCCGGCGATCGCGGCCCGCGCCCGGTCGAGCGTGGCGTGGCGCAGGGACGAGCCGATCACCACGGTGAGCTCGGCCTCCCAGTCGATCTTCTCGGACTCCTCCGGCATGGCGATGGGGTCGGTGGGGCCGATGAGCGCGGTGGCGTACTTCGCGAAGATCGTGGGGTGCTTCGGGATCTCCTGGCCGACCTCCTCCGCGTGGTCGTAGAAGTTCAGGCCGGCGCACAGGATCTTGCCCGGGCGCAGGACGGGGGTCGCCAGGTCCGCCGGGGCCGGCGCGGGACCCGGCTCCCCCGGCAGGTGCAGGTCGCCCCCGGCCAGGAGGGCCCCGACGTCGGGAACGGGGAGGTAGACGGTCCGCCCGTCCTCCTGCCGGAAGGCCTGGGTGGTGCCGTCGCGTCGCACGGTGCCGAGTCTCACGGATGCTCCCTCACGTTCTGCGGTGCGGTCTCCGTCCGATCCTATGCACCCCCGGTGCGCCTATGCACAGCGCACCACCTGCGCCCCCGAGGCGCTCGTGGCCGCGAGCAGCCGCCAGCGGCCGGTGTCGAGGGTGTGGACGAGCTCGAGGGTCAGCAGCTCGGAGCGGGCGTTCAGCTGGACCTGGACCCGCCACATCTGCTGGTCCACCGCCCCGATCCCGCGGTCCTGGGGCAGCCGCGCGTCCTCGGACCACCAGGCGCGGCGCTCGTACCAGCGGACGGGGTCCTGCGCCACCAGGTAGCTCCGCCCGCGCCACCGCACGCCCACCGGCACCCCGTCCGTGTCGCAGTCCACGTCCACGCTCTCCGTCAGGAAACCCACGACGGCTCCTCTCTTCCTCGGCCGGCGCCCGTCCCGCGGTGCGCCCTGTTCCCTGGAAGCTAGAACACCTGTACGACACGCTAACCCCGGAGAGCACAGCAAGGGAACAGATGTTCCCTGCGGTGCACTGTTCGTGGCAGTCGTTCGCATTCGCAATTCAAGGGCGGGGAGCATGGACAAGCCCAGCGAAATGGATACGCTGAGAGCACGGAGGGCGTGCCCTGCGCGACCCGCCCGGACGTCCCTTGTCCCTCGTCCGCCCCGCCGGCATCCGCCGGCGTCGACCTCACGGAGGCCTCCCATGACCGGAACCATCACGCTGATCGCCCACACCGCGCAGAACACCAGGACCCCTGCGGTGACCCTGCGTCCGGCCGCCCCGGAGGACGCCGAGAGCCTCGCCCAGCTCTACTACTCCTCCTACGAGCAGGGCGGGGTCTCCAGCCTGGAGGAGGCCCGCGAGGTGATCCGGGGGGTCTTCGACGGGGAGTACGGGCCCTTCCTCCCCGAGGCCTCGCCGGTGGTGGTCGACGACGACGGGACCGTGGTGGCCGCAGCGCTCGTGCTGGCCCGGCGGGTCGGGGAGGACCTCCCCGAGGTCCCCTACATCTTCGAGCTGTTCACGGCGGCCTCCCGCCGGCGGCAGGGCCTCGCCGAGCAGCTCGTGCGCTGCGCCATGAGCACCCTCTACGACAACGGCCACGACCAGGTCTGCCTGCGGATCGCCGAGGACAACGCGGCGGCGCTCGCGCTCTATCTCACGCTCGACTTCAACCGCTGGGTCCCCGAGACGGACTACGTCTGAGCCCGGCCGGCGCTCCGGAGCCGGGGGCGCGCGGACGGCGCCCCGGGAGTCACCGCCCCCGGGAGTCACCGCATCAGGAATCACCGCCTCAGGAAGCACCCAGGAGCCACCGCCTCAGGAATCAGCACCCCAGGAATCACCGGAGAGACGCCGGACGGAGACACCGGCAGAGATGCCACGGGGAAGGCCCGGGGTCCGCAGCAGCGGACCCCGGGCCTTTTCCGTGGCCGGGTCAGAGCGCGAACTCCTCCCGGACCGGGGGCTCGACGGCGACGTCGACGAACCGCGCCCAGCGCAGGCCCACCTCGACGAGCCGGGTGGACTCGGGCTCGTGGCCGCCGGAGCCCGGGTGGCGGGCCTCCAGCCGCTGCCCGGCCTCCTGCGCCGCGTCGCCCTCGAGCACCGCGGCGTCGCCCTCGAGCTGGAACTCCTGGCCCGTTCCGGAGACCAGCACCAGGGAGACCCTCGGGTCGGCGCCGATGTTGGAGAACTTGCGGCTCGCGATGTTCGTGCCGAAGACCAGGCGACCGTCGTCGTCCGCCACGAGGTTGACCCAGGCGGACTCGGGGTGTCCCTCGTCGCTGTTGGTCGCCACGACGCCACCGCCGTGGGCGCGGACGAAGTCCACGATGCGGCCGACGGCGTCCGGTGAGGCAGAGGTCATGGAGGTGCTCCTTGGGGACGGGGACAGGTCAGGCCCCACGGTACGCGCTCAGAACAGGGCGGGCTGCGGCACCACGAGCTCCGGGGAGTTGTTGCGCACGTTCCCGACCGCGGGGTCCACCGGGTCGAGCACCCAGCGGGCCGCCGTCCGGTGCGCCTCGGCCCGCACCAGGTCCACGAGCTGCGGGGCGTCCTCCTCCCCCGGGCGCAGCCAGTCCCCCACGTGCTCGGGCGCCAGCGGGATCGGCATCCGGTCGTGCAGGCCGTGCAGCTCCGTGAGCACCGGGTACTCGGCGGAGGGCTCCGGGGAGTCGGTGGTGAGGACGGAGCAGGACAGCAGCCACGTGCTTCCCGCGCCGTCCCGGCCGGGCTGCAGGGCCGCGGAGCGCAGCTCCGTGCCCTCGGGCACCCGCCACCACTCGTAGATCCCGGCGAACCAGATGGTCTCCTCCGGGTCGGCCGGGTGGACGTAGTAGGGCTGCTTGCGCCCGCCCCGCCCGGCCCCGGGCTCCTTCTTCCACTCGTAGTAGCCGTTGGCCGGGACGGCGCAGCGGCGGGCACGGACCGCCTTGCGGAAGGACGGCTTCTCGAGGACGGTCTCCGACCGGGCGTTGAACATCTTCGACCCGACCGCCGGGTCCTTGGCCCAGCCCGGGACCAGTCCCCAGCGGGCCACGTGGAGCTCGCGGACCAGCTCACCGCCGCCCTCCCCGCCCGTCAGGCGTTCGAGGACGATCGGCACGTCGGTGGTGGGCGCGGTGTTCCAGTTGGCCCGCAGCCGCTCCTGGTCGGCGTCGCCGCCGAGGCTCTCGTCCGGGACGGCCCCGGTCTCGGCCACGAGGTCGCCCACGGCCCGGGCGATGACGTAGCGTCCGCACATCTGCTGCCTCCTCGGTCTGCCCGGCCCGCGGCCGGGGCTCAGTCGGTGAGCTGCCCGTACCCCAGGTACTCGGAGTACATGCCGTACACCTTGCGGATCCCGCGCTCGACGTCGGCCACGGTGGTGCCCGGCCGCAGGTCGTCCACGGCCCCCGCGGTGGTGGGGTCCCAGTCCAGGTCGAGGGCGGCGTAGACGTCGGTGAGCACCGAGCGGATGGGCTCGGACTGCTCGACGACCAGCACCGTGGAGAAGTACCAGGCGCCGGCGACCACCCGCTGGGCGGTCCCGGCCAGCTTCACCTTCCGGCCCGGGGTCGACGACGCCGCCGGGTGCGTCCCGTGCACACTGTGCTCGCCGGCGCAGTACTCGCCCGGGATCTCGCCGACGTCGGCCTCGACCTCGAGCTCCTCCAGGGCGGCCACGATCATGTCGCCGAAGAGGCGGTAGCGGTCCTGGATGCCCGAGGTGGGGTCCACGGCGGACTCGAGGTGGTCGATGATCAGGCACCCGCCGTGGTAGGCGGCGGCCCGCCCCCCGACCTTGCGGACCAGGGGCTCGAACCCGCTCCCGCGGGCGGCCCGGGCGGCGTCGGCGAAGCCCGGGCGCAGCTCGTCCCGGCGGCCGAAGGCGACCGTGGGGGCCGGTTCGTAGAGGCGCAGGACGGGCCCGCTGCGGCGCACGTCGGCGAGGAGGGTCATGGCGCTCTCGTAGTCCTGCTGGGCGCCCAGGGACTCGCGCTGGCGGAGAATTTTCATGCTGGTCCCAGTCTAGTGGCGGATCCGGACGGTCCTGCGGCGGGTCACGGCCGGGCGATCCCGCTGCCGCGGAACCACTGCCCCAGGGCCAGGGCGCTGATCTCCACCTTCTCGGCCCACGCGACCGCCTCCTCGTCGGCGGCGTCGGAGACGTGCTTGACCATCCGCAGCGGCACGCCCAGGTGCCGGCAGGCCACCGCGACCGCCCAGCCCTCCATGTCCACGAGGTCCGCCCGCGCGGCGAGGGCGTCCCGGGCGGGCCCGCCGGCCACGAAGGAGTCGCCGGTGGCGAGCACGGGCCCGTCGCCGCCGAGCTCGATGACGTTGTCCACGGGGATCCCGGCCGCGCGCAGCAGCTCCTCGTCCACGTCCCGGTTGATGATCCGGGAGGGCTCGAGCACCCCGGTCAGCCCGTGCCTCAGGGCGCCGGCGCTGCCGATGTTGAGCACCGTCAGCTCCGCCCGTCGCGCGGGATCCGGGCAGCGGGTCAGCACTGCCTCTGTGGTGCGCATGGCCGCGGCCGACATCCCGACGCCCGTCAGGACCAGGTCGATGCCCTCCGGGAAGTACTTGGTCTCCAGGGGGTGGGCGGCGAGAACGAGCAGCTGTGGCACCCCGTCACTCTATCCGCCCTCTCCTGCTGCCTCTGCCGCCGAGCCCCCGTGCCCGGCCGCCCCCGCCGCGGCGTCCCCCACCTGGGGACGCGGCGGGACGGCGCCCGGGGATGGGACGTCAGGCCGGGCGGGCGGCGAACAGCGCGGCGAGCCGCCGGTCGGACTCCGCCTGGGCGTCGAGGTCGTACGCGCCGCCCGTCACGAGCAGCTCGTCCGCCCCGGTCCGCGCGAGCAGCCGCTCCAGCTGCGCCCGGACCTCCGGGGCCGTGCCGTGGACCGAGCCCGTGAGGGCCTCCTCCACGAGGGCCCGCTCCCGGTCCGGGAGCCCGTCGGCATCCGGCGACCGTGCGGGCGCCAGGGGCGAGAACTCCCCCCGGGTGCGGGAGGCGGCCAGTGCGCGGGCCTCGGGCAGCAGCAGCTCACGGGCGGCCGCGCGGGTGCGCGCCACCGCGACGTTCGCCGAGACGACCACGTGCGGGGCCGGCCACCACGACGACGGGCGGAACTGCGCGCGGTACCGCTCGAGCACCGCGGCGCCGCCGCCGGGGCCCTCGCGGAAGAGCGCCGGGCCGCCGAGCACCACGGCGAGTCCCGCCCGGGCGGCGGTCTCCACCCCGGCGCCGGTCGCCAGGACGAAGACCGGTGTCGCGGCGTGGTTCCGGGGCCGGGCGGTCACGGGGGCCGCGCCGGAGAGGTGGGCGAGCAGCTCCGTGAGGTCGGCCTCGAAACGGTCCGCGGCCTCCTTCCCGGTGCGCAGCGCGTCCCGGACGGCGGCGGTGAACCCGAGGGAGCGGCCCACGCCGAGGTCGATCCGGCCGGGGTGCAGGACCTCGAGGGTGGCGGCCTGCTCGGCGACCACGAGGGGCTGGTGGTTGGGAAGCATGATCCCGCCGGAGCCGATCCTGAGGCGGCGGGTCCGGGCGGCCAGGGCGGCCATCAGCACCGCCGGCGCGGACCCGGCGATCCCGGGAACCCCGTGGTGCTCGGCCACCCAGAACCGGTGGTAGCCCAGCTCCTCCGCGCGCTCGGCCCGCTCCAGGACGCGGACGAGGTCCTCGGCCTCCGTGGAGCCGTCCCGGGTGCCGGCGCGGTCGAGGAGGGAGAGCGGAACGTCGGAGAGGGGCATGGTGCGCACAACCGGGACGGCGCCGGAAGCATTCCGGGCCGCAGGCCCTGCGGGTCCGGGAGCTGCTCAGCCGGCGCGGCCGAGGGCCTCCTCGGCGGCGACCCAGCCGAGCATGGCGCACTTGACGCGGGCCACGAACCGGGACACCCCGGCGAAGGCGGCGGCGTCGCCGAGGACCTCCTCGTCCGGGACCACGGTGCCCCGGGAGCGCAGCAGGTCCCGGAACGCCCCGATCAGCTCCGCCAGCTCGGCCCGTGTCATCCCGGGGGCGGTCTCGGCCAGCACGGAGGCCGCGGCCATGGAGATCGAGCAGCCCTCGCCCTCCCAGCTGAGCCGCTCGACCACCGGCTCCGCGCCCTCGGCGGCAGGCACGAGCTCGACGCGGACGGTGATCTCGTCCCCGCACGTCGGGTTGTACTGGTGGGACTCCCCGCTCCCGTGCCCGGGGTCCGGGGTGGCCAGCCCCTCCCCGGACCGCCGCTTGGCGTGGTCGAGGATGACCTCCTGGTACATGCCGTCCAGCGCGCTCATCGTCGTCTCCTCGGTCGGTCCGGATCGGTGCGCACGGGCTCAGCCGGCCACGCGGAAGTAGGCGCGGACCCCGGCCAGTTCGGCCAGGAACCGGTCGACGTCCTCGGTGGTGTTGTAGAGGTAGGCGCTCGCCCGGGTGGACGCGGTCAGCCCCAGCCGGCGGTGCAGCGGCTGGGCGCAGTGGTGGCCCACCCGCACGGCCACCCCGGCCACGTCGAGGACCTGGCCGACGTCGTGGGCGTGCACGCCCGCCACGACCACCGCCGCCAGTCCCACGCGGTCCGCACCCGGGGCCGGGCCGATCAGCCGGATCCCCTCGAGCTCCGTGAGCCCGCTCGCGAGCCGCTGTCCCAGCTCGTGCTCGTGGGCGGCGATCCGCTCCATCCCGATGCCCTGCAGGTAGCGCACGGCCTCGGCCAGCGCCACGGCCTGGGCCACGCGCTGGGTGCCGGCCTCGAAGCGGGTCGGGGCGGGCAGGTACCGGGCGCCCTCCATCGTGACCTTCGTGATCATGGACCCGCCCGTGAGGAAGGGAGGCATCGCGTCCAGCAGCTCGGCCCGCCCCCACAGCGCCCCGATGCCGGTGGGCCCGAGCATCTTGTGCCCGGAGAACACCGCGAAGTCCACGCCCAGGGCGGGCAGGTCCACCGGCAGGTGCGGCACCGACTGGCACGCGTCCAGCACGCTCAGCGCCCCGGCCGCCCGGGCCAGGCCCGCCAGGGCCTCGACGTCGGTGACCGCACCGGTGACGTTGGAGACGTGGCTGAACGCCACCACCCGGGTGCGCTCGCCGATGATCCCGGCGGCGGCCCCGAGGTCGAGGGCGCCGTCGTCGCCGACCGGGACCCAGCGCAGCACGGCCCCGGTGCGGGCCGCCAGCTCCTGCCACGGGATGAGGTTGGCGTGGTGCTCGAGCTCGGTGGTCACGATCTCGTCGCCCGGGCCGAGCCGGAAGCGCTCGGCCTCCTGGCCCCCGCGCCCGGCCGTGGCGTTGGAGAACGAGTAGGCGAGCAGGTTGATCGCCTCGGTGGCGTTGGAGGTCCACACCAGCTCCCGCTCGGTGCCGCCCACGAAGCCGGCCACGACCCGGCGGGCCTCCTCGTAGGCGTCGGTGGCCTCCACGGCCAGCGCGTGGGCCCCGCGGTGGACCGCGGCGTTGCGGTGCACGTAGAAGTCCCGCTCGGCGTCCAGGACGGCCAGGGGCTTCTGGGAGGTGGCCCCCGAGTCCAGGTAGACCGTCGGTGTGCCGGCCAGCAGGGGGAAGTCCTCCCGGAGCGCACGCACCTCGGGATCGGTCAGGGGCAGCACGTGGTTTCCTTCCATGCTCCGACACTGTACGTCCCGGGCCGGGGCACCGGACGGCCGGGCGCCTCGCGGCGTCACGGGCCGGTCAGCGATGGCGGGGCCGCAGGTAGGTGTTGCCGTTCGCGTCCTTCTCGACCACGAACTCCTCCTGCAGGTCCTGGTACCACTGCTGCGTCTGCGCACTGGCCTCGGCGCCCCTGAGGTCCCGGGGGCTGCGCACGGCGGGCCCGTAGAACCGCATGGTGAAGTCGTCGAAGCGCCGGAACAGGCTGCGCCTGGGCCGGGCGGGCTCGTCGTCGGAGTGCTGGTGCTTGCGCATGCTGTCCTTCCGGGTGCTGGGTCGGGGCCGTCGGTGCCGGTCCGCGCGCTGCTCCGCACCGGGGGTCCGGTGCGGGCGTGCCGCGACGCCTGTGGGACGGACGACGCCCACGGGGGTCCTGCTCCCATGATCTCCCGCCCGGCGGCGGGAGGAGAAACCGGCGCGGACCGCGAGGGGACGCCGTCGGCGGGGTCCGGGGCGCGGACCGGCCCGGACCGGTGCCGGGGAGCTCACCAGGGGGTCACCCGCGCACGAGGCGGATCAGCAGTCCGGCTCCGACCAGCACCGCGCCGGACGCGGTGAGGAGCCACAGCCAGCGGTACGGCGCGACGAGGGCCCAGCGCCAGGGGTGGCGGGCGTGGTAGTAGACCGTGACCTCCGCCCCGGCCTCGGGCGCGGGGGACGGAGGGTGCGGCCAGGGCTCCTCGTGGATCTCGTACCGGGTGGTGTGCCAGCGCAGCCGGTGCCGGCCGTCCTCGACCAGGTGCACGGCCGAGGTCCTGACCCACCAGGCGTACAGGCACCGGACGAGCAGCGCGGCCACCAGCAGGGCCCACCCCGCCGTGAGGCACGCGGCGCTCACCACCCCGGTGCGGGCCATCTCGCTGAGCTCGGTCACGGAGGCGAGCCTATCGCCCCGTCCGCCGGGGACGGTCCGTCCCGGACGGCGGGGCACGGCCGTCCCGGTCCCGTCGCCCTGCTTCGTGCTCCGCTCCGGCTCCCGCCCCGCCTCCTGCCCCGGCGCCGCATGTTCCGGACCGGTGGGCGTCAGGCCCAGGGCGCCGCCACCAGGCGGGTGAAGACCGGCCCGAAGTCGTAGGCGGTGGTGCTGTTGGT
This sequence comes from Kocuria cellulosilytica, assembly GCF_040981245.1. Classification (NCBI taxonomy): domain Bacteria; kingdom Bacillati; phylum Actinomycetota; class Actinomycetes; order Micrococcales; family Micrococcaceae; genus Kocuria; species Kocuria cellulosilytica. The sequence goes on along the minus strand of NZ_JAVFWZ010000003.1, from coordinate 125,387 downwards.
CATCATGACGATGCCCAGGCCGCGGTCCGGACAGAGGCGCATGACGTTCCAGAAGCCGGCGCCCGTCCCGTAGTGCTCGACCCACTCGTGGGCCCCCGGGGCAGGGCGGCGGAACCAGCCGATGCCGTGGTCGAACGGCCGTCCCGGGTGGGCGATCGTCCGCATGGACCGGGCGGCGTCCGCGGACAGCACCCGGCGGCCGTCGATCTGCCCCTCCCCCAGGTGCAGGCGCAGGAACCGGGCGGCGTCGAGCACGTCGCCCATCAGGCCCCCGAACGCGGGACCGTCGACGTGGAAGGGGCGCAGGCCCAGGTGCGCCCCCGTCCGGGAACCGGCCACCCCACGGGGCAGCAGGAGGCGCAGCAGCGGATCGGCGAGCCGCGGGGCACGCAGATAGCCGGTCGCCGCCACGGCGCCCTGCGGACGGGCGAACCCGGTGCGGGTCATGCCCGCCGGGCCCAGCACCGTCTCGCGCAGGGAGGACTCGAAGGACGTCCCGGTCACCGCCTCGACGACCTCGCCCAGGGCGAGATAGCCCACGTTGGAGTACCGGGCCCGCTCCCCCACCGGATACCGGTACGCCCGCCGGCGGCGCATCAGCCGGCGCAGCAGGTCGCCCGCCGGCGGCGGCGGCGCCCCGGCCGGGTGGACCCACCGGATCGGCAGCGGATTGGACAGGCCCGCGGTGTGGGTGAGCAGCTGCTCCACCGTCGGCCGGGCGCCTCCGGGGGCCGGCGGGAAGTCCAGGTGCTCGTCGACGGGCGCCTGGAGGTCCAGCCGGCCGGCCTCGGCGAGGGCCATGACGGCGGTGGCGGTGATGGGCTTGGTCATGGAGAACCACGGGTAGGCCGTGCCCGGCGTCGCGGGGACACGACCGGCCAGGTCGGCCAGTCCGAAGCCTGCCGCGCAGAGCAGTCCGTCCCGGTCGGCCACCGCGAGGGAGAGCCCCGGGACGTGCCCGGCGCGCAGCATCGCCGCCACCGCGTCCTGCAGCTCGGCCGGCAGGGGCCCCGGGGCAGGCGCGGAGGCGCGGTCACCGGGCGGGGAGCTGTGCATGGGAACCTCCGGGGGCGGGCCGCGGAGGTCACCGCCGCCCGACAGGACCACGGTGCGGCCGGACTCCCGGTCCGTCAAGGACGCGCCCGGACCTGCGGGCCGGCCAAGAGACATATGGACCGCCGACGCCCGGCCCGACCTCGAGGGACGGACCGGCCGGGAGCTCTCCGCGGTGGGCGGCGACGGCTCGTGCTGCACCCCCGGCGCCGCGCCGGAGCCCGGCCCGCTCGCGGCAGGAGGTCACGATCGGGAACACCTCTGGTGACGGAGATCATTGCAGGAGTAAACTGGGGCCCTCAGCTGTTGCGCCTCGGCACCGGGACGACGTTCCCGGAGCCACCGGTTCCCCGGAAGGCGCGCCGCGCCCCGGGGGACATCTCCCGGTCGACCGGGGGTCGACCGACGTCTCCGGCACGTGCCACCCGCGCCCGTGCCGAACGATCCACCTCACCACCTCGGGGACCCACCATGAAACACCCACTCCTCTCGCGCGTGCTCACCGGCGCGTCCGCCACCGCCCTGGCGACCGCAGGGCTCGCCGTGGCCGCACCGGCCCACGCCGCGACCGCGCAGCCCGTGTACTCCTACGCCCAGGGCTGGCGCGTGGACCAGCACGTGCGCGAGCTCGCGGACGTCAACGGTGACGGCCGCGCCGACGTCGTCGGCTTCGGCAACGCCGGCGTCCAGGTCTCCTTCGGCCGGGCCGACGGCACCTTCGGCACCCCGAGGTTCAGCGTGCGGGACTTCGGCACCGCCCAGGGCTGGTCCAACGCACGGCACGTGCGCACGCTCGCGGACGTCGACGGCGACCGCCGCGACGACATCGTGGGCTTCGGCGACGCCGGGGTCTACGTGGCCTACTCGCAGGGCGACGGCAGCTTCACCGCGCCGCAGCTCAAGGTCCGCGACTTCGGCTGGAACCAGGGCTGGCGCGTCGACAGGCACCCGCGCGAGCTCGCCGACCTCAACGGCAACCTGACCGCCGACATCGTGGGCTTCGGGTACTCCGGCGTCACCATCTCCCACGCCCTGTCCGACCGGACCTTCACGGGCACCGGCAAGCGCATCGACAGCTTCGGCTGGAACCGGGGCTGGCGGGTCGACAAGAACCCGCGGATGCTCGCGGACGTCGACGGCAACAGCACCGCCGACATCGTGGGCTTCGGCGACGCCGGCACGTACGTCTCCTACTTCTCGGCGCTGGGGGACACGTTCACCCAGCCCGCGCTGGAGATCCGCAACTTCGGCTACGCCCAGGGATGGCGCGTGGACCAGCACCCGCGGATGCTGGCCGACGTCAACATCAACCCCGCCGGCAGCGCCGCGGCGGACATCATCGGCTTCGGCTACTCCGGGGTCTCCGTCGCCCACTCCCTCAACGGGGGGAACTACACCGGTGTGGCCGTGCGGGTGAACGACTTCGGCCAGGCCCAGGGGTGGCGGGGCGACCGTCATCCGCGGACCCACGCGGACATCAACGTCGACGGCATCCAGGACATCGTGGGCTTCGGCAACGCCGGGGTCTACGTGGCGCACGGCCGGGCGGACAGCACCTTCGGCCCGGTGTACCTGAAGACCGCCGCCTTCGGCTGGGCGGACGGGTGGACCGAGGAGCGGTATCCGCGTCTGCTCGGTGACGTCAACGGCGACGGTCGCGACGACGTCGTGGGCTTCGGGCACTCGGCCACGTACGTGCAGCTGTCGTGAGCCCGCCGGCCGTGCTCCGTCGCGGTCCGGTCACGGCCCCGCCCCCGTCCGCGCGGACGGGGGCGGCGCCGTGCCAGGTCACCGGAACCGGCGCCGCTCCCCGCTCGTGGACGTAGGCGGCCATGGTGATCACGGTGACGAGCTGCGCGACGACGACCACGAAGGTCCAGCCGCCCTCCGCGACGACCACGTAGACGGCGGCGGAGACGATCAGGACCAGCTGCAGGGCGCGTGAGACCGCGAGCGCACGGCCGTCCTCACCGGGCGGTCCCGCGGCACCGGGCTCGGCGCCCGGGCCGGGCTCGGGCTCGACGGGGCCCGGCGCGGCGGCGGGCGGCTCGGCCCGGCGGCGTCGCGCCGAGTGCACCGTGCTGACCAGCACGACGACGTAGAGCGCCGCCACGATGCCGGTGACGAACAGCATGACGGAGCCGTCGTCGTCCCCGACGCGCAGTCCCACCACGAGACCGAGTGCCACCGGCAGGAGCCAGAGCCCCAGGAGCAGCTTGTCGCGCACGGCCAGCACGAGCCCCTCCCCTCCGTCCGACGATCCCCGTGACCGCATCCTCGCACCCGGTGCGCCCGCGCGTCTGACCCCTCATCCGGGGATGGCGGGGGCGGCGGGACCTCCGGCACGAGCCGCGGAGCAGGCCTCCCCGGCCGGCCGAGCACGCGCCGGCGTCACACTCGCGCCGGTGGCCGTCATCTGCGGCGCGCCGCGCGGTGACGGCCGGGCAGCGGACGTAGAACTGGAGGGTGCCGCGCGCGCTCCCCCACGCGCACCCCCCACCAGGCACGCTTCGCCTCTTCCCCCCAGGAGCACCATGAGCAACGCCCCCTCCCCCTCCCCTGCCCCGGGAACGGTCCTGACGTCCCGCCGCGGTCCCGCCGCGGGCCGGTGGATCGTGGCGGTGCCGCTGCACCTCACCCTGGCGATCGGGCTGATCGCCGGCTGCGCGTCCAGCACCGCGTCCACCGACCCGGCCGCCGAGCCCGGCCCCGTTCCGGGAACCGTGACGACGGTGCCCGCCGCTCCGTCCCCGAGCGCCGTGCCGAGCGGGGCTCCCTCGCCCACCGCCTCGAGGACACCGGGCTCGGTCACCACGGTCGCCCCGTCCCCGGAGCCGGCGGAGACCCCCGTCCGCGCCGTCGCCCCGCCCTCGGGGGCGTTCCTGGCCCTGGAGGACCTGGCGGTCGCCGCCGCCGGGACGATGTCCGACTACGACCGCGAGGCCCTGTTCGGCGGATGGGTCGACGCCGACGGCGACTGCGAGGACTCCCGCAACGAGGTGCTGGCCCGCGACCTGACGGGCATCGCCTCCGCCGACGGGTGCAGGGTCGACACCGGCACCCTCGCCGACCCCTACACCGGGGCGAGCATCGACTTCGTGCGGGGGGTCGCGACCTCCGGTGACGTCCAGGTGGACCACGTCGTCTCGCTCGGCAACGCCTGGGTCACCGGGGCGCGCCGGCTCTCCCCGGCCGACCGCGTGGCCCTCGCCAACGACCCGCTGAACCTGCTGGCGGTCGACGGCCCGGCCAACGGGTCGAAGTCCGACCAGGACGCCGCCGGGTGGCTGCCCCCGAACCGGGCCTTCGCCTGCGACATGGTGGCGATCCAGATCGCGGTGAAGTCCCGCTACGGCCTGTGGGTCACGGCCCCCGAGAAGGACGCCATGGCCGAGGTGCTCGCCGAGTGCCCCGACCAGCAGCTGCCCGCCGGCGCTCCGTTCGGCGACATCCCCACCGGCGCCGGGACCGCTCCGGAGCCGGACCCCGTCGTGGTCGAGGAGGCTCCGGCCGCCCCGGCGGACGTCCACTACGCCAACTGCACGGCCGCCCGGGAGGCCGGCGCCGCCCCGCTGCTGCGGGGGGAGCCCGGCTACCGCAGCGCCATGGACCGTGACGGCGACGGCGTCGCGTGCGAGTAGTGCGACAGGGGAAGGAGGACGGCGGTGCCGGTGACCCCCGCTCCGGGACCGTTCGGCGTCCCGGCCCGCGCCGGCGTCGTCGTCCGGGGCCGCCGGCTGGGCCCGGTCGGTGCCGGCCGGCCCTGAGGGCGTCCCCCCGCGCTCAGGACTGCCAGGCGGCCCGCCCACCGCTGGCGCGGGCGAACTCCGCCGCGCGGCGGTGCGGCAGCGCGTCCCACAGGGACCCTGCGGCCATGCCCACGAACCACAGGCAGGGGAACCACCACCGCCCGCCGTCCAGGTGCAGATAGCACGCCGTGACGAGGACGAGGGTCAGCACGATGTTGGCGAACATCAGCGTCATCTGGTGCGGCACAGCGGCCCCCTTCAGTGTCCTACGGCATGCCCTCCGCATCGTGGCACGGCGCTCCCCGCCCCGTCTGACCCCTCTTGGGTGGGCAGATCCGGGCGGGCCACCGGGTGGCAACCGGAGTTCGCCGGGCGGGCCGCCTACAGTGGAGATCCCGCCCCCCAGCGAAGCAGAGGCACCTCATGAGCACGAAGGCCGTCGTCACCAGTCTGTTCATCGCCACCGGTCTCGCCCTGGCCGGCTGCGCCGGCGATCCCCCGGCCGAGGAGAGCACTCCTGCCGCCCGGACCTCGCCCTCTCCCTCGGACACCGTTCGGGGGACAACGCCGGAGCCGACCCCCGAGTCGGCCACTGAGCCGGACCCCGACCCGGCCTCGGAGCCGGACGAGGACTCCGGGCCGCAGCCCGAGGACGCTCCCCCGGCGGCCGGGGAACCCGGTCCCGCCGATCCGTGGGCCGCGTTCGCCGCGACCCCCGAGGGACAGCCGTACACCGGGACCGTGACCAGGGTCGAGCAGCAGGCGGTCCAGGGCGGCGGACTCGCGCACCGTCTCACCGCGGACACGAACGACCGCGCCGTCGCCGTCGAGATCTGCGGTGCCTACCAGTCCGCGATGGGCACCGGCCAGGACCGGATCGACGTCGTCGACACGGTCGGCCAGCTCCTGGCCTTCGCCCCGGGCGGCCCCGGGAGCTGCCAGGTGCAGGTGAACACCGACGTGGGAGCGGTGCCGTTCCCGGAGAAGTTCAGCTACGACGAGGCCCTGGCCGCGTGGCGGAGCGGCGTGCCCTACTACGACGCCTTCTGCGTCAACTACGACCCGGTGACGGAGGCCGGCGTCGCGCAGTGCACGGGCATCGAGAACGGCACCGTGGACAGCGTGACCGGGGAGTACATCGGCGGCTGACCGCCCGCCGGCCCGTGCGCCCGGACCCGGCAGCTCCGCAGGGGGCGGGCGCCGGGGGCGAGGCGCGCAGGCCCGGCAGGAGGTGGCCCGGGCGGTTCAGGTCCCGCAGCAGGTCGTGCAGGGGCCGAAGCCGTCCGGGAGCGAGGCGCGCAGGCCCGGCAGGAGGTGGCCCGGGCGCCTCAGGTCCCGCAGTAGGTCGTGTAGGGGCCGAAGTCCTCCGGGGGCCCGGCGGCACAGCGCTCCAGGCCGGGACGTTCGTCGTAGGGAGCGGTCACCGCCTCCAGGAGCCGCCCCAAGGGGTCGAGGTCGCCCTCGACGGCCGCGGAGAGGGCCTCCTCCACCAGGTGGTTGCGGGGGATGTAGACGGGGTTCACCCGGTCCATCGCCTCGGGGTCGGGGCCCACGGCCCGCCAGCGCTCGGCCCACGTGTCGAACCCCCGCCGGTCGAGGAGCAGGTCCCGCGCGGCGTGCGCGCCGGTGCGGGCTGTCCCGCCCAGGGCGCGGAAGAACGCGGTCCAGTCGACGCGGTCCTGCTGGAGCAGCACGAGCAGGTCGTCGACCAGGGACGAGGCGACGTCGTCGTCGAGGTCCTGGGGCAGCCCGAGCTTCGCCCGCATTCCCGCCGACCACGCCGCGCTGTACTGCCGCGGGAACGCCTCGAGCGCTTCCTCCGCCAGGGACACCGCCCGGTCCTGGTCCTCGTGGAGCAGCGGCAGCATGGCCTCGGCGAGCCGGGCGAGGTTCCACTGCGCGGCCACCGGCTGGTTGCGGAAGGCGTAGCGCCCGCCGCGGTCGACCGAACTGTAGACCGCGGCCGGGTCGAAGGCGTCCAGGAACGCGCACGGCCCGTAGTCGATGGTCTCCCCCGAGACGGTCGTGTTGTCGGTGTTCATCACCCCGTGCACGAACCCGAGGAGCATCCAGCGGGCCACCAGCGACGCCTGGGCGGCCACCACCGCCTCGAACAGCGCCAGGTGCGGGTGCTCGGCACCGGCGGCGCCGGGGTGGTGGCGGGCGACGGCGTGGTCGGCGAGCCGGCGCAGGAGGTCGATGTCGCCCGTGGCCCGGGCGTACTGGAAGGTGCCCACACGCAGGTGGCTGCTCGCCACCCGGGCGAGCACGGCTCCCGGCAGCAGGCTCTCGCGGCGCACCTGCCGTCCCGTGGCCACCACGGCGAGGGACCGGGTCGTGGGCACGCCGAGGGCGTGCATCGCCTCGCTCAGCACGTACTCGCGCAGCATCGGACCGACCGCCGCGAGACCGTCGGCCCCGCGGGCGAAGGGAGTCCGCCCGATGCCTTTGAGGTGCAGGTCGCGGCGCCGGCCACCGGCGTCCACCAGCTCGCCCAGCAGGAGGGCGCGCCCGTCGCCGAGGCTCGGGGCGTACCAGCCGAACTGGTGCCCGGAATAGGCCTGCGCGACCGGCACGGCCCCCTGCGGCACCAGGTTGCCGATCAGCAGGCGGACGCCCTCCGCGCTCTGCAGCCACTCCGGGTCCAGGCCCAGTTCGGCGGCCAGGGGCTCGTTGAGGACCAGCAGCCGGGGGTCGGCGACGTCGTCGGCCCGCCACGGCACGGACAGCTCCCCCAGCTCCTGGGCGAAGCGGCTCTCGAGGACGACGGCGGACAGGGGTTGGGTGCTCACACCGTCCACGCTACCCGGCGGACCGGGCGCTGCCGAGGGGCCGGCGCAGTCCGGGCCGCACCGCGGGGCCGAGAACGCACCGCGGGATGCGGGCCGCACCGCGGGGCCGGTGCCGCCCTCGGATCAGGACCGCGCGGGCCGCAGCACGGCCACCAGGAAGTCGCTGTCCTCCCGGAACGGGCGCAGGTCCCAGGTCGAGAGCAGCAGGTCGGGCTCGAGCCCGGCCCGCTCGGCGTCCCGCAGGAACTCCGCGAACGGGTAGCCGCGCCCCGCCCCGAAGCCCACGGCGGCCCGTCCGTCGGCGGTCAGGTGGCGGCGGAAGCGTCGCAGCACCTCGGTGCGCGTGCTGGGGGCCAGGAAGGCCATCACGTTGCCGGCGCACACCACGGCGTCGAAGGGCTCGGGCACGCCGCGGGCCGGCAGGTCCAGCTCCGCGAGGTCCCCGACGAACCACCGGGGACCGGGGTGGTCCTCCTGCGCGGCGGCGACCAGGGCGGGGTCGACGTCGATCCCCACGACGGTGTGCCCGCTGCGGTGCAGGTGGCCGCCCAGCCGGCCGGGCCCGCATCCGGCGTCGAGGATCCGCGAGCCGGGCGGGACCATGGCCTCGACCAGCCGGGCCTCCCCCACGATGTCGGCGCCGGCGGCGGCCATGGCCCGGAATCGCTCGACGTACCACGAGGAGTGCCCAGGATCCGCGCGCACCTTCTGCATCCACATGCTCTGTTCCACCACCCCGCCAGGGTACCGCCCGCCGGGTGGTGCCCGGCCGCGTCGCCGGACGGGTGGATGCGCATCACGGTTCGGACGGCCGCAGGCGTGCGAGCCGGGCCACGCGGAGCCCGACGTGGAGCTCGCTGCGGGTCCGCCCGTCGTCGAGGTCCAGGTCGAGGCGCTCCTTGAGCCGGTCCAGCCGGTAGTAGAACGTCGACCGGTGGATGTGCAGCGCGGCGGCGGTCCGCTGCGCGTCGGCCCCGCAGTCGAGGTAGGTCTCCAGCGTCCGCAGCAGCTCGGGGCGCAGACCGGCGGCGAGGACCCGGCGCACCTGCCGCGGCAGGTCGTCGGCCGTCAGCTGCTCGAGCGGCAGCATCGCCAGCAGCCCGTCCAGCCCGGCGTCGTCCCAGGTGCTGACCGGCCCGTGGGCGAGGGGATCCAGCCACAGCGTGCGCCACGTGCGGCGCGCGAGACGGTACGAGCGGTGCACGTCCAGCAGGCTGTCGACCACGGGGCCGATGCCGGCGCGCACCGTGGCCACGTCCGGCCGGGCGAGGATGCGCGCCAGGCGGGGGACGACCACGGGCCGGGGGAAGACGAGGACGCCGGTGCCGTCGTCGAAGGTCGTGCCCACCACCGACGCGGTCGAGCTCCTGGTCACGAAGTCGAGGGTCCGGTGCACGGCCAGCACGGTCCGGCCCGTCTCGTCCGGTGCGGCCGCGAGCGGGTCCGTGCCGAGGACCACGGCGCAGTACTGCCGCGACGCGCCCAGGAGGCCCTCCCCCACGAGGGCCTCGGCGGCTCCCGGCCGGCGCGCCGGATCGCCGGCGACGAGGGCGGTGAGCAGGGTCCGTGCCCGGTCCCGGTCCCGCGCCGCGTAGAGCGTCCGCAGGGACAGCAGCACGCCGAGGACGGGCGCCTCGCCGACCAGCACCCGGACCGCGTGGGCGGACGGCGACCGCGGACCCTCCAGGACGGTGAGCAGGAGCCCGACCCGGTGGCGGTGGTCGTGCAGCGCGATGACCAGGCACCGGCCCAGCTCCGGGACGTCCTCGACGGCGAAGCCCTCGGGACCGGTGGCGGGAACGTCCCACGAGTCGCTGTGGGCGAGCGCGGCGGAGAGCCGGCGCCGATCCTCGTCGGACTCGTGGATCGACCAGGCGACCACGCGCATCGCGGAGTCGAGGACGATCAGCCGGCGGCCGGCTCGTTCGGAGAGGTCCTGGAGCAGGTCGTCCAGGTCGGGGGTCCGGTCCACGGGTGGTCGGTGGCTCCTCGGGTGCGGTGGGCGGTGGGCGGACGGTCGCGCGCCGCGGGAGGGCCCGACCGCCCGTCGGACACGGTGTCCGACGAATCGCCACGATCTTCCCACAGTTGTCCGAAGAGGGTGACGGCGCGCACTGGCTACGGTCGGAGCAGGACACCCCGAGAAGCGGAGCGAGAGAGGTGGAGCACGAGCTCCGCGGCATGAGCTCCGCGGCAGGAACGGCTGAGCACGAGGAGAGGATCACGCATGACGACCACCGGGAGGCGCATCGCCGTCGTCGGCGCGGGCATCGGCGGGCTGACGCTGGCCATCGAGCTGCGCCGCCGCGGCCTCGAGGTCGAGGTGTACGAGGCGGCCGGCGAGCTGCGCGAGGTGGGGGCCGCCGTGGCGCTGTCCGCCAACGCGACCCGCTTCTTCCTGGAGCGGTTCGGCCTGGAGGAGCGGCTGAGCGCCCGGTGGGCGGAGGTCGAGGCGCTGGTCTTCCGCGACGGGCGGGACGGCCGGCTGATCGGCCGGCACGGCACGGGCTACCGCGAGCGCTTCGGGGCCCCTTACGTGGGGATCCACCGCGCCGACCTGCAGCAGATCCTCTCCGGGGCCCTCGGGACGGACGGCCTGCACCTGAGCAAGCGCCTGGTCGACGTCGACGACGACGGCGCGGCCGCGGTGCTGCGCTTCGAGGACGGCAGCACGGCCGAGGCGGACCTGGTCATCGGCGCGGACGGCGCCCGCTCCACCACCCGGCGGCTGCTGCTGGGCTACGACGACGCGCTGTACTCCGGCACCAGCGCCTCCCGGGGCATCGTGCCGCCCGAGGCGCTGTCCGAGCTGCCGGACCCCGGGGCCATCCAGTTCTGGACGGGCCCCGGCGCGCACCTGCTCCACTATCCCATCGGCGGCGGGGACCAGAACTTCTTCCTCGTGGAGCGCGCGCCCTCGCCCTGGCCGCACCGGCGCTGGGTCGTGCCGGTCGAGGACGGGTCCCACCTCGAGCGGTTCCGCGACTGGCACCCGGCGGTCCGGCAGATGGTCTCGGCCGTGCCCGTCACCGAGCGCTGGGCCCTGTTCCACCGCCCGCCCCTGTCCCGCTGGTCCCGCGGCCGCGTGACGCTGCTGGGCGACGCCGCCCACGCGCTCGTGCCGCACCACGGGCAGGGCGCCAACCAGTCGATCGAGGACGCGATCGTGCTGGCCGACCAGCTGGCCGGGAGCGCCGACTGGGACGCAGCACGGGAGCAGTACGAGCGGCTGCGCCGGGGGCGGACCCGCAAGGTGCAGTACGCCTCGATCACCACCGCCGACGTGCTGCACCTGCCCGACGGTGAACGGGCCGACGAGCGCAACGCCCGGCTGGGCCGTCCCGATGTCGTCGACCGGCACCTCGCGTGGATCCACGGCTTCCGCGCCGACGTCGACGTGCCCGACGAGTCCGGCGGCGGGACCTGGCTCTGAGCCGCTCGACGCCCGGGCCGCAACGGGGCAGGGGCCGTCCCGGCCGGGGCCGTGCCGGCTTGCTCGTCACTCCCAACGTACAGCGGCGCGGGGGGCTTGCGGCAAGACCCCGTGCGCGCCGCAGAATGCTCGGGCCGGGAGCGGGACCTGCGGGCCGAGGAGCAGCACATGGACGAGCACGACGTGGTGGTGGTCGGCGCGGGACCGACGGGCCTGATGCTGGCGGGCGAGCTGGCGCTGGCGGGGGTGGACGTCGTCGTCGTCGAACGGCGGGCCGGTCAGGAGCTCGTCGGCTCGCGTGCCGGCGGGCTGCACGGGCGGACCATCGAGGTCCTCGACCAGCGCGGCATCGCCGGCCGGTTCCTCGCGGCGGGAACGACCGCCCAGGTCGCCGGGTTCGCCGGCGTTCCACTGGACATCAGCGACTTCCCCACCCGCCATCCCTACGGCCTGGCGCTGTGGCAGAATCACATCGAGCGGCTCCTGGCCGGCTGGGTCCGCGAGCTGGGGGTGCCCGTCCGCTACGGGCACGAGGTGACGGGCATCGCCCAGGACGGCGCCGGCGTCGACGTGGACCTGTCCGACGGCCGGCGGCTGCGGGCGGCCCGCCTCGTGGGGTGCGACGGTGGCCGGAGCCGGATCCGCAGGGCGACGGGGATCGCGTTCCCGGGGTGGGAACCGACGACCAGCAGCCTGCTCGCCGAGGTCGAGCTCGACGAGGAACCGCAGTGGGGCATCCACCAGGACGGTCTCGGCAAGCACGCCTTCCGCCGCCCCGAGGACGGTGGGCCGGTGGGGGTCATGGTGACCGAGCGCCGCGTCGGACACGGTCGCGAGCCCGTTCTGGACGATCTGCGCGAGGCGCTCGTCGCCGTGTACGGGACGGACTACGGGGTGCACAGCCCCACCTGGATCTTCCGGTTCACCGACACGACCCGGCAGGCGGCGTCCTACCGGGCAGGACGGGTCCTGCTGGCCGGCGACGCCGCGCACGTGCACGCCCCGGACGGCGGGCAGGGTCTCAACACCGGGGTGCAGGACGCGGTGAACCTGGGCTGGAAGCTCGGCCAGGTCGTCGCGGGGACCTCACCGGAGAGCCTTCTGGACAGCTACCACGCGGAGCGCCACCCCGTGGCGGCCCGCGTGCTGCGCCTCACGATGGCGCAGGTCGGGCTGCGCCGGCCCGACGACCGGGTGCGGGCCGTGGGCGAGACGGTCGCCGAGCTGCTGGGCATGGACGAGCCACGACGACGCTACGCCGCGACGATGTCCGGTCTGGACATCCACTACGACCTCGGCGCGGGGCATCCCCTGCTCGGACGGCGCATGCCCGATCTCGACCTCCGCACGGCCGGTGGCCCCGCACGGGTCTTCGACCTCCTGCACGAGGCCCGGCCGGTGCTGCTCGACCTCGGGGACCCGGACGGCGTCGACGCCGGGCCCTGGGCCGAGCGCGTCCGGCTGGTCGCCGCCGAACCCGCCGGGGCCTGGGAGCTCCCGGCCCTGGGCACCGTCCCCGCGCCCACCGCGGTGCTGATCCGCCCGGACGGGCACGTCGCCTGGGTGGGCGAGGGAGACCGCTCAGGACTGGAGGAGGCGCTCACCGCCTGGTGCGGCCCGCGCCCCGGACTCCGGGTCAGCGGAGATCGAACCGGTCGAGCTCCATGACCTTCACCCAGGCGGCGACGAAGTCGCGCACGAACTTCTCCCCGGCGTCGGCACTCGCGTAGACCTCCGAGATCGCCCGCAGCTGGGAGTGCGAGCCGAAGACCAGATCGGCCGCGGTGGCCGTCCACCGGAGCTCACCGGTGGCGAGATCGCGGATCTCGTAGACGTCCTCCGACGACTCGGACGGCCTCCACTCCGTGCCGGCCGCGAGGAGGTTGACGAAGAAGTCGTTGGTCAGCGTCTCCGGGCGGTCGGTGAGGACTCCGTGCTCCGACCGCCCGTGGTTCGTGCCGAGGCTCCGCATGCCGCCCACCAGGACCGTCATCTCCGGGGCCGTGAGGTTCAGCATGTAGGCGCGGTCGAGGAGCAGCGTCTCGGGCGACAGCCGTGCGCCGGACTTCACGAAGTTCCGGAAGCCGTCGGCCTGCGGCTCGAGCACGGCGAAGGACTCGACGTCGGTCTGCTCCTGCGTGGCGTCCGTGCGCCCGGGCCGGAACGGGACCTCGACCGGGTGCCCGGCGCTGCGGGCCGCCTGTTCGACGGCCGCGCAGCCGCCGAGGACGATCAGGTCGGCCAGGGAGATCCTCCTGCCGTCCGAGCGGCCACCGTTGAAGTCGTCCCGGACCTGCTCGAGGACGCGCAGCACCTCGGACAGCCGCTCCGGCTCGTTCACCTCCCAGCCGCGCTGCGGCTCGAGGCGGATGCGGGCGCCGTTGGCCCCGCCCCGGTTGTCGGTGCCCCGGAAGCTGGCCGCGGCGGCCCACGCGGTCGAGGCCAGCTGCGGCACGGTCGTCCCCGATCAGCTCGTGGTCGACCGCCGGAACGGGGTCCTGCCACAGCTGCGGCTCCGGGACCCACGGTCCCAGATAGCGCGTGACCGGACCCATGTCGCGGTGCAGCAGCTTGTACCACGCCTTGGCGAACGCCTCGGCGAACTGCTCCGGGTGCTCGTGGAACCGCCGGGAGATCTTCTCGTACTCCGGGTCGGCCCGGAGTGCGAGGTCGGTCGTCAGCATCGTCGGCCGGTGCTTCCGCTCGGGGTCGAAGGCGTCCGGGACGGTCTCGTCGGCGTCCTTGGCCACCCACTGGTGCGCCCCCGCGGGGCTCTCGACCAGCTCCCACTCGTGGCCGAAGAGATTGCCGAAGAAGCCGTTGCCCCACCGGGTCGGGGTGCTGGTCCAGGTCACCTCCAGGCCGCTGGTGATCGTGTCCGGGCCCTTGCCCGTGCCGTAGGTGCTCCTCCAGCCCAGACCCTGGCCCGTGACCGGGCAGGCCTCCGGCTCGGGGCCCACGTGGTCCGCGGGTCCGGCACCGTGGGTCTTGCCGAACGAGTGCCCGCCGGCGATCAGGGCGACCGTCTCCTCGTCGTTCATCGCCATGCGTCCGAAGGTCTCGCGGATGTCCCTGGCGGAGGCGAGCGGGTCGGGGTTGCCCTGGGGGCCCTCGGGGTTGACGTAAATCAGCCCCATCTGCACCGCGGCCAGCGGGCCCGTGAGCTCGCGGTCGCCCGCGTAGCGCTCGTCGCCGAGCCAGGTGTCCTCAGGGCCCCAGAACATCTCCTCGGGCTCCCAGACGTCCTCGCGTCCGAAGCCGAAGCCGAACGTCCTGAAGCCCATCGACTCGAGCGCCACGTTCCCGGCGAGCACCAGCAGGTCCGCCCACGAGATCTTCCGGCCGTACTTCTGCTTGACCGGCCACAGCAGGCGCCGGGCCTTGTCCAGGTTGGCGTTGTCCGGCCAGCTGTTGAGCGGGGCGAACCGCTGGGCGCCCTCGCCGGCGCCGCCGCGGCCGTCCGCGGTCCGGTAGGTGCCGGCCGAGTGCCAGCTCATCCGGATGAACAGCCCTCCGTAGTGCCCGAAGTCGGCCGGCCACCAGTCCTGCGAGGCGGTCATGAGCTCGACGAGGTCGCGCTTGAGCTCCTCGACGTCGAGCTTCTCGAACTCGCTCGCGTAGTCGAAGTCGGGGCCCAGCGGGTCGGTCGTGGTCGAGTGCTTCCGCAGGACGCCCAGGTCCAGCTGGTCGGGCCACCAGTCCTGGACCGTCCGCGGCTGACCGGTCCTCGGGGTGGGCGCGTCGATGGCCGGGTTCTCGCTCTCGCTGCCGTGCACGGGAGCGTCAGATGTCTGGGACATGGGTCTTCCTTCCGGAATGGCGGTGCGGGGCCGGGACCGGTCGTGCAGCATGCGCACCGACCTCGGCGGACGAGCCGCACCCGTGGGCGGACAGCACGTGGTCACCGGATGCCGTCGGACGCCCGGGCGCCGTCGGGCAGGAGGTGACGCCGTCCGGACTCCGGAGGGCGGTGTGCGCGGCCGGGGCCGACGGGGCGGGGAGAGCGCGACCGACGCCGCGGTGGACCGGGGCGGTGGCGACGTGCGAGGAAGTGGTCACGGCGTTCGGAACCCCCGGCGGAGTCAGGTCGACCCGCTGGGCGGCGCTCCGGGAGAGCTGCTGGAGATCCAGCTGTGCGTCCACCCTCAAAGTGTCGTGGCCGGTCCGGAGCCCG
This sequence comes from Kocuria cellulosilytica, assembly GCF_040981245.1. Lineage (NCBI taxonomy): Bacteria > Bacillati > Actinomycetota > Actinomycetes > Micrococcales > Micrococcaceae > Kocuria > Kocuria cellulosilytica. Next base: position 110,186 of record NZ_JAVFWZ010000003.1, on the reverse strand, counting down.
TCAAGGATCCGCGCTCCGCCGGTCCCGGCCTCGGCGGCAGTGCTGGGCGGGGCCGCCGCTCGTGGAGCGGGCGGAGCACGCCCCGGGCTACCAGAGCATGATCGCGGTGTCCCCGGACTGTCCTGCCCAGGCGAGCCGGACGCGCACCACGTACCGCCTTCCCCGGAAGAGCTTCGCCGACAGGCTGGAGTTGCGGTCCTCCCCGCTGTCGTCGTCGCCGGCGAGGAAGCGCAGCTCGGCGTCGACCTCCTCGAAGAGCACCAGCGTGGTGTCTGCGGCTCCGAAGGTCGCGACCTGGTACTTCCGCGACGCGTCGGGGGTGATCTCGAAGTCCGCCTGCTCCCCGGGGGCCAGGGTCAGCGGCGTGGACCGGAACGGTTCGAGGGCCGGGAGCGCGTCCGGCAGCACCGGATAGAAGGTCCGCACCCATTCCGTGTCCTTGCCCGAGAGGCCGCCCGGGGGGCTGATTCCCGGCTGGTAGCGGGCAGGTTCCTTGATGAGCCCCTCGGGGAACGCGTACTGCATCACCGAGTCGGGATCCCAGGTCGAGCCCTCCACCTCGTCCTGGCCCAGTTTGCGCAGGACGTTGTGGTGCGTCGTCTCCGGGGACCAGTGGTTCGGTGCCGCGGCGAAGAACTCGTAGACCCTGGCCTCGTCCCACACGATTCCGGCGAACGGGTTCTGGTGCTCGTGGGGCAGACCCATCGTGTGGCCGATCTCGTGCAACGCCGTGGTGCGTCCGTACTCGTCGGTCAGGTCCCAGCCGAAGTTCATGGTCGGCGCCTGGGTGCCGATGGCCAGGACGTCCCTGCCCACGTAGGACCAGGACCCGTCGGCCTGGTCGAAGGAGATCCTGACCTCCGCCTCCCCCGGCTCGTCCACTTCCTGGAAGCCGAGGCCGATCCCCAGGTCCTTCCACTCCTCGAACGCGCTCCGCACCGCCTGGCGCTGCGGCTCGGGGCCCTCCCGGAACGCGTAGTGGAGCACGGTGCCGTTGACCCATTTCTGCGCCATGAGCCGGACGAGCCGCTGCCTGACGGCCACCAGTCCCTCCGGGAGCGGACGGACGATGCGTGGCTTGGCGGCGCAGTACGGACGAACTGGGGAATCGGTCATTGTCGGCTCCTGACACGTGCCTGTCATGCGATCTCGGATGCCGCACGGCCACGGTGCGTGCGGCACCGCCGGAGAATCCCGGCGGCAGTCCTTCCGCGCGGCGCACCGCGAGTGCCGTCGCAGTGATGTGCATCGACACAACCACGGGCGAGCAGCACGTCCAAGAGGTCGGTCCTCCCCGTGCTGCGGCTGTGATCATGTGACGACAACATGAAGGACCCGGCTCCGACGTGGGACGTTGTGGCGAGCCTCGCCATGATGCGCTGCTGGGCGGACGGAGCGGGATGCCGGCTCCGCAGATCCCCTCTGCACAGATGCACTCTCGTCACATGAAACCGCATGCCGTGGACTCGTTCCTTCTCCACAGATCATTTGCTGTACTGGGCACAGGAAACCGACCTGCCTGAGGGGCGTGGGCTGCATGGAACAGTTTGCCGACCTGGTGCTGGAGGGCGGGGGCGTCAAGGGCATCGCCCTGGTCGGGGCCATCGAGGTCCTCGAGGAGCGCGGCTACCGCTTCAAACGAGTGGCCGGCACCTCCGCCGGAGCCATCGTCGGGGCCCTGGTCGCCGCCGGCGCCCCGGCGAGGAAGCTGGTGGACATCATCGGCTCCGTCCAGTATCCCGACTTCCGCGACGGCTCCCGGCTGACCCGGACCACCGCGGGCAAGGCCGCCGGGATCCTGGCCCGCAACGGCATCTACCTCGGTGAGCACCTTCGCTCCTGGCTGCAGTCCCAGCTCGACGACTACGGCGTCACGACCTTCGCCGACCTGCCCTACACGGACGACGACCGGCCCCCCGCCCCGGAGCGGGCCTTCCGGCTGGTGGTCACCGCCTCGGACATCAGCCGGGGCCGGCTGCGCTACCTGCCCTGGGACTACGACGAGTTCGGCCGCGATCGGGGCGCCCAGCACGTGGTCGAGGCGGTCCGCGCCTCGATGTCCATCCCCTTCTTCTACCGTCCCGTCCGCTGGGACACCGCCGACGGCCGGAAGGCCTGGCTCGTCGACGGCGGGATGCTCTCGAACTATCCCATCAGCGTCTTCGACGCCCCGGCCGGAACCGCCCCGCGCTGGCCCACCCTGGGCATCAAGCTCTCCGCGCATCCGGACGCGATCCAGGGCACCAAGTACCCGATCAACGGTCCGGTGAGCATGAGCCGGGCCATGCTCAAGACCATGACCGGGTTCTACGACCAGATGCACATCGAGTCCTCCGACGCCCAGGCCCGCACGATCTTCGTCGACACCGGCGCCATCCGCGCCACCGACTTCAACCTCACCGACGACGACCGGGACTTCCTCTACCAGAACGGGCGCCGGGCCGCCGAGAAGTTCCTCGACGGCTCGGCCCACCGCCCTCCGTGGGACTTCAGCGCCTACATCGCCGCACACCGCTGATGCTTCTCCGGCTCCGCCGGCCCCGCCGAGCTCACGGGCCGGCCACCGCTCCCGCCGTCGTCCTCGGGGCAGCTGCCGCCACGCTCAGGTCGAGGGTGCGCGGACGCCGTCGCCAGCGTTCCCCGGGTCCCTGACGCCCTCAGTGTCCCCGCCGGCCCCCGCGTGCCCCGGGTCCCTGACGCCCTCTGCGTCCCCGCCGGCCCCCGCGTTCCCCGGGTCCCTGACGCCCTCAGTGTCCCCGCCGGCCCCCGCGTGCCCCGGGTCCCTGACGCCCTCAGTGTCCCCGCCGGCCCCCGCGTCCCCCGGGTCCCTGACGACCCCCGCGCCCCCGCCTGCCTCAGCGGCAACCTGAGCGTACGACGCCGAGACGCGGCGGTAGACCGGAGTCAGGAAGGCCAGCAGCGCGGCGGCGATCATGATGATCCCGGCCACCAGGAACACCAGGGCGATGCCCCGGGAGGTGCCCTCGCCCAGCAGAGGAGCCAGCTGGGCGCTGCCCTCCGCCGACCGCGCGTACGGGATGATCCAGACCTGGGCGATCGGCGCGATGAGGAACGCGGTGACCGGCGCTGCCGCCGACTCGAACGCCATGGCGAATCCGAACACCCGGCCCTGCCGCTCGAGCGGCACGACACGCTGGATGATCGTCTGTTCGGCCGCCTCCACGAAGGGGACGAGCACCAGGTAGAGCCAGATGCCGAGGACGTACAGCCAGGCCCACTCCCGCACGGTGAACACCGCCCCGAGCACGCCCATCGCGATCACCGCGAGCAGCATGGTGCGCAGCGGGTTGGACCCGAGCCCGAACTTGCCGATCAGCGCCCCGCCCACGATGAACCCGGTGGCGCCGAGCGCGAAGACCGTTCCCCAGATCTCCACGGGGAACATCTCCAGGCCGTAGGGGTCCATCAGGGCCATGTAGACGCCGCCGATGAAGTTGTTGAACGTCGAGAACAGGATCAGCGCGAACAGTCCCGACACGGCCAGCACGGCCGCGAAGGCTCCCCGCAGGTCGAAGCCGCCGTGGGCGTCCGTGGCCGCGGCGCGCACCTCCTCGGGCATGCGCAGCGTCAGGAGGTGCCCGAAGGCCACGGCCGTGAGCAGCACAGCTACCACGACCGTCCAGCCCATGCCCAGCAGCCCGATCGAGAGGCCGGAGAGCACCGAGGTCACGATGAACATCAGGCCCTGCACCATGCCCACCAGCCCGTTGGCGTTGGCGCGACGGTCCGGCTCGATGAGGATCGTGACCGTGGTGGACAGGGCGATGTTGCGCATGTTCTCCACCACCGCACCGATCAGCACGACCAGGGCGAAGACCCAGATCCACGGCCGGGTCAGGTCCGCCATCGCGGACGCCGGGGCGAGGAGGAACAGGATTCCGGCCAGGACGAACATCACCAGGGTGAAGGCCGCGGCGAAGCGCATCACGGCGAGCTTGCGGTAGCGGTCCACGAAGGTGCCGAAGCTGATGCTGGAGAGCGCGATCAGCAGCATGTAGGCGCCGCCGACCACTCCGGTGGCGATCACGTTACGCGTCTGCAGGTAGACCCAGAACGTCAGGGCGAACCAGAGATAGCTGGTCGTGATGTTCGCGAGCGCCGTGTTCACCAGGATCCCGGCGAAGGTGCGGGAGCGCTGCGCCGGGCTGCGCAGGGAGGTGTCGACGGCACCTGGATCGACGAGGCCCGGGGCGTCGCCTTCGTCGGTCGGAGCGGGCGTGCCGGTCGCGTCCGCGGGAAGCGCCGCACGGCCGACAGGGGCCGCCGCGGCCCGGGACAGACCCGGTTCCTGCTCGTTCATGCGGCTCAGTCTAGTGAGGGGTGCGGACACGATAACGGCTCGGAGCGGGCGACGGGACCCGCGACTGGTCGCCCGTGCGGACAGCACGGCAGGGCACGCCCGCTTCCCGGCCGACGGTCAGCAGAGCGGGGCACCGAGGAGCAGCTCTGCAGCGGCCCGGGCGGGCGAGAACGCGCCCCTGGCCACGGCCCTCGAACGGCACACCCCCCTGGGAAAGCCCAGGACGGTCGTGGGCGGGCTCGGCCTTAGCGCGTCGGAGGCGCTGGAGAGAATGGGGTCATGACGGCGACGGCGCAGTGGCAGCTCCCTACCCCGGTGGCCCGTGACGGATGCCGGGATCGCCCCGGGCTGACGGACATGACGGGGCCTGGAGCGCGGCGCGAGGTGGTACGGGCCGCCGCCGCCCAGCTCGTGGACGCCGCCGCCGCGGAGGCACGGGCAGTCGGCGCCCAGATGCGGTCCATCCACCGGCTTTGGCTGGCGGCGCAGGCGGCTCGTACGGCGGCCCGGTTCGAGACGATGGCGCAGGCAGATGCCGAGATGTCCGCCCGAGGGTTCGTCCGCCCGGACCCGTTGGGCCCGTTGGCCGAAGCGGAGCACCAGCTGGTCGTGGACGTGGCGGCCGAGGTGGGGCCGGCGCTGCGGGTGCCGGCCGGCACGGCCCGGCGGCGGGTGGAGGACGCCGTCCTCCTGGCCGAGATGCTGCCGGAGGTCCTGACCGCCCTGGAGGATGGCCGCATCGGTGCGGCCCAGGCCATGGTGATGGTGGAGCAGTGGCGCGAGCTCATCGAGCAGGCACCGACCTGGACTGCCGGGAGCTGCGCCTCACCGCCCGTCGACGCGGTCTGCCGCCTGATCACCGAGCTCCTGGAACGGGCACCCCACGCCACGGCCGCGCAGCTGCGGGCGGTGGCTCGCGCCCGGCGGGCGGTGCTCGTGGCCGACGCTGAGGAGCGCAGCCGGTGCAGCGCCCGTAAGAACCGCACGGTGTGGGTAGAACCGGCCCCCGACGGGACGGCTTTTCTGCACGCACTGCTGGACGCGCACGTGGCGGTCGCCGTGCACGGCAGGCTCGAGGACCTGGTGGCCCTGCTGGGCGAGGACGTACCGGCTCCCGACGATCTCGGGCCGGCCGGACGGTCCCTGTCGGAGGGCTCGGAGGATGCTGACCCGCGCTCGGCCGGGGAGCTGCGGGCTGATGTGCTGGCGGACCTGCTGCTGGACGGTGTCCTGCCCGACGAGCCGCGCTTCCCACGCGGAGTCCGGGCCCGGGTGACCGTGACGGTGCCGCTGGCTCTGCTCGCCGGCGAAGGCGTCGGGGCGGATACCGCCGCCTGCGGCGCCCCGATGCTCTCCGGCTTCGGGCCGATCAGCACGGAGGTGGCCCGCCGGCTGGCCGCCGGCGCCGGCGCCTGGCACCGGGTGCTGACCCATCCCGTCTCCGGCGTGGTCCTCGACCACGACCGCACCGTCTACGCCGTGCCCCGGGACCTGCGCCGCCTGGTCGAGCTGCGCGACGGGACCTGCCGCTTCCCCGGGTGCCGGCGCCGGGCCGAGACCGGCGACCTCGACCACACGGTGGCCTGGGCGGACGGCGGTCCGACGGCCGAGCACAATCTGGCCGCGCTGTGCCGACACCATCACCGGGTCAAGCACCGCGACGGGCACCTCGGGCGCTGGTCGGTGCGGCGGGTCGCACCCGAACCGGACGGCGGGGCGGGCGGCACCCCTGCCGAGCACGCCGCGGTGCTGGAGTGGACCTCCCCGGGCGGGCTCGTGCACCGGTCCGTGCCCGAGCACGTCCGTGACCGGAGCGCCGCTGCTGACGGCCCGCGGCATCCCACCCTCGGCCCCTCGGCCGAATGCCCACCGCCGTCGCCACCTGCCGACGACCCCCCGCCCTTCTGAACCGGGGCCTCGATCAGCACAGCCGGCAACCCGGCCGGAGCAGGACGTCACGACAGGGCAGTGCAGGCATCGTGTCCTCCGGGGGCGAGCCGTTGACGCCCGCATCCCGCGGCGACAAGATGGTGCACCACGGATGCCGCCGCAGCACGCCGAAGGACCACGCCATGGGAATCGTCCAGGTCGACCTCTTCCTCACCCTCGACGGCGTCTACCAGGCGCCGGGCGGGCCCGACGAGGACCGTTCGGGCGGCTTCGAGCTCGGTGGCTGGCAGGGGGCCTACTTCGACGACGAATCGGGGGCGACGGTCAGCGCGGGCATCGAGCGCCTGGACGCGCTGCTGCTCGGTCGCAGGACGTACGACATCTTCGCCGGCTACTGGCCGGCCCACGACGGCGACGACTCGATCGCCGTGAAGTTCAACGCGGTGCCGAAGTTCGTCGTGTCCCGCACCCTGAGCGCTCCCTCGTGGCAGGGCACCACGGTGCTGAGAGATGTCAGGTCCGAGGTGGGAGCCCTCAAGGAGCGGTTCGACGAGGTCCACGTGGTCGGCAGCGGCGACCTGGTCACGACCCTGCTGAGGGAGGACCTTGTCGACCGGCTGAATCTTTTGCTCTATCCCGTGGTCCTGGGGTCGGGCAAGCGCCTCTTCGGCCACGGCTCCGTCCCGGCCGCCTTCACCCTGGCGGAGCCGCCGCGGGCATTCCCGAAGGGAGCGGTCTCGCTCGTCTACGAGCGGGCCGGCGACCCGGTCACCGGCGTGGACGTCTCCCAGCCGGCGCAGTGAACGACGTCGCAACGCCCTGTACGCCGTATCCCTGTCACCTGTACCGGGCTGTCGGACGACCGGTCGCGACGCCGTCGTGAGGCACCTCGGCCTGTCACGAAGCAGCGCGGCTTCCCACTGCCGAGTCGATCACGCAGCGGAAGATCTTCAGGGGGATCCGCTATAATGCCGCCGACCGAACCCGCGAAGAAGGACCTGGGATGGGCGAGCTGGAGGCACCGCGGTACCGGGTGCCGTTGCGGCTACAGGGTGTGGACGGCAGGCTGGCGACCTTCGTGGTGCCACCGGAGTTCGCAGAGCACATTGCCTCGGCCACGCCGGCGAAGAACGCATGGACCCGGGACTTCAACACCGGTCTCGTCGGCGGGGTCCGCATCGATCGATCCACCACGCCGCCGACCGTTGTCAGCTACCTCACCCGGCCCTTGAAGCAGGTCGACGTTGCCGGCGAAGGATGGGTGGCGCTGCTCCGGCGTGACACGCGCCCCCGGGCCAAGAGGCCCTACCAGTTGGTCTCCGTGACGCGCAGCATCGGTCAGGGCAAGGCCAAGAGCTCGAACGGCGACCCGGCGCCGGTCGCGGTCCACGTTGCCCCGCCCATGGCCCTGGACGACCGGATCTGATGTCCTGGCCCCATGGGCGCACCGCCCATGGGCCCGGTTGAGGGGAGACGGCGATGCCCGACGAGGAGGTCTTCGTCCCCTACGGCCCCACGCACTGGGCTGCTCTGGGCGTCTGCGTCCTCGGGGCTGTGCTCGTGGTGATGCTGGGACGCCGCCTTCGGGGTTCCGGGGCCGAGGTGGTTTTTTCTCGTGCCTTCGCCGCGGTGCTGACCACGTACACCGTGACGATGCTCGTCTACCGGTCGCTGCCGGGCAATTTCGACGTCCACATCTCTCTGCCGGTCCACCTCTCGGACGTCGCGTGGATGGTCGCTGTCATCGCCCTGTGGACACGGGTCCGCTGGGCGACGGCGCTCACCTACTACTGGGGACTGACTCTCAACCCGCAGGCCATCCTCACCCCGGCACTCGACTCGCCGGACTTCCCCCACATCGACTTCGTCGACCTCTGGGTCCAGCACATCCTGGTCCTCTGGGCCACCCTGTACCTGATCTGGGGACGCGGCGGCCGGATTGACTGGGGCAGCTACCGCCTGGCCATGGTGGTCACCGTCACGTGGGCCATGGCTGCCTTCGGACTCAACAGCTGGCTGGGGACCAACTACGGCTTCCTCAACGGCAAGCCGGACAACCCCTCGATCCTCGATCTGCTCGGGCCCTGGCCGTGGTACCTGCTGGTGGAGTTCCTCGTCATCGCCGTGGCTTGGGCGCTCATGACCTGGCCCTGGACGATCCGGCGAAAGAGCGCAGCCGAGCCCCAGGTCGGCGCGGAACGCTGAGGCAGCACGGCACCAGGGCATCGAGTCATGCCTGTCGACGACGGCGGTCCGGCCCACCTTCCCGAGGTGGGCCGGACCGCCGTCGTCGTCCTCATGGCTCAGGCCGGGATGTGAGACGCCGACCTGAGTGAGCAATTGCCCAGGAACGGGCACCCCGGACTTCCGGGATCGGCGTCGCTGGGTCACGCTCCTGGCGGCATCAAGTCATGTGAGCATTTCACGATGCTCGGCGGATGCCTGCACGACATGTCATCGTGGCAGCTCAGCTGCATCTGTACTCACCTGTGACGCGCCGCTACCCGTTGTCGTCGCCGCGGACCAGTTCAGCCCGCGATCCGGCGTCGTCAGCAAACGCCGCGGCAGTCGGATATGTGGTGACACTGGGGTCACATCGCTCGGACACGTCGGGATCTCACCCGGGATGTGAGGCACCGGGCTAACTGGCCAATGTGGCCAGTCCTGAAGTCCCGAAATCTAGGCATTCTACTCACATCGGACATGGGCTCGACGACCCGGCTTAGACCTGGTCTCATAACTTGATCTGTCGCTGCTGGTCCTGTCCCGGGGCGTTCAAGAGTCGATCCCGGAGGCCGACGATGTCAAGAACATCATCGGTGCTGCCCAGGTGTGGGATCCCACCGAGCAGTTGACGGACCTGATCGCTGACGGGCACATCACCGACGCCATGACCTTGGCCGCCTACCACCATTGAGCTGCCGGCTCACCCGCTACCCGAGGTCATCTCCGGCGGCGGGATGAGGCCAAATCGGCCGATCAGCTCGGGCATCGATTCGAGATCCATCTCCAGGGCGTACCGGTCGCAAGCGGCCATGAACCGTTCCATGTCCATCTCCCGCTCGGAGGTGTAGTACTCGGCGATCTCCACGAAGAACTGCTCGAACCCGGCCGGGGAGATGATCTCCAGCAACCGGGCCCGGTCCTGTCCGGGGTTCCAGAAGGCGTGCCACTGCCCGCGCGGCTTGAGCAGCAGCTCCCCGGGTCCGGCCTCGTAGACGTCCTCGCCCAGCATCACGCCCATGCGACCCTCCAACACCACCGTGTACTCGTCCTCCCGGGCGTGCCGGTGCAGCGGGGCACCCAACTCTTTAGGGTCAAGGTAGTGCTCCACGATCGACAACCGGCCCTCGGTCAGTTCGGCAGGCAACATGGTCCGGGCGGTCAGCTGGCCCATCAGCGCGGTGTGCCCGGCCTCGGGACCGACCGGGCCGTAGACGGTGGTGTCCATGCCCCTAGGATCGGCCCGAGAGGCCGGGGGCGGGCTCATCCACGAGGGCATCGTGGTGCAACCGAGACCTGGCGACAGACCGTGACCACGACTGGTACACGACTGGTACCGGCGCCGCATAGATGGAGCCCATGATCATCACCCCGCCGGCACCGCGGCCCACGCACCCGATGCGCTACGTCTTCCCGGTGACGATCACCCACCTCGACACGGCTAATGGCTTGCCCACCGAGACGCTCGATCCACGCACTGAACATGCGCTGGCTCGTCGACGGCCGCGGCACCTGCTGGCCGGCCGGGTCCAGCTCCGACTCGTTCATCGTGGAATACCTGTGGCAACAGTCAGTAGCCGGAGGAGTCCGCTTGAACCTGGCCTCATAGCTCGGTTGCCTGACGCAGCCGACGGACGTTGATGAGGGTGACGGCGAGCAGGAGCAGCGGGAGCAGAGTTGCTTCGGTGCGGTCGTAGCGGAGCCCGAGGCGCTTGAACCGCAGGACCCAGGAGATAGTTCGCTCCACGACCCAGCGGTGCCGGCCCAAGTGGGTCTTGGCCTCGATCCCGCGCCGGGCGATGCGGACTTTGATGCCCCGCCGATGCAGGTAGCGGCGGCACCTCGGATAGTCGTAGCCCTTGTCCGCGTGCACCTTCTCCGGCCTGCGGCGGGGCCGGCCCGGACGACCGCGCCGGCCGCGCACACTCGGACTGGTCTCCAACAGCGGCTCGAACAGTCGGCTGTCATGGGTGTTCGCCGCGGACGCCAGCACGTGCAGTGGCAGCCCGGCTGCGTCGGTGAGCAGATGGTACTTCGTGCCCGGCTTCCCGCGGTCGGTGGGGTTGGGCCCGGTCAGCTCGCCCCCCTTTTGGCCCGTACGGACACCGCGTCGATGCTGGCCCGCGACCAATCGAGGATCCCCTTCTCGGAGAGTTCCTCGAGCACGGCCCGGTGCAGCCTTTCCCACACCCCGGCCTCTTGCCACGCGCGCAGCCGGCGCCAGGCGGTGTGCCCGGACCCACAGCCCAGGGCTGGGGGCAGGTCCCGCCACCGGCATCCGGTGTGGAGTACGAACAGGATCCCCTCCAGGGCCGCACGGTCCTCGATCCTCGGTCTACCACCGGGGCCTCGTGGCGGTGGCTGGGGCGGGATCAGCGGGGCGATCAGCTCCCACAGACGGTCATCGAGCATCCACGACTGAGTCCTCGTCGTCATGCTGGCACTGTGAACTACCCAGAAGCGAGTGGGCAACGACAGACCGGGTTTTGAGACCAGGTCTTAGTTGACCATTCCCGAACCCTCCGACACCGTCCGGCTCCAACCGTTCAAAAGTTCATACTGAGCCAGCGACAGCGTTGCCAGCGACCCACGCAAGGCTGAAGGTCGGGCACCGCTCCGGTCGTCACTTCATTCCGTGGACCAGCCTGGAGCTCGACGCGTCGACTGCCAGCCAGTCGGCCAGGTCCTGTTGTTCGTCCTCTGAAGGAGAGAACCCCGCCAGGGAGGCCTGTCCAAGCACGCTACTGAACACAGCGCGGCCGATGGCGGACGCGTCAGGGGCCCGGTCCGCACTGAGATCGGCGCCCCCGGTACGGGCACCTCGAATAACGTAGAGAAGTGCTCTCCGGGAGACCTCGACGCCCAGTTCCCCGGCGCGGCCCCTGGACCACTTCGAGGCCTCCGAGAGGTTGAAGTCGAACTCATAGGCATACTCCGAGAGCACCTTGAACACGATGGGCCAGTGGTCCTGCGGCAGCCGGGGCATCTTCGCGACGTCGCAGAATCGAGTGATACCCGGCGGAAGCGGCGCCGAGCCCTCCGGCGGATCACTCAGGCCAGGCTGGACGGGTTCGGGCGCCGGGTGCCTGGCCGAGTCCCAGAAGTGATGCGATGAGAAGTTGAGGTTGGGCAAGCCGATCCGCTCGACAGCCTTCCGAAACGTTCCTCCGCCGAACCACCGGGTACGTGTGACGACTTCACCCAGATCTGCGTGGATCCGGCTGGCGAGGCGGGCGCAATTGATGGGCACCTCGGAGGACTCGTAATCGCTGCGCACCACCTCGCAGAACTCCCGCCATGCCTCCTCGTCGTTCGCCCGGCCCCCGGGAGCGGCGTCCCCTGCGACGCTGTGTACTTCCAGGATGGCCGCAGCTTCCTCAGCGACGTCACCCTCCGACTCCTGCGCCGGGGCCATGAGGTCGAAAAGGTCCTGCTCATCGAGGTACTGGTCGGCCAGGGCCTCATATGCCACAGCCGTCGAGCCAGTGGCGATGATTGCGGTCCTGCGGTCATGGGCGCGCAGCACCTGGAGCAACGGCGTGAAGTCCGCGTCGCTGGAAGCCAGCACGAACTCGTCATAGCAGATCTCGTGCTGTAGAGCGGTCATCACGTCGATCACGATGCGGATGTCCGCTCCGTTCTTCGCCCCCCGCGTGAGACTCGGGCAGTCCACGACCTCCACGCCGGCCTGAGTAAAGAATGGCCGGAACTTCGAAAAGTACAGCCGCTCCCCCGGTTGCAGGGGGTGGGCGATGCTGCCGGACGGGTTCATGTAGCAACGAAGTACCAGCCAGCGGCGGACATCGTCAGCGTCATGCCTCGCCAGTCGGTGGATCCACGCGGACGGCCGTTCCGCTAGTTCGAGGGCTGCTTTCGGGTCACTACCGAGCAACCCGCTGAAGAAGTTGTCGAAGTCTATGAACATGGCGGATCTGCGGTGGCCCATGGCGTCCTCGCGATTGGGTGAGCTGCACTATGTGCATTAGCTAATCACTTGCAGTAGCCCCCGAGGTTGCTACTTGGCCGCGGCGCGCGCAGATGTACCGTCAAAACTCCGACAGGACTTCCATCTACTCGACTGCGTCAGTCAGCCACGCAGATAAGAGGACCCAACGGCCTACCTGAAGAATCGGTCGCTTGGACAGCTGCTCACACCGCGCATTCCGAACCGCCACAGCGCTCGAGGGCGCACACACATACGGGTTAGTGTCCGGGGCCATCAAGTGCCGACGGTGACCATCGGACGCTCCGTCGTGACTGCCCCACCATCGAGTGTCACCTGATGGTGCGGCAACCCCGGTGGTGTCAGTGACACGTGTGGGCAAGCTCAGTGGTCAGTCCGAGTACCGCGCCCAAGGGGGGTAATGCACGCCGGTGGCACAGCCACTCATGGGATTTTCTCCGGCGCTTCAGTTTCGAGCCACCACCGACTAGCTCAAAGACGTGTTGGGAGGCGGCCTAGTTCCAGGCGATGCCCGGAGTTGGACGGCGTCGACACGCCTCTTCACAAATGCACACATAGTGGGTTCGTGGTCACGGCAACAATAAAGTACGTCTTGGCTCAGCCGACGCGGCGCTCGATGCCCCCACCAAAGGCGCCACAGCCCTGCTCGCCACACCGGCCTGCCAGCCAGTGAATAAGGCGGAGCGTGATTGCCAACCTGCTCGTTGAAAAAATCGGCGGCGACTGGGGCTGCATCTTTCCACGACGCCGACACTACCCGTATCTGGGGACCGCAACCTCGACAAATTTGGCACCGTCCGCGCCTGCGTCCGCCTCGTAACCAGGACCGAGGCTCTGATCCCCACCACTCGAACTACAAACTGAGGAGCACCATGGACCCCTTGACCGTCGATCAGCGCGAACTTCGCCTCTACCACGCCGCGCAGAAGTACACCGCTGGGAAGTTCCCAAGTTGGAAGTACGAAGTTCGCTCCCAGACGCCGACGATGATGGTCCTGGTCCCGAAGTGGCGGAGGTGGCTTTTCTTCGTCGACCTGCTCTTAGTCCTGCTCACCTTGGGCCTATGGCTCTTCATGGTGCTCATCGAGTGGGCCTGTGGCCTGTACTCCACCTTGCGCCTGTCAGTGGATGTGACCGGCACGGTCCACGTCGCCGGACGTTCCCCGCTGATGAGGTTGGCCGATAACGCCAGCGTCTGGGCCGATAAGGCCAGCGTCTGGGCCGATAAGGCCAGCGTCTGGGCCGATAAGGCCAGCGCCTGGGCCGATAAGGCCAGCCGCGCAGCTAAAAGCTAATGCTGGCGGAAATCCGCACCGAGCGCGGCGCTTTCACCGGCCCCCGCATCAAGACCATCTTCAAGGATGCCCCTCCTCAGGCGCAGGCGCCACCGGCTTCGTATGTTGCGCCGACCACCGCGCTTCCCGCCGCTCCCGACGCCGTTCCAGCCATGGGCTCAGGTCGGTCGCCGTGAAAAGCACGGTGCCACTCAGCAGCCGCCCCTCGTCTGCGAACGCGCGTGCCAGGTGGCTTGGCCGCCAGTCGGGGTCGATTCCGATGGTCAGCACACCGTCCGGGACAATACCCACTGCCCTAACGCCTGGTCTCAGAACCTCATCGGTCGTTGCTCGCAGTAGCTAATCACTTGCAGTAGTCCCACAGTCCGCAACTCGGCCTTGGCCCGTCCAAAGAGGGGGTCCGGCGGGCCGTTCAGCGGGTGCGGTGATGCGGGGTGCCTCCCGGCAGTCAGAAGGGGGGGGGGTCTAGCTGGTAGCGGCGTAGTTAACCTGGCGGATCTCTTGGGCGATCCGGCCGCGGTCGGAGACCTTCCGGCCGTTCTCCTGGGCCCAGGCCCGGATCTTCGCGGCCTCCGGGTTGTCGGCCGCCGTGGTCCGCGCCCCGGCGGCGCGGGCTTGCTTGACCTGCTCCTGCTGCCCGGAGGAGATGACGGGGTGCAGCGTTTCCCGGAGCTTCTTCGCGTTCGCGCGGTTGAGGTCGATCTCGTACTGCTTCCCGTCCAGGCTGAACTGAACGGACTCGTCAGCGAGACCTCCGTCGAGGTCGTCCTCCAGAATCACCATCACGCTCTGCGCCACTGCTTCCCCTTTCCGTTGATCTCAACATCGTTTGAGTGAGAACCCGCTCAGGATTCGCGCCCAAGGTGTTCTCCAACGCTTTTCGGTGCGAGAGTTGACGTTTCGGATAAAGCATTACACGAAAAGCCTTCGCCCCAGGCCCCACCGCTGGTGACGAGCCGTGAGCGAAGCACGGCCATGGCTTTGTCGGCTCGATTACCTGCTGAGGGTCGACGAGTTCGAGGCCGATGGTGTTCACGAGTGCATACACTGCAACCATGCGCATCTTCGACGCTTCATTCGACTACAAGACCGACATTCCTTATGGGAGGAAAAGTTCCGACCCGGACAGTCTCAGCCCGAGGCTGAGGGCCGACCATGAGTTGCTGTGGACCAAGGAACTGAACTCCGGCGTCCTTTTCGCCCCGACCGTGCCACCGGGTCGCCGAGACGGCTACCTCATCTTCACTGACGCCTCCGGGGACAGGCATTGGTACGGCAGCGATGCCATCACCAACTCCTACACCCGGTGGATGCGTCCCAAGGCCCTGGCCGCCGCCGTCGCCTCGCTGGACGAGGGTCAGCGTTCCCGCTACCTCAACCCGCCGTACACCATCGACAGTGCGATGATCTGGCCGGTCAGGATGAAGGACCGGCCCACCATGAACCAGGCGCGAGGGACTCGTCTGCGGATTGCTGACCGGATGGATCTCACTCTCGAGTGCATCCGGCGTCACTACGCCGGAGAGCCTCAGAGCCCCCTGGCCGATGTCATCACCGCTTATGCGGATTTCTTCGCGCTCTTCGACGGGTTCCCTGAGTTCGTGGACTTCTTCCACTTCCAGGACCTCGTGACGCCCGACTATGCCGAGGTCCGATTCTATCTGCCGTTCGACAACTTCGAGCGTTCCGGAACACCGGTCACACCGGAGGAATACGTGGAGTACCGGGAAGCCGTCCTGGAGTTCATCGGAAAACGGCGGCGTCGGATGGCCCAGTGGGTAAGGAAAAACCGCCCCGATATTCAGGTGCTCGAGTAGCCCCCGGTCAAAAGCATGTCCCCCGCCGCCCCAGTCCCGGTATAGCGGGGGACGGCTTTCCCCGTGGCGGATCGGAAAGACCCGGGCGAGCGTCCTGGTGCCCTACGGTGCGCGCTGGAGGGGCCAGTGCAGCACCCGGGAGAGCAGATTCAGCTTGAACAGCTCCTTTTCGCTCAAATTAATACACTTGTGAGGCGTGGATCAACTTGGCCAACCTGCCCAAACATTAGGGCCCGCCAATCCAAGGCGGCCGTCACTCACGGCACGGAGCCAGGACCTTGTCATAGTTGGTCAAAACCCGACAGACGCAGGCATCCCCTCAAGCGAAGACGGTGTTAGTTTGCAGCTACTCCCCTCTCGGACACAAACCGCGTATGATATCGACCGCCACGACTGGGAAGGCTTGGTGGGTGAGCCACGGTTTTCCGATTCTCAGATGGCCTTAGCCACAAAATGCAGAATGCAACCATAGGTGGCGTCGCCAAGCAATTCTACCAAGCCTCAATTTAGCAACTATGCGAGCAAATTTCGAAAATTACTAAAGTCCACGAGACCACTGTCCATCAACATGGGGACCAGTCATACCAAAAGCGATCATGAGCTCGGTCGCCGACATATATCGCCTTATTTCCACCCCGCTCGATTCATCACTAAAAACAACTTCTTCGCAAGAAGGTTCTCCTGTGTACATCAATGACGGAGTGACCACCACTCCGACAATATTATCAAAAGAACTTAGGTCGTAATTCTGTCCAACTCGATGGCTTTGTAGGTATTTCATTTTTTCAGCCCAACGGGAACACGCGTCTTTCACTTTACTCGCCGCGTTTCGCACGGTTCGGAAATCACCTGCATCATACTCCCGAAGGGTGGGATAGTTTTTGCAGTCAATACCAATAAGTGTATTTCCCAAAACAGCTATAGCATCCAAGTCAGTGATTGGTCTGCCTAAATCTAGCAAACTTTTCCCACGCATCTGCCTTACTTTGCTATCAGGGGCGAAAATGGACATATCAATCACATTTTGCACGTCCAATTCAAATCGATCAGCGGGCCCATTAACCGTTTCGCCACCACTAGAGATGCCGAAACGAAACCGCTGAATCAATTCTTCCGAAAGCGCATACAAATCGATTATTATATCGCCACCTTCAAGCCGGCGAACGAGGGGACCCGGGGCCGAAATACCTCCGAAATCATACAACCCTAGTACCAAAGGCATGATATCTGAGGATTTTTGGGGAACTACGTCCTGGAGGTAATTTGGCCATATCTCAGGGGAGCATATGTCATCGAAATTTGCAGCCAACCACTCCTCGAGGGTGGAGTTAAAAATTATCCATCCTCTGGCCATCCCGGCATGAGGGTCTTTGGGCATTCCTGGTGTCAAATTGAACCGAGTGAGAGCCGAACCGAGGATTACAAGAGCCGCAACTTTGGTGGCCTCATCGCGACCAATACTTGCACTAAGGGAAGCGCCGTCATAGTGAGGAGATACATAAAGTAGCATCAGTTTGAAGTTCAGAGTTTTCTGAAAATTTAACTCGAGAGTTTTTTTTGCTTCAGGTTTCCCTTGGCCCGCTGGAACAGCCCTAGAGGCTACAAAAATAGTATTGCCCTTAGTGCTCTTCGCCGCCTCGTCCTCGGTGGGTATTCTGCGGAGCATAGGATGCCAAACATTCAGTGGACCATCCATGCTTCGAAAATCCAGTAGGTGAAGCGCAGTATCTATAACAGAATTTGGCACTAGGCTTGGAATGTCATCGTCACATACTTGAATACTTTGTCCTTTTACAACACGTCTTTGCCATGAATAAAGTGTCTTAAATTCTCCGGAGATCAAAAGAACGCGTGCGAGATCCGACATCATTGTGTCTGTAATATCGAAACTTAATAATGAGCCAGATGCTCTCCGGCGGAATTTCGTTTGAGTTGATTCGCCTGTAAGATTTTCGGCAATTCTAATAACTTCCATTGCCGTGCTTGCTAGATCCCCATCGGAAACAAACTGCAGATCGACACGACGAAGCATCCATAACCATTGCGCCGCGGGGTATTTGTTCAGCAAGGAATACTTGACTTTTCTCGCCAGAATCCTGCGCAGGTTGTTCAAATATGTGCCGCCTGCGATGGGATCTAGTGGCCCGTCTTTGAAGTGGTTGGTCGGTTGGCTTTCTTGAGGATCTCGGTGCTGGTCTTGGTCCACACAAAGGGGTGGCAGCGGTCGTTCCACCCGGTGACGAAGGCCCGGATCTTCCGGTTGAGCTCGGGCACCGAGGTGACGTCGGCCCGGTGCAGAGCCTGACGCTCGATGATCCCGAACCACACCTCCACGAGGTTCAACCAGGAGGCCGAGGTCGGAGTGAAGTGCACCTGGAACCGCGGGTTTTCAACCAGCCAGGCCTTCACCTCAGGCGTCCTGTGCACCGCGTAGTTGTCCATCACCAGATGCAGCGGTCCCTCCGGGTAGGCGCGGGCGACTTGTCTGAGGAAGGCCAGGAACTCCTGGCGCCGGTGTCGCGGCTTGCACGCGGCGGTGACGTGGCCGGTGGCGATCTCCAACGCCGCGAACAGGGTCGAGGTCCCGTGCCGGACGTAGTCGTGGGTCCGAGCCGCCGGCTTCCCGGGCTGCATCGGCAGCCCCGGGGAGGTGCGCTCGAGGGCCTGGATCTGGGACTTCTCGTCCACGCAGAGCACGATCGCGTTCTCGGGCGGGGCCAGGTAGAGCCCCACGACGTCGACGACCTTGGCGACCAGCTCGGGGTCGGTGGAGAACTTGAAGGTGCCCTCCCGCCAAGGCGCCACCCCGTACTCCCGCCAAGCCTTGGCCACGGTACTGTGGTCGATCCCCAGCCGGGACGCCAGCAGCCGGGAGGACCAGTGGGTGACCCCGAGCTTCTTCGGCGGTGGCCGCAGCGTGGCGGCCACGATCGCCCGGTGGTCGATCCGCCGCGGACGCCCGGACCGGTCGTGGTCGGCCAGCCCATCGATCCCGGCCGCGTCGTAGCGGGCCCGCCAGGCGATGACTGTGGTGCGGGTGGCCCCGACCTTCTCGGCGATCTCGGTGTTGGAGACCCCGTCGGCGGCCAGCAGCACGATCCGCGCCCGCTGCGCCAGCCCCGCCCGGACAGAACTCGAATGCACCAATCGGCTCAGCTTCTCCCGGTCGCCTTCCCGCAAGAGCAACGGGGCCGCAGGATGGTTTGCCATGACCCATGATCCCACCCCGTCAAGCGTTCAAGCAGTTCACAGACGGGCCACTAGAATTTGCCCGGAAGCATAGCCTGTTGGCAGAGCAGTTTTGATGAGATCGGAAACGTAGGATTCATCTGCGCGGCCGATGCGGTAGGAAGTTTTATGCGGTGATCTGAATGCTTTCACAAATAACCCTCATCTGAATTAATCCGGCCGGTTGCAACTTTCATGTGGTTTGACCGAATACTATCAGATTGCCCTGTTGTCCAGAACCGATAAGCTAAGTCCTAAAGTATTTTTTAGGACCGACATCGGGTTGTAAGAGACGCTATGCGACTCAAAACTTGACACGTTGAATTTTCCGATGTTCACAGCGATTTCAACATACAAGACATCTCAAGCGCAAGCACGCGCGTTTAGTTACGGGTAAGAAATTTGAGTTAATTCAACTTCATTGCGCTGAGCATGATGCGTCTTTAGGCAAAACCACTGCGCTGGGCGCACACTCAGTGATAAGTAGTAGGTATGATTTTTTCCTGGGTCGGCCAGTGCTTCATAGAAGAAACATGATTGGGTTTTTCTCCTGGCTTACCATGCAGAGCCCACTTCGGGGGTTTTCGCATGACGATTGACTACAACGTCAGTAACCACTGGGCCGCGGATGAGCCCATGTAGGTGTCGTCGCTAGATCGTCATCATGGTGCCAGCCCTGTGCTTCGGGACAGCCGCACCGATACGTGACAGGTAGATGTCTCTACTGCCTAGGAATCCTGCGCTGCTCGAACTCGACAATCAAATGCCGCAACACCTCCGGATCATCTTTTCCTGACCGGGCGAGCTTTTCCCCCTGCCTAATTTTCAGCGGGGAGTACGGCCGTGCAATTATGTCATTCTCGGCGACTGGAGAGCATTCGCCTCGAATCTCTGGACCGCACTACATAGCATTCCGCTTCCCCAGCCAAACAGGTTGATTACCGCTGCAACGAGGCCAGCTCAGCGGTGCAGGTGCATCCGGAGGATCCGGTCCGAGACCCCGACCGGTTCGGGACCGGACCACCGTGCTTTGGGCACCGGCCACGCCGCTTCGACACGGCGCTGGAAGCCCTCCACCCCGACCCGGTCGAGATAGTCGGCCACAACGAGGAATCCGACCGTGTCCCGGCCCTGGACCACTGGGCCCGCCCCGGCCAGGTGCTCCTGGAGATTCTGGAGCTTTTTCAGGCCCGAGTGCAGGCTCCTAGAGTCGGTGACGGTCAGGACGTACAGCACGGCTCCCGGCGCTCTCGGGTATCGGTCGTAGTGCTCCACGACCTGCTGCCACCATCGCTCGTAGCCCGGAGGCAGGCCAGCGATGCAGACGGCCGAGGATGCGTATTCCGCCCCGAAGGCCCGCAGAAGCGCAGGGACACGAGCACGCCCGGGTGTCCATCTTGACGAGTAGGACCCGGTGGAAACCCCGTGCCGCCGTTGCCCATCCAGCAGGTTCGCGTGAGCGTCCCGGGCTTGGCGAATCAGTGCTGCCGCCCTGGACCGGTGCCCTGCCAGCGCGGTCACACCGGCGTACGCCGCGGCGAACCCGGTTACCGCCAGGTTGCCCGCCACAATGAAGGCCGAGACGGCGGCCGGCAAGTCGAAAGGCGTCATCTCGGCCTCGAAGGCCATGGCAGCTGCCAAGGCCGCCAGCGGGGCCAGGGCCCCGTACCGCTGGTCGATGCGGACCATGGTGACCACCACCCACGCCGCCATTGCCACCGTCCCCACAACCAGAAGGCCCACGAGCGCAAGCTGGAACGGCTCCGAGTCGACCAGCAGTTCCAGCACCGCCCCCACGGCCAGTGCCGCTCCTGCCAGAAGAAACCCGCGAAGCAGGCGTGGCGGCAGAATCTTCCGCAGGAAACCGGACTCCGGATCGAAAGGGCGGAGGAACGTCAGGTCGTCAACGAACAACTTCGCCATGCCGGCCAGGACGCTGAGCACCAGCACGGCCATCAGCACTGCCACGCCCGAGACGGCCACGAACAGCCCGGCCCGCGCGGCGACGGCCACCACACCGAGGTCCAGGCCGTACCGCTCGTTCACCGGGCCAGCACCCCACACACCCACAGCGAGGGCGCTGACGCCCAGCACGACCCACGGGAGCCGGCGGACACCCCACCGGGCCGATCGGGATTCGAGGAAACGGTGGGCTGACGAGCCGCCGAACCGGTGGCCAGCCCACCGCCACAGCAGGGCGCGCACGAGGTGGTCATCACCCCGCAGGCCCAGCCCCGTCGTCGTCAACGCCGAGAATATGTAGGCGGCGATGACGGCCGCGGCCACGACGACAACGGGGCGCACCCCCGCAGGCATCAGGTCCAGGGGCAGGTCGAAACCCATGGAGGCGCCCAGCGCGGCCGTCGGCACGGCGACCAGCACGCGGGCGAGGACGACCTTGCGGAAAACCCCCCTCAAGGTTCTGTGGCCCCTGTCCGTGACCTGCTGCTGCCCCACCGTCGCCCCTTCCCTGAACTCCCCGACCAGTGAAGCAGACCCCTCGGACACCCGGGCCTCACCCCGGCAGGCGGGCGGCCCGGGACAGGGCGCGCCCAACGGCACAGGTCAACAGGACCTCATCTCGGGTTTCGACGCATGGTTGGATACAGACAACCGCTTACGTGCCCTATGCCTTGTCGCCGCGGATCACCTCGGGTTGGGTGCGCGCGTCAGTGAACGGGCGCCCCTAACGCCCTGTCGGGGCTGGCAGCATCATCTCGATCAACGACCATATAGTGCGCCTCTTTATCCATAATCAAAGCAATCTCCGCCGCTGTGTGGCAGACGACTTCCATATCGCTAGCAACAGGTCCGAGCGCGCTGACAAGGGTCGTTACTGATTTGTGGAGCAGGATGCGCTTGGGCTCATCGCCCCTTATGCCAGTATCCGCTCGGCCGTCGAAGTCCGCGCGCCCGCAGCGTACCCCTCAGCGCTTCAAGATGAGTGGGCGCCTCAATGGGTAGGGACGCAGCCAGCGATAATCTGGCAGCGTGATCTGTCGCTACCACCTCAAGTGCCACGGCTGTGGCGAAGTGTTTGTCGCGCGGCTGGGTGTGGAGCCGACCCGGGGAACGAGGTTTTATCTTCCGTGCCCGCATTGCCGTCTACCGATCCGGGGATCGATGTCGGGTACCGAGCTTCAGAACCACCGGATCGACATCGAATGCGAAGCGTTAAACGGCTCCAACCTAGAGCTTCCCGGTGGGCTCGTCGTAACCATCAACCCCTTCGTACCATCGCTCTACGAATCCGATTCGTTCACTCCGACCGGAGCCTTCCCAACGATGACGCTCGTGCAGATTCTCGGCCACGTCACATTCAGCGAGTTCGAATCCGAACGACATGCTGCGCTCGATGCGGTCCAAGCCTTGTGGCCTCAGGTTCGCATGCTGTTCCAGTACTACCTTCAGGGCAACACCCTGATGTTCGCTCGCATCGCGAAGCAGCAGTTAGGGCTTGACTGGGATCCGAGCACGAACCATGAGCGGACCACGGTCGCTTACCAGGTCCTGGGAACAGCCACGACGATCATCACAGGAGCCACGGGGACCACCAGCGCGAGAGTGATCGGCCGCTTCTCGCGGAAGCACACCGCAGCGATGCACCGGCACAGGAACCACCTCCTGGCGTTTCGACGTCGGGGCCAGACGTCGGCCGCCTTGGAGCGGGATCTTTTCACTGAGCTCAACCGTTTCGTGGAGCATCACGAGTCCTGGGAAATGGGGCTGCTCGGCAGGTTCGTCCGGCCGGAAAAGAAGGACGCCTTTGACGAACTGGTGCTCTACCGAGACGAGTTCTCGACAGTGAGGGACCTCTACCAACACGGTTTCGAGGTCGCCTGCAAGTGTCTCTGGCCGCTCGTTGCGGCTCAGAACACGGTTAAGCGCGGCAGCCCCGATGACTTCGGCGACGTCCACCCCGGTAGCGTGCCCATGAACAAGCGCCCAAAGAGCCTCGAGAAGTTCGACAAGCTGCCCAATGCCTACAAGATCGCGTATGTAGCTCAGGTCCCCGGCTGGGAGTCAATCGCGGATCTACTTAGAAACCGCCGCCGGAACGCGATCGGGCATGCGACAGCGCACCATGACCTCCAGACAGGTCGTGTAGTCAGCGACGCGGATCCCTCCGGGATGACATATCTAGAGTTCCTCAGCGAGACCCTAGGCGTGTTCGAAGCACTTTCGACGCTTGCCCAGGTGCTCAGAGCCAGCCGCGTCGCTTCCTCGCCAGACTTCGATTGTCCTGAATGATGGGACCTCCCTCGGTTCGCCTGACTCCTATCGAGCCATCGGTAGTCGGCGGGCTACGAGATGACATACCTCTCAATGAGGGCGCCGAACCGGGTCGGTCGTTCTGTGAGTCACACCCGTCGACACCACCTTGCCGCGCGGCGTGAACTCCGCGCATCCTGGCGAACCTCGACCGGCTGGAGACCGAGGTACAGGGGCGCCCTCATGTGCAGAATCTCGCCCGATGGCGACGCCTCGTCGAGGCGGGTGACGTCGAGGGCATCCGCGCTGTGCTCGGCTCGGTAGTGGTGAATGGGATCCACCTGCAGGAGGTCTCCCAATGGGCGACTTCCTCACCGAGGCCGAGCGGCTGGCAGCGTTGAACTCGACACGGCGATCTTGACGGTGAGGTGAGATCTACTCCTTGGCCTGGCGTCGTCGCCGGCGCTCGTATCGCTCGAGGGTCTTGGTGATGAGCAGCTGCACGCGGGCTTCATCCGCGTCCTGTTGCTGCTCCCTGTCGTTATCAGAAGGGTTTTCGACGCTCACCACACGGCTCCGAACTCGTCCCGAGCTGCGGCTAGCAAGATCTCAGGATCATGCAGGTGGTTCATGGGTTCGTCCTGCTCCGCGAAAAGGGCCGAACGGGTGCACAACCACATGATGACGTCGTGTACCGGCACCTGGTAGCTCCGGGCAACTCCCAGCAGTGCGGTGATCACTTGCAGGATCTCACCGGTGTCCGCATCGAATTGGAAGTCGGGGCGGCGGTAGGTGCCACCGTAGTGATGGCCGAGCAGGCGGCCCTCGCGGATGAGTTCGACCTCCGTGTCCGTGGCGTCAGCGAAGGTGTGCTTGGACTCGATGCGACGCCACCAGTAGCGCTCCGCTTGCAGGGACCTTGCGTACTGCGGGCTCATTCCCGCGAAGCCTGCAGCTTCGGTGTCAGGCACGTTCCACCTCTAACGCTGCCAGCACTTCGTCGGTTTGGCCGCGCCGAGCCAGGTCGATGGGCCGAGCACCCTTCAGGACGTCGTTGGACCCGTGCAACCATTCCTCCACCACCTCATTCGGCCGTCCCTCACGGGCGCGGGCCAGCACCCTCTGCACCCGCTTCTGCTTGGCGGCCTCGGTGTCCATGGAAACAGTGTGACCGGTGGCCACGGCGGTCGCTACGACATTCACCCCCAGAGAAGACGGAGGCGTAAGTCGCCCTACCGGGTCAGTGCGCCGCGCCACAGTGATGCGGTGGTGATCAGGAGCAGGTGTCGCACTGCCCGGACATGGGCAGCACCGTCCCGCACTCCGGGCACGACGCCTCAGGTGCCGATGTCCGCTTCGACGTGTTGCGCTCATTTCGATTCAACAGCGCGGCGTACTCCCGTGTGGGTATCGGTCGCGCCTCCGGTGGGACGTCGGCTCCGAAGTGGTGATAGCACTTGAGCCGTTCCTGGGCTGCAACCCATTCCAAGACTTTGGGCTCTTGTGTGGCGGGAAGGCCGATCTTGGGGAGCCAGGCGCTGAAGCCGGGGCCGACCATCCCGGTCTTCTTCTGCACGACCAACGCCGGCAAGGCTGGCAGTCCCTTGGCGTCGCAGTAGTCCAGGACCATGCCCAGGACGTGCCGGATCCAGTAGTCCAGCCGTTGATCCGTGCGCACGTTGGTGCGCTCGAACAAGTGCTCCGCGAGTTCCCCGTAGGCGATGTAGTCGCCGTAGTGAGAGGCGACGTCCTCGAGCTTCGGCACCGTCGCCTCAGCCCAGGTACCCAGCTTCCACTGGTGCGGGGTATCACCGCGCGGAAAGCGATACGCCGACGACGTACTGCCCATGCCTAGTTCCTCCTGTGCGTGCGAGGCGTCAAGCCCCCAACCTAACCAACCAAGAGGAACCAGTTTTGCATTGGCACACCGGTGCAGCTCAAGACTCAATGCTGTGAGTGGCTGAGGATGCGCTGGAGCTCGTTTGAGAGCTCGAGCAGCACGCGTTCCTCCTGGGACCTGTACGGCACCTTTTGTTGGAGCACTTCGACGCACATGACCCCGAGCGAACCCTGCCCCTCCTGTCTCCATCGTTTCTCCTGCGCTCCGGGGACCGACCGTGCGACCCCCTCCCCCTCGAAAGCCGTAGACCCAGTGACGACCTCAAAGCTTGATGCACTGTCGGAGCACAGTTCCCCTGCCACAATGCGACGGGCCAGCACGGCGTTAACCTCCGCGAGCACTTGGGCATCGCCAAACCAGAACTTGTGCTGCCTCGCCAGGTGCACGAGGAGGAGCATTCTGATCTGCAGCTGGTGGCATTCCTGGGCATCGAGGACATGGTCGATGGCTCTGACCAGTGATGCCCACTGCCCCGATCGCATTTCGGAGCGCCGCCTCAACGTATGAGTGCGCCAGAAGAAATAGGCGGCGGCCAACAGTGCGAGCGAGGTCCCAGCCCAAGCCAGGGCGTTGACGTAGTCCAGCCACCACGGCAGCTCAACCACGGAAGCCTCCAACCGGGCGTTCATCCCGTCATCCCCTCCCGCAACGTTCACAGACCGGGGACGTCGAAGGCTGGGGACCACTCAACTCGTGGAGATCGTCGAGAACAGCCGACAACCAGGCCCGCTCATTCTTCGGCAATCCCCCGGCCGTGGCGAGATGGCTCAGCGAACGCCATGCCAATTGCTGCCCAGACGACGACGAGGCCACGACCGCCTCCAGCGCGGACGACACGCGCTTGTCCCAAAGTTACAAACGGTAGAAACGGTAGACGAAAACGGCCGCGACGGCCCATGACAGGGCGGTGAGGAAGGACCAGATCCGCGGGTGCTCAGCCAAGCGGTCCACCCCTTCCCAGAACTCGTCCAAAGCGACGACCACCCACGGTACGCCGGCCACGTACAGCAAGGTCGGGAGAACGACCAGCCCGAGTGGCACGAGCAAGCCCTTACTGGCCAGGAGGGGCGGGACTTAACGGGTGTGGTCATGAGTGGGCGCTCCAGTCGCTCGAAGGACGTTTGTGATAGCCGCCTGCAGGAACAGGTAACAAGAATCATTAGTCGTATTCCGAGCTCATGTGTCCGGACACCGCCGGAAGCACATCACTCCCGCTCATGGTCGCCGTCTTGGGGCCGCGCTCTGAATTGCCATGATGCAAGTACTTCCGTGGAAGGAAGCCCGCAACCAGATCTGTCCCGGGACCGTTGAACCACCGCAGCGGGTCTGTCGGCTTACCCATCCGATGGTCCTTCCGATAGTTCTTTAGGTTCCATCTGCGAGTCAGCAATGTTTGGGGGATCCCCGTGCATGCCTATCTTTTTCCCGTGAGCAGGTGTGGACGGCCAGTCGGGTTGAGCCACTCGGTCTTCTGGAGCACAAAGGGTGCAACCTCCCGCTCGCTTTCGGTCAAGTACAGTTTTCTGTTGCGTGTGACCGGCTGAGCAGGTCCACGACCATTTCTTGTTGCCAGGGACTGTATCTTCAGGTCCAATGCCGTTGTTTCCTCGGTCCCAATCCTTCACCAGCTTCGGGTGTTTCGTGGCAAGGTCGTTCGTGCCGGTAAGCAACTGTCTTCCGGTTTCGACTGGGCAGGTGGGGGTTGCCTGACGGCTTCGGTAGGCAATGCTCAAATGAAATGGGTGGCCGTCAGAACATTGCCACCAAACCTCCAAGTTCATATTGAACTTAACATCAGTCGGCAATAACTCCCCGTTGCGATCTGGGTGCCAAGACGCGGCTAATTCTGGGTGGGTCGTTGCCAAGTCGTTCACACCGGGAATCGGTGCTCGGCCCTTGCACGTAGGGCACAAAGTCTTGGCCGCGACCATTCTGCTGGGAACGCGAGTGAAGGGATGCCCTCGGGGACACCGAAGTGCTATGTACGTCCTGCTGTTTCCGGCGGTTACGGTCGAGGCGGGTGGATTGTCCGCCTCGGGATCCCAGAGAGCTGCCAGGTGCGGGTGGGTGGTTGCCAGGTCATTGTGCCCAGGCCACAGTCCATGGCCGGAACAGCGAGCACATCCGGCTTTCTGCAGGGTGCGATTGGCGATGATGGCGCCGTAGGAGTGTCCTCGGGGGCACAACCACCAGACTTTTCGTTAGATCCGCGCGGACGCTTTTCCGGGGTGACGTCCCCGTTCATGGTTGGATGCCACTCGGCGGCGATGTCCGGGTCTGTATCCGCCAGGGTGGTCAGTCCGGGCACGGGACGAGAACCGGCGCAGACGACGCAGTGGAAGTCCTTGCCTGCGTAGCGGCAGGCATGACCGGGGACGTGACGAAGTGGGTGTCCGTCTGGGCACAGCAATGTCCGAGGTCCCGCGCTGTCCAGGGCGAAACGGTCGGACCACCATCGATAATCGTCACGGTTCTGCGTCCGCAACAGGGCCAACCACTCCCCCGGCTCACCGCCCCAGGCTCCGTCGCCCAGATGACTCGGCACATCCACGAAAGGTATGAACTCGTCTACAGGCGGTGTTCTCCCACTCGCAATGCGTGCCGCAATCGCAGTTGGACGCAACAACGTCCACGCCTGGTCCACCACGGCATCGAGCATGATTTCATTCCAGTTCCTCGCGTAATTGCCCATAGCCGCCAAAATTGATGAGCGAACAACCTGATATGCGCTATCGGGCTTTGTGGCGCTGGCCACGGAGGCCAGCACGTCCAGTGACAAAACCGTGGGCAGAATGCACGCGCTGGCCACTAGCTCCTCTGGCCCACATGTGTCCCACTGACCGCGAGAAACAGCTGATATCCCGCGGCTGATGCAGACTTCCATCAACCGGGGACGCGTTGCTACCTGATCCTGAATGGCGTAGGCGGCGGCGGCTACTGCAACGTCAACTACCGTTCCGTGGGCCTCTCCGGTTCGTCGAGGGGTCCAACGATCGTTTTCAAGGGGTCGGTCCGGTCCAGTCCATAACAGGTGGGTCTGGCAGACATAGCGGCCCGCCGAGGGAACGAGCTCACCGATGGGCCCGCACTGCGGGCAGGAGTGCCAAGCCATTTCCATGTCCCAGGCGTCGCGGCGAAAGGTGCCCTCTGGCATTCGGCACAACTCTTCCAGTAGGTCAGCCAGGTGCGCCAGCACATTTTCAACGCTGAAAGACTTTTGACCGTGGGCGCGAAGCTCGGAGCGAGCCTTGTTGGTCAGCAATCCCTTGGGAGCCTCCAGCAGTTCCTCGATCCGTGCGGCATAGCTGACGACGGTCTCGTCAGAGACCTGCAGAGGCACTAGCCGGGGCGCCAGTGGCGGACGTGAGCTAATCACTGTCACCCTTTCTGTTCGTCTGATTCGTCTTGCGTCGGCTGCGGTTGCTGGATGTTTTTCTTCGAGTCAACGACGTCGCGTTGGGACAGCTCATGTCGTTCAGCCTGCAAGGTGCGTGAAACTCCGCGTAGCCGATCGATGGTGATTTTTTCGTCCTGTAAGTTCCCGTTTTTGATGAGTGTTCGGGCGACTTGGGTGAGAGCGGAGTTCAGCATGCCGACGCTGCCGCCTGTCATCTCCTTCAGGTACGGAGCCAAAACTCGGACGTCCTTCGAGCCGGTGGCGTAAAGCGGCAGGGCTTCGATCATTCCCCCCACCAACGACATCCAGGCGCTTTGATAGTCAGTGACTTCTTCGTCCGAGTAGTCGAAGACCGCAGCACGCGTATAGCGATTCGCGATCTGAGCTCCACGAGATCCCAGTGTGATCGTGGAGTGTTCGAGGTCGATGCCGGCGAGGATCAGTGTCGCGTCTACTTCATCGCCGAGGCGCCGTAAGGCATCGGCAGCCGATTCGGCCCGGTCCGCGTTGTCCAAGTTCTGGACCTCGTCGATGGCAAGCAGATCGATCTGGGATCTGTTGATGCCGTTGCGCACCATAGTCGCTAGTTCAGGCTCGTAGGTCCCAGCGGTGTAAGGGATGCCTAGATAGTCGGCTATGGCCTGGTAGATGCTTTTTTGGGTACCGCTGGCTGGGATAGCGATGTAGGCGACGGGTATTTGCCCGCTCTGCATGCACGTCGGCTCCTCTCGGAGGATCACGCCCAAGACGCTGCCCAGCACGGTATGTATGGCCGTAGTTTTCCCGTAGCCGGAGGGCGCCGAAAGGAAGGCACCGCACCCTCCGCCGCGACGAGCGTGATTTTGGTCCATGAGCTGATCAACGGTGTCATCAAGGTTTCTGACGGTACGGCTCCTGACGGTGATGCCGCGGCTCAGGTATGCGTGGCGTTGCTCGTCGTAGTTCAAGCGCTCCTGGCTACCCATGGCAGTCACTTGGTCCAGGGGAAGGGGCTTGAAAGCCTCGTGGTGGTCCCGGAGCCAAGCGAGGTAGCCGGAGTAATGGTTGCGGTCTCCTCCGCTGCGATCACGGCGCCTGTAGCGGCTCATCAGTCCTCCTCAAAGCCGATCGCATCATCGGCCTCCCAGTCGACGTCGTCCCAAGAGGTCTTCGCGTCCGAGCCGTTGTTCCCGCTGCCTGCGGTATCCATGTCGTCGGCTGGCACGAGCTTGGAGCGCCCAGCGGTTGCCCCGCGTCCCTGGATTTCGGACAGGTGCTCAGCGTCTTCATCCTGCTTGCGCTGGGCTTCTTCACGGCGCCATTGTTTCTGGGCCTTTTCGATGAGGGTGATGGTGTCGCGGATGCCTTGGTCAGGCGCCACAGGTCGGTAGACCTTGGACAGTTCCCCGGCGAGCTCCCACATGCGCTGGGCGTGTGGGGATCGGAGCCTGCGCTCCTTGAGGTGGCAGGTGACGTAGACGTCCTCATCCGGGAGGTGCACCCAGATGCGAGTGGGGTCCGTCGGCTTGAAGTGCACTTCCCACTTGGTCTGCCCGCCGGAGCGAGCATGGCGAAGCCGGTACTTGTCCAGCGCTGGAGAGTCGTACATGCGGTTGTGAATCTGCACCCCGTCTTTCTGGATCGTACGGTGCTTGATAGGCAGCAGCGTGATGTAGTCGCGCTCGCTCAGCGGCACCGGGACGTAGCCGACGAACGGGAACATGGCGGCGTACATGGCGTTGGGGCTCAGTAGGGGTGCCGCGGGTGTCGACGGATTGCGTAAGCCCTCCGTTGGAGTGTTCTGCCACACCTGCGTAATCCAGCGGTCGAACAACCAGATCAGTTGTTCGACCGTCAGCAGATTTTCATTCTCGGGCTTGTAGCCGCGCGCTTCGACCGTGCCGCCGGTCTGGCCGGGCAGGTGCATCACGAACCGGGTCTTGATCGTGGAGAAGACGCTTTCGATGATGGCTTTGTCGGTGGGCGCGCGTGAGGCGGCCGGGACCAGCGTGATGGCGAAGTTGTGGCAGGCGGCTTCGACTACCTTGCCGCGATAGTCACGACCGTTGTCTGTGACGAGGCGTTGGATCATCACGGCAGGTCGAGCCGTATCCCATTTCTGTTGCTCTTCCTCGTCGAAGAGGAAGGCCCATGGCAATGCCATCCGGCGCAATGTCCAGCCGTCGATGATGCCCTCGCCGGTGGGACGTAGAGCGGGGAGCGTGAGTGAATCCGCCAGCATCGTGCCAACATCCAGACCCTTATTTCGCCTTTGGATGCTTGTGGCGAGGATCGATCTGGTGGCCTTGTCGATCATGATGGTCAGCACGACCCAGCCGCGTTCTCCGTCAGGCATCCGGACAATGACGTCGAAGGGCGAACTGTCAATTTGGACCTCCCCGCCGGGCAACAGGGCCGGCCGGGCGTCGAAGACGCGATGGGGCGAGTTGTGCGCGCTCTGACGGTTCTTGGCCGAGCCGGTGGGGTCACGGTCACCAGCCAGTTCCTGGAGCACTGAGATGATCCGGTCCTTGGCCGGCAGCAACGCTGCCTTGTCAGGCCAGCGGTTTTCGAACTCGAGCTGGACAGTGATCCCGAGGTTGTTCCACGTCGTGCTGGACTTCATGACTCGGTCGTCGAGAACTGTTTCACAGAGCGAGATGACCTCGTCAGCCACGCCGTCCAAGGGAAGGTGCAGGCGGGCGGATCGTTTGTCGAGGAGCTCGGCCGCGCCACCTTTGAGGTAGTCGGAGACATGGCGCCTCAAGGTGCGATCCCCCATGGGGATACCGAGGGACTTCAGCTCTTCCAGCTTTGTCTGATATCGCTGGGCTTTGGTGAGGCTCAGGTCGTACTGCGGACGCGGTTCTCCGCCGTCCGGAGGCGTTCCGTCGACCAGCTCCCGCATGTGGTCCGCCAACAGGCAAGCTCGGGCGGCGGAGGGGTTCTTGGCGGCGCTCAGGCTTCCGAGCGACCTGATGGAGTCATCGAGTTGCGGTGTTCGGCCCGTGGCCAGCGTCAGTTCACCGAAGCCCATGCTGATGGCTGCCCCGGTCAGGTCGTTCCGAAGTCCGTAGATCCCCTCACTACTGATCGTCGTGATGCGCCACTCTTCTTCTTCGATCTCGACGATGAGTCCGACTCGGAAGAAGTTCATGACGCCACCTCCGACGCAGCGATCAGCATCTCCTCGAAGATGGGGCCTTCGGAGAGGATCAAAATTTCCCGCATCCAGATCGAGTGGTACAGATGCGGCTTGAATCGCACAGGTGTTTCAGGATCTAGGAAACAAGCCGCTTCAGCGAATGTCTTGGGCGTCCGCAAAAAGTCCATGAGCCGGAGGGATTGCGCTTCTCCTAGCTGGAGGTGGGGTCTATAGAAAGCGCCCAGGTAGTCTAAGTTCTCCGCCTGCCAGCCGCTGAGCCCGTGCATAATCTCGTAGTCCCAGCCCTGGAATTGGCAGATGTCCCGTGTGCGTTCGAATTTATCCCGGTCCTTTTCACGGATTAGTTCTTTCTCGCGTACGTCTACAACAACCCGTGTTCCGTCTAACCGCCGGTAACAGAAGTCGGGGTAGTGCCGGGGGCCTTGCGGGAACACCAGACAGAACGGCTGGGTCGCTATCGCCTCGATCCCCCCGCCGTGTTCGAGCTGCATCAAACAGGAGAGCTCTAGCAGGGACTCGAACCACACCTGCTGGCCCGTCGCGACACACACGTATTGCCCCAGGTAGTGGCGACGGTGCTGATAGTTGGGCGACAGCCGGCATGGCCCGTGGTACTCCGGGGCTACATCCGTGACACGGCGGTGTAACGACCGCTCCTGGGTGTCACCGTCCTCGTCCAGCCACAGCATCAGTACACGGTCAAGGGACTCCACATCGGCAAAAGGATCGTTGCGTAGTCGAACCATGACGATCTCCACTCCGTCCAGGCAAGTTGCATTTGGCCCGATTCAGACACGTGTCGCCTGCTTCCCCACAGACGTCCTATATCCGGCATGGACCTTATGCGTGACAATTTGCCGATACGACAGGCGCGGCAGTCAAGTATCGAGCGACGCGCCAGACCAGGGCGAGTCACATTTCTCCGGAACAGACGTCTTCATATCGCCCGGGGATAAACTCGATTAATTAGCTCATGCCTGCGCCGACGCACTCACGCACATCATGACCGAAGGTCATACACCCCTACATCCCGGCGATTTAAGCGAGTTGCATACTTTCCTCATCAAGGACATAAACTTATTAAATTAGTTCATCGCGCCTTGCAAATTCTTCGAACCCCGCGGTGCGCTCCCGCCGTCGCTCGTAACAAAGCACCATGCGACTGAGCCCAACATGTCCGCGAAGCACCCAGGAGAGACCGCACTGGGCGATGTCTTTTTAGCTACGAAGGTGGTGCAGGAGGAGACCCGCCCCCATACTTTCCCCATCCACCAACATCGGGCTCAGCGGCCACAGCTGGGGCAGAACCGTCCGCCCCAGCGGATAGGCTGGAGGCCGTGATTACCGGTGAGCTCAAGTCCCAAGTCGACAGCGTCTGGAACGCCTTCTGGTCCGGCGGCATCTCCAACCCCCTGGAGGTGATCGAACAGATCACGTACCTGCTCTTCCTCAAGCGCCTGGATGACGCGCAGATCGCCGCCGAACGCAAAGCCGCCCGCACGGGCAAACCCGTCGAGCGGCCTGTCTTCCCCGAGGGCAGGGACCAGTTCGGCCGCTC
Source organism: Kocuria cellulosilytica (assembly GCF_040981245.1). Taxonomy (NCBI): domain Bacteria; kingdom Bacillati; phylum Actinomycetota; class Actinomycetes; order Micrococcales; family Micrococcaceae; genus Kocuria; species Kocuria cellulosilytica. The sequence continues at coordinate 77,236 of NZ_JAVFWZ010000003.1, read as the reverse complement.
CTACCAGGACCTGCGCTGGTCGAAGTTCAAGAACTTCGACAAGACCGAGATGTTCACGGTCTTCAGCCAAAGCATCTTCCCCTTCCTGCGCGAGGAGCTCACCCGCCAGTCAGACGGCAGCGACTCCTCCTACAGCCACCACATGAGGGACGCGCGCTTCACCATCACCAAGGATCACGTGCTGCAAAAAGCGGTGGACCTGATCGACCGCATCCCGATGGAGGACCGCGACACCAAGGGCGACCTCTACGAGTACATGCTTTCCAAAATCGCCACCGCGGGCACCAACGGCCAGTTCCGCACCCCGCGCCACATCATCAAACTCCTCGTGGAGATGCGTGACCCGAAGCCGATGGAGGCGATCTGCGACCCGGCATCCGGAACCTGCGGCTTCCTCATGGCCGCCGGTGAACACCTCCGCGACCACAACCCAGATCTGATGTTCGACCCGACTCAAAGCGCGTTCTTCAACAACGGGCAGTTCCACGGCTTTGACTTCGATTCCACCATGTTGCGCATCGGTGCCATGAACCTGCTGCTGCACGGCATCGAGAACCCGGTCATCGAAAATCGCGATTCCCTTGCCGACCTTCACTCGGCCGACGAGGAGAAATACGACGTCGTCCTAGCCAACCCACCCTTCGCCGGCAGTCTGGACTACGAGAACACCTCCAAGGAACTACTCAAGGTCGTCAAGACCAAGAAGACCGAGCTGCTGTTCCTAGCCTTGTTCCTACGCCTGCTCAAACCCGGCGGCCGCGCCGCAGTTATCGTGCCCGATGGCGTCCTTTTCGGCTCCTCCAACGCGCACAAGCAGCTGCGCAAGGAACTCGTGGAGAACCAGTTGCTAGAAGCGGTCGTCAAGTTGCCCTCCGGCGTCTTCCGGCCTTACGCAGGAGTGTCTACCGCAGTCCTGTTCTTCACCCGCACCGACTCAGGCGGCACCGAAAACGTCTGGTTCTACGACGTGGCTTCCGACGGATTCAGCCTCGACGACAAGCGCAACCCGATCCAAACCTCCGACCTGCCCGACATTCTCGATCGCTGGCGCGCCCTCCGCGGTGAGCTCGGGGAGGAGCGTACGAATGCAGAACTCGCTCGCGCGCGAACCGAGCGTTCATTCGTGGTCCCGAAAACGGAGATCGCAGAGAACGGATACGACCTTGCGATAAATCGGTACAAGGAAATGCAATACGACAACGTCGAACACCGAACCCCAGCGGACATCATCGCCGACATCGAACAGCTCGACGACGACATCGCCAAGAATTTCGCGGAACTGAAGGGATTACTGGCGTGAAATTCGTGCCGCTCTCAGAAGTCGCCAGAATCGACCGGGATTCCATTCAACCAGGAGATATCAAAAAGGGAACTACCTACGTCGGATTAGAGAACATTGCCTCTGGCGGTTCGTTCGTTGATGTCGTGGATGTATCTGCAGGCACTCTTGCGAGCAACAAGTTCAAATTTACGCGGGAACACATTCTCTACGGCAAACTTCGCCCCTATCTGGCTAAAATTGCCTTACCTGAATTCAGTGGTATTTGTAGCACGGACATTTTGCCAATCAAAGTAGGAGAACAAGCTGATAGGCGCTTTATCGCACATTATCTTCGACAGAACCATATGGTCAACAAGGTTAATAGTCTGGCCACTGGAGCAAACCTCCCACGCATTAGCCCCAAAATTCTTGCAACAATCGAGGTTCCATTCCTACCCTTGGAGAATCAGCGTCGTATCGCCAATACCCTAGATAAGGCCGACGCCCTTCGCGCCAAGCGCCGCGAAGCCATAATTCACCTCGACGCCCTCAGCATCTCTATCTACAACGAGATATTTGGCGACTCGTTAGTCGATTCGGATCGTCGGTGGCCACATGTATCTGTGGCCGAAGTGTGCAGTCATATTGTTGATTGTGTAAATCGCACAGCGCCGATCACCCCCAATGCTACCCCTTATAAAATGATTCGAACGACAAATGTGCGCAATCGGTCGATCGATCTTACGGACGTCCGCTTCGTGGACGAAGAAACGTTCAATCAGTGGAACAGACGGCTAATCCCTCGTTTCGGCGATGTCGTTTTGACACGGGAAGCACCTATGGGGGAAGCAGGTATTGTGCCCGCTGGAGAAAAAGTCTTCCTAGGGCAACGCACGATGCTGTACCGAGCAGATCCGTCCCGACTCACGGCGGAATACTTGCTATATACGTTGACATCACGATATATGAAAACGAGTTTCAGCAAGCATGGTGCTGGCACGACGGTTAAGCACCTCTCCGTGCCCTACTGCAGAAATTTCCATATCCCTCTCCCACCCTTGGGGCTGCAGCAGGAGTTCACGGACCGCATCACTGCACTCGATACCCTGAGGGCTGCCCACCGCGCCCAGTTGGCTGCCCTCGATAGCCTATTCCTGTCCCTGCAGAACCGCGCTTTCAAGGGCGAATTATAATGGCCACGGTCATCGCCAAGCCGCTTGAGTCCGAGGTTCGGATTTAGCTCTTCTTCGTACGGCCCGTGACGGCCGACGGCAGCACGTTACAACCACGCGACGTCGTTGAATGCGCTATGGACGCGGCCGGCCTTACGGAAAGTGCCCGAGCCGAGACGCACAACTTCGGCGGGTTGCGTTCGGAACAACAGCTCAGCTGGCGATCACCAATTCTAGTGAAGTAGTCTTCATCGAGCGTCCCTCGCGGGCCAGCTACCCCAGCACCGAGGCAAGCCGAACGTGGTTTGCTGACAATGCGGGAGCTATAAAGAGTTTTTTATTGCAATCGCGTTTTCGGACCTTCCGGTTCCACGTGCAGAACACACGCACCGCCGTCTTATCCCAAAATGCCACATCCGATGCGGGGGCCCGATCGAACAGATCAAGGCCGGCATCAACCGCATCACGGCCCAGGTTGGTGACTCCCTGTTGGTGCTGCTCGGTGACAGCCACCCCGCTTTGTTCGAGGAAGCCGTCGTCCGGTTGCTGCCGGGCATGGGTTATGGCGGTGCCAAGCAGCGCGGACAGAGCATCGAAAGCTCCGGCGATGGGAGCGTTGACGTGGTGATCGATCAGGAAGCATTGGGCCCCGAACATGTCACGTACAGGGCAAACGCTACGTCAAGGTAAGATCATCGGCCGCATGACGATCTAAGCGTATATCGGAGCGCTGCATGGGCCCGGAGCTGGTCGCGCAACGTTCATGGTCACTAGCACCTTCACGCGGAACGCCCGCGCTTAGGCGATTAGCATTCAAACCAGCGTGATCGCGATTGACGGCAACTGCCTGGTCTCACTGATGAATAAGCGCCCCGTCGTCGTCCAGGTGAAGCAGAGCCACGACGAGGTGGACATCGACGAGGACTTCTTCAATTAGAGCAGCACCAACTTGGCCGATCATCAGGTGTCGCTTACGTATGTCACGCCACGGGAACGCTTGCCTGCGGTCATTAGTTAGCATGAGTACACATTGACCAGCGCGTCTGAGGGGTAAGCAATGGAACAGGGCGCAAGCGGCGCGGGATGCGTGTCCAATTATGGGTTCCTATCTACTCAGTGGCCCGGCGTGTTCGGCGATGCTCGGGCCGCCGAAACCTACGCGTTGCGGGACCCGCGGACTTCACTGCTGTATGCCCGGCGGGCGCTTGAAGCCCTGATCGATTGGCTCTACACGGCCGACCCGACCCTGCGCGTGCCACTGAAAGACGACCTAAACAATCGGTTGACCGAGCAACAGTTCCAAGCCTTGGTCCCGACCATGGTCCGAGACAAAATGCACGCCATCCGCAAGGTCGCCAACAAGGGCATCCATGGGAACCTGCCGGTCAGCACGCAGATCTCCGGCCACATCGTCTCCGAGCTGTTCCACGTGACCGTCTGGCTGGCCACGCATTACGCCACGGACCCTGCCACCCGTCCCCTCTCCGGCATTACCTTCGACGCGGCGTTGCTCGCGCCGAAGCCGGCCGCCGGGGTCGTGCAGCTGACGAGGGCAGAGGCGGAGGCTCTCGCTGGCAAGCTCGACGCGAAAGACGCCGCACTGAAGGAGGCCGCTCTCAAGGAGGCTGGCTACGAGGCGCGGATCAAAGCGCTTCAGGCCGAAGTCGAGGCCGCGAAGAAGGCCAACGAAAAGATCCCGGACGAGCACGACTACACCGAGGCCGGGACCCGCGAGTACATCGACCTCTATCTGGCCGAGGCCGGCTGGGACGTCGCGGCGCCGAACGTGCGCGAGTTCCCGGTCCACACCATGCCGACGGCGGCCGGAACCCTGGACGGGCACGGCGCTGTGGACTATGTGCTGTGGGGCGCGGACGGGAAGCCTCTGGCCGTGCTGGAAGCCAAGCGGTCCTCCAAGGACCCCCACGCCGGCCAGCAGCAGGCCAAGTACTACGCCGACTGCCTCGAGCGCGCTTACGGGCAGCGCCCGGTGATCTACTACTCCAACGGGTACCGGCATTGGATCTGGGAGGATACCGTCTACCCCGAGCGGGAGGTCCTGGGCTTTCACACCCGCGATGAGCTCCAGCTCATGGTCGACCGCAGATCTTCGCGTAAGCCTTTGGCCGAAGCACCCATTCCCGCCGGCATCGCCGATCGCCCCTATCAGCAGGAAGCCATTCGCGCCGTGGCGGAGGCCTTCGACACCGACAAACGTCGAAAAGCACTGCTGGTCATGGCCACCGGCACGGGAAAAACCCGCACCGTGGTGGCACTGACCCAGCTGCTAAGCGAGAACCGGTGGGTCAAACGGGTACTGTTCCTCGCCGACCGGAACGCCTTGGTCACGCAAGCCTCCCGCGCCTTCAGAAACCTCATCCCCGGCTCCTCGCCAGCGATCCTGGGCACCGACGAGGGACCGGGGAGCCGGATCCATCTCTCCACGTATCCGACGATGATGAACCTAATCAACGCCTCGAACGAGGGAAAGGTGACCGGCCCCGAGTGGCGAGGGGTCGGCTACTACGACCTGGTGGTCGTAGACGAAGCCCACCGCTCCGTCTACCAGAAGTACCGCCAAATCTTCGCCTACTTCGACGCGCTGGTGATCGGGCTGACTGCCACCCCGCACAGCGAGGTCGACCGCAACACATACGCCCTGTTCGGGATCGAGAACAACAATCCCACCAGCGCGTACGAGCTCGACGAGGCAGTCACCGAGGGCTACCTCGTGCCGCCCCGGGTAATCGACGTACCAGTCGGTTTCATGCGCCAAGGAATCCGCTACGACGACCTCTCCCCCGAAGAGCAGGCGGAGTGGGACGAGAAGGAATGGGACGAGGACGGACTGGTTCCCGACGAGATCGCCGCCCCGGACCTGAACAAATGGCTGTTCAACACCGACACCGTGGACAAAGTGCTCGAGGTGCTGATGGAACGCGGGCACAAGGTCGCCGGCGGCGACAAGCTCGGCAAGACGATCGTGTTTGCCCGCAACCAGGACCACGCCAGATTCATAGTCGACCGCTTCGACGCCAACTACCCTGACCAGGCCGGAAACCTCGCCCGGGTCATCACCCACAGCGTGAACTACGCGCAACGGCTCATCGACGACTTCTCCGACCCCGCCAAAGACCCGCAGGTCGCCGTGAGCGTCGACATGCTCGACACCGGCATCGACGTCCCCGACGTGGTGAACCTGGTGTTCTTCAAGCCCGTACGGTCCAAGGCGAAGTTCTGGCAGATGGTCGGCCGCGGAACCCGGCTTCGACCAGACCTCTACGGCCCCGACCAGCCCAAGACAGACTTCCTCATCATCGACGTGTGCGGCAACGCCGAGTTCTTCAACGCCGGGCTCTCCGCACCTGACGCCGTGCTAGGACGCTCACTAGCCACACGGACCTTCGCAACCCGGGTACAGCTGCTTCGTGCGGCCGCGGAGACAGGATACGACAGTGGCTTCCGCACAGACCTGGTGTCGCACTTGGGCTCGACCATGCGCGGATTACCCCGCCACAATTTCCTGGTCAGGCCCCATGTGGCGGCCGTGGAGCGCTTCGCCCAGAACTCGACATGGGAGAAGCTGACCGACACCGACGCAGCCATCGCCGACCAGGAACTCGCCCCCTTGGCCGCCGTGGTGCCCGGCGAAGGCGAGGAAGAGTCCAGGCGCTTCGATCTCCTCGTCCTGCAGATCGAGTTGGCAGCGTTGACCGGCGCCCCAGCCGGACTGGCACGGCTCGGGGCGCAGCTGGTGAAGATCGCTGCGGCGCTCCAGGATCAGGGAAATATCCCGAGAATCGCGGCGCAGTTGCACGTGATCGACGCCATCGTGGAGATGGGTTCCGATGACGGGACGTGGACCGCCGTAGACGCGCTTTGGCTCGAAACGGTCAGGCATAAGCTACGGAATCTCGTGCCTCTGATTGAAAGGCGCAAACGCAACCTCGTTTACACCAATTTTGTGGACGTCCGGGGTGAACTCACCGAAATTAATCTGCAGGGCGTGAAGCAGCCGACTTTTGACGTGTCCTATTACCGAGAGCGTGTGGCGCTCCATTTGCAGGAACACCTCGACCACATCGCCATGCAAAGGCTGCGCCACGGACGAGCGCTGACTGCCCTCGACCTGGCAGCACTCGAGAAGATGCTCATGGGAAGCGGCGCGGGATCCCGCGAGGACCTGGAACGCGCCACCGCAGGCGATCTCACTGGTTTCATCCGCTCCCTGGTCGGCCTGGACCCGCAAGCTGTCCAGGAAGCGTTCGCCGAGTTCATTTCCGAAAGCACATTGAACACGCGCCAGCTGAAACTGTTGCACATGCTCATCGCCCAACTCACCCGCGGTGGCCGCATGGACGCCGCGGCGCTCTACGAGCCTCCATACACGGAGATCGCACCCCACGGGCCCGAGGATCTTTTCGCCGAGGACACGGTCAACCGCATCTTCGCGGTCGTCGATCGATTTGGGAGCTCAAACTTCCCAGCACCCGGGGAAGCTATCGGAGAAATCGCTTAACTCCGATAATCAGTTATCCAACAGTGAGACACTAATATGTGGACAGCAAATGCAGTCGTCATTCCAAACTAGTGGCCCGTCTTTGAAGTGGTTGGTCGGTTGGCTTTCTTGAGGATCTCGGTGCTGGTCTTGGTCCACACAAAGGGGTGGCAGCGGTCGTTCCACCCGGTGACGAAGGCCCGGATCTTCCGGTTGAGCTCGGGCACCGAGGTGACGTCGGCCCGGTGCAGAGCCTGACGCTCGATGATCCCGAACCACACCTCCACGAGGTTCAACCAGGAGGCCGAGGTCGGAGTGAAGTGCACCTGGAACCGCGGGTTTTCAACCAGCCAGGCCTTCACCTCAGGCGTCCTGTGCACCGCGTAGTTGTCCATCACCAGATGCAGCGGTCCCTCCGGGTAGGCGCGGGCGACTTGTCTGAGGAAGGCCAGGAACTCCTGGCGCCGGTGTCGCGGCTTGCACGCGGCGGTGACGTGGCCGGTGGCGATCTCCAACGCCGCGAACAGGGTCGAGGTCCCGTGCCGGACGTAGTCGTGGGTCCGAGCCGCCGGCTTCCCGGGCTGCATCGGCAGCCCCGGGGAGGTGCGCTCGAGGGCCTGGATCTGGGACTTCTCGTCCACGCAGAGCACGATCGCGTTCTCGGGCGGGGCCAGGTAGAGCCCCACGACGTCGACGACCTTGGCGACCAGCTCGGGGTCGGTGGAGAACTTGAAGGTGCCCTCCCGCCAAGGCGCCACCCCGTACTCCCGCCAAGCCTTGGCCACGGTACTGTGGTCGATCCCCAGCCGGGACGCCAGCAGCCGGGAGGACCAGTGGGTGACCCCGAGCTTCTTCGGCGGTGGCCGCAGCGTGGCGGCCACGATCGCCCGGTGGTCGATCCGCCGCGGACGCCCGGACCGGTCGTGGTCGGCCAGCCCATCGATCCCGGCCGCGTCGTAGCGGGCCCGCCAGGCGATGACTGTGGTGCGGGTGGCCCCGACCTTCTCGGCGATCTCGGTGTTGGAGACCCCGTCGGCGGCCAGCAGCACGATCCGCGCCCGCTGCGCCAGCCCCGCCCGGACAGAACTCGAATGCACCAATCGGCTCAGCTTCTCCCGGTCGCCTTCCCGCAAGAGCAACGGGGCCGCAGGATGGTTTGCCATGACCCATGATCCCACCCCGTCAAGCGTTCAAGCAGTTCACAGACGGGCCACTAGCGGCTACTGGCACAGATGAGTGGGAAAAGGCCCGGCTGCTTGTGCAGCCGGGCCCTCCATTGTCAGATGCGCTGGCGAATTGTTCCGCCAGGATCACTATCGCTGCGCCCGTTCGGCACAAAGCGTCCGGTCGTTGCCGACCGGGTCACCGTCCTCTTGTTGCTCGTACCCGAGCCAACGGCCTCTTTGGTCGTCTTCCCGGGCCAGCGAGCCGCGGCGGCGTTGCTGACAAATCGCCCGGTACGGGCGCTGCGATTGACACTGCGTGTCATCGCCACCTCCTGAGAGGTCGCGCCGGGCCCGAGCACGCCCCCGTGGTGGGGGCGCTGACAACGCGCGTAGACTGGTCGACGCCCTACCAGGCATCGGGTCTTTGGCCCAACTCGGGGTGGCCCTGCTCAAACAGGGCCACCCCGTTCTTGTTGGCCTTGCGGCCAAGCTTGGTGCTGATCTCTGTCCCTAGTTGGACGCTGGGGCGGCCCGCGGTCCAGAACTAGGTATCTCCGCACCATCTGCCATCTCGAGGACCGAGTTGGCCAACTAAACGACCTGCTGGCCAACTCGGTCGGCCGTTTTGGCCAACTACCACTGTTTTGGCCAACTAGCCCGGCACCTCACACGGGATCAGAAGTCCCAGTCCTCGTCCTCCGTGTTCACGGCCTTGCCGATCACGTAGGAGGAGCCCGAGCCGGAGAAGAAGTCGTGGTTCTCGTCGGCGTTCGGGGACAGCGCGGACAGGATGGCCGCCGAGACGTCGGTCATCTCCTTCGGGAACAGCGCCTCGAAGCCCAGGTTGTTCAGGGCCTTGTTGGCGTTGTAGTGCAGGAACTTCTTGACGTCCTCGGTCCACCCGACACCGTCGTAGAGGGACTCGGTGTAGCGCACCTCGTTCTCGTAGAGCTCCTCGAGCAGCTCGTAGGTGTAGAGCTTCAGCTCGTCCTGGCGTTCCTGGGACTCCTGGGCCAGGGCCCGCTGGAACTTGTAGCCGATGTAGTAGCCGTGCACGGCCTCGTCCCGGATGATGAGGCGGACCAGGTCGGCCGTGTTCGTCAGCTTGGCCCGGGAGGACCAGTACATGGGCAGGTAGAACCCGGAGTAGAAGAGGAAGGACTCGAGCAGGGTCGAGGCCACCTTCTTCTTCAGCGGGTCGTCGCCCTTGTAGTACTTGATGATTATGTCGGCCTTCTTCTGCAGGTGCGGGTTCTCCCGGGACCAGCGGAAGACGTCGTCGATCTCCTTCATGGAGGACAGCGTCGAGAAGATGGACGAGTAGGACTTCGCGTGCACCGACTCCATGAACGCGATGTTGGTGTACACCGCCTCCTCGTGCAGGGTCACGGCGTCCGGGATCAGGGAGACGGCGCCGACGGTGCCCTGGATGGTGTCCAGCAGGGTCAGGCCCGTGAAGACCCGCATGGTGAGCTGCTGCTCCTCCGCGGTGAGCGTCTTCCAGGAGGGGACGTCGTTGGAGATCGGCACCTTCTCGGGCAGCCAGAAGTTCGCGGTCAGCCGGTCCCAGACCTCGTCGTCCTTCGGGTCCTCGATCCGGTTCCAGTTGATGGCCTGGGCCTGGTGGTGGAGCAGCTGCACCTTGTCGATGCTCTCGCTCTTCTCCAGAGTCATGGTCTGTCTCTTCCTCGAACGGGGTGGGCCCCCGCGCGCGTCCTGCGGACGTACGCGGGGAGTTTCGTGGGTGGCCGCCGGGGCCCTGTGGTCACAGCATGCAGGAGACGCAGCCTTCGACCTCAGTGCCCTCCAGCGCCAGCTGGCGGATCCGGGAGTAGTACATCGTCTTGATGCCTTTGCGCCACGCGTAGATCTGCGCCCGGTTGATGTCCCGGGTGGTGGCCGTGTCCTTGAAGAACAAGGTCAGGGACAGGCCCTGGTCCACGTGCTGCGTGGCCGCGGCGTAGGTGTCGATGATCTTCTCGTAGCCGATCTCGTACGCGTCCTGGAAGTACTCCAGGTTCTCGTTGTTCATGAAGGGCGCCGGGTAGTACACGCGGCCCAGCTTGCCCTCCTTGCGGATCTCGATCTTCGAGGCGATCGGGTGGATCGAGGACGTCGAGTTGTTGATGTAGGAGATCGAGCCGGTCGGCGGCACGGCCTGCAGGTTCTGGTTGTACATCCCGTGCTCCATGACCGAGGCCTTGAGCTGCTCCCAGTCCGCCCGGGTGGGGATGTGCACGCCGGCCTCCGCGAACAGCTGCCGCACCCGCTCGGTGGCCGGGGCCCACTCGCGGTCGGTGTACTTGGTGAAGTACTCCCCCGACGCGTACTGGGACCGCTCGAAGCCGGCGAACACCGACCTGCGCTCCTTCGCGATCTCGTTCGACGCGCGGACCGCGTGGTACGTGACCGTGTAGAAGTAGATGTTCGTGAAGTCGAGGCCTTCCTCGGAGCCGTAGTGGATGTGCTCCTTGGCGAGGTAGCCGTGCAGGTTCATCTGCCCGAGGCCCACGGCGTGGGACATCTGGTTGCCGCGCTCGATCGAGGGCACCGAGGTGATGTCGGACATGTCCGACACCGCGGTGAGCCCCCGGATCGCCGTCTCCACCGACCGCCCGAAGTCCGGGGACTCCATGGTCAGCGCGATGTTGAGGGAGCCGAGGTTGCAGGAGATGTCCTTGCCGACCTCGTCGTAGTTCAGGTCCTCGTGGTACGTGGACGGCTCGGAGACCTGCAGGATCTCGGAGCACAGGTTGGACATGATGATCTTGCCGTCGATCGGGTTGGCCCGGTTCACCGTGTCCTCGAACATGACGTACGGGTAGCCGGACTCGAACTGCACCTCCGCGAGGGTCTGGAAGAACTCGCGGGCGTTGATCTTCTTCTTGGTGATCCGGCCGTCCGCGACCATCTCGTGGTACTTCTCGGACACGTTGACGTCCGAGAACGGCATCCCGTAGACCCGCTCCACGTCGTACGGGGAGAACAGGTACATGTCCTGGTTCTTCTTGGCGAGCTCGAACGTGATGTCCGGGATGACCACGCCCAGGGACAGGGTCTTGATCCGGATCTTCTCGTCCGCGTTCTCCCGCTTGGTGTCCAGGAAGCTGTAGATGTCCGGGTGGTGGGCGTGCAGGTACACCGCACCCGCGCCCTGGCGGGCGCCCAGCTGGTTGGCGTAGGAGAACGAGTCCTCCAGCAGCTTCATGATCGGGATGATGCCCGAGGACTGGTTCTCGATCTTCTTGATCGGGGCCCCGGCCTCACGGACGTTGGTCAGCGCGAACGCCACGCCGCCGCCGCGCTTGGACAGCTGCAGGGCGGAGTTGATCGATCGGCCGATGGACTCCATGTTGTCCTCGATGCGGAGCAGGAAGCAGGAGACGAGCTCGCCGCGCTGCTGCTTGCCCGCGTTGAGGAACGTGGGGGTCGCCGGCTGGAAGCGCCCCGCGATGATCTCGTCGACCAGCTGCGTGGCGAGCAGCTCGTCGCCGTCCGCGAGGTAGAGGGAGACCATGACCACGCGGTCCTCGAAGCGCTCGAGGTAGCGCTGGCCGTCGAAGGTCTTCAGCGTGTAGGACGTGTAGAACTTGAACGCGCCCAGGAAGGTCTCGAAGCGGAACTTCCGGGAGTAGGCCCGCTTGGAGAGCTCCTTGATGAAGTCCATGCTGTACTTCGCCAGGACCTCGGGCTCGTAGTACTGGTGCGAGACCAGGTAGTCGAGCTTCTCCTCGAGGTCGTGGAAGAAGACCGTGTTGTTGTTCACGTGCTGCAGGAAGTACTGCCGCGCGGCCTGCCGATCGGCGTCGAACTGGATGTGGCCGTCGGCGTCGTAGAGGTTCAGCAGGGCGTTGAGCTCGTGGTAGCCCAGGCCCCGGTACTTCTCCGGGACGCGCGTGTCCTCGTGGCCGGGCTCGACGCTCACGCCCGGAGCTGCTGAAATTGTCGCCAAAACTGTTCCAATCCTTGATTGACCTCGTGGACGTCCTCGGAGGTGCCCATGAGCTCGAACTTGTAGAGAACGGGGACGTTGCACTTGGCCGCGATCTTGTCCGCGGCCAGGCAGAACGCCGACCCGAAATTGGTGTTGCCCGCGCCGATGACGCCGCGCAGGAACCGCCGGTTGGTCTCCTTGTTGAGGAACTTCACGACCTGCGGCGGGACGGCCCCGCTGCCGTTGGGCCGCCCGTACGTCGGGGCGACCAGCACGAAGGGCTCGGTGATCTCAGGGGGCTCCTCCCCGGTCAGAAGAGGAAGGCGCAGCACGCGGGCGTCGAGCTTCTCGACGAAGCGGTGCGTGTTGTTGGAGACCGAGGAGAAGTAGACCACCAGTGGGGCGTGGCCGTCCGGTGCCGCGGCGGTCTCGCCGTGGTCCTGCTGAGCGTTCCCGGGACGGGTGCCGGGGTGGTGCGTGCTCATTGCTTCCGCGCTCCGGGATGGGGTGGTGGGTGGGTGGTCGGGCGCCGCGGGGAAGCGGGCGGCGCGCCGGCCTCAGGCCGTGAGGAGGACGGCCAGGGAGGTGATCTTGTCCGGACGGTACCCGGACCAGTGCTCGGTCGGCGTCTCGACGACCGGCACCTGCTGGTAGCCCAGGGCCAGGACGTGGGCCAGGGCGGCCTCGTCCTCGGTGACGTCGACGACGTTGTACTCGATGCCCTTCTTGGTCAGAGCCCGGTAGGTGGCATTGCACTGGACGCAGGACGGCTTGCTGTACACGGTCACGGACATCGCTGTTTCCCCTTGGTCGGTCGGGTGGTTTTCGAGGGAGATCCGCGACTTCCGCAGACTCTGCGGCGGTGAAGGGGTATCTCCGGGTGGCTGATTTCAATACTACATCTAGTGCCAGGAAGGGGAAGCGACCCCTAGATGCAGTGGTGACGGTTGTCCACAGCTCCCTTCTCGCTATCCCCAGGAAGGCCCTGGTCCATCCACAGGGGCCTCCGCAGGGGGTCGCGGATTTCCGCCGCCGGGGTGCCGTTGTGCACAGGCTGTGCGCACCGCGGGCCCCCGGCCGGTGGACAGGATTAATTTTCGGACACGGCGTGTCGGGTCCGGCGGCGGGGCCGGCGCAGCCCGACCGCCGCGGCGGCGATCCTGCCCCGCAGGCCCCGGTAGGGCGGGTAGACGACCCGCAGGGTGTCGGGGGCGAGCGGCTTGTCGAGGACCGCCCGCGCGTGGGAGAACGTGGTGAACGAGAACTTCCCGTGGTAGGCGCCGGTGCCGCTCTCCCCCACCCCGCCGAACGGCAGCTCGGGGCTGGTGAGGTGCAGCAGCGGGGCGTTGAAGGACAGCCCGCCGGAGGACGTGTGCCGGCGGAACAGCTCCTTGACCGACCGCTCCTCGGTGAACACGTACAGGGCCAGCGGCTTGTCCCGGGCGGTGATCAGCTCAACGGCGTGCTCGGCGGAGGGCACGGGCACCAGGGGCAGGACGGGCCCGAAGAGCTCCTCGGCCATGAGCGGGCCGTCCGGGGCGGAGCGCACCACCGTGGGCGCGAGGTAGCGCTCCCCCGGCTCGGCCGTCCCTCCGCAGACCACGTCGTGGTCGGGGACCTGGTCCAGGAGCCCGGTCAGCCGGTCGAGGTGGCGGCCGGTGACGATCCGCCCGTAGGAGTCGCTGCGGGACGGGTCAGGGCCGTAGTGCTCCTCCACCGCGCGCACGAGCTCCGGCTCGAGGGCGGCGAGCGTCTCGGGGGTGCCGAGCACGTGGTCCGGGGCCACGCAGGTCTGGCCCGCGTTGAGGAACTTCCCCCACACGATCCGCCGTGCGGCGGTCCGCAGGTCGGTCGAGCCGTCCACCCAGACCGGGGACTTCCCGCCCAGCTCGAGGGTCACCGGGGTCAGGTGCCGTGCGGCGGCGGCCATGACGACCCGCGCGACCTTTCCGTTGCCGGTGTAGAAGACGTGGTCGAAGCGGTGCTCGAGCAGCCGGGTGGTCTCCGGCACGCCGCCCTCGACCACGCTCACGCAGTCCCCCAGGTAGCGCTCGAGCAGCTCGGCCAGCACCCCGGAGACGGTGGCGGAGACCTCCGAGGGCTTGACGACGACGGTGTTGCCGGCGGCGAGCGCTCCCGCCAGCGGGCTCAGGACGAGCTGGACGGGATAGTTCCACGGCGCCATCACCAGCACGGTCCCGAGCGGCTGGTGCTCGACCCGGGAGCGGGCCGGGGCGAGGCTCAGCGGGACGGGGACCCGGGCCGGGGTCATCCAGCGGGCGAGCTCCTTGCGGATGCCGGCGACCTCCTCGAGAGTGAAGCCGAGCTCGGTGAGCCACGCCTCAGCCGGGGGCTTGCCGAGGTCGGCGGCAAGGGCCTGCTCGAGCTCCGTGCGGTTCTCCCGCACGAGGTCCTCGAGCCGGTGCAGCCGGTCCAGCCGGGTCGCGAGGTCGACGTCGGGGACGAAGGCCGCCCGGGCGCGGTCGACGGCGGCGTCGACGGCCGGGAAGTCCGCCGGTGCGTCGGCCGCGACGTCCGCGGGGCCGGGAACGGTGAGACTGCTGTGGATGCTGGTCATGGCTCCAGAGTAGGGCCCGGCTCGGACGCCGGAGAGCCCGGACCCTCGACCGGTCAGAGCAGCCCGTGCTCCGCGAGCTGCCGGGAGATCGACGCGCCGTCGTTGCCCTCGATCCACAGCGTCCCCTCGGGGATGGTCACCCGCCGCTCCTCGTTGACCAGGGGCGTGCCGGCCAGCACCGCCTCCGCCGGGGACAGGTTGCGGATGACGATGGCGGCCACGTGCTCCGGATAGCGGTTGACGAATCCGCTGTAGATCTCGGGGTCGTGCTGGCCGTCGTCGCCGATGAGGATCCACCGCACGTGGGGGAAGTTCCGGGCCAGCCGCTCGAGGTTCTGCACCTTGTGCGCGGCCCCGGCACGGAACCACCGGTCCGTGGTGGGGCCCCAGTCGGTGAGCAGCAGGGCCCCGGCCGGGTAGGCGTTGCGGGTGAGGAAGCGGCGCAGGGTGGGGGCCACGTTCCAGGCGCCCGTGGAGAGGTAGAGGAACGGCGCCTCGTGGTGGCGGTGCAGCAGCCGGTCCATCATGACCGCCATCCCGGGGGTGGGTGTGCGGGCGTGCTCGTTGAGCACGAAGGAGTTCCAGGCGGCCAGCATGGGGCGCGGCAGGGCCGTGACCATGACGGTGTCGTCGACGTCGGAGACCACGCCGATCCGCTGCTCGTCCGCCACGACGAACACGCGGGACTCGACGGTCTCGGAGCCCTCCGTCTGCATCCACACCGTGTGCTCGCCCGGAGCCAGGGACACCTGCAGGTCGACGTCGACCACGCCGCCCTTGTCGGCCACCAGGTGGAACTCGAACTCGTCGATCCAGACGTTGACGTGGGCGAAGGCGATGGGCACCGAGGTGAACGAGCGCCAGCCGCGGATCGACTCCGCGCTCTCGTCGGTGGACTCGATGAGCCCCCGGGTCTTGAGCAGGGCCCGGCCGAGCACCCGCACGTGGTGCTCGGAGCCGTACCCCTCGAAGGCCACCATGACCGGGATGTCGCCCCGGGCCTCGGCGCGCCGCTGGCGGAACCGGTGGAGCCGCTGCTCGAGGCGGTAGCCCACGTTGATGGCTTCCTCGGTGACCTGATCGACGGTCTGCATGAGCTCCGAGCTGCTGGATTTCTTCGCCATGCGCCCAGTGTTCCACAGGGCACACCCGGGACACGGCGGCGCCCGCGGGGCGCAGCGGACCGGGTGTCCGATCCGCTGCGCCCCACGGGCGCCGGGGTACTGCAGGTCAGTTCTCGACGAAGGCTGTCCGGGTTCAGCACGTCCTCCGTGGCCGTCCCGGCGCCGGTTCTCGACGCCGCCGTCCGGGTTCACCACATACTCCGTGGCCGTCCCGGCGCCAGTTCTCGACGCAGGCTGTCCGGGCCGAGCACGTCCTCCGTGGCGGCCCCGGAGTCAGCTCTCGACGCAACCGTTCGGGTCGAGCACGTCCTCCGTGGCGACCCCGGCGTCAGTTCTTGATGTAGCCGTTCGGGTTCAGCACGTACTTCGTGGCGGCCCCGGCGTCGAACTCGGCGTAGCCCTGCGGCGCCTCCTCCAGCGGGATGGCCTTGGCGTTGACGGCCTTGGCGATCTGGATCTTGTCGTGCAGGATCGCCATCATCAGCTGCCGGTTGTACTTCATCACCGGGCACTGTCCGGTGGTGAAGGCCAGGGACTTCGCCCACCCCGTGCCGAGGCTGATCGACAGGGAGCCCTTCTTCGCCGCCTCGTCCACCGCGCCCGGATCCCCGGTCACGTAGAGGCCGGGGATGCCCAGCGCTCCGCCCGCGGCGGTGATGTCCATGAGCGAGTTCAGCACGGTGGCCGGAGCCTCGTGGGAGGCGTCCTTGCCGTGCCCCCGGGCCTCGAAGCCGACGGCGTCCACGCCGCAGTCGACCTCCGGGACGCCGAGGATCTGCTCGATCTGCTCGGCGGGCGAGCCCTTCGAGACGTCCACGGTCTCGCAGCCGAAGCTGCGCGCCTGGGCCAGCCGCTGCTCGTTCATGTCCCCCACGATCACCACCGCGGCCCCCAGCAGGTGGGCCGCGGCCGCCGCGGCCAGGCCCACCGGTCCGGCGCCGGCGATGTAGACCGTGGAGCCGACGCCCACCCCGGCCGTGACCACGCCGTGGTAGCCCGTGGGCAGGATGTCGGAGAGCATGGTCAGGTCCATGATCTTCTCCAGGGCCTGGTCCCGGTCCGGGAACTTCAGCAGGTTCCAGTCCGCGTAGGGCACCAGCACGTACTCCGCCTGCCCGCCGACCCAGCCACCCATGTCCACGTAACCGTAGGCGGAGCCCGGCCGGTCCGGGTTCACGTTGAGGCAGATGCCGGTCTTGCGCTCCTTGCAGTTGCG
Source organism: Kocuria cellulosilytica (assembly GCF_040981245.1). Lineage (NCBI taxonomy): Bacteria > Bacillati > Actinomycetota > Actinomycetes > Micrococcales > Micrococcaceae > Kocuria > Kocuria cellulosilytica. The sequence continues at coordinate 60,287 of NZ_JAVFWZ010000003.1, read as the reverse complement.
GCACCGCCCGCAGGAGATGTTGAAGGGGACGGAGACGATGTCCCCGACCTTGATGAACTCGACGTCCGGCCCGCACTCGACGACCTCGCCCGTGATCTCGTGGCCGAGGACGAGGTCCGTCGGAGCCGTGGTGCGCCCGCGCACCATGTGCTGGTCCGAGCCGCAGATGTTCGTGCTCACGGTCCGGAGGATGACCCCGTGCGGGACCTTCCGGCCGATGTTGGCCGTGTTGATCCCCGGGGCGTCCTTGAGCTCGAACTCGGGGTATTCGGTGTCGATGACCTCGACCTTGCCGGGACCCTTGTAGGCGACCGCTCTGTTGCCTGCCATCATGACCTCTTCCGTGTGGATGTCCGTCACGGGCGTTCCCGGTGGAGCACCACCGCGGAAGCCCTCGTTCCCGACGGGGACCCGTCACGATGTGACCCTGAGCTCGCTGTGATCCAGGTCACGGAGAACGGCCGCCGGTGGTGCTGACGCTAACAGGACGCGTCAACGAGCGGAAGGGATGGGAGCAGGCAAAAAGGAATGCGAAAGAGCCCGCCCCGCGTGTCGCGGAACGGGCTCTTTCGTCCTGGTGGAGCTGAGGGGACTCGAACCCCTGACCCTTTGCATGCCATGCAAATGCGCTACCAGCTGCGCCACAGCCCCAAGTCGTTGCCTCGAGAGACACTATCACAACCTGGACGGCGTCCTCATCGGTCACCCTTTCCCGGTTGATCCAGCACCTCGCTGGGCAACGCATTCATAGTAGACAGTCGATCAGGATCAAGGCAAATCGTCGGCCGCGGGCGCCGGCGCGGCCTGGCCCGTGGCGGTGCCGAGGTCCACCACGGGACTGTCCCGCCACAGCCGCTCGAGGGCGTAGAACGCCCGGTCCTCGTCGTGCTGGACGTGGATCACCACGTCGCCGTAGTCGAGGAGCACCCAGCGCCCCTCGGAGCGGCCCTCGCGGCGGATCGGGCGCAGCTGGAGCTGCTCGACCAGCTTCTCCTCGATCTCGTCGACCACGGCGTTGACGAGCCGCTCGTTGGAGGCGGACGCGACCAGGAACGCGTCGGTGATGCCCAGCGCCTCGCTGACGTCGAGGGCCACGATGTCGTGGGCCTGCTTGGCGTCGGCCGCGGCGGCCGCGACGCGGAGGATGGAGAGGGAGAAGTCGTTGACAGTCAAGAAGGATCCTTTCCCGGCGAACCGGAGGTTCCGTCCCACGGGGACGGATGGAGTGGACGAGTGGAGCAGGACAGCAGGTGGTGTGCTCAGAGCACGAAGAGCACGAGCACGACGACGAGGGCCGCGAGCACTGCCAGCAGCAGCAGGACCCACCAGGCGGCGCCCGTGCGGCGCCGGTACTCCCGCCGCTCGAGCAGCTCGAGCCCCTCGGCGGTGCCGGCCGGCACCGGCGGAGCCGGTGGGTCCTCCTCGGACCACGACGCCGCGGACGCCGGCGCCGGCTCGGGCGGGTCGGCCGGCGCCGGCGGAGCCCCGGGTGGGTCCTCGGCGCCCCCCTGCGGGCCGTCCTCGGCGGCGGGAGCCGGTCCGGCTCCAGGTGGGTTCTCGGCGGCCGCGGGGGTCGTCCGCTGGGCGGCAGCGGCCGCCGTGGTCGCGTGGGAGCCGTGGTGCTCGGCGTCCTCGGGCGCGACAATCTCGATGTGCGTCAGCGCGGCCAGGTCCTCCGGCGCGAGCCGGTTGCTGAACAGGGACGGGTCGACGTGCACGGGGTCGTGGGACACGTGCCCGTCCGGGCCGTCCGGGCCGCCGCCGGGGAACACGACGGTGATCTGCTCGAGCGGCTCCCGCCGGTCCTCCGGCGGCGCCGGGGAGAGCGGCGCGGAGGGAGCCGCCGGGGCGACCGGCTGCTGGGGGGCCACACCCGTGCCGGACTCCGTCTGGGCGGCCTCCGCCTGCGCGGCGAGCTCCGCGAACCGGCGCTGCTTCTCCAGCAGCTCCGGGTCCGCGGGGCCGCCGGTCTCCTCGAGCTCCCGCGCGCGCTCCGCGAGTTCGCGCTGCAGTCGGGCCAGCCGCCGCGGCCCGAGGGGCTTCACGGGGCGGACCGGCACGGCGTCCTCGCCCAGATCGATGACCGGGGCCGGCCCGGAGGGCGCCGGCGGCGTGCTCACCGCCGGCCCCGGCGCGCCCGCGACCGAATCGTCCGCCGGCTCTGTCGTGCCCACGGCAGGGCCGTCCGCCTGTCCCGGGTCGTCCCGCACGGCGTCCTCGCCGAGATCGACGACGGGAGCCGCCCCGGAGGTCGCCGTGGGCGTGCCCGGAGCGGGGCCGTCCGCCGGCCCCGGTGCGCCCGCGACCGGGTCGGCCGGCTGCTCCGGGTCGTCCCGCACGGCGTCCTCGCCGGCCATCAGGGCGCCTTCGCCGCGGTGCCGCGGACGCCGACATGGTCCGTCGTCGCCCCGTCCCCGGCGCCGAGGTAGAGCCCGTACTTGTTGATGTACTGCACCACGCCGTCGGGCACGAGGTACCAGACGGGCTTGTGCTCGGCCACGCGGGCGCGGCAGTCCGTGGACGAGATGGCCATCGCGGGCACCTCGAGCAGGTTCACGCCGCTGGACCCGACCGGCGCGGCGAGGTCGTGACCCGGCCGGGTGACGCCGACGAAGTGGGCGAGCTGCCAGAGCTCCTCCGCGCCCTTCCAGGTCAGGATCTCCGCCATGACGTCCGCGCCCGTGATGAAGAACAGGTCCGCCTCCGGCCGCTGACGCTTCAGGTCCCGCAGGGTGTCCACCGTGAACGTGGGACCGTCGCGCTCGATGTCCACGCGGCTGACGGTGAACCGCGGGTTGGAGGCCGTGGCGATCACCGTCATGAGGTAGCGGTGCTCCGCGGGGCTCACCGCCCCGGCCGCCTTCTGCCAGGGGTGCCCGGTGGGGACGAACACGACCTCGTCGAGATCGAACTCCCCCGCCACCTCGGACGCGGCCACGAGGTGGCCGTGGTGGATGGGGTCGAACGTCCCGCCCATGACGCCGAGCCTGGTGCGCCCCGGTGTCCGGGGCGGCACGGCCGTCCCCGTCAGGGGCAGGCCCCGGGTCCGGGCGGCGGTGTCCTGCGAAGCGGTCGTCACGACGGTGGGGTTCCCCGGCTCAGGCGTGGCGCTTGGCGGCGTACTCGTCGAGCATCGCCCGCTCGTCCGCGGGCAGGTCGGCCGGGTCCTCGTGCTGGCCGGCCTCGGGGCTGAGGCCGCGGTTGGCGTAGGACAGTGTCACCACCATGAGACCGATCAGCACGATGAAGATGGAGAGGCCCCAGACCCACGCGGGCACTCCGGACTCGGCGGCGGCGTGCCCGCCCTCCGCGGCGGCGAGGACGGTGATGACGGTGTACTGGAGCATGGGGATCCCTTCTGGCGCCGGCGTGGCGGCGGGGGTGGTCGGTGGGCGGTCCGTGCCGCCGACGTCGGCGGGCCCGGGCGGTTCTCATCGTACTGAATCCGCGGCGGGCCCGCCGCGTGCGGGACTCAGGCGCGGGTGTGCCCGTCGCCCTGGACGATCCACTTCGTGGTGGTCAGCTCCTCCAGGCCCATGGGACCGCGCGCGTGCATCTTCTGGGTGGAGATGCCGATCTCGGCGCCCAGGCCCAGCTGGCCGCCGTCGGTGAACCGGGTGGAGGCATTGACCATGACCGCGGCGGCGTCGATCTCGGCGACGAACCGCTCGGCGTCCGCGAGGTCGTTGGTCACGATCGCCTCCGTGTGCCGGGTGGACCACCGGTCGATGTGCTGGAGCGCCTCGTCCAGGGAGTCGACCACCTTCACGGCCAGGTCCATGGACAGGTACTCGGTGCCCCAGTCCTCCTCGGTGGCGCGCAGGTGGTGGCTGCCGGCGGGGAGCATGGCCTCGGCCCGCTCGTCGACGTGCAGCGTGACGCCGGCCCGGTCCAGGGCCGCCAGCACGGCGGCGCCGTGCTCGAAGCCGCTGTGCAGCAGGAGGGTCTCCGTGGTGTTGCACGTGCTCGTGCGGTGGGTCTTGGAGTTGACCACCACGTCCACGGCCATGTCCTTCGACGCCGAGTGGTCGACGAAGAGGTGGACGTTGCCCTCACCGGTCTCGATGACGGGGACCTTGGCGTTCTGGACGACCGACTGGATCAGCCCGTGCCCGCCGCGCGGGATGAGGACGTCGACCTTGCCGCGGGCGGCCATGAGCGCGTTCGCGCCCTCGCGGCCGTACTCGTCGACGCTCTGGACGCAGTCCACGGGCAGCTTCACGTCGGCGAGGGAGTCCCGGATGATGCCCACGAGGGCCCGGTTGCTCTCCTCCGCGGCCGAGCCGCCGCGCAGGAGCACCGCGTTGCCGGACTTCAGGGCGATGCCGGCGATGTCCACGGTGACGTTGGGGCGGGCCTCGTAGATGGCGCCGACCACGCCCATCGGCACGCGCACCTGGCGCATCCGCAGGCCGTTGGGCAGGGTGGAGCCGCGGACGAACCCGCCCACGGGGTCGGGCAGGGCGGCCAGCTCGCGCAGGCTCTCGGCCAGGGCGGTGATCCGCCCGGCGTCCAGCTTGAGCCGGTCGAGGAGGGCCGTGGAGGTCCCGTTCACGCGGCCGCGCTCGAGGTCCTTGGCGTTCGCGGCGAGGATCACGTCCTGCTTGCGCTCGATGCGGTCGGCGATGGCGAGCAGCGCCCGGTCCTTCCAGGCCCGGGTGGCGCGGCCGAGCACGCGGGCGGAGTCGCGGGCGTCGTCGGCCATGGCGGCCACGCCGGCGACGGGGTCCTCCCCGAAGGTGGCGATGACGCCGTGGTCGGACACGACCGCCTTGTCGGTCGTGCGGGTGGCTTCGTCGGTGGTCACGGAATCGTGTGCGGCGGAAGTCATTTCTTCAGTTTAGTCCGTGCGCCGCGTGCGCGCAGGACCACCAGGTTGTCCACGTGCACGAGCTCCCGGCTGTAGTCGTCCCCGAGCTCGTCGGCCAGCACGGAGGTGGACTTGCCGAGCATCGGCGGGATCTCGTCCGAGGAGTAGTTGCTCAGCCCGTGCGCGATCTCCTTGCCCGCCGGGTCCCGCAGCGAGACGGGCTCCCCCGCCTCGAAGGTGCCGGACACGCCCGTGACCCCGGCGGCCAGCAGGGAGTTGCGGTCGCGGATCGCCTCGACGGCGCCCGGGTCCAGGGTCAGGGAGCCCTTGATGTCCGCGAGGTGGGCCAGCCACAGCAACCGGACGTTGCGCCGCCCGCCGGAGGTCGCGAACCAGGTGCCGACGTCCTCGCCGTCCAGCGCGCGGGTGATGTTCTGCGCCGACGTGACGAGCGCCGGGATGCCCGAGGCCGCCGCGATGCGCGCGGCCTGGACCTTGGTCACCATGCCGCCCGAGCCCACTCCGGCGGCTCCCACCGAGCCGATCTGCACGCCCTCGAGGTCCTTGATGGGGTCGTTGACCACCGGGATCCGCTCGCCGCCCTTGCGGGGGTCCATGGTGTAGAGCGCGTCGACGTCGGAGAGCAGCAGCAGGACGTCCGCCTTGATGAGGTGGGCGATCAGGGCGGCGATCCGGTCGTTGTCGCCGAACTTGATCTCCTGGCTGGAGACGGCGTCGTTCTCGTTGACGATGGGCAGCACGCCGAAGTCGAGGAGCCGTTCGATCTGGCGGTGGGTGTTCTTGTAGTGGCTGCGGCGCATCAGGTCCTCCGCGGTGACCAGCACCTGGCCCACGGTGACGCCGAAGCGGGCGAAGGACTCGATGTAGCGGCCCATCAGCAGTCCCTGGCCCACGGCGGCGGCGGCCTGCTTGCCCGCCAGGTTCTTGGGCCGCCGGGACAGCCCCAGGGGCGCCAGGCCGGCGGTGATCGCGCCCGAGGACACGAACACGAGCTCGATGCCGCGGGCCTTGGTCTCCCCGAGGGCGTCCACGATCATCCGCACGGCCTGCTCGTCGATCGAGCTCTCGATGGACGTCAGCGAGGACGAGCCGACCTTGACCACCACGCGGTGGGCGCGCGGGATGTCCTCGCGGCGCTCGATGGGGCTGCGCCGGTTCTTGCCGCGGTTCTCGCTGCTGAGCTGGACCGCGGACTTCTCCGCGACCTCCTCGAGCTGCTCGACGTCGATCTCGTTCGTCTGCTCGTTCATCCTGGGCGTCTCCCTCGTCCGGTGGGCGTCGTCGGTGTGTCGGTCAGTCGTTCGTCGGGTGCTGCGGTCGGGGACCGGGGCGGCGTGCCCGGCCCGGTCCCGCGGGTGCGGTCAGTCGTCGGTGCCGGGGCCCTCCGGGGCCTCGCCGCGCCGGGCGTCGACCGACTCGGTCCACACCCCGGCGGTGCGCTCGGCCTCGAGCTCGGCGCGGGCGGCGGCCTTGGCGTCCTTGCGGTCCTGGTACTGCTGGCGCTTCTGCTCGCGGGTGGGGCGGTCGATGTCCGCGAAGCGCAGGTCGGTGCCGCGGGGCCCGGCGAGCAGCTCGGCGCCGCCGACCATCGTGGGCTCCCAGTCGAAGACCACGCCGTCGTCCTCGGGTCCGATGAGCACGGCGTCGCCGGGCCGGGCGCCCTGCTTGAACAGCTCCGACTCGACGCCGAGCTTCGCGAGCCGGTCGGCGAGGTAGCCGACGGCCTCCTCGTTGTTGAAGTCCGTCTGCAGGATCCAGCGGTCGGGCTTGTCGCCGCGCACGTGCCACAGCGGCTCGAGGTTGCGCTCCTCGCGGCTGATGGTGAACTCGGGCCCGCGCACGCCCTTCGGGCGCAGCACGACCCTCGGTGCCTCCGCCGGAGCCGGTCGCGCCGCCCGGGCCTGCTGCACGACCTCGCCCATGGCGAAGGTCAGCGGTCGCAGCCCCTCGTGGGAGGCGGTGGAGATCTCGAACACGCGGTAGCCGCGGGACTCGAGCTCGGGGCGCACGAACTCGGCGAGCTCCCGGGCCTCGGGGACGTCGATCTTGTTCAGCACCACGAGGCGGGGACGGTCGTTGAGGGGCACCGCCTGCCCGCCGTCGAGGTCGCCGTCGACTGCGTAGCCGGCGAGCTCCCGCTCGATCGTCTCGAGGTCGGAGACCGGGTCCCGGCCGGGCTCGAGGGTCGCGCAGTCGAGGACGTGCACGAGCGCGGCGCAGCGCTCGACGTGGCGGAGGAACTCCAGGCCCAGCCCCTTGCCCTCGGAGGCGCCGGGGATCAGCCCCGGGACGTCGGCCACCGTGTAGCGCACGTCCCCCGCCTGCACCACGCCGAGGTTCGGCACGAGCGTGGTGAAGGGGTAGTCCGCGATCTTGGGGCGGGCGGCGCTGATGGCGGCGACGAGGCTGGACTTGCCGGCGGAGGGATAGCCGACCAGGGCGATGTCGGCGATGGACTTGAGCTCCAGGACCACGTCGCGGGCCGAGCCCGGCGTGCCGAGGAGCGCGAAGCCCGGGGCCTTGCGCTTGACCGAGGCCAGCGCGGCGTTGCCCAGCCCGCCCTGCCCGCCCGGCGCGGCCACGAACTCGGAGCCCTGCCCCACCAGGTCGGCCAGGACGTTGCCGTCCTGGTCCTTCACCACGGTCCCGTCGGGGACGGACAGGACGAGGTCCTCGCCCTTGTGCCCGTGCCGGAGGTCGCCCTTGCCGGGGCCGCCGTTGGGAGCGGACTGGTGGGGCGCGTGGTGGTAGTTGAGCAGCGTGGTGGTCTGGCCGTCGACGCGCAGGATCACGCTGCCGCCGTCTCCCCCGTTGCCCCCGTCCGGCCCGCCGAGCGGCTTGAACTTCTCCCGGCGGATGGACACGCAGCCGTGCCCCCCGGAGCCGCCGGAGACGTGCAGGACGACGCGGTCGACGAAACTGGCCACGGGGAACTCCTCTGGTCAAGAACGGGCGGGCCCGCGGACGGGCCACGTTAAAACTGTAGAGGGCGGGCGCTGGACGCACCCACCCTCTACAGCACAAACAATGGGCGGCGCGGGTGGGGACCCGCACCGGGACCGGCAGGGCCGGTCCTTCCGGCTACTCCGCGGCAGCCTGGATGTTGACGACCTTGCGGCCCCGGCGGGTGCCGAACTCGACCTGGCCGGCGGCCAGGGCGAACAGGGTGTCGTCGCCGCCGCGGCCGACGTTCAGGCCGGGGTGGAAGTGCGTGCCGCGCTGCCGGACGAGGATCTCGCCGGCGTTGACGGTCTGGCCGCCGAAGCGCTTCACGCCGAGGTACTGCGCGTTGGAGTCGCGACCGTTGCGAGTGGAGCTCGCGCCCTTCTTGTGTGCCATGAGGTGTGCCTACCTTCGGGTTTTTACTGGCTGATGGAGTCTGGAGGGGAACCGGGCCGATCAGGCGTCGATGCCGGTCACCTTCACGGTGGTCAGCTCGGCACGGAAGCCCTGGCGCTTCTTGTAGCCGGTCTTGTTCTTGAACTTCTGGATGGAGATCTTGGGACCGCGGAGGTTCTCGATGATCTCGGCCGTGACCTTGACGTTCGCCAGGGTCGGGGCATCCGAGGTGATCTTGTCCCCGTCGACCAGCAGCAGGGCAGGGAGCTCGATGGTGCTGCCTGCTCCGCCGGCGACGCGGTCAAGGGTAACGAGGTCTCCGACGGAAACCTTTTCCTGGCGGCCGCCAGCGCGGACAATCGCGTACACCACTTGGGAACTCACTTCTCTCGACGTCATGTGTAAACAGTGTGGGTCGAGCGCATACCTGTCAGGACCAACGACGTTGAGACGAGCTGTCGGTGACCGGCCCGTGGGACTAGGCCGAGGTCAGCGCAGGTTCGCCGCAATTCAGGAACTGCACCCGCATGTGCCGCCAGGTGGGGTGTCGAGTTTTTACACGCGCGCACCGGCATGGCACCGAAGATCAAGACTACTCGATCCGGTCAATGCCCGCCAACCGGCGCCCCGTCCCCGGCGCGGCGAAGAAGTCCCGCTCGAGCGCGCAGGCCTCCAGGAACACCTCCCGCATCCGCTCCCGGACCTCCGCCGGGGCCTCGCGGGCGGCGTCGTCGAGCAGCCGCCGGGCCGTGCGGGTGGCCTCCTGGAACCCCTCGTCCGCGTACGTGGCGAGCCAGTCGGCGTAGGGGTGCTCGCCGGGCCCGCCGGCCGCGGCGAGCTCGCCCAGGTGGCGTCCCACGTCCGCGTACACCCAGTAGCACGGGAGCACGGCCGCGAGGCCCACGGGGTAGGGCTCCGCGGCGGTGGCCGCGAGCAGGAAGGTGGTGTACCGCCGTGTCACCTCCGCCGGCTCGTCCCGCGCGCCGCCGTCCCCGGCGTGCTGCAGCCGGGCCCGGTGCAGCTGCGCCTCGGTCTCGGTGCAGGACACGGCGCCGGCCGCGAAGAACAGCCGCTGCTCCTCGTCGGGCGCCCGTGCCGCCAGCAGGGCGAGCGCCCTGCTGTAGCCGTCGAGGTACTGCAGGTCCTGGTCGAGGTAGGCGAGGAAGCGGTCCGGCTCGAGCCGCCCGTCCCCGAGGCGGCGCACGAACTCGAGCTCCTCGATCTCCCGCCGCACGGCCGCGGAGGCCTCCCACAGCTCGTCGCTGAACCGCTCCGGCACGGCGCCCCAGGTCTCGAGGGCGTGCTGGACGTGGTGGAAGTGGTGGACGGGCCCGCTCCCGTGGCCGACGGAGAGCTCCCCGGAGGTCTCGAGGGCCCCGCGCAGCCAGTCCCGGGCGATCCGCAGGCTCCGGGGCCAGTCCCCGTGCCGGGCCTGGAGGGTGGCCAGGGCCGAGGAGAGGGAGCACCCGGTGCCGTGCGAGTTCTCGGTGGGCACCCGGACGCCGTCGAACGCCACGAGGGGCTCCGGGGCGTCCGGGCCCACGAGGGCGTCCGGGGTCCGGTCCCCGGTGAGGTGCCCGCCCTTGACGAGGACCAGGGTCCCGTGGGCGCGGGCCACGCGGTGGCCCTGCGCGAGGGCCTCCTCCCACGACGGCGCCGTGTCCTCGCCCGCGAGCACGGCGAGCTCCTGCAGGTTCGGGGTGATCAGGTCGGCGAGGCCCAGCATCGAGCGCAGGGCGTCCTCGGCGTCGGGCTCGAGCAGGCGCCCCCCGGAGGTCGCGACCATGACGGGGTCCAGGACCACGACCGGGGGCCGGTGGGCTCCGAGCCACCGGGTGACGGCCTCGATGACCGGCACGGAGCCGAGCATCCCGATCTTGACGGCGTCGATCTCGACGTCCTCGGCGACCGCCTCGAGCTGGGCGGTGAGGAACTCGACCGGCGGGACGTGGATGGCGCGCACGCCCACGGTGTTCTGCACGACGACGGCGGTGACGGCGCTCATCCCGTAGCCGCCCATCGCGGCGATCGACTTGAGGTCCGCGTGCTGGCCGGCCCCGCCCGTGGGGTCGGTGCCGGCGACGGCCAGGACGCGGGGCACGCGTGCGCTCACGGGGCCACCTCCTCGGCGGGCGCCGCGCCGAAGGCGCGCACGTAGCGGGCGGCGGCGGCCGCGGGGTCGGCAGCGGCGCAGATCCCGGAGACCACGGCCAGCCCGGCGGCGCCCGCGGCGCGCAGGGCGGCGGCGTCCTCGGCCTGCACCCCGCCGATGGCCAGGCAGGGCAGGGAGGTGCGGGCCGCCGCGCGGGCGAAGCCCTCGACGCCCAGCGGCTCGGGGTGGTCGGGCTTGGTGCGCGTCGCCCGCACCGCCCCGACGCCCAGGTAGTCGACCGTGCCGGCGGGCAGCGCGGAGGCGGTGTCGAGCTCCTCGGCCGTGGCCGCGCTGAGGCCCAGCACGGCGTCGGGGCCGCAGATCCGCCGGGCGAGCGCCACGGGCAGGTCCGTCTGCCCGACGTGCACCCCGGCCACGGGGGCGCCGGCCGCGCGGGCGGCGAGGTACACGTCCGCGCGGTCGTCCACGAGCACGGGGACCTGCCGGCCCACGCGCTCGGCGACGGCCGTCAGCAGGGCGACGAGATCACGGACCGGGGCGTCCTTCGCGCGGACCTGGACCATGGTGGCGCCCCCGCGCACTGCGGCGGCCACGACGTCCGGGACCGGCCGGGGCGCGCTGAGGGCGGTGTCCGTCACGAGGTGCAGGGCCAGGGCCGCGGGATCGAGGCGAGGGCTCACCGGGCCACCTCCTCGCGCACCAGCTCCGCCCGGGCGGCCACCTGCTCCGGCGTCACGGCGTGCAGCCGGTCCAGCAGGGCCACGGCGAAGGACCCGGGCCCGGAGGCCTCGGCGGCCGCGTCCTCGGCCGCGAGGGTGTACACCGTGGTGGCCGCCACGGCCGCCGCGCCCCGGTCCGTGCGCACGGCGGTGAACGCGGCCATGAGGGCACCCAGGGCGCAGCCCCCGCCGGTGATGCGGGTCAGCAGCTGCGTGCCGTGCGGGACGCGGACGACGGTGCCGCCCGGGAAGCGCACGAGGTCCACGGGCCCGGACACGGCCACCGCCGAGCCGGCCCGCTCAGCGAGCGCGGCGGCGGCGTCACGGGCGGCCTCGACCCCGTGGGTGGCGTCCGTGCCCCGCCCGCCGGCGCCGCCGGCGAGGGCCATGACCTCGGAGGCGTTGCCGCGCACGATCGCGGGCCGGAACTCGAGCAGGTCGCGGGCCAGCGCGGTGCGCACGGGCAGGGCGCCCACCGCCACGGGGTCGAGGACCCACGCCCGGCCGGCGCGGTGCCGGGCCCCGACGGCCTCGTAGGCGGCGCCGCGCTGCTCGGCGGTGGGCGTGCCGGTGTTGACGAGCAGGCCGTCCGCGAGCTCCGCGAAGACCCCGCCCTCGCCCTGGATGTCGGTCATCGCCGGGGACGCGCCCACGGCGAGCAGCGCGTTGGCCGTGAAGTTGGTGACCACGGCGTTGGTGATGCACTGCACCAGCGGCGCCGCGGAGCGCAGGTCCTCCAGGGCCGCGGCGGCGTCCTCGGCGAGCGCGGGGTCCGGTGGTACCGGCCGGACGGCTCCCGGTGTTCCGGCGGACGTGGGTACGGCATCGCGCATCTGCGACATCCCTTCGCTAGTACTGGCTAGATCAGGTTCGACGGGTGTGTTCTCAGCCGCTCGCGCGGCACCCCGTGTCAGGTGTCCTGCCAGTGTAGTCGCAGAAGGTGCGCCGGGACGCCGGAGGGCCCCGGCCGCGGCGCTCGGAGTGCTTCCGTCGTCCCGCCCTCGGGGGCTGCGCCCGGGCGGAGGGGCACACCGGTGATCGGCTCCCCACGGCCCGGCACCATCGGGCTCGTGGAGACGTCCTGTCGCTCAGAAGAAGCCGTTGCCGTGCGGCATCCGCTCCGGGACGGGCTGGCAGACCCCCCAGTGCTCGAGGATCCGGCCGTCCGAGACCCGCCACAGGTCGTAGCAGCCGGCCGGGACGCGGTCGCCGGGCTCGGCGCCTCCGTCGCCGGGACCGAGCAGGGCTTCGGTGACGGTGAGGACGAGGTCGCCCTCGCCGAGCACCCGGTGCAGGGTGTGCCGGGCGAGCGGGTCGTCCGGGCCGGGGCCGTGCTCCACGTAGCGCGGGTCGCGGGCCAGCTCCTCGAGGGCGTCCCGGTCGGCGCCGATGAGCCGCTCCTGCACCCACTCGGTCACCGCCGCCTTGTTCGCGCCGGTGCGCTCGCGCCCGGTGATCTGCCGTGGTCCGCCGATCCGGTGCGTCCCGGCGGAACCGCCCGGCAGGGGCGCCAGGGCGTCCCAGTGCTCGGCGATCTTTCCCTCCGCCACGCGGAACACGTCCACCGCTGCCGTGGGGTCGGGGCCGAACCCGTGGTAGATGCAGTGGACCGCGACCATGTCGCCGTCCTCGAGCACCCGCAGGGGCTCGAATCGGAAGTTCTCGGGCAGTTGCCGGAACATCGCCTGGAGTCCTGCCGTGCCATCAGGCGCGAGCGCGGAGTGCTGCCGGTAGTCCGGGGCCCAGTGCCGGTCGATGGCCGAGGCGTCCCGCTCGCCGAAGAGCTCGCGGCCGGCGGTGAGAACGATCTGCTTGTTGTTCATGACTGTCCCCTCGGGGCTGCGGGCCGGGGATCCGACGGATCGGCCCGGTCGGCCGGCCCGCGTGTCGTGCCACCACGCTACTCGCGCCGTGCCCGGCCCGACAGGGAGGCGGAGCGCACGACGACGGAGGACCCCGACCAGTACCGGTCGGGGTCCTCCGTCGTGCTGCTCGCGGGGGCGGCTCAGCCGCGCTCGGCGGGCCGGCCGCTGGTGAGGTCCTCCGCCTTGACCCCCACGCCGACGACGGTCGGCGCGCGGCCCGAGGTCTCCTCCGGGGAGCGCTGGGCGACGGCCTTGGCCTCGTGCCGGGCGCCCTCCGCGGTGGCCGCCTGCCCGGCGGTCACCTCGGCCTCGCCCGGGCGGGCCTCCGGTGCCGAGGCCCGCCGGGAGCGCCGGCGGGGGCGCGCCGGCTCGACGTCCGCCCGCGGCTGCTCCGGGGCGGGAGCCTGCGGCGCCGTGCCCGCGCGCCCCTCGCTCTGCTGCTCGGCGGCACCCGCCCGGGCGTCCTCCGTGGCGGTGTCCCGTGCGGCGGTGTCCCGTGCGGCCGTGTTCCGCGCAGCGGCGCCCGTCGTGCCGGCCGGCTCCCGCGGAGCGGAGGCCGCGTCCGGCGCGGAGTGCTCGAAGGCCTCCGCGAGGGAGTCCAGGCTCAGCGGCCGGGCCTCGGCGGGCTCCTCCGCAGGGGCGTGGCCCTGCGGCAGCTCGATGACCTCGCCCTTGATCATCAGGCGTGAGCCCTGCCCTGCCGGCGTCTCCTCGGCGGAGACCTGCTCGGGTGCGGAAGCAGCGGGCTCCTCCCCCGTCCCCGGCTGCTGCTCGGCGGCGGTGTCCGCGCCCTGGCCGCGGTTGCGGCTGCGCTTGCCGCGCCGCTTCTTCCGCGAGCGCCCCGAGCCCTCGGGCCGGGACTCCGCCGGCGGGGCGGTCTCCTCGGCACGGGCCGGCTCCTCCACGACGGCCTCCTCGTGGTGGGTGGCGGCGGCGATGGTCGCGAACGCCGTCCGCGCGGCCTCGGCCTTGGCCTTCTCCGCGGGGTCCGGCTCGGTGGAGCGCTGCTCCGTCCGGGCCGGCTGCTGCTCGCCCCGGCCCCCGCGGCCGCGCTTGCGCTCCGTCCGGTTGGGCCGCTGGTCGCGCGACTCGCCCGTGGCGCCGCCGGACCGGCCCTCGAGCGGGTGGTCGTGGACCACCACGCCGCGACCGGCGCAGTGCTCGCACGGCTCGGAGAACACCTCGAGCAGGCCGGTGCCCATGCGCTTGCGCGTCATCTGCACGAGCCCCAGCGAGGTCACCTCCGCCACCTGGTGCTTGGTGCGGTCCCGGCCGAGGCACTCCACCAGTCGGCGCAGCACGAGGTCCCGGTTGGACTCGAGCACCATGTCGATGAAGTCGATCACGATGATCCCGCCGATGTCCCGCAGCCGCAGCTGCCGGACGATCTCCTCGGCCGCCTCCAGGTTGTTCTTGGTGACGGTCTCCTCGAGGTTGCCGCCGGAGCCGGTGAACTTGCCGGTGTTCACGTCGACCACCGTCATCGCCTCGGTCCGGTCGATCACGAGCGAGCCGCCCGACGGCAGGAAGACCTTGCGCTCGAGTGCCTTCTGGATCTGTTCCTCCACGCGGTAGTTCACGAACAGGTCCTCGTCCTCGTCCCACTTCTGGAGCCGGTCGAGCAGGTCCGGCGCGACGTAGGTCACGTACGCCTCGATGTTGTCCCACGCCTCGTCGCCCTGGACGACCATGGTGGTGAAGTCCTCGTTGAAGACGTCGCGGACGGTCTTGATCGTCAGGTCCGGTTCCGCGTAGAGCATCTCGGGCGGCAGCGTCTTCGTCGAGCCGGCCCGCTCCTGGATCTGCTCCCACTGGGCGCGCAGCCGGTTGATGTCGTGGGTGAGCTCCTGCTCGGAGGCCCCTTCGGCGGCGGTGCGCACGATGACTCCCGCCCCGTCCGGCAGCCGGTCCTTGAGGATCTTCTTCAGCCGGGCGCGCTCGACGTCGGGCAGTTTCCGGGAGATCCCGGTCATCGACCCGCCCGGCACGTAGACCAGGTATCGGCCGGGCAGGGAGATCTGGCTCGTGAGCCGCGCCCCCTTGTGCCCGACCGGGTCCTTGGTGACCTGCACCAGGACCGAGTCCCCGGACTTCAGCGCGACCTCGATCCGACGGGGCCCGCCCTCGAGCCGCGACGCGTCCCAGTTGACCTCGCCGGCGTACAGCACGGCGTTGCGGCCGCGGCCGATGTCGATGAACGCGGCCTCCATGGACGGCAGCACGTTCTGCACCTTGCCCACGTAGACGTTGCCGATCAGGGAGTCCTGCTGGGTGTGCGAGACGAAGTGCTCGGCCAGGACGCCGTCCTCCAGGACGCCGATCTGGATCCGGTTGTCCTTCTGCCGCACCAGCATCTGCCGCTCGACGGACTCGCGGCGGGCCAGGAACTCCGCCTCGGTGATCACCTGGCGGCGGCGGCCGGTCTGGCGGGACTCGCGCCGGCGCTGCTTCTTGGCCTCGAGCCGCGTGGAGCCCTTCACGGCCACGACCTCGTCGACCGTGGCGGAGTCCGCGGCGCGCGGCGCCCGGACCCGCGTCACGGTGTTGGGCGGGTCGTCGTCGCTGCCGCCCACGAGCTCCATGTCGACCTCGCCGCGGCGGCGGCGACGGCGCCGGCGGCTGGTGGTGCCCCCGCCCGAGCCCTGTCCGGCCTCCTCGCCCTCGTCGGCGAGCTCGGCCGTGTCCTGCTCCTCGGGACCGTCGCCCGGGTCCTCGGCGGAGGCGTTCTCCTCCTGCTGGCGGCGCCGCGCCTCGCGGCGGCGGGCCGCGCGCTGCTGAGCGGCCTCGCGCAGCTCGTCGAGGTCCGGGGCGTGGAACATCAGCGAGGTCGCCGCCACGGCGGCGGACAGCGCCGTGCGCGGCTCGTCGCCGTCGCTGCCCTCGCCGTCGTCGGTGCCCTCGTAGTCGGCGTTCCGGTCGCCGGTGTTCTCGTCGTCGGTCGTCCCGTTCCGCGCGCCCTCGGCCTCGGCGATCCCGTTGCCGGTGTTCCGGTCGCCGGTGGCCCCGTTCCCGGCACCCCCGGCGTCGGCATTCCCGTTGCCGGCGTTCCGGTCGCCGGTGGCCCCGTTCCCGGCACCCCCGGCGTCGGCATTCCCGTTGCCGGCGTTCCGGTCGTCGCTGGCCTCGTTCCCGGCACCCACGGCGTCGGTGTGCTGGCCCTCGCCGCGACCGCTCGTCGGGTCCTCGACCGGGGTGCCCGCCCCGGTGCCCAGGTCCTCCGCCTCACCGGCGGGCTCGACGCCCTCGGCGGCCTCCTCGGCACCGGGCGTGCCCGGCGCGGGGTGCCCGGGCGCGGCGGCCTCCTCGGCCACCGCTCCGGGTCGCTCGTCACCGGGAACAGCGGTCCCCGGCGCGACGTCGAGGGTGTCGGTCCCGGCGTCCGCGCCCCTGTCCGGCTCAGGGTCCGGATCGGCGACCGGCTCGGTGTCTGTCTCTGCAACCGACGCGGCGACCGGCTCAGCGTCCGGCCCTGCGACCGACGCGGCGACCGGCTCAGTGCCCGGCTCCGTGATCGGCTCAGCGTCCGACCCGGTGCCCGGCGCGTCGGCCGGGGCCTCGGGGGCGGGGTCCTGCACCGTTTCCTCCGCTATCGGGAGGTCCCGGGGCGCGTCGTGCGATGTGTTCTGCTGACCAGCGTCCAGGGCGTCCTGCGCCCCGACCTGGTTCTCCTGTTCGGCATCCATATACAGCTGTGCTCCTGCCGCGGTACGCCGTCCGTACCCGGTCCCCGCGGCGGCTTGGTCGGCGTATCGCCGGTGGGGGTCCACGCGGCGGCCAGAAGTCCTGTGCGTACCCGTCGCGTCCCGCACACCTCGCGAACGGGCGGGGACGGCAACGAGCCAGTCCGGGGCTTCGAGCCGCTGCTCACGAGGGCAACGGTCTTGAGCCGGCGGCGGACGCGCTCAATCCGATGAGAGCCGCGGGTCCTGCCGACCTGGGGTCGAAGTCCGACTGGGCCGAGATCCCGCGTACGGGCGGGCTCGACCGTGGCCAGTATCTCACAGACGTCCCGGTCCGGGCCGGATTGGTCCTGTCACGGCCCGCAACCCTCCCGCGCTCGTCCCGCGGTCCTGCTGCGACCTCCCGTGACGCGCCCGGCGTCCTCCCCGGGTCCTCCCGGGTTCCTCCCGCCGGGGACCGGGAGGGCCGGAGGAGGCATCGCCTAGGATCGGCGTGTGACCTCCACTCCGTCCGCTCTCGACGACTCCCCCCCCGCACCTCCCGGCCACGACCCTCGCGCCGACCGGCGCTGGGGCCTCGTGGCGCTCGTGACCGCGGTCCTGGGCTTCTACGGCGCCGCCACCCTGGTGTACGAGCGGCTCCAGCTCTTCCTGGACGCCGGGCACCGCACCAGCTGCGACATCAACTCGTGGTTGTCCTGCGGCACCGTCATGCGCACGCCGCAGGCGGAGGCGTTCGGCTTCCCCAACCCCTTCATCGGCATCGTGGCCTACGCGGTGGTCGTGGCCGTGGCGCTCGCGGTGCTGGCCGGCGCCCGGTTCGCCGCCTGGTACTGGTGGGGCCTGCAGCTCGGGGTGACCCTCGGCTGGGTCTTCGTGCTGTGGCTGTGGTGGCAGACCACGTTCGAGATCAACGCCCTGTGCCTGTACTGCATGCTCGTGTGGGTGATGCAGACCGTCCTGGTGGTGCAGACCACGGCCCGCAACCTGCGCGCCGGGGTGCTGCCGGCGCCCGCCGCTCTGGCGCGCGCCGCCGAACCGTGGGCGTGGTTCGTCTCCGCGACCCTGCTGGTGCTGATCTTCGGGACGGTGCTCGTGCGCTTCGCCGGGGTCATCTTCCCGGCCTGAGACCGGGCCCGGACGACCCCGGGCCCGGACGACGACGGCCTCCGCCCTGACCGGGCGGAGGCCGTCGTCGGTGGGACCGGGATCAGGCGAACCAGATGCCGATCTCGCGCTCGGCCGACTCCGGGGAGTCGGAGCCGTGCACGAGATTCTGCTGGACCTTCCCGCCCCAGTCCCGGCCGAGGTCCCCACGGATGGTGCCCGGCGCGGCGGTGGTCGGCTCGGTGGTCCCGGCCAGGGAGCGGAAGCCCTCGATCACCCGGTGGCCCTCGACGACGGCGGCCACGACCGGGCCGCTCAGCATGAACTCGACGAGCGGCTCGTAGAACGGCTTCCCGCGGTGCTCCGCGTAGTGCTGCTCGAGCACCGAGCGCTCGGCGTGCAGCATCCGCAGCTCCACGAGGCGATAGCCCTTCGCCTCGATCCGGGCGAGCACCTCGCCGGTGAGGCCGCGGGCCACGCCGTCGGGCTTGACGAGGACGAGGGTGCGTTCCGTGGTCATGGGAGTCCTTCCGAGGTGGGGATCCGGGATGTCGGTGCTCAGCCTAGCCGTCCGGGTGCTCCCGCTCCCACTGCGCCTGGGCGGCGTCGCGGGCGGCGTTCTCCCGGTCCAGCCGCGCCCCGGTGCGCACGGCGTACCACCAGGCGAGCACCGACAGCCCGCCCACGAAGAACATCGTGGGGAGCACGAGACCCGTGGCCAGGAGCACCCCCTGCAGGACCCACCCGACGGTGTACCCCCAGGGCCGGCCCAGCACGGCGGGGGCCAGCCCCAGAACCAGGGCGAGCGCGGTCCCGCCCGCCAGGACCGCCACGCGCGCCCCGTCCCCGAGCTCGCGGCCGAGCACTCCGTAGGCGGTGAGGGCGGCGAAGAACGCGATGAACGCCTCCATGACCAGCACGGAGGAGGCGAACATCGTGCGGATCGAGCGCCGCCGCCCGGGCTGCCCGGAGGGCGTGCCGCGCTGGGCTCTGCTCATGCGTGCCACGGGGAACGGGTCCTTTCCTGCGAGTGGTGCGGGGGGCGGGGGTGGCTCGGGGCGCGGCGCACCGTCACAGCCCCAGCAGCGTGCGGGCCTCGCCGACCACGGTGATCGAGCCCGTGACCAGCACGGCGCCGTCGAACTCCGGGCGGGCGGCGGCGTCCTGGACGGCCTCGGTCATCGCGTCGTCGAGCTGGGGCACGGCGTGGACCACGTCCTCCGGGAAGCCGAGGTCCACGGCGAGCTCCACGAGCTCCTGCGGGTCGACCGCCCGCGGCGAGGAGGACCGGGTGAACCAGAACTCGGTGTGGAACTCCTCGTACTCGTCCAGCAGGACCCGCAGCATCGCCTCGGCGTCCTTCTCCTGGAGCACCCCCACCACGAGATTGAGCTTCCCGAAGGTGAAGGCCTCCTTGAGGGCGGCCGCCGCGGCCGTGAGCCCGTGCGGGTTGTGCGCGGCGTCGAGCACCACCGGGGGCGCCTTGCGGGCCAGCTCGAGCCGCCCCGGGGACTCGACGGCGCCGAGTCCGGTGCGGACCAGCTCGGGGCTGAGCTCCTTGTCCCCGCCGCCCAGGAAGGCCTCCACGGCGGCGACGGCCAGCGCGGCGTTCTCCGCCTGGTGCGCGCCGAACAGCGGCAGCAGGACCTCGGGGTACCGACCGGCCAGGCCCTGCAGGTCGAGCACCTGCCCGCCCACGGCCGTGGCGCGGGACTCCACGCCGAACTCCACGCCGCCGAAGCGGAACGGGATCGCGAGCTCCCGGGCCCGGGCGAGCAGCACCTCGGCGGCCTCCGGGTCCTGGGCGGCGGAGACGAGGAAGCCGCCCGGCTTGAGGATCCCGGCCTTCTCGGCGGCGATCTCCGCGAGCGTGTCGCCGAGCATGTCGGTGTGGTCGAGGTCGACGGGCGTGACCACGGAGACCACGGCGTCGGCCACGTTCGTGGCGTCCCAGGAGCCGCCGATGCCCACCTCGAGGACGACGACGTCGACCGGCGCGTCCGCGAAGACCGCGAACGCGAGCGCCGTGACGGTCTCGAAGTAGCTGAGCCGGGGCTCGCCCCGCTCGGCCAGCTCGGCGTCCACGAAGCCGAGGTACGGGGCGATCTCGCCGTACACGCGCACGAACGTCGCGTCGTCGACGGGCGCGCCGTCCACGCTGATCCGCTCGGTGACCCGGGAGAGGTGGGGGCTCGTGTAGCGGCCCACCCGCAGGTCGTGGGCGAGCAGCAGGGACTCCACCATGCGCGCGGTCGAGGTCTTGCCGTTGGTGCCGGTCAGGTGGATCACCGGGGCGGCGCGCTGCGGCTCGCCGAGGACCTCCAAGGTCCGGCGCATCGCGTCCAGGCGCGGGGCCATCCGGTTCTCGGGGGCGCGCTCGAGCAGCCGGGCGTAGACCTCCTCGACCGTCTCCGCGCCGCCGGTCTCCGCGAACGGGGCGCTCACGCCTGCACCGCCCCGGCGTCGACGGCGGTGCCGGCCGGACGCCCGGTTGCGGTCCCCACGACGGTCACCGCCACGGACGGCTCGCCCACGCGCAGCTCGAGCTCCGCGGAGAGCGTCTCGCCCGCCACGAGCCCGCGGTTGGCCTCGAGCGCGGCGACCGTCCGCTCGTCCGCGGTCACGACCGTGCGGATCCGGTCGGAGACCTGGAGAGCGGCGTCCTTGCGGGCCTGCTGGATCGCCCGGACCATGTCCCGGGCCGTGCCCTCGGCCTCGAGCTCGGGGGTGAGCTCGGTGTCGAGGACGAGGAACCCGCCGCCGGGCAGGACGGCGACGGCGCGCGAGCCGGCCGCGGCGTCCTCGGCCACGACCGTCTCGAGCTCGTACTCGCCCTCCTGCAGCGGCACCCCGCCGGCGGTGACGGTGCCGTCCTCCGCGGTGGACCAGTCCCCCGCCTTGGCGGCCTTGATCACGCCCTGCACGCCCTTGCCCAGGCGCGGGCCCGCGGCGCGGGCGTTGACCTTGAGCTGCTGGGAGATGCCGAACTGCTCCGCGGAGGCCTCGGCGGCGTCCAACAGGGTCACGGACTTCAGGTTCAGCTCGTCCGCGACGATGCGCTCGAAGGTGCCGGCGAGCTCGTCGCCCCCGGGCACCACCACGGTCATCCCGGCCAGCGGCTGGCGCACGCGCAGCTGGTGGGCCTTGCGCAGCGCGGAGCCGTTGGAGCAGATGGTGCGGGTCGTCTCCATGCGCGCCACCAGGCCGGCCTCGGCGGGGAACAGCGAGGCGTCCGGCCAGTCGGTCAGGTGCACCGAGCGCCCGGCGGTCAGCCCGCGCCAGATCTCCTCGGCGACCAGCGGCAGCAGCGGGGCGGCCACCCGGCAGACCGTCTCCAGGCACGTGTACAGCACGTCGAAGGCGACGGTGTCCTCGTCGAAGAACCGGTCCCGGGAGCGGCGCACGTACCAGTTGGTCAGCGTGTCCATGTAGGAGCGCAGGTGCTCCGCGGCGCCCGAGACGTCGTAGCGGTCGAAGGCGTCCTGCACGTCCGTCACGAGCCGGCCGGTGGCGGCTAGCACGAAGCGGTCCATCACGTTCCCGGACTCGTGGCGGGTCCGCGCCTCGTAGCCGGCGCCGCCGTTCGCGGCGTTCGTGTAGAGGCCGAAGAAGTGGTACACGTTCCACAGCGGCAGCATCATCTGGCGCACGCCGTCCCGGATGCCCTGCTCGGTCACGACCAGGTTCCCGCCGCGCAGGATGGGGCTGGACATCAGGAACCAGCGCATCGCGTCGGCGCCGTCCCGGTCCAGGACCTCGTTGACGTCCGGGTAGTTGCGCAGGGACTTCGACATCTTCTGCCCGTCCGAGCCCAGCACGATCCCGTGGCTGATGACGTTGCGGAACGCGGGCCGGTCGAACAGCGCCGTGGCCAGGATGTGCAGCGTGTAGAACCAGCCCCGGGTCTGGCCGATGTACTCCACGATGAAGTCGCCCGGGTTGTGGGTCTCGAACCACTCCCGGTTCTCCATCGGATAGTGCACCTGCGCGTACGGCATCGACCCGGAGTCGAACCACACGTCCAGCACCTCGGGCACGCGCCGCATCGTGGCGCGGCCGGTCGGGTCGTCGGGGTTCGGGCGGGTCAGCTCGTCGATCCACGGCCGGTGCAGGTCGACCTCGCCCCGGTCGTTGACCGGCAGCCGGCCGAAGTCGGCCTCCAGCTCGGCGAGGGAGCCGTAGACGTCGCGGCGCGGGTGCTCGGGGTCGTCGGACTCCCAGACCGGGATGGGCGAGCCCCAGTACCGGTTGCGGGAGATCGACCAGTCGCGGGCGTTCTCCAGCCACTTGCCGAACTGGCCGTCCTTGACGTTCTCCGGGATCCAGTGGATCTGCTGGTTGAGCTCGACCATCCGCTCCTTGATCCGGGTGACCTCCACGAACCAGGAGGACACGGCCCGGTAGATGAGCGGATTGCGGCAGCGCCAGCAGTGCGGGTACGGGTGCTCGTAGGTGGCCTGCCGGACCAGCCGGTCCTGCGCCTTGAGGTCCCGGATCACCGTGCGCGCCACGTCCTTGTCGAAGACGTTGCGCCCGGCGATCCCGGCCAGGGGCGCGCCCGGGGCGAGCCGCTCGTCCTCGAAGAGCCGGTAGAACACCCCCGACTCGTCGAGGGAGAGCACCACGGGGATGTCGTAGCGGGCGCAGACGTTCTGGTCGTCCTCGCCGTAGGCGGGCGCCTGGTGCACCAGCCCGGTGCCGTCGGTCGTGGTGACGTAGTCGGCCACGACGAACTGCCAGGACGTGCCCGTGCCGAAGCGCTCGGCGTCGGCGAAGTAGTCCCACAGCCGCTGGTAGCGCAGCCCCTCGAGGTCCGCGCCGGGGTGCCGGGCGGTCACGGCGGCGGCCGCGGCCGCGGCCGGGTCCTCGGCGTCGCCGTAGCCGAGGTCCTTGGCGTAGGCGCCCAGCAGCACCTCGGCGACCAGGAAGCGCCGCCCCGCGAGCTCCCCCGCGCCGGGGACCACGGCGTAGACGATCCCGGGGCCCACGGCGATCGCCTGGTTGGTGGGCAGCGTCCAGGGGGTGGTGGTCCAGGCGAGGGCCTCGACCCCGGCGAGCTCGGCGGCCAGCTCGGGCCGGACCGCCCACGAGGCGTCGTCGAGCACCGGGAACGTGACGGTGACCGTCTGGTCCTGGCGGTCCTGGTAGACGTCGTCGTCCATCCGCAGCTCGTGGTTGGACAGCGGGGTCTCGTCCTTCCAGCAGTACGGCAGGACGCGGTAGCCGGAGTAGACGAGGCCCTTGTCGTCGAGCGCCTTGAACGCCGCGATCACGGACTCCATGTAGTCCGGGTTGAGGGTCTTGTAGTCGTTGTCGAAGTCGACCCAGCGCGCCTGGCGGGTGACGTAGTCCTGCCACTCGGAGGCGTACTTCATCACGGAGGACCGGCAGGCGTCGTTGAACGCCGCGACGCCCATCCGCTCGATCTCCTGCTTGTCCGCCATCCCGAGCTGCTTCATCGCCTCCAGCTCGGCGGGCAGGCCGTGGGTGTCCCAGCCGAAGCGGCGCTCCACCCGGCGCCCCTGCTGGGTCTGGTAGCGGGCCACGAGGTCCTTGACGTAGCCCGTGAGGAGGTGGCCGTAGTGCGGCAGGCCGTTGGCGAAGGGCGGGCCGTCGTAGAACACGAACTCGTTGGCGCCGTCCCGGCCGGGATCGCGCTGGTCCACGCTGGCCTGGAACGTGCGGTCCTGCGCCCAGTAGGCCAGGACGCGCTCCTCGACGGCGGGGAACGCGGGCGCCGCGGGGACGCCGCGGGCCTCGGGGTCGGTGGTCGCCTTGGGGTAGACGGGCTGGTCTGACACGGGGTCCATCCTCGTTCTGACGTCGGTGCTGCTCGTGCGGGTCAGGGTGCAAGGACGCTGCCGGCCGGTCGCCCGGGGCGGAACGCGGTACCACCTCGCTTGCGCCCCGGTCCCCGGGGGGACGCGGGCCGCCGCTCGTGACTGCTGTGACGGGCTTACCCGTTCGGTTCTACTGGGGGCCCGGGGGCCCTGTTCTTCCGAAGGCTCCCCGGTGATGGCCGGATCGACGCCGCGATGACTGCCCCCCATCTTAACCCACCCGGCAGCCCGCCGAGGTCGCGGCTGTCGGCGACCCGGGCTCGCCGGGTCGCCGACAGAGGCAACCTCGGCGAAAGGGGGCTACGAGCGGCGGATCACCTTGTGCGGGGCCGCCTGGGCGACCGGCTTGACGGTCACGGTGTCGAGGTCCACGTGGTGCGGCAGGTTCACCGCGAAGGCGCACACCTGGGCGACGTCCTCGGCGGTGAGGGGCTCGTCCACGCCCGCGTAGACCTGCTCCGCGGCCTGCTGGTCCCCGCCGAGGCGGTTGAGCGAGAACTCGGGGGTGTGCACGAGGCCCGGGGCGATCTCGACCACGCGCACGTTGTGCTCGGCCTCCTCGAGCCGCAGCGCCTCCGTCATGGCCCGCTGGGCGTACTTCGCGGCGTTGTAGCCGCCGCCGCCCTCGTAGGCCCGGTGCGCCGCGAGGGACGTGAGGTTCAGGACGGTGCCCTCGCCGTTCTCGCGCAGGGCGGGGAGGAAGGCCCGGGTCAGGCGCATCGTGCCGAGCACGTTGACCTGGTACATCCACTCCCAGTCCTCGGTGCCGGCCTCGGCCACCCGGTCGGTGCCGTGGGCGCCGCCGGAGATGTTGAGCAGCGCGTCCACGCGGCCCTGCTCCTCCAGCACCTGGTCCCGGAGGGCGTCCACGTCGGCGTCCGAGGTGATGTCGCACGGGGCCGGGATGGCTCCCGTCTCCCGGGCCAGTGCCTCCAGGCGCTCGGCGCGGCGGGCCACCGCGTAGACGGTCCAGCCGCTGCGGCGCAGCTCGCGCGCGGTGGCCTCCCCGATGCCGGTCGAGGCGCCGGTGACGACGGCGACCCGGCCGGTGTGCGTGTGCGGACTCTGCTGATCGGTCATGGGCCCCACGCTAGCCGGGCACCGGGCACCGCCCAAGGACCGGGGCGTCGGGGCCCGCCCCGGGGCTCGTGAGAGACTGGTCCGCATGGCTGACAACACGCAGGGCACAGACACGCCCGGAACCGCACCGGAGACCACGCCCGCCACCACGCCCGTGACCGTTCCCGAGAAGCCCGCGCTGGAGGGTCTGGAGCAGAAGTACTCGCGCACGTGGCGCGAGGAGGGCACCTACGCGTTCGACGAGGACACGACCCGCGAGCAGGTCTACTCGATCGACACTCCCCCGCCGACCGCCTCCGGCTCCCTGCACGTCGGCCACATGTTCTCCTACACGCAGACCGACGTGATCGCCCGGTTCCAGCGGATGAGCGGCAAGAACGTGTTCTACCCGCTGGGCTGGGACGACAACGGCCTGCCCACCGAGCGCCGCGTGCAGAACTACTACGGCGTTCGCTGCGACCCCACCCGGCCCTACGTGGAGGGCTACCGCCCGCCGGAGAAGCCCGCGAAGAACCAGCGCGACTGGGACGTGGTCTCCCGCAGGAACTTCATCGAGCTGTGCGAGGAGCTGGCGGTCGAGGACGAGAAGGTCTTCGAGCACCTGTTCTCCACGCTGGGCCTGTCCGTGGACTGGACCCGCACCTACCGCACCATCGACGCCCGCTCCCGGGCGGTCTCCCAGCGCGCCTTCCTCCAGGACCTCGAGGCCGGCAACGCCTACATGGCCGAGGCCCCCACCCTGTGGGACGTCACCTTCCGCACGGCGGTCGCCCAGGCCGAGCTCGAGGACCGGGAGCGCGAGGGCACCTACCACCGCGTGGCCTTCCACCGTCCCGACGGCGAGCCGGTGCACATCGAGACCACCCGCCCCGAGCTGCTGCCGGCGTGCGTGGCCCTCGTGGCGCACCCCGACGACGAGCGGTACCAGCCGCTGTTCGGCACCACGGTGCGCTCCCCGCTGTTCGACGTCGAGGTCGAGGTCCGGGCGCACCCGCTGGCCAAGCCGGACAAGGGCTCCGGGATCGCCATGATCTGCACCTTCGGCGATCTCACCGACGTCACCTGGTGGCGGGAGCTGGACCTGCCGACCCGCGCGCTGATCGGCCGCGACGGCCGCTTCGCGAGCGAGACCCCCGAGTGGATCGCCGCCGGCGCCCCGGCCGAGCACTACGCCGAGGTGGCCGGCAAGACCGTGTTCTCCGCCCAGCAGGCCGTCGTGGAGATGCTCCGCGCGTCCGGTGACCTGGCGGGCGAGCCCCGGAAGGTCATGCACCCGGTGAACTTCTACGAGAAGGGCGACAAGCCCCTCGAGGTCGTGACCTCCCGCCAGTGGTACATCCGCAACGGCGGCCGCGACGCCGAGCGGCGCGAGGCG
Source organism: Kocuria cellulosilytica (assembly GCF_040981245.1). NCBI lineage: Bacteria > Bacillati > Actinomycetota > Actinomycetes > Micrococcales > Micrococcaceae > Kocuria > Kocuria cellulosilytica. The sequence continues at coordinate 34,338 of NZ_JAVFWZ010000003.1, read as the reverse complement.
CTGCTGGCGCGCGGCCGCGAGATGGACTGGCACCCGGCGTTCATGCGCTCCCGGTACGAGAACTGGATCGAGGGCCTGCACGGCGACTGGCTGATCTCCCGCCAGCGCTTCTTCGGGGTGCCGTTCCCGGTCTGGTACCGGCTCGACGGCGACGGCAACCCGGACTACGACGCCCCCGTCCTGCCCGCCCTCGACCAGCTGCCCGTGGACCCGGCCGCCGACCCCGCCCCCGGCTTCGACGAGTCCCAGCGGGACCGGCCGCACGGCTTCACGGGCGACCCGGACGTGCTCGACACCTGGGCCACGTCCTCGCTGACCCCCCAGATCGCCACGGGCTGGGCGTTCGACGAGCGGCTGCACGCCAACACCTTCCCGATGGACCTCCGGCCCCAGGGCCACGACATCATCCGGACCTGGCTGTTCTCCACGGTGGTGCGCTCCGAGTCGCTGGCCGGCTCGGTGCCCTGGACCAACACCGCGCTCTCCGGGTGGATCCTCGACCCGGACCGCAAGAAGATGTCCAAGTCCAAGGGCAACGTGGTGGTCCCCACGGAGGTGCTCGAGAACTACGGGGCCGACGCGGTGCGCTACTGGGCCGCGTCCGCCCGCCTGGGCGCGGACACCGCCTACGACGAGGGGCAGATGAAGATCGGCCGCCGGCTGGCCATCAAGCTGCTCAACGCCTCGAAGTTCGTCCTCGCCCAGGGCGTCACCGAGGCGTCCGTGCTCGGTGCCGGGGCGTCCACGGACGTCGTGACCGACCCCGTCGACCGGGCGCTGCTCGCCCAGCTGGGCACGGTCGTGCAGCGCGCCACCCAGGCGTTCCGGGACTACGAGTACGCCCGCGCCCTGCAGCTCACCGAGCAGTTCTTCTGGACCTTCACCGACGACTACGTCGAGCTCGTCAAGGACCGCGCCTACGGCGCCCGCGGGGAGGCCGCGCAGGCGTCCGTGCACGCCGCGCTCGCCACGACCCTCGACGCGCTGCTGCGGCTGTTCGCCCCCGTCCTGCCGTTCGCCACGGACGAGGTGTGGTCCTGGTGGCGCTCCGGCTCCGTGCACCGGGCCGCCTGGCCGGACGCCGGGGGCTTCGCGGACGCCGTGACCGACGCCGACCCCGAGGTGCTCACGACCGTGGGCGAGGCCCTCTCCGGACTGCGCAAGGCGAAGTCGGAGGCCAAGGTCAAGCAGCGCACCGCGGTGCGCTCGGCGACCATCACGGCCTCCGCCGAGGACGTGGCCCGCCTCGAGGCGGGCCTGGGCGACCTCAGGGCCGCGGGCAACGCCGCCGAGCTCGTGCTCGTCGCCGGGCCGGAGGGCCTGGCCGTGCGCGACGTCGAGCTGGTTCCGGCGGAGGAGCCGGCCCGGTAGGGCCGCGCGGAGCGCAGCACGAGGGCCCGGCCGCCGCGGCGGCCGGGCCCTCGTGCGTCCCGGCGGGGCCGCGCGTGCGGTCCCCGGGGACAGGACTCAGTCGAAGACCGGCTCCGCGGTGCGGGAGCGCTTGAGCTCGAAGAACCCCGGGTAGCCGGCCAGCAGCACGGCGCCGTCGAAGATCCGGCCGGCCTCCTCGCCCGTGGGCGCCGGGGACATGACGGGCCCGAAGAAGGCCGTGCCGTTCACGGCGATCACGGGGGTGCCGACGTCGTCGCCCACCCGGTCCTGCGCCTCCTTCTGCGAGGCCCGGACCAGGTCGTCCCAGCGGTCGGTGTCCGCGGCGCCGGCCAGCTCGGCCGGGAGGCCGGCCTCGGCCAGGGACTCGGCGATCACGGCGCCGAAGTCCTTCTGCCCGCCCGGGTGGAGCCGGGTGCCCATGGCGTCGTAGAGCGCCTTGACGTGCTCGGGGCCGTGCTCCTCGCGGGCGGCGACGACCACGCGGACGGGGCCCCACGCCTTCTGCAGGAACTTCCTGTAGTCCTCCGGCAGCTCGTCGCGCCCCTCGTTGAGGACGGCCAGCGACATGATCCGCCAGTCCACCTCGACGTCGCGGACCTTCTCCACCTCGAGCATCCAGCGGGAGGTCATCCACGCCCAGGGGCACGCGGGGTCGAACCAGAACTCCACCTTGTCCGTCATCAGCTTCCTCTCGTGCGGGCGTCCGCCGGGGGTGGCGGACGCGTCACCGGGTAGAAGCCACCGATCAGGCGGTTTTGTTCCGGTTCTGCTCCTCGCGGATCATCTCGTGGGTGATGACCTCCGGCTCGGCCTGCTTGGCCACGGCCTCCGCGGTCACCAGCACGGCGGCGATGTCGTCCCGGCTGGGGAGCTCGAACATGACGGGCTGGAGCACGTCCTCCAGGATGGCGCGCAGCCCGCGGGCGCCCGTGCCCCGCTTGATCGCGAGCTCGGCGACGGCGGTCAGCGCCTCGGGGTCGAACGTGAGCTCGACCCCGTCCAGCTGGAACATCTTCTTGTACTGCTTCACGAGCGCGTTGCGCGGCTCGGTGAGGATGCGGGCGAGGTCGGCCACCGACAGCTCGCGCAGCGTGGTCACCACCGGAAGACGGCCGATGAGCTCGGGGATCAGGCCGAACTTCAGCAGGTCCTCCGGCATGACGTCGGCCATCACCTCGTCCCGCGTCCCCGCCTGCTTGAGCTCCGCGCCGAAGCCGATGCTGGTGCGCCCGGCCCGGGACTCCACGATGTCCTCGAGGCCGGCGAACGCCCCGGCCACGACGAACAGGACGTTGGTGGTGTCGATCTGGATGAACTCCTGCTGCGGGTGCTTGCGCCCGCCCTGCGGCGGCACCGACGCCACGGTGCCCTCGAGGATCTTCAGCAGCGCCTGCTGCACGCCCTCCCCGGAGACGTCGCGGGTGATCGAGGGGTTCTCGGACTTGCGCGAGATCTTGTCGATCTCGTCGATGTAGATGATGCCCGTCTCGGCCCGCTTGACGTCGTAGTCGGCGGCCTGGATGAGCTTGAGCAGGATGTTCTCGACGTCCTCGCCGACGTAGCCGGCCTCCGTGAGGGACGTGGCGTCCGCGACGGCGAAGGGCACGTCGAGCCGGCGCGCCAGCGACTGCGCCAGGTACGTCTTGCCGGAACCGGTGGGCCCGACCAGCAGGATGTTGGACTTCGCGATCTCGACGTCCTCGTCACCGGCCGCCGTGGCCAGGGACAGGGGCTTGCCGTTCTCCCCGGCCCGGACCCGCTTGTAGTGGTTGTACACGGCCACGGCCAGTGCGCGCTTGGCGGTCTCCTGGCCGATCACGTACTGGTGGAGGTGCTGGTAGATCTCGTGGGGCGTGGGGAGCTCCTGCTGCTCGAGGTCCTTGACCTCGCTCAGCTCCTCCTCGATGATCTCGTTGCACAGCTCGATGCACTCGTCGCAGATGTAGACGCGCGGGCCCGCGATGAGCTTGCGGACCTGCTTCTGGCTCTTGCCGCAGAAGGAGCACTTGAGCAGGTCCGCGGTCTCGCCGATGCGCGCCATGAAACAGTCCTCCGGTCGGGTACGGGAAATCCTCGTCCAGGATAGGCGAGGACCGGGCCCCGCCCCAACACCGGGACGCCCCGGTGCGCCGCGGCCGGGCGGGTCGCGGCGCACCGGGGTGCGGTCGGGCGGGGTGCCCGGGTCAGGAGGTGACGGTCGCGGGCTTGTGGATCTTCCGGGACTCCAGGACGTGGTCCACGATCCCGTACTCCTTGGCGGCGGCCGCGGTGAGGATCTTGTCGCGCTCGATGTCCCGGTTGACCTCCTCGGAGGTCTTGCCGGAGTGCAGGGCCAGGGTGTCCTCGAGCCACTCGCGCATGCGCATGATCTCGTTGGCCTGGATCTCGATGTCCGAGGCCTGTCCCCCGCCCTGGCCGGACATGGCCGGCTGGTGGATGAGCACGCGGGCGTTCGGCAGGGCCAGGCGCTTGCCCGGGGTGCCGCCGGCGAGCAGCACCGCGGCCGCGGACGCGGCCTGCCCGAGGCAGACCGTCTGGATCTCGGGCCGGATGAACTGCATCGTGTCGTAGATGGCGGTCATCGCGGTGAACGACCCGCCCGGGGAGTTGATGTACATCGTGATGTCGCGGTCGGCGTCCTGCGCCTCGAGCACGAGCAGCTGGGCCATGACGTCGTCGGCCGAGGCGTCGTCGACCTGGACGCCCAGGAAGATGATCCGGTCCTCGAACAGCTTGGTGTAGGGGTTCTGCCGGCGGTACCCGTAGGGGGTGCGCTCCTCGAAGTCGGGGAGCACGTAGCGGCTGGTGGGCAGGGCGGCCGCGGAACCGGCCGTGGACGAGGGTCCGTGGGTGAAGGTCATGGTTGAGTTCCTCGGAGGTCTGGAAGAGCGTGCCGGGTGGATGGGTGGGACCGCCGAGGTCCTACGCCTGGTCCTTCGTGTCCTGGTCCTTCATGGTCCCGCCGCCACCGGTCATGGACCCGGCCGAGCTGGCGATGTGGTCGAAGAAGCCGTACTCGAGGCCGCGCTGGGCGTCGAACCAGTTGTCGCGGTCGTTGTCCCGCAGGATCGTCTCCAGGGTCTGGCCGGTCTGCTCGGCGGTGAGCTCCGCGAGGCGCTGCTTCATGGACAGGATGAGCTCGGCCTGGACCCGGATGTCCGAGGCCGTGCCGCCCATGCCGCCGGAGGGCTGGTGCATGAGGATCCGGGCGTTCGGGGTGGAGTAGCGCTTGCCCTTGGTGCCCGAGGAGAGCAGGAACTGGCCCATCGAGGCGGCCAGACCCGTGGCGACGGTCACGACGTCGTTCGGGATGAGCTGCATGGTGTCGTAGATCGCCATGCCGGCCGTGACGGACCCGCCCGGGGAGTTGATGTACAGGAAGATGTCCGCCTGCGGGTCCTCGGCCGAGAGCAGCAGCATCTGCGAGCAGATGAGGTTCGCGTTGTCGTCGCGCACCTCGGAGCCCAGCCAGATGATGCGCTCCTTGAGCAGCCGGTTGTAGACGTAGTCGTCCTGGCCGCCCATCGGGCCCCCGCCCTGCAGGCGCGGTCCGGTGGAGGTTGCGTGGGTCGAGCCGAACGGCGACTCGTGAGCGGAGGTCATGTAACAGTGCCTCTTTCGTCCGTGTGGTCCGGTGATCTCTGAACAGAACACTAGTGCCCGCCCCGGGCCCGGGCCGGTCCGCGTCCGGGTTGTTCGCTGATGGCGCATGGTCGGCGCCGGGGGCCCCGCGACGGACGAAGGCGCCGCCGTCCCGGGCGGGACGGCGGCGCCTTCGGGGCGTGCTCAGGAACTCACTTGGCGGAGTCCGGGGAGTCGGCCGACTCGGCGGACTCCGGGGAGTCGCCGGACTCCGGGGACTCGGGCGAGTCCGCGGACTCCTCCTCGGTGCCGGGGGTCGGGGCCGCGGTGGTCTCCTCGGGCTCGACCTCCTCGGCGGGCTCCCCGGCCTGCTCCTCGCCCTGGGGGCGCACGAACTCGGAGAGGTCCACCGTGTTGCCCTCGGTGTCGGTGACCGTCGCGTACTCCAGGACCTTCGCCAGGGCCTTGCGGCGCCGCACCTCGCCCACCATCAGGCCGGCCTGGCCCGAGGAGTCCAGCAGCTGGGCGAACTGGTTCGGGTCCATGCCGTACTGCTGGGACATGTTGATGATGTAGTCGATCAGCTCGGACTGCTCGACGCCGATCTCCTCGGCCTCGGCGACCGCGTCCAGCACGATCTCGTTGCGGAAGGCGTCCTCGGCGTTCTTCTGGACCTCGGCCCGGTGGTCCGGGGTGTCGTGGTCCGCCTCGGCCTGCGGGTTGTCGAAGTGCTGGGCGATCTGCTCGTCGATCACGGCCTGCGGCACGGGGATCTCCACGAGGGCCAGCAGCTTCTCCAGGACCTTGTCGCGGGCCTCGACGCCCTGCTCCACCACGGTGCCCTCGGCGGCCTGCTTCTTCAGGTCCTCCTTGAGCTCCTCGATGGTGTCGAACTCGGAGGCCAGCTGCGCGAACTCGTCGTCGGCCTCGGGCAGCTCGCGCTCCTTGACGGCGGTGACCTTGACCTTGACGGTCGCGTCCTCGCCGCTGTGCTCGCCGCCGGCGAGCTTGGTCTCGAACGTCGCGTCCTCGTCGGCGGAGAGGCCGGTGATGGCCTCGTCCATGCCCTCGAGCATCGTGCCGGCGCCCACCTGGTAGGACAGGTCGTTGGCGGCGTCGACCTCCTCGCCGTCGACCAGGGCCTGCAGGTCGAGGGTGACGAAGTCGCCCTCGGCGGCGGGTCGGTCCACGGTCTTGAGGGTGCCGAAGCGCCCGCGCAGCTCGTCGAGGGCCTTCTGCTCGTCCTCGGCGGAGGCCTCGCGGGCCTCGACCTGGACCTCGAGGCCCTTGTAGTCGGGCAGCTCGATCTCGGGGCGCACCGCCACGTCGATCTCGACCTTCGTGTCGGCCTCGCGGTCGGTCTCGTCCGGCTTCGCGACGACCTCGACCTGCGGCTGGGTCAGCGGGGTGATCTCGTTCTCGGCCAGGGCCTGCTGGAAGAAGGTGTTCAGGCCCTCGTTGAGCGCGTTCTCGACGACGAAGTCGAAGCCCACGCGCTGCTCGATCAGCCGGGCCGGAACCTTGCCGCGGCGGAAGCCGGGGACCTGGATCTGGTTGGCGAGCGAGGTGTAGGTCTGGTCGATGAACGGCTTCAGTTCCGCGAACGGGACGTCCACCACGATCTTGACCTGGGTGGAATTGAGTTTCTCGACGGCGCTCTTCACTTCCGCTGCACTCCTGAGTGGTAGGTCGGTTGGGTCTTCCGGTGCCGTTGCCCGGCCCGGGACAGTCGGGAAGGCGGCTGCCCGGCGGGGCCGGGCAACCGCTCCAACGTCGGGGCGACAGGACTCGAACCTGCGATCTCCTGCTCCCAAAGCAGGCGCGCTAGCCACTACGCTACGCCCCGGTACCTGCAGCCTCGGCTGCAGCGACTGCGGTCCTGGCAGGTGGAAAACGGTGCACTCACCAGAAACCACCGGCGAGTCTACCGGCTGGGCGGACGGGGCCGCACCTCGGCCCGCCGGGAGACGCCCGGACGGCCCCGGCGCGATCCGCCGGACGCTGCTCCCAGGGCCGTCCGGCTCTGCGGGATTTGACACTGCGCGCGCCGGGCCGGTTAATGGGATTGGCCTCGACAGAGCGCCCTGTGGGGATGTAGCTCAATGGTAGAGCCTCAGTCTTCCAAACTGATTACGCGGGTTCGATTCCCGTCATCCCCTCGTCGCCCCGAACGCCCCGGTCCCCGGACCGGGGCGTTCGTCGTTCCCGGACCGTCCCGCCCGGCGTGCGGCCGGGCCGCCGGGTCCCCGGCCGCGCCCCCCGGTCGACGGAGGGAGAACGGACGGAGACCGCCGCCGTCCGGTGGGCGCCGCGAGCGGCGGGTCCGCACCGCAGACCGGCGGCGCGGGGGCCTCAGCGGACGAGACCGACGACCCGCCAGAACCGGCCCCGGTGGGCGTACACGGGCCGCAGGCCCCGGCCGCGCAGCACCGCGAGCATGGCCTCGGGGGCATGCGCGTAGTTGCGGAAGCCGCGCCCGGTGGCCCGGTAGAACGCATTGAGAAGGGCCAGGGACGCCCGGACCGCCGGGGTGCGGGGCGGGAAGCTGAGGACCAGCAGCCGCCCGGCGTGGTCGGCGGCAGCCGTGAGCAGCCGCGCGTGGTCGGGATAGCAGCACACCACGCGGTGCAGGACCACGACGTCGTGGGGCTCCACCGCACCGGGGTCGGCCGCGATGTCGAGCCGGCGCCGGGTCGTGCGGCCGGCCGTCCCTGCCGCCGCGGCGAGGGCCGCGGCCTCCGCCTCGTAGGAGTCGACGAGCTCGAGGTTCGTGGTGCGGGCCGCGCCGCGGCGCAGCAGCTCGAGCTGGACCTCCCCGACCCCGCCGCCGATCTCCAGCACGCTGGCCCCCTCGATCCCGCGGGCGGCCAGGAAGCCGAGGAGCCGCCGCGTGGTCCGGTCCGGGCCGGAGTGCCGGTACCGGGCGGCGAGGTGGCGGGCGAGCCGGGGCCCGAAGACGCCCTCGTAGGCCCCGGGGCCGCAGCAGCTGCTCATGCGAGCAGGATATCCTCGCCCGGGACCCGGGTCAGCGCTGGCAGGAGGGGCACCAGTAGAGCGCGCGCCCCTCCAGCTCCCCCGCCGCCACGGGCGTACCGCACCGGCGGCACGGCGAGCCCTGGCGCTTGTAGACCAGGTGGGCGTGCTCCGGCGAGGCCCGTTCCTCCGGCGTGCCCGGGCGGTCCGCGGGGTCGGTCGTCACGATCCGGCCGAGCCGCACGCCCGTGCGCATGAGGGCCGCGTTCTCCGCCCACAGCGCGAGCAGCACGGGCTCGCCGAGCGCACGCCCCGGCGTCATCGGGTTCAGTCCGCGCCGGAACAGCGACTCCGCCCGGAAGATGTTGCCCACCCCGGCCACGACCGCCTGGTCCATCAGCAGCGCGCCCACCGGGCGGCGGCTGCGCCGCACCGCCGCCACGAAGGGGGCGGGGTCCGCGTGCAGGTCGAGCGGGTCCGGCCCCAGGCGCGCCCGGGCCGCCTCGGCCTCGGCGCGGGTCTCGAGCACGCACAGCGCGGGTCCGCGCAGGTCGGCCCAGCCCTCGTCCCCGACCAGCCGCACGCGCACCGCCCCCACCGGCGGGGGCGGGACCGGCGGGCCGCCGGGGGGGGCGCCGTCGTCGAGGGCCTCCCGCTCCCCGATCCGGCGCGGGGCCCCGATCGAGGAGGCGCCCCGGAAGCGGTCGGTGCCGCCGAAGCTCCACGCGCCGTAGAGGCCGAGGTGCGAGCGCAGCACGCGGTCCCCGGCGAAGTCGAGGAACAGCTGCTTGCCGTGGGCCCGCGCCGCCTCGAGCACGGCGCCGTCCAGAGCGGCCGCGCCGTCGGCGAAGCGCCCCTGCGGGGAGCTCACGGACAGGGCCTGTCCCACGAAGCAGTCGGCGAACTGGCGGGCGAGCCGGTGGACCGAGTGGCCCTCCGGCACTCAGGCCTCCCGGGCGGCCGGGAACTCGCGCGGGCGCAGCTCCTCCAGCCTGCCGGCGACGGTGCCGGTGGTCTCGTACTCGCCGATCTGCGCGATCCGCCGCTCGTGGCGCTCCTCCCCGGAGAAGGGCTCCGCGAGGAACGCCCGCACGATCTCCAGCGCCTCCTCCCGGGGGTGCTGGCGGCCCCCGACGGCCACGACCTGGGCGTCGTTGTGCTGGCGCGCGAGCCGGGCGGTGTCCAGGTTCCAGGCCAGGGCCGCCCGGATGCCCGCGACCTTGTTCGCGGCGATCTGCTCGCCGTTGCCCGATCCGCCCAGCACGATGCCGAGGGAGTCGAGACCGGCGTCCCGGTCCGCCCGGACCGCGCGCGCGGCGCTGATGCAGAACGCGGGGTAGTCGTCGAGGGCGTCGTACTCGGCGGGGCCGTGGTCGACGAGGTCGTAGCCGGCGGCGACGAGCTCCTCCACCAGGAAGCGGGAGAGGTCCAGTCCGGCGTGGTCGGTGGCGATGTGGACGCGCATGGGCGGCGTGCTCCTGGGATGTCGCGGGAACGGGGCGGGGTCGTGGCGCAGGGCCCGCGGCGGCGGACCGGCCGCCCTCCAGCGTAGTGGGTGCCGCGCCGGCCGGGGCGGACACCGCAGGGCCTCCCGGGACGGTCCGGACCCGGCTGACATAATGGGACGATCCGCCGCGGCCCACCGGCCGCGGACGCCCGATCACGACCCCGACCCGACCCCGACGAGAGGACGGCACTGAAGTGCCCGGAACCAACCTGACCCGCCAGGAGGCGGCCGCGCGGGCCGAGACCGTGGCGGTGGACGCCTACGACGTGGTCCTCGACCTGACCCGCGGCGAGCGCATCTTCCGCTCCACGACCACCGTGCGCTTCCGGGCGACCCCGGGCGCCACGACGTTCATCGACGCGATCACCGACGCCGTGCACTCCGTGGTGCTCAACGGCACGCGGCTCGACCCCGCCGAGGTCTCGGACGGCGTGCGGATCCAGCTGCCCGGGCTCGCCGGGGAGAACGTGCTGACGGTCGAGTCGGACTGCCGGTACATGAACACCGGCGAGGGCCTGCACCGGTTCGTGGACCCGGTCGACGACGAGGTGTACCTCTACACCCAGTTCGAGGTGGCGGACACCCGGCGGATGTTCGCCGTGTTCGAGCAGCCGGACCTCAAGGCGCGATTCGCGTTCACGGTCACGGCCCCCGAGCACTGGACGGTGGTCTCGACCCAGCCCACCCCGGAGCCCGTCCCCGCCGGCGAGGGCGCCGCCACGTGGTCCTTCGCCCCCACCCCGGTGGTCCCCTGCTACGTCACGGCGCTGATCGCCGGCCCGTACGCGTCGGTGCACGACGAGCTCACCAGCGCCGACGGCCGCAGGATCCCCCTGGGCCTGTACGCCCGGCGATCGCTCATGGAGCACGTCGAGGCGGAGGAGATGTTCGGCGTCACCAAGCAGGGCTTCGAGTTCTACGAGGCGCAGTTCGGCGTGCCCTACCCGTTCGAGAAGTACGACCAGCTGTTCGTCCCCCAGTTCAACGCCGGGGCCATGGAGAACGCCGGCGCGGTGACCTTCGTGGAGCTCTACGTCTTCCGCTCCCGGCCCACGCAGGCCCGGGTGGAGCGGCGGGCCGTCACGATCCTGCACGAGCTCGCCCACATGTGGTTCGGCGACTTCGTGACCATGCGCTGGTGGAACGACCTGTGGCTCAACGAGTCCTTCGCGGAGTTCATGTCCACGCTCGCCGCGGCGGAGAACACCCGCTGGACGGACGCGTGGACCACGTTCGCCGCCGGGGAGAAGTCCTGGGGCTACGAGCAGGACCAGCTGCCCACCACGCACCCCATCGAGGCCGAGATCCGCGACCTCGAGGACGTGCTGGTGAACTTCGACGGGATCACCTACGCCAAGGGCGCCTCGGTGCTCAAGCAGCTGGTGGCCTGGGTTGGCCAGGAGCAGTTCATGGCCGGGCTGAACCGGTACTTCCGCGAGCACGCCTGGGGCAGCACCGAGCTGCGCGACCTCATGGTCCGGCTCGAGGAGGCCAGCGGCCGGGACCTCGACGGGTGGGCCGCGAAGTGGCTGGGGACCGCCGGCGTGAACACGCTGAGCCCGGCCCTGGAGACCGACCAGGACGGGATCATCCGCGCCTTCCGGATCGAGCAGACGGCGCCCGCGGAGCACCCCACGCTGCGCCCGCACCGCCTGGCCGTGGGCTTCTACGACCACGACCCGGAGCAGGGCAAGCTCGTGCGCACCCACCGGGTGGAGCTCGACGTGGACGGTGCGTCCACGGAGGTGACCGAGCTGGTGGGCCGGGAGCTGCCGGACCTCGTGCTGCTCAACGACGACGACCTCGCCTACGCGAAGATCCGGCTCGACGAGTGCTCCCTGGACACCGCCCTCACCCACCTGAAGAACTTCGAGGACCCGCTCCCGCGCGCCCTCGTCCAGGCCTCCGTCTGGGACGGCGTGCACGACGGCGAGACGCCCGCCCGCCGCTACGTGGAGCTCGTGCTGGGCAACATCGCCCACGAGACGTCCTCGACCGGCATCCAGGTGCAGCTGCGCCAGCTCGACACCGTGCTGGACGGCTACGTGGCGGAGCCCGTGCGCGGGACCACCGTGCGCACCGCCGCCGACCGGCTCCGGCGGCTCACCGAGGAGGCGGCCGCCGGGTCCGACCAGCAGCTGCAGTTCCTGAAGGCCTTCGCCCGGCACGCCCGCACCGGGGAGCAGCTCGACGTCCTCGAGCAGCTCCTCGACGGGCGGGGCTCCCTGCCGGGCCTGGCGCTGGACACCGACCTGCGCTGGAGCCTGCTCACCGCGCTGTGCGCCGGCGGGCGCCTCGGCGACGCGGACGTGGACGCGATGCTCGCCCGGGACAACACCGAGAACGGCGCGATCGCGGCCGCCCGCGCCCGGGCGTCGATCCCCACGGCCGAGGCCAAGGCCCGGGCCTGGCAGCAGATCGTGGTGGACGGGTCGCTGCCCAACTCGATCCAGGACGCGGCGATCGACGGGTTCCGCACGGCCGCCGACACGGCCCTGCTCGCCCCGTACGCCGAGCAGTACTTCGCGGCGATCCCGGACGTCTGGCGCACCCGCACCCACGAGCTCGCCCAGCAGATCGCGACCGGCATGTACCCGAACATCCCCGCCCAGGAGACGGTCGACGCCACGGACGTCTTCCTCGCGGACCTGCCCGAGGATCTGCACGGGCTCCGACGGCTCGTGCTCGAGCAGCGCGACGCGACCGCGCGCGCGGTCCGCGCGCAGGCCGTGGACGCCGCCTACGAGGCGGTGCGCGCGTGAGCGGCGAGCAGCGACGGCCCGGTCCCGGCGAGCACGGCCCCGGTGGGCACGCTCCCGGCGGCCCCGGCGCGATGCCCCCGGCCGGCGCGGACCCGCGGACCGACCCCGCCGCCGCGGCCCCGCCCGGGGCGAGGTCCTTCGCCGTGGGGGCCCCGCTCTCCCAGCTGCGCCGCCCGGTGCCGCAGGTCGGCGACGAGCGGCAGCAGGCCGAGGCGGGCACGGCGTCGTCGTTCTACGAGCAGGTGGGCGGGCACGAGACGTTCGTGAAGCTCGTGCACGAGTTCTACGCCCGGGTGGCCCAGGACGAACGGTTCCGGGCGCTCTACCCGGAGGACGACCTCGGCCCCGCCGAGGAGCGGCTGCGGATGTTCCTCGAGCAGTACTGGGGCGGGCCGACCACCTACTCGGAGCGGCGCGGGCACCCGCGGCTGCGGATGCGGCACATGCCGTTCCCCGTGGACACCTGGGCGCGGGAGACGTGGCTGACGCACATGCGCGCGGCCCTGGACACCCTGGAGCTCTCCCCGCTGCACGACGGGATCATCTGGGACTACTTCGACCGGGCCGCCCACGCGATGGTCAACCGGCCCGGCTGAGCCGGCCCCGCGCCGACTCAGCGCTTGGCGAGGACGTGCCCGCCGGGGGTGCTCAGGCGCACCCAGCGGCCGTTCTCGGCCACGGCGACCGCCGTGCCGGGGCGCAGGAAGCCGAGGGAGTACGCGGCGAACGCCGCGCCGTCCGGCGGCGGCGCCCCGGTGAGGCGTCCCGCGAGGGGCTCCGCCCACCCGGACGAGCGGCCCCAGACCTGCGAGCGCACGGTGTCGACGACGGCGGCCCCCGCGTCCGTGGGCACCGTCCGCGCGACCTCGGCGACCCCGGCCCGGGCGGCCTCGCGCAGCTCGTCCCCGGCGACGTCCCCCACCGGCGCCCACCCGCTCAGCGGCGGGGCGATCCCCGCCCAGGAGACGGTCGCGTCCATCGGGGGCAGCCCCACGTCCGTGGCGTCCTGGTCCTGGCGCGGCATGCGGTCGAGGACCCCGCCGAGCGGGACGGTGACGTCCAGGGACTGCTCCTGGGCCAGCGCCGCGGTGCGCAGGCCCAGCACCGTGGGCGTGCTGTCGAGCAGGCCGTGCGGTTCGAGCACGCACACGTAGACGCCCAGGGCACGCCCGCGGGCCTGGAAGCGCACCGCGCCCTGGGGATCCACGCCGCGGGCGCGGGACAGGTAGGTCCGCAGGTCGGCGACGTCCCGCGGGTCCGTCAGGGGAAGGGAACGGCTCACGGTGCTCAGGCCTCGGCGGGGACGGGCCGGCGGGCGAAGCGGGTCGGGGCGTCCGACCACAGGCCGAGCGCGCTCCGCGGCGTCTCGTCGAGGCGCACGGGACGCCCGGTGGCCCGGTCGATCACCACGACCACGGTCTGGGCCACGGCGTAGACCCGGGAGCCGTCCTCCTCCTGGACCGCGTAGTCCAGCACGAAGCTCGACCCGCCCACGGAGGAGACCCACACGCGCACGAACACCGGCTCGGGGCGGTACAGCAGCTGCTGGGCGTACTCGACCTCCTGCCGGCCGATCACGGTCATCCGGTCGCCCAGCAGGGAGCGGAACGTGGCGTCCGCGGGCGCCCCAGGCACGGCGTTCTCGGGCAGCGGCCGGGCCATGAGTCGCACGCGGGCGTCCTCCAGGTACTGGAGCATCGTGACGTTGTTGACGTGGCCGTAGCTGTCGATGTCGCCGAAGCGCATCTGGATGGGGATCAGCAGCGAAGACATGACCCCCATCCCATCACACCGCGCCCCGCCGGTCGCGCCGCGGCGCGACCGGCGTCCTGGCTAGAGTGAGGCCCATGACCTACAGCCCCATCCCGGACCCCACGCAGGCCCTGCTCGACATGCTCGATCTCGCGGACGGGGGTGGCGCCCGCACTCTCGAGGACATCTACGTGGGCCACTCCATCTCCCCCGCGCGCGGCCGGGTCTACGGCGGCCAGGTCCTGGCGCAGGCGGTGACCGCCGCGATGCGCACCGTGGAGCCCGAGCGGATCGTGCACTCCCTGCACGGGTACTTCCTGCGCGCCGGGGACGTGTCCCGGCCGATCACCTTCGGGGTGGAGCGGATCCGGGACGGCCGGTCCTTCTCCGCCCGCCGCGTGCACGCCTACCAGGAGGGGCGGGCCATCCTCTCGGCCATCGCGTCCTTCCAGGTCCCGGCCCGGGGCCTGGACCACCAGGACGAGTCGCCCCAGAACCTGCCCGACCCGGAGTCCCTGCCGAGCGCCGTGGAGCTGCTGGGCCACGTCGACGCCCCCGAGGCGCAGGCGATCGCCCACGAGCGGCCCTTCGACATGCGCTACATCACCGAGCCGATCTACTTCAAGCCGGACTCCCGCGGCGAGCCGTTCAACGCGGTGTGGATCAAGACCCTGAAGCCCCTGCCGGACGACCCGAACGTGCACCGCGCCGCGCTCGCCTACGCGAGCGACTACACCCTGCTCGAGCCCATCCTCCGGCTGCACGGCAGGACGTGGATCCAGCCGGGCATGAACATCGCCTCGCTCGACCACGCGATGTGGTGGCACCGGGAGGCCCGCGCCGACGAGTGGCTGCTCTACGTGCAGTCCTCCCCCAATGCGTCCTCGGCCCGCGGCCTCGGGGTGGGCCGGATGTTCTCCCGGGACGGGCGGCTCGTGGCCACCACCGCCCAGGAGGGCATGATGCGCTTCCCGGAGTTCGCCTAGGCCGCACCGGAGCACGTCAAAGGGGCCCGTCCGGCGGGAGAGAACGGTTCTCTCCCGCCGGACGGGCCCCTTCGGTGCCGTCGAGGAGTCCGGGCGCGGCCCGGCTCCGCGTCAGTCGCGGGTGAGGCGGCGGTGGGTGACGCGGTGCGGCCGCGCGGCGTCGGCGCCGAGGCGCTCCACCTTGTTGGCCTCGTAGGACTCGAAGTTGCCCTCGAACCAGTACCACCGGTCCGGCTCCTCCTCGGTGCCCTCCCACGCGAGGATGTGGGTGGCGACCCGGTCGAGGAACCACCGGTCGTGGGAGACCACCACGGCGCAGCCCGGGAACTCCAGCAGGGCGTTCTCCAGCGAGCCGAGGGTCTCGACGTCGAGGTCGTTGGTGGGCTCGTCGAGCAGCAGCAGGTTGCCGCCCTGCTTGAGGGTCAGGGCCAGGTTCAGCCGGTTGCGCTCACCGCCGGAGAGCACCCCCGCCTTCTTCTGCTGGTCGGGGCCCTTGAACCCGAACGCGGAGACGTAGGCGCGCGAGGGCATCTCGACGTTGCCGACGTTGATGTAGTCGAGGCCGTCGGAGACGACCTCCCACAGCGACTTGTTGGCGTCGAGGTTCGCGCGGTTCTGGTCCACGTAGGAGATCTTGACGGAGTCGCCGATCCGCAGCTCCCCGCCGTCCAGCTCCTCAAGCCCCACGATGGTCTTGAACAGGGTCGACTTGCCGACGCCGTTGGGGCCGATGACGCCCACGATGCCGTTGCGCGGCAGGGAGAAGGACAGCCCCTTGATGAGGCTGCGGTCCCCGAAGCCCTTCTGCAGGTCCTTCGCCTCGATCACCAGGTTGCCCAAGCGGGGTCCCGGCGGGATCTGGATCTCCTCGAAGTCCAGCTTGCGGGTCTTCTCGGCCTCGGCGGCCATCTCCTCGTAGCGGGCCAGACGGGCTTTCGACTTCGCCTGCCGGCCCTTGGCGTTGGAGCGCACCCACTCGAGCTCGTCGGCCAGGCGCCTGGCCTGCTTGGCGTCCTTCTTGCCCTGCACCTCCATGCGGGCGCGCTTGGTCTCGAGGTAGGCCGAGTAGTTGCCCTCGTAGCCGTACAGCCGGCCGCGGTCGACCTCGCAGATCCACTCGGCCACGTGGTCGAGGAAGTACCGGTCGTGGGTCACGGCCATGACGGCGCCGTGGTAGTCCTTCAGGTGCTGCTCGAGCCACAGCACGGACTCGGCATCGAGGTGGTTGGTGGGCTCGTCCAGCAGCAGGAGGTCCGGCTTCTGCAGCAGCAGCTTGCACAGGGCCACGCGGCGGCGCTCGCCACCGGAGAGGACCTTGACGTCGGTGTCCGGCGGCGGGCAGCGCAGGGCGTCCATCGCCTGCTCCAGCTGGGAGTCGAGGTCCCAGGCGTTGGCGGCGTCGATGTCCTCCTGGAGCCTGCCCATCTCCTCCATGAGGGAGTCGAAGTCGGCGTCCGGCTGGGCCATCTCCTCGGAGATCGCGTTGAAGCGGTCGACCTTGGCCTTGATCTCGCCCACGCCCTCCTCGACGTTGCCGAGGACGGTCTTCTCCTCGTTCAGCGGCGGCTCCTGCAGCAGGATGCCGACGGTGTAGCCGGGGCTGAGCCTCGCCTCTCCGTTGGAGGGCTGGTCGAGACCGGCCATGATCTTGAGGATGGTGGACTTGCCGGCCCCGTTGGGCCCCACGACGCCGATCTTCGCGCCGGGGTAGAACGACATGGTGACGTCGTCCAGGATGACTTTGTCGCCCACGGTCTTGCGGGCCTTGGACATTGTGTAGATGAATTCCGCCATGCCCTCAAGGCTACCCCGCTCCGCGGCGGCCCACGGGCGGGGACGGAGCGAGGACGGCCACATCGCGGCCCCGCTCCGTCCCTCGGACACCAGGGCGGCCCCGCGGTCCGATCCGTCCCCGGCACACCGGGCCGGCCCCGCCCGGGCGGCTCAGCCCGCCGCGGGTTGCCGGCGGGAGCGCCGGCCGGGGTCGGCCGCCGCCCCGACGAGCTCACCGGTCTCCGGGTCGACGCCCTCCGGGACGGCCGGGGCCCCGGCGTCGTGGTCGCCGCCCGAGCCCGATGGAACCTCGCCCGGGGCCGCCGGAGCGTCCGCGGCACCGGTCGCCGCTGCGTCCTCGGGCTGTCCGGCGAGCCGTTCCCCCGCCTGGTCGGCGGGCGGCGAGGAGCTCACGGTGCGCTGGAAGCAGGCCGTGCCGAGCCCGAGGTCGTGGCCGACGGACACCGCGTCCACGTCGACCGCCGTGTTGCGGCCGTGCTCGCCCTCCCAGAACCGGACCTTGAGCTTGCCGACCACCACCACGGGCTGGCCCTTCTTGATGCTGGCCAGGACGTTGAGCCCCAGAGCGCGGAACGCCTGGACCGAGAACCAGTTGGTGTGCCCGTCCCGCCACGAACCGGCCTGCTGGTCGAACCAGCGCGGGGTGGAGGCCAGGCGGAAGGTCACCACCACGGTGCCGTCGGGCAGGCTGCGGGACTCGGGATCCGTGGCCACGTAGCCGCGGACGGTGATCTGCTCGGTCATCGAGAACTCCTCTGGACGGCGGCCGGTGCGGCCGGTGCTGGCCCCGGTGGCGGGGTGCACCCAGCGTCCGTCCGCACCGTGGGCCGCCGCGGCGCGGACGCCCGCGGTGTGGACGGCGGGTCCGTCGTCGCCGGGGAACGGTGCGCTGTGCAGTGCGGCCGAGGGCCCCGCGTCCGGCGGCTTCGCCCGTCGCGAGGTCCATGGCCCGTGAGGCGAAGGGTCGCGCTCGTGGTCACCCGCCCACGGCCCGGCACCGTCGGACTGCGGACGTGCTCACTGTCCGTCGATGTCGGCGGCGTTCCAAGCGATGACGCCGAGGGGTTCCCGGCGCCGCTCCTGCTCGTGGGAGCACGCCCAGCACCACGGGCCGTACAGGGGCGGGGCGCCGCACTGGCAGAGCCGGATCCGGGCCATCGGACTCACCTCGATGTTCGTTGCAGTGGCCTGGCAGGTGGTGGCCTGCCGGACGACATCCTGCGCGGGTGTCCTCACCCCTACTACCGGTGCGGGAACCCCTGTGGATGCACCGGGGAGCGGCTTTTCCGCGCTCCGCGACGGCCGCGCGCCCGCCGCCTCGGGGGCGGCTGCGCCGGACGGGGGCCGTGGCCCGCAGGATCGCCGCCGGGCGGCCTGCCGGCCGCAGCGCTTCGTTGCGGCCGGCAAGGCGTTCCCGCGGTCGTCGGCCGGCACGCCCTCGCGGCGCGGACCCGACGGTGCAGTGCGGCCGCCCTGGCCCGGCACAGCCGGCTCCGCGCCGGGCGCGCTCTCCCCCGCGTGCGGCCACCGCGCCGCGCACCCGTGTCCTTTCCCGTGCGACCCCTGCGGCTACGCGGCGCTCCCCGGCTCGACGACGACGCAGTCCTCCCGGAAGTCCAGGTGCATGCAGTGCAGGTCGACGACGCCACGGGTGATGGTCTCCAGCTGCTGCGGATCGATGTCCTCGCCGACCTGCCGGACGATGAAGTCCCTGGTGTCCTCCGTGGCCTCCTCCACCGTGTCGTAGTGGTAGTAGCGGGCCCCCCGGCCCGTCCACTGCCTGATGATGGTGACGCTCATGGTTCCTCCCCTGGATCGGATCCGGACGCACGGTCCGTGGCCGCCCCGGGCACCCCGTCCGGGAACTGCGGCCGTCCCGGCGGGCTGCCGCCGGGGACGTCGCCGAGGTGCTGGTCCTCCCCTTCCCCGTCCCGGCGAGGACGTCGGGTGGCCGGAGCACCGCACCCCGCGATGTGCTTCTTAACGTATGCGAATTCACAGGGTGGTGGCTGTCCACACTTTCGCGAAAGCACATAGCAGCGGTGGGCGCGAGGGGCGGGATGACGGCCACGGCGTCCTCGTCCCGGAGTGACAACGACCCCGCCCTGCCGGCGGTGAGCCGGCGGGACGGGGTCGCACGGGTGCCCCAGGAGGGAGTCGAACCCCCGACCAAGAGATTAGAAGGCTCCTGCTCTATCCACTGAGCTACTGAGGCGGGCCGCCCGGGAGACCGTCCCGGGCGCCGCGCACGAGTTTACCAACTCGCCGCGGCGGCCCGGTCCGCCGTCGGTGCGCGGCACGCCGCACCGAGGGCGGGCAGCGGCCGCGGAGGAACCGCCCGGCCGCCGGGGCGGCCCGGCCCGGCTCAGATCACGGCGCTCTGCACCGGGGGCTGATAGCGGCCACGGAAGAGCCGCCGGGTCGCCGGGTCGATGAACCACAGGTACACGCCGTAGGAGAGGGCGACGACCGCCGCTATCAGCCGGCCGGAGCTAAGGTCCAGGTCCAGGTACGGGAAGACGTCCAGCTGGTCGGACACCGCGTAGATCATGAAGAAGACGGTGAGGAAGAACAGGATGTCCACCTGCCAGTCGCTGCGGATGCCCGTGACGGCGAACAGGGGGATGAGCCACACCACGTACCAGGCCTGGATCATCGGGGAGAAGAGCACGATCGCGGCGAACGCCCACGCCAGACGGCGGATGATCCGCTCGTCCCGGCCCACGAACATGAGCCAGAGGATCACCGGCACCGCGAGCGCCTGCCCCACCGAGTGGGTGACCTCCCGCCACTGGCCCGAGTCGCCGCCCACGGCCGCGGCCAGGGTCGCGGCCAGGCCGCCGACGAAGCCCACGGGGGCGTACCAGATGGACACCGAGCCCGGGGTGGACATGGCGGCGACCCAGCCGAAGCCGAAGCCGTTGACCAGGCCCATCAGCCCGAGCAGGGCGATCGAGTAGGCGAGCACGAGGAACCAGATCACGAAGCGGCGGGTCCACGAGGCGCCCCGGCCCGCCCAGAGCAGGCCGATGAACGGGAGGAAGACGAGCGTGATGGGCTTGATCGCCACGGACAGGGTGACGAGCGTGGTGCCGAGCAGTCCGCCCTTCCAGTTCCGGTGCACGGCGGCCGCGTAGGTGCCGCCCAGGGCCAGGGCGATCATGATGGCGTCGTTGTGCACGGAGACGATGAAGTTCGTGAGGAACAGGGGGTTCGCCACGCTCAGCCACAGGGCCCGTGCCGGGTTGATGCCGTGCAGCCGTGCGAGCCGCGGGATCAGCCACATGCACGCGATCACGGCGAGCACGCACAGCCCCCGGAACCAGAGCACGGCGGCGTCCGGGTCCGCCCCGGTGACGGCCACCACGAACTGCTCGATCCACAGGAAGAGCGGCCCGTAGGGCGGCGGGGACTCCGACCACATCTGGTCCGCGCCGAGCTGAAAGAAGTTGTCGATCGTGGAGACGCCGTGCTCGTAGGGGTTGAGCCCGTTGGCCATGACCCTGCCTTGGCCGATGTAGGAGTACACGTCGCGGCTGAACAGCGGGATCGTCACGAGCATGGGGGCGGACCACGCCGCGATGGCGGTGAGCACCCACCGGCCGCTGCCCGGTCCCCACCGGTTGAGCTTCTGCCCCAGCCGCAGCCACTCGCGGATCAGGAGCATCCCGCCCACGGCGAGCAGGAGAATGGAGACGATCACCCCGGTGGTGGTGAAGCGCATGCCGATGATCACCGGCGCCTGCCGCAGCGGGGAGACGGAGGCGAGCCAGCCGACGCCGAGGGAGCCGACGAGCAGCATGACGGAGCCGACGGTGCCCATGATCACGGTCCGCAGCGGCGATCCGGAGATGTACCGCGAGCTCCCGGGATCCGCCGGCGGCCGGACGCCGTCGGGGCCCTCGCCCGGGGCCGCCGTCCTCGAAGTGGTCTGCACTGCTCTCCCGATGCGCCCGTCCGGTGGCTTCGGGTGCCGCGGCTGGGCGCAGCACGGACCCGTGGTCGCCCCGATCCTATCCCCGGCCGCTGCGGGATCCCCGGAGGAGCCGGGGCGGGAGCTCCGCCGTCGGGGCGGCACGGTAGATTGTCCGGGTGGCTATTTCGAACGGACGCATAGTGTGGATCGACTGCGAGATGACGGGGCTGTCCCTCGAGGACGACGCCCTCATCGAGGTGGCGGCGCTCGTCACCGACGACGAGCTCAACGTCCTCGGCGAGGGCGTCGACGTCGTGATCCGACCGAGCGAGGCGGCGCTGGCGCAGATGGGGGACTTCGTGCGGAACATGCACACCTCCTCCCGGCTGCTCGACGAGCTCCCCTCCGGCATGACGATGGAGGAGGCGCAGGCGCAGGTCCTCGCCTACGTCAAGCAGTGGGTGCCCGAGCCGGGCCGGGCGCCCCTGGGCGGGAACTCGGTGGGCACGGACCGCACGTTCCTGGTGCGCGACATGCCGGAGCTCGTGGCGCACCTGCACTACCGCGTGATCGACGTCTCCACCATCAAGGAGCTCTCCCGCCGCTGGTTCCCCCGGGCCTACTTCCAGGCCCCGCCGAAGACCGGCAACCACCGGGCCCTCGGCGACATCCGGGACTCGATCGACGAGCTGCGCTACTACCGTCGCGCCGTGTTCGCTCCCGAGCCGGGACCGGACTCGGAGACCGCGAGGACCATCGCCGCGGAGATCTCCGCCTCCCGCACGGGCGCCTGAGCCCGTCCTCCGCCGGCGCGGCCCGCGGGCGGCGGAGGAAGGACTCCGGCGTGGTCCGGGGCGGTCCGGGAATGCGGTACACTCGTATGCGTTGCCCAGCGGAAGCACGGTCTTCCGGCGGGCGTTCATGGTGGGCGTAGCTCAGTTCGGCAGAGCGCCTGGTTGTGGTCCAGGAGGTCGCGGGTTCAACCCCCGTCGCTCACCCGCTGTGAAAGGCCGTCCCGAGGACTCGGGACGGCCTTTCGTCGTTCCCGGTCCGGTTCGAAGGGGCGTCAGCCCCGGCAAGTCGAAGGAAGTGCGTCATGGCCGTCCGTCCCGTGGTGATCACCGGTGATCCCGTCCTCCACCGTCCCGCCGCGAAGGTGGCCCGCTTCGACGAGGAGCTGCGCGCCCTCGTCGAGGACATGTACGAGACCATGGACGCCGCCCACGGCGTGGGCCTCGCCGCTCCGCAGATCGGCGTGGGGCTGCGGATCTTCACCTACACCTTCCAGAACGACGACGGCGTGCCGCCGCGCGGCGTCCTGGTCAATCCCGTCCTAACCCCGGGGAAGATCTCCCAGGACCCGCCGGACCCGGACGAGGAGGCCGAGGGCTGCCTGTCCGTGCCGGGCCACAGCTGGCCGCTCAAGCGCGCGGACTGGGTCCGGGTCGCCGGCTTCGACGCCGACGGCCGTCCGGTGGACTTCGAGGCCACGGGATGGTTCGCCCGGGTCATGCAGCACGAGTACGACCACCTGGACGGCAAGCTCTACGTGGACCGGCTCAACGACCGGTGGGCCCGGAAGGCGCGCAAGGCCGTCAAGGCCGAGGGCTGGGGCCGGGCCGGCCACACCTGGACGCCGGGCGTCGACGAGGACCCGTTCGGCCACTGACCCCCCGGCGGGCCCGGCGCAGGTCCGCGCCCGAGCCCCGGCAGCCGGCCGCGCAGGCCCCTGACCCGGGCTCGACAGTCTCCGGCGCAGGCCCCGGGCCCGAGCCGAGGACCCGCGACCTGCGCGACCGGCCCGCCCCCGGGCTCAGTCCTCGGTGCGCACCACGACGAGCTCGCCCGCCGACCGGGCCGTGGGCTCGGTGAGCTCGGCGTGCCAGCGCTCCCGCGCCGCCGCGAGCAGCTCCTGCGGCGTCCCTGGGCGCTGACCCTCGGCGGCGCGCTCGACCAGGTGCCGGGCGAGCAGCCCGCGGGTGTGCTTGGCCATGTGCGAGACGACCTGCCGCTTCCCGTGACGCTCCCGGACCACCTTCACGCCCACCGTCCGCTCGCGCGGGCCGCGCCACACCGCCGCGTAGGCCGCCGACCGGCAGTCCACGACGATCCCGTCCCCGGCGGCGGGTCCCAGCACGGCCGGAAGGTGCTGCTTCCAGTGGGCGGCGAGCCGGCCGAGCCCCGGCAGCTCCGCCCCCATGGCCAGGCGGTAGGCGGGGATCCGGTCGGCGGGGCGCACCGCGCCCCACAGGGCCGAGACGACGACGAGGGTCTCCGCCGCGGCGGCCCGCTGCGCCCCGGGCATCCCGGCCGGGTCCAGGGCGTCGTAGAGGACGCCGGTGTAGACGCTCAGGGCCGGGGCGGCGGGCTCCGCGCCCAGGCGGGTGTTGCGCTCGACCTCTCCCCGCAGCCGCTCCCCCACGCCCAGCAGCTCGAGCGCGTCGTCGCGGGCGCTCGTCGCGGCCAGCTCGGCCAGGACCTGCTCGCGGG
Source organism: Kocuria cellulosilytica (assembly GCF_040981245.1). Taxonomy (NCBI): domain Bacteria; kingdom Bacillati; phylum Actinomycetota; class Actinomycetes; order Micrococcales; family Micrococcaceae; genus Kocuria; species Kocuria cellulosilytica. The sequence continues at coordinate 11,184 of NZ_JAVFWZ010000003.1, read as the reverse complement.
CGGCCGTGAGCTTGGGGAAGGACAGCAGCGCGGGGTCGACGGGCGCACCGGCGTCGGGGGCGGTCTTGGTCTCGGAGGGCGGGAGGAGGATCAGCACCCGCAGAAGTCTAGTGACCCGGCGGGGCCGGTGCGCCCGCCGGGGCGGACCGGGAGCCCCGGCCCGGTCCGGACCCGCTGGTCCGGCGGGTAGGATGGGCGGCGGACAGGTCGGCCGGGTGACCGCGGGCCGCGCAGCTCCGGCTGCCGCGGCGCGAGGAAAGTCCGGGCTCCGCAGAGCAGGATGATGGGCAACGCCCACTCGGGGAGACCCGCAGGAAAGTGCCACAGAAAACAGACCGCCCGCCCCGGTCCGTCCGGGCAGCGGGTGAGGGTGAAAAGGTGGTGTAAGAGACCACCAGCGCGCCGGGTGACCGGCGCGGCTCGGCAAACCCCATCCGGAGCAAGGCCAGACAGGGTGCGTCCGAGGGCTGCTCGTCCGAGCACCCGGGTAGGCCGCTCGAGCCCACCGGCAACGGTGGGCCTAGATGGATGGTCACCAGCACGGCGCGGGCGACCGGCCGTGTGCACAGAACCCGGCTTACAGGCCGGCCTGTCCCCCGCTTCCCTCCCGGCGCCGCCGGCGCGCCCGGCCCAGCCGGGGCCTCAGGAGCGGACGAGGATCACCCCGCACTCCGGGCACGTGAGCACCTCGTCCGCGGCCGCGGCCCGGAACGTCGCGGCGTCCGTGGGGCTGAGCGCCGATCCGCAGGACCCGCACACGGTGCCCCGCAGCTCCGCGGCCGCCGGCCGCTCGGTGCCGCGCCCGGTCCGGATCCTCTCGTACCGCGCCAGCAGGCCGGGATGGCCCACGCCCTCCGTGGCGGCGGTGCGCGTGCCGGCCAGGTCGCCGCGCTCGGCCGTCAGGGTCCGGCCCTCCTCGTCCCGTGCCGCAACGAGACGGCGCGCCTCCGCGTCGGCCTCCTTGAGCCGCGGGGTGATCCGGGCGCGGTGCGCCACGGCGTCGTCGAGCTCCTGCATGATCTCCAGCTCCGCCTCCTCGGCCTCGGCCAGCTGCCGGGTGCGGGTCTCGATCTCGTGCTGCAGACCCATGAGGTCCTTGGCGGATCCGCCCTGCTCGAGGCGCCGGCGGTCCTTCTCGATCGAGGCCTGGACGCGGGCGGCCTTCTGCTCGGCGGCCGCCAGCCGGTCGCGGATCGCCTGCTCCCCGGACTCGAGCTCCTTCGCGGTGGCGATCGCCCGGGCCCGCAGCTGCAGCGCCGCGGCGACCTCGGGGTCGGCCTTCAGCTCCGCGATCCGGGCGGTGATCCGGCGCAGCCGGGCGTCGACCTGCTCGAGCGCCAGCAGGGCTCGTTGCTGCTCAGGCGTGGCGGTGCTCATGCGGGTCCTCCTGCGGTCGGGGCGGCGGGGTCGGGGGCGGAACGGTCGTGGCCGGGGTGGTCCCGGCCGGACCGGACGGGGTCGGACCCGTCGTGGCCGGGGTGGTCCCGGCCGGACCGGACGGGGTCGGGCCCGTCGTGGCCGGGGTGGTCCCGGCCGGACCGGACGGGGTCGGGCCCGTCGTGGCCGGGGTGGTCGAGGCGGAAGTCCCACGGGTCGGAACGCCGGTGCGAGACCTCGACCTCGACGTCGTGGCCGCGGGCGGCGAGCGCCGCCCGCAGCGCCGCGGCGCCCACGGGCAGCCACAGCCACTCGCTCGCGAAGTGGGACAGGTCCACGAGGTACGGCGTGCCGTCGGCCCCGGGCCCCACGGCGGCCTCGCGCGCCTCGGACGCGGGGTGGTGGCGCAGGTCCGCGGTCACGTAGGCGTCGGCCCCCGCGGCCCGCACCGCGTCGAGGAGCGAGTCCCCCGCTCCCCCGCACACCGCGACGCGCCGCACGAGGGCGTCCGGGTCCCCGGCCACGCGCACGCCGTGGGCGGTGGGCGGCACGGCGTCGGCCAGGCGCCGGGCCAGCTCGCGCAGGCGGACGGGACGCGCCAGCTCCCCCACGCGCCCGATGCCCACGGCCGGGTCGTGGGGGTGCGGGGCGAGCGGCGTCGTCGTCGTGAGCCCCGCGGCCCGGGCCACGGCGTCCGAGACGCCGTCCGGGGCCGAGTCCGCGTTGGTGTGGCAGGCGAGCAGCGCGCACCGGTGCTCGATGAGCTCGTGCACCACGGCGCCCTTGAAGCCGTCGGCGGCCACCGAGGTCACCCCGCGCAGGAGCAGGGGGTGGTGGGTGATCAGCAGGTCGGCGCCGGTGGCGACCGCCTCGGCCACGACGTCGGCCACGGGGTCCACCGCGAAGAGGATCCGGCGGACCGGCTGGTCCGGGCGCCCGGTGACGAGCCCGCTGGCGTCCCAGGGCTCCTGCAGGCGCAGGGGCCACAGCTGCTCGACGGCCTCGAGCACCTCCGACAGGGAGGGCGCGGGCCGGGGCGGGGACGTGCTCTGCTCGCTCATGGGGCCAGTCTAGGAGCCGTCCCCGGCGCGGGCCCGGAGGGCCCCGGGAATGATGCGGGCCGTGCGGTGTTGTACGGGTCATGGCCTTCTCCGCGCACGACGACGCACGCCCCGTCCCTGCTCCCGCTCCCGGCGACCCCGCCGGCCCCGTGACCTTCGTGCTCGCCGGCGGGTGCTTCTGGTGCCTCGACGCCGTCTACCGCATCACCCGGGGAGTCACCTCCGTGGTCTCCGGGTACACCGGGGGCGGTCCCGGGCGCCCGAGCTACTACGAGGTGTGCTCGGGCACGACCGGCCACGCGGAGGCGGTCGCCGTGACCTTCGACCCGTCGGTCGTGCCGGCGGACGTGATCCTCGACCTCTTCTTCACCGGCCACGATCCCACCACGCTCAACCGGCAGGGCTACGACGTGGGCACCCAGTACCGGTCCGCCATGTTCTGGGCCGACGAGTCCCAGCGGGAGCTGTTCGAGCGCTCGATCGCCCGGACGCAGCCCGCGTGGGACCAGCCGATCGTCACCACGCTCGAGCCGCTGGGCACGTTCTGGGAGGCGGAGCCCGAGCACCAGGACTTCTACGCCGCCCAGCCCTGGAACGGCTACTGCCAGGTGATCATCAACCCCAAGCTGGCGAAGGTCCGGCAACGTTACTCCGCGTGGCTTACCGCGTAGTAGCGGTTGCGGGGCCTGGCTAGGCTGAGCTAGGACCGCGCCGCCGCGGGCCCCCCAGAGCACCGGCGGCCAGTGCAGCACCCGAGCTCCACCGGAATCCGACACAGAAGCCCGACAGAGAACCGACCACTCAGAAACCGAGGTACGCACATGGCGAAGATCTACAACGACGTCACCGAGATCGTGGGCCGCACCCCGCTCGTCCACCTGAACCGGCTCGACGAGGGCCTGCCCGGCAACGTCGCCGTGAAGCTGGAGTTCTACAGCCCGGCCAGCTCCGTCAAGGACCGCATCGGCGTGGCCATCATCGACGCCGCCGAGAAGTCCGGCCAGCTCAAGCCGGGCGGCACGGTCGTCGAGGGCACTTCCGGCAACACCGGGATCGCGCTGGCCATGGTCGGCGCCGCCCGCGGCTACAAGGTCATCCTGACCATGCCCGAGACCATGTCCACGGAGCGGCGGGTCATGCTCCGCGCCTACGGCGCCCAGATCGTGCTCACCCCGGGCGCCGAGGGCATGCGCGGCGCCGTGGAGAAGGCCCAGGAGATCGTCGAGACGACCGAGAACGCGGTCCTCGCCAGCCAGTTCGCCAACGAGGCCAACCCGGCGATCCACTACGCGACCACGGGCCCCGAGGTCTGGGAGGACACCGAGGGCCAGGTCGACGTGTTCATCTCCGGTGTGGGCACCGGCGGCACCATCACGGGCGCGGGCCGCTACCTGCGCGAGCAGAAGCCGGACGTGCGCCTCGTCGTCGTCGAGCCGGCCGACTCGCCGCTGCTCACCGAGGGCAAGGCCGGTCCGCACAAGATCCAGGGCCTCGGGGCGAACTTCGTCCCGGACATCCTCGACCGCGAGATCTACGACGACGTCTACGACGTGACCGTCGAGGACTCCGTGCGGGTCGCCCGCGAGCTCGGCACCAAGGAGGGCATCCTCGGGGGGATCTCCTCGGGCGCCATCGTCTGGGCCGCCCTCCAGGAGGCCGCCAAGGAGGAGAACCGGGACAAGCTGATCGTCGCGATCGTGTGCGACTTCGGCGAGCGCTACATCTCCACCCTGCTCTACGAGGACATCCGGGGCTGAGCCCAGCGACGCCCGCACGACCCGTCCCCGCCGGGAATAGCGCCGCCTTCCGGTGACGTTGCCCCCGGTGGTGGGCGGGTCGTTCCCGTCCGCGCCCCCGCACGTCCCGCCGGCCCCGGCGGGACACGACCCCGCCCCCGGAAGAACAGAGGACAGCCGTGAGTTTCTGGAGCCGACTCGCCGAGGACCTGCAGACGGCCCGGACGCACGACCCGGCCGCGCGCTCCCGGGCGGAGATCGCCCTCAACTACTCGGGTCTGCACGCCATCTGGATCCACCGGCTGTCCCACCGGCTCTGGCAACGACCCGACCGGCGGCTGCTGGCCCGCACGGTCTCCCAGCTCGGCCGCTTCCTCACCGGCGTGGAGATCCACCCCGGCGCCACCATCGGGCGCCGCTTCTTCATCGACCACGGCATGGGAGTGGTCATCGGGGAGACCGCCGAAATCGGCGAGGACGTGATGATCTACCACGGGGTGACCCTGGGCGGGCGCTCCCTCGAGAAGGTCAAGCGGCACCCCACCGTGGGCGACCGGGTGGTGATCGGCGCCGGCGCGAAGATCCTCGGCCCGGTGGAGATCGGCGCCGACTCCGCCGTGGGCGCCAACGCCGTGGTGGTCAAGGACGTCCCGGAGGACTCGATCGTGACCGGGATCCCCGGCAAGGTCCGCCCGCGCACCCCGGAGAAGCAGCAGCCGCTCGTGGACCCCTCCAGCTACATCGATCCCGCCATGTGGATCTGACCCGCTCTGCGGATCCGAGCCACCATGCGGATCCGAGCCGTCCCGGTCAGCACGACGCCGGCCGGCCGCTCCCGGATCGGGAGACGGCCGGCCGGCGCCGTCGTGCGGGGGTCGGGCCGATCAGGCGACGACCTCGGAGCGGTCCCCGCTCCAGAGGGTGTGGTAGACGCCCTCGGCGTCGTCGGTGCGCCGGTAGGTGTGCGCGCCGAAGTAGTCGCGCAGCCCCTGCGTGAGGGCCGCGTTGAGCCGGGGCCGGCGCAGCGAGTCGTAGTAGTTTAGCGTGGTGGCGAACACCGGCGCCGGGATGCCGCGCTCCACGGCACGGGCCACGACCCGCCGCCAGGACGGCAGGGCGTCCTCGATCGCGGTGACGAACTCGGGGGCGAACAGCAGGTTCAGCGGCTGCTTGTCGCCCTTGTACGCCTCCATGATGACCTCGAGCAGCTCGGCCCGGATGATGCAGCCCTCGCGCCACAGGCTCGCGATCGTGGCGAGGTCCAGGTCCCAGCCGTACTCCCGGCCGGCCATGGTGAGCATGTCGAGGCCCTGGGCGTAGCTGACGAGCTTCGAGGCGTACAGGGCCTTGCGCACGTCCTCCACGAACTCGGGGTCGTGCACGACGTCCTCGGTGGTGCCCCCGACGCCGGCGGGCAGCACGCGCTGCGCCTCGAGGCGCATCTCCGGCTCGGCGGAGGACAGTGCCCGGGCGAAGACGGACTCGGCGATCGCGGTGACCGGGGAGCCCAGCTCGAGGGCCTCCTGGACCGTCCAGCGGCCGGTGCCCTTCTGCCCCGCGGCGTCGACGATCACGTCGATGAGGGGCTGGTCGGTGCGGGCGTCGACCTGGCGCAGCACGTGGGCGGTGATCTCGATGAGGTAGGAGGCCAGCTCGGTGCGGTTCCACTGCTCGAAGACGTCGGCCTGCTCGGCCGGCTCGAGCCCCGCGACGGAGCGGAGCAGCTCGTGCGCCTCGCCGATGACCTGCATGTCGGCGTACTCGATGCCGTTGTGCACCATCTTCACGAAGTGTCCGGCGCCGTCCGTGTCGATCCACGCGCAGCACGGCCTGCCGTCCTCGGCCTTGGCGGCGATGTCCTCGAGGAGGGGGCCGAGGGAGTCGTAGGACTTGGCCGGGCCGCCGGGCATGATGGAGGGCCCGAGCAGGGCGCCCTCCTCACCGCCCGAGACGCCCACGCCCACGAAGTCCAGGCCCTTCTCGGCGAGCTCCCGCTCGCGGCGCCGGGTGTCCTGGAAGTAGGAGTTGCCGCCGTCGATGATGATGTCGTCCTTCTCGAGCAGCGGCACGAGCTGCTCGATGACGGCGTCCACGGGGGCGCCGGCCTTGACCATCACCAGGATGCGGCGAGGGGTCTCGAGGGCGTCCACGAGCTCCTGGAGGCTCTCCGTGCGGATGAACGTCCCCTCGTCGCCGTGGGCGTCGAGCAGGGCGTCCGTCTTTCCGACGGAGCGGTTGTGGAGGGCGACGGTGTAACCGTGCCGGGCGAAGTTGCGGGCGAGGTTGGCGCCCATGACCGCGAGGCCGGTGACGCCGATCTGGGCTTTCTGTTCTGCTGGCATGCCCCCAGCCTACAAACCCCGGGGACCTGCCACGTCCGGTGCGCACTTGTTGCCGCCGCTTCCCGGGGCGGATCGCGCGGGCGGGCCGACGGCGACGTCCGGGAGAGCACCGGCGTCACAATCGCCGCGCGCTCCGCAGGGGCCCCTAGATTGGTCCTGCAGCACGACGAGTCGGGGGGCCGGGGATGAACGCGTGGACGAGGGCACTGGCGGGGGCCGTGGCCGGTGCCGCCCTGTGGTCGGGCGCCGCGCTCGCGCCCGCCGCCGCCGCTGGCGGGGTCGACCTGGTCCTGGGCACCAGGGTGGTGCTCGACGAGGCCACGGTCGGCCAGGCCACCGAGGGGGCCGCCCGGCTGTGCGGGGGCCCGCCCTCCGGCTACGTGAAGCGGGCCCGGAAGGCCGCTCGCACGGGCAGCATCGTGGTCCTCTGCACCCGCCCCGGGAACAAGCAGGTGTACTTCCGCTGACCGCGTGCCGGTTCCCGCGGACGGCCCCGGCGCGTCGTGGTGGGTCCTACCGGGATCGAACCGATGACATCCACGGTGTAAACGTGGCGCTCTACCAGCTGAGCTAAAGACCCTGACAACCGGGTGGGAGGTTTGCGCAACCGCCGGCACCCGGTTCCCGAACAGGCTACCCGCCGCGGCGGACCGGCGCCGACCGGCCGGGGGCCCGCTCCGGTGTGACGTTGCCCATATTCCGCGGGGAGCCTACGGGCGGGCGAGTCGCTGCTCGAGGCCCACCAGGAACTCGGTCGCGGAGGCGTCGACCTTGAGCCGTGCCGCGGCGTCCCCCCGGGTGCGCCCGTGGTTGACGATCACCACCGGCACGTCGGCGCGCACGGCGTGCCGGACGAAGCGCCGCCCCGAGTTCACCGTCAGGGACGACCCGACGACCAGCAGGGCGTCCGCGGCGTCCACCATGCGCAGCGCGCGCAGCACCCGGTGCCGGGGCGCGTTCTCCCCGAAGAACACGACGTCGGGCTTCAGGACCCCGCCGCAGACGGGGCAGTCCGGCACCCGGAACCCGGCCGTGCGCGGCACCACGGCGTCGGCGTCCGGGGCGAACTCGATGTCCTCCGCGGAGGAGATCGAGTCGTAGAAGCCGGGGTTGAGCTCGTCGAACAGCTCGGAGAGCACGGACCGCGGGATCCGGCTGGCGCAGCGCAGGCACCCCACCTGCGTGTACCGCCCGTGCAGGTCCACGACGTTGAGGGACCCGGCGGCCTGGTGCAGCCGGTCGATGTTCTGGGTGACCACGCCCGTCACGGCCCCCGACTCCTCGAGGCGGGCCAGGGCCGCGTGCCCCGGGTTCGGCCGGGCCCGGGCCAGGTGGCGCCAGCCGTACTGGTTGCGCGCCCAGTAGTGGCTGCGCATCGCGGCGCTGCCCGTGAACTCGTCGAACGTCATGGGGGTGCGGGGGGTGGAGCCGGGGCCGCGGTAGTCCGGGATCCCGGAGTCCGTGCTGATCCCGGCGCCCGTCAGCACGGCGGTCCGGCGGCCCGCCAGCAGCTCGGCGGCCAGGGCCAGCCCGGCGTCGAGCCCGGCGGCGTCGGGGTCGGGGAACTGGTCGGGGGGCACGGGGGCGCCGTAGCCGGCGCGGACGGTGGGCATCGTGGCTCGCTCGGGGACCGGGCCGGCCGCGCTCAGCCGGGCAGCCGGGTGAGGGCCGCGCGGTAGGCCTCCAGCTCCCGGGGCACACCGCGCTCGGACCGGAAGGCGTCGACGACGACGCCGTCCGCGTCCAGGACGAACGTGGCCCGCTCCGCGAGGCCGGCCTCCGCGTCGAACACCCCGTAGCGCTGCGCCACGGCCCCGTGGGGCCAGAAGTCGGAGAGCAGGTCGAAGTCGAACGACTCCTCCCGGGCGAACGCCCGCAGCGTGTACTTGGAGTCCACGGACACCGCGAGCAGCCGCACCCCGGCGTCGTCGAACACGGGCAGGCTGTCCTGGAGCCGGCACAGCTCCCCGGTGCACGTCCCGGAGAACGCGAACGGGAAGAACACGATCGCCACCGGACGCCCGCGCAGGCCGCTCAGGGCGACCGGCTCGCCGAACTGGTTCTGGAGGGTGAAGTCCGGAGCGGGGGCGCCGATCTCGAGCATGCGTGGTCTCCTCCGGTGGGTTCCGTGGCGCCCGGTCAGACGTTGCGCTTGGGCATGAGCCGGGTCGCGGCCCAGTCCGCGCTGACGCGCGCGGTCGTGGTCACGTGCAGGCCCGCCGTGGGCGCGGCCTCCTGGACCTCCGCGGGCGGCACGTAGCCGTCGCGCCCGGCCTTCGGGGTCAGCACCCACACCACGCCCCCGTCGTCCAGGGTGGTGGTGACGTCCACCAGCGTGTCGACCAGGTCGCCGTCGCCCTCGCGGAACCACAGGAGCACGGCGTCGACGACCTCCTGGTCCTCCTCGTCGAGCAGGTCCGAGCCGATCACTTCCTCGATGCCGTCCCTCAGGTCGAGGTCGACGTCCTCGTCGTATCCGAACTCCTGGATGTAGTCGCCATCCTTGAAACCGAGCTGGACTACCGCGTCACCCGCGGTGGTCTTGGCCTCGCTCACTGTTCATGCTCCTTCTGGGATCGGGCCGACGAACGACGACCACGCACTGCGTACCGGTGCTGGGCTCCGCCTGCCCGTCGGCGGACCGCGGGGGCCCGGTGGCGGGCCGGATACCGGCTTCACCGTCCAGACAACACCGGATCAGGGACTCTTTCAAGCTCCCGCACGGTGCGGACCGCCGAATCGTGGGGTGACACGTCGTGTGACGGCCCGCCCCGGGTGTGGAAGCATGGTCCCAACAGACACCCCGTGCGCCCGGGTGGCCCTGTCGGCGCAATCCGCACGACGGGCCGGTTCCCGGACGTCCGCCCGCCCCGGGCGGCGTCCGGACGGGCAACGGGTATTTTGAGACTGTCGGACGACCCGGCCGCGTCCTCGCGCGCACCCGCCCGGGAACCTGATCGGGCAACTCGACGAAGAGAGGTTTAACGTGCCTTCATCCAGCAACCACCACATCCTCAGTGGCTTGACCAACAACCTGAAGGACTCCGACGCCGAGGAGACCCGGGAGTGGATCGAGTCCTTCGAGGGCCTGATCGAGACGCACGGCACGGAGCGGGCGCAGTACATCATGCGTGCCCTGCTCCAGCACGCGGGCGCGAAGAGCGTGGGCGTGCCGATGGTGACCACCACCGACTACGTGAACTCGATCCCCGTGGACCAGGAGCCGGAGTTCCCGGGCGACGAGGACATCGAGCGGCGGTACCGGGCGTTCCTGCGCTGGAACGCCGCCGTGATGGTGCACCGGGCCCAGCGCCCCGAGATCGGCGTGGGCGGGCACATCTCCTCCTACGCCGGCGTGGCCACCCTCTACGAGGTGGGCCTCAACCACTTCTTCCGCGGCCCCGAGCACCCCGGCGGCGGCGACCAGGTGTTCTGGCAGGGCCACTCGTCACCCGGCAACTACGCGCGCGCCTACCTCGAGGGCCGGCTCACCGAGGAGCAGCTGGACGGGTTCCGGCAGGAGAAGACCAAGGCCCCGAACGGGCTGCCCTCCTATCCGCACCCCCGCTCCATGCCGGACTTCTGGCAGTTCCCCACCGTGTCGATGGGCATCGGCCCGATGAACGCGATCTACCAGGCGCAGTTCAACCGCTACCTGCACAACCGCGGCATCAAGGACACCTCCGACCAGCACGTCTGGGCGTTCCTCGGCGACGGCGAGATGGACGAGCCGGAGTCGCGCGGCCTGCTGCAGCTGGCCGCCAACGAGAAGCTGGACAACCTCAACTTCGTGATCAACTGCAACCTGCAGCGCCTGGACGGGCCGGTGCGCGGCAACGGCAAGATCGTCCAGGAGCTGGAGGCCTTCTTCCGCGGCGCCGGCTGGAACGTCGTGAAGGTCCTCTGGGGCCGCGAGTGGGACCAGCTGCTCGCCAAGGACGAGGACGGCGAGCTCGTGCGGATCATGAACGAGACCCTCGACGGCGACTACCAGACGTACAAGGCGGAGTCCGGCGGCTTCATCCGCGACCACTTCTTCGGCAAGTCCCCGGCCACCAAGGAGCTCGTCGCGGACATGTCCGACGACGAGATCTGGGAGCTCAAGCGCGGCGCGCACGACTACCACAAGGTCTACGCCGCCTACAAGGCCGCGACCGAGCACCAGGGCCAGCCGACCGTGGTCCTGGCGCAGGGCGTCAAGGGCTACGGCCTGGGCAGCCACTTCGAGGCGCGCAACGCGACCCACCAGATGAAGAAGCTGACCCTGGAGGACCTCAAGGCCTTCCGGGACCACCTGCGCATCCCCGTCTCGGACGAGGAGCTGGAGAGCGACCTCTACGGCGCCCCGTACTACCACCCCGGCAAGGACTCCCCGGAGATCAAGTACCTGCTCGAGCGCCGGAAGGAGCTCGGCGGCTTCGTCCCGGACCGCCCGCACGAGCAGCCCGAGATCGCGCTGCCGTCCGACGACGCGTACCGGTCCGCGAAGAAGGGCTCCGGCAAGCAGATGGCGGCCACCACCATGGCCTTCGTGCGGATCCTCAAGGACCTCCTGCGGGAGAAGGAGTTCGGCCACCGGATCGTGCCCATCGTCCCCGACGAGGCCCGCACCTTCGGCATGGACTCGTTCTTCCCCACGGCCAAGATCTACAACCCCAACGGGCAGAA